>JAXMBS010000003.1:0-158648 GCA_046349775.1 Planctomycetaceae bacterium | reverse complement strand
CACTGCCGGACCGGGATTTCGTGTGCGGCTTCACGGAAGCGGTGAAAGTGTCGCTGCTCAAGTCGCCGGAAGTTTTTGATCGGCTGTGCCGCGCCGCCGGTCGCATCCGCCGCCGCGAGATGGAGACGGCCTGGCCGCTGATCCAAGAGTCGGCCCGGCTGCACCTGGACCACATCACCCGTGGCGGCGATCCCTTTGAAATGCAGGAAGCCCGTCCGCTGGACTTCGGTCACTGGTCGGCGCACAAGCTGGAGGCGCTCAGCGATTTCGGATTGCGGCACGGCGAGGCGGTGGCCATCGGCGTGGCGGTCGACACCGTGTACTCGTCACTCATGCACGGGCTGCCGACGGCCGATGCAGACCGGGTATTGGAGTGCCTGTCGCAACTGGGAGTGCCGCTGGATCACCCGGCACTGCACGAGACGGACCGGCTGTTCGCCGGCCTGGAGGAATTCCGCCAGCACCTGGGGGGCCGCCTGACGGTCACGATGCTCCGTGCCGTCGGTGAGAAGATTGACGTCCACGAAATCGACCGCCGCCGCATGCTTGACGCCATCGAGTGCGTCAGCGTGCACGCCAGCAAAGTGGCAATGTGGCAAAGTGACAAAGTGACAAAGTAGGCCCAACGAGGCGCCTGCAAACTGCAATTCGGTGCAAGGCTCGTCCAGAATTAAGCCCTTGCGTTCGCCATTGAGCGACTATCCGTTTTGTCACTCTGCCGCTTTACTGTTCGCAGTCTTCACACTTTTCGCACTGCGCGCAAAAAAGGACCGCCGCGAAGAACCCGCATCTCGCGGCGGTCCAGGACCCTGAGACAGATTCAGGGGTTGCTGCCGCCAGGGGGGGCGGCGGCAGCAGACAAGGGGGTAGACTTCTTTACCGGGTTGCAGTTCCCAGCACTTCTTCTTCTTCTTCCTGGATGATGATCCGCGGCGTGACGAGCAGCATCAGGCTGGACGTCTCGCGGCCGATACCGGTGTTCTTGAACAGGCGGCTGATGTACGGCAGCTTATTCAGGATCGGAACGCCGTCCATGTTGCGGCCTTCGCGGAGTCGCTTGACGCCGCCCAGGAGGACGGTGCCGCCGTCCGGCACGCTGACGACCGTCGTCACCGAGACGACGTCCACCACCGGCTGCTGAACGGTAATCGACGCGCCGGACGAACCGCTGGTGCCGCTGGTGCCCGTGGTACCCGTCGTGCCGCCGCTCGTACCCGTGGTGCCCGTCGTGCCGCCGGTGGTGCCGCCCGTGGTGCCGCCGGCAGACCCGCCGGACAGACCGCCGCCGCTGATGCCGCTGCCGCCGATGCCGCCGCCGATGCCGGCTCCACCGCCGAAGCCGCCGGCGCCAGATCCAGTCACACCCGACACGAACGAGAACGTGAAGACATCGGTGATCGTTGAGAAGATGGGCAACATCGACAGACGCACGTAGCGCCGGTCGGCGGAGACGACAGCCTGCACCGACAACTGCACGCCGTCAGGCACGACGGTGATGATCGGCTGGAAGCCGACCGCGAACGCACTGACGACCGGGACCAGGCTGACGACGAACGGACGCTGCACCTGGCTGGTGACCGTGCCGAGGATGCCGTTGAAGACGGTAATCTTCGGCGCGAACATGATGTTCGTCCGGGCATCGCCCTGGGCCGCCTGCACGAACATGAACGTTTCGATGTCGCTCAGGATGGCCAGGCCGAAGTTGATGCCGGCATCGGGCACGTAACCGCCGAACTGCGGCACACCGATCGCAAAGCTGCCCTGACGGAACGGAATGTCGAGATCGGGACTGAACGAGGTCGGCGAGTTCATGCCCACGACGGTCCCACTCTTCCAATTGCTGCGATTGATGAGGTTGAGGAGCGGTCCGGGTGAGAACGGCGCACCACCCGAGGTAGCGGCCGTCCCCGTGGTTCCGGTCGTGCCGGTCGTGCCGGTCGTGCCGGTCGTGCCGCCGGTGGTGCCCGTCGTGCCACCGGTCGTGCCGGTCGTGCCGCCGGTCGTTCCGGTCGTGCCCGTGGTTCCTCCTGAGCCGACGCCGCCGGCCGAGCCGTTGATCGGGTCCACCGCGCCGAACGGCGCCAGCGGATTCAGGGTGTTGTCGACCCGCGGACCGCCGATCGAGTCGGCGATGTTCCAGTTGAAGTCGATGCCGATGCGTTCGAAGAAATTGTCGCTGACCGAGATGAATCGGACTTCGACGGTGACCTGCAGATCCTGCAGCCGACGCAGCTGGTCGAGCAGGTCCCGGATTTCGTCGTGCACGCGCTGCGTCTGGCGAATGACGAGGCTGAGCGTCTGTTCGTTACGGGTGATCGCACCGGCGCCGCCCGATTCCTGCCAACTGTCGGGTTCGACCGTGGACATGATCAGATCGGTGAGTGCGTCGAACTCGTAGTTGATCGCGGCCGGGCCGCCATCCATCTTCGAGTCGGCGCCCGGAAACGCCTCCATGACCGGCTGGTGAGAATGTCCGCCGACAACTTGCGCAAAGCCGTCGTTCTGGGCACCGCTGACGCTGAAGTGTCCGCCGCCGCGCGACGCGCTCGCCGCCGACTGCGTGCCGAAGCCGCTACCCGGCTGGAACGTCGAATTCGGATTCCGCAGGACGAGCGGAGTGACGAGGTCCGCCACGGAATACGTCTTGGGCGACATTTCTCCCTGCTGCCGCAAGGCGCTGGTGATCTTGAGCACTTCGTCTTCGATGGCGAAGTCAAGATTCAGCGGCTTGAGGATCAGGTTGAGCGCGCTCTTCAGCTTGATGCCGTCGATGTTGATCGTGACCGGCATGTAGGCGGTCGATCCCGCATCTTCCAGTCCCGTCTGATCGACGACGACGTTGATGCCGTGTGTCTGGGCGATGTGCCGCATGACCTGGTCGAGCGGCGCGTCCTCGAAGTGCAGGCTGACCGGTTCGTTCAGGCTCTCGCGGACGCGAATCTGCTCGTCCGACTCGATGTCGCCGGTTTCGCTGGTCTTGTACTTCCCGCGCCGACGCTCGTTGAGTTCCTTCCACTTCGTCGGGTCGCCGTAGTCCATCTCGTGGCCGTCGCGGATCGCGTGCGCGGTTGACCAATCGACATCCTGCAGCACGCCATAGAACGTCGCTTCCTTGGCGTCCTTGAGCTTGTTGATGTCCTGGTTGCGGTACGCAAATTTGCTCTGGAGCATGAGCTGGATCACGGCCGGATTCTCCGGGTCCAGTTCCGCCGCCTTCTGGGCGACGAACTCCGCTTCCTTGAACCGCTTCTGCTCGTACAACTCGTGGTACTGTTCGACGAGCATCGCCACGTCCTGGCTGACGCGGACCCGATTCTGGATTTCGCGTTCCACCGAGTTGCGAACTTCGCTGTTCTGCTTCTCCAGTTCGATCAGCGGCGCCCGCTGGTTCATGAAGGAATCAATCGACGTCCGCGAGCTATTGACCGCCAGCGTCAGGGACGCCGTTTCCGTGGTGCTGAGGCCGGAATTCTTAATGGCTTCCAGGGCCTGGTCGAGGGTCTCGACCGAGTGCTGGGGATCGCTGTCGCGATCGCGCTCGGCGCGGAAGATGGCGTTCATGACGTCCGTACGGAGCCGGTCGAACTTGACTTCGTGCTCCTGCGCGGCCTGATCGAGCGGATTGCCTGACGGCGCGGTGAACCCGTTCGCGGGCTCTTCGTTGGCGGTGAGCTGAATCCCATTCCGCCGCGGATCGAGTTCGCTCAGCTTGTTCTGCAGTTGCTTCTGCCGGTAGGCATCCAGCTTCTCGCCGGTCTGCCAGGCGGCCTGGAACGAGTCGAACGCGGACTGCCGATCGCCGTGGTGGAGGAATTCGATGCCCTGATTGTAAAGATCGAGGGCCGACATCCCGTCCGTGCGGACAACGCGGCGGTCGTGGGCGGCAGGAGGAGCCGACCGTTCGCTGTCGGACGGCTCGGCGGTCACGTCGATGGGACCGGGCGCAAACGGATTGGCCGACGGTGACGCTGACGCTGTTTCAGCGCGATCCACCGCAGCGAGGACGGTTTCCGGCGATTCATCCTGCGGCGCGTACTGAACGTCCAGCGCGGCGGCCTGCTGGGCCAGCTCGCGCGCACCGCTGGTGTTGCCGGACCGGAGCCGGGTGTTGGCTTCGGTCAGGAGGGCATCGGCCTGCTGTTCGGGTGTGCCGGTGGCAGCTTCCGCCGCAACGTCGAAGGGATTCGGCGAACCGGTGTCCACCGCGGCCGCCGGATCGTTGGCGGCGATCATCGTCTCACCGGTAAGGTGCTCGACTTCGGCGAGCACGAACTTCGGCTGGTCTTCAAACAGGTCGTACGAGACATCGAGATTGCCGGCCTGCAAGGCCAGTTGGCGCGCTTCGGCATAGTGCTGATGTTCGATTTCCTCGCGGGCCAGGCGGAGATACTCGGCCGCCTGCTGCTTGGGAGAACCTGCGTCCGCGGTTGCGGCTTCATGCGCCTGTTGCGGTGCGGCGTCATCAAACGGGTTCTGCGGCCGGGCGGCAGGGACCGCGGAGCGCGAAGCTGCCGCGGCGCTTCCCGGCGCCGGGCGCCCCTGAATCTGGGCGATCAACTGGGACGGGGTCGCCTCCCCGACGCGAAACGCGAGTTTGTGTTCGCGGGCGGTGCGATCGGCGGCGGTGGCCCAGAGCAAGGCCTGGGCCTTGTCTCCCTGCTGCAGCGCCGTGCGGGCGCGCTTGAGGTAGTCCTCCACGCGGCGACGTCCGACATCGGCGGACGCGCTGGCGGCGGCATTCGACGCGAACGGGCTTCGCGCGGCTGCGGGCGCGGCGCTCGACGTCGAGCGTCCCGTCGCCGGCGGCGTGTCGAAGGGGGAATCCTGGGCGCTGGTCAGATTGACCAGCCAGAGCGACGCGGCCATCAGGCCGCTGCCGGTCAGCAGTCCAAAGAGTCTGGTCAAGTTTCGTCCCTCCTTCAGCCGGTGACCCGGAGCTCCGTGTGGGAATGGTTGTCGCGCCATGATTTGAGTACCGCTCGAGGATTGGTGGAACGGGCCCGGGATTGCACCGGCGATTAACGTCAGGTTCCGCCGCCGGCGTCCTGCCGACGTGCCACGGAGCCTGGCGTCGCACCGCGCGACTCGGTGTCACGGGCTGCGCCGACAGGCCACGCTACGAGTTTTCAACAGGGGATCAGTGAGACGTGAGAGTGGAGAGGGGGCTGAATATGCGAACGTCGTTTTGACCGTCAAGGCGTGATCCGGCAGTTTTCTGAAAATAGTCAGGAAGAGGGACTTCCGCCGGAGGAGACCGGCGAAACCTGCCGTTTCAGCGGTTCGGGATCGTTGTCGAACATGGTTTCCACCACGGCTTTCGCCCGGATGCCTGCGACGACAGCGGCCACGCGCTCTTCGTGTTTCCGCTTTTCCACGGCCTTCCGCAGTTCTTCCTGCACATCCTCAAACGGCGTCGTGCGGGCCGGCTCGGATTCGGTCACTTTGATCACCATGCAGGCTTTGTCCGACTCGATCGGCAGGCTGACCTGGCCGGGCTTGAGCGTCTTGAGGGCTTCCTTGAGGCCGGCGTCCGCAACACTGTCCGGCTGCGTCCAGTCGAAATGGCCACCGAGCGCGGCCAGCGGACCGTCGCCGTGTTTCTTGACCACCTCGTCGAACGACTGGCCGGCCTGCAGTTCGGCGCGGGCCTTCCCCAGCGCGCGGCGGGCATTCTCCGGACCGTTGTGCGCTGCGAAGCTGACCTGCAACTGCTGCCACTTCACGCGGGCCGGGTGCGAGTACTTCTCCTCCTGGCGGTGGTATTCTTCGAGCAGTTCCAGCCGCGTCGGCGGAGAAATCGTTCCGATCTCCTCGCGAAGGAATTGGGCCGACAATGCGCGGTGGCCGAACGACTTCCGCAACTCGGCGACCGTGTCGCCACTCATCTGAAGTTCGTTCGCGAGCGAGGTTCCGTTTTCTTTCAACTGGGCTTCCAGCTCGGGGACCGATTGCACGCCGGCTTTCTTCACCGCCGCGTTGAGCTGTTCCTCAAAAATCTTGTCGAGCTGCTTGTTGACGGATGCCTTCTGATCGGCATCCATTTTGTTCAGGACCTCGTCGACGACCATCGCCGTTTCGATGTAGAACGGCAGGTCGCGTTTGACCAGTTGCCGCCGCATCTGCTCGAAATCCTCGGGGCTGATCTGCGGATTCTTGCGGAACGCCTCAAGCTGCGCGGCGTACGGTTGCAGGACCTCCGCGAAGAAAATCGGATTGCCATTGACCCGCGCCGCGACGTCGCCCGGCAAGGTCGTCTGGTCTGATTTCGCCGGCGGATCGGCAGATTTGGCCGCCGGATCCGGGACCCGATACTCCGTCTGTTCGAGGCCTTGCTCGGCCGCTTCGGACTCGTTCCCGTTCGACTTGATCGCGACCTTCGCCGGATCCTGACCCGCAATGGCGACGCCAGGCGCCTTCACGCGCGGCGGCGGCGGACCGACCACCGGATTGTCGAATTTCTGCGACGTCCCCTTGCACCCGGCAAGCAGGCACAGCAGCACACAGATACGTGCGCAAAGCGTCACGGGGTGCGATCCGTCGCGTCGGAAACTGGCCTTGGGTAAAGACGTGGCATCCTGCCAGGCCGCCGGTGGAGCGCAGGATTCGGCTCCGGGACCGGGGTCCGTCGCGCAACACCGGCCAATACGTGTTAGGTACGGACGGGCGCGCAGGTGCGGCTTATACGGCAGCTTTGACCGCTACCGCAACACCGATTTCAGGTGCTCGACCAGCGGACGCCCCAACTGCGGCGGATTTGGCAGGACCAGGAACGCCGCCCGCGAATCCACCACCCGCAACACCTTCGGATGCCGCCCCGCCAGACTCCGAATCCGCGCCGCGTCTGAATAGTCGAATACCGCGTAACCCTCTTCCAGCCGGACGGTTGTGATTTTCCACGCAAATGCGAGCAGCTCCAGCTCGCGCAATGCAATGGCATTCTGAGCCACTTCCGGCACCGGCCCAAACCGATCCCGCAATTCCTCATCCACCCGCGCCAGCTCCTCCAGTGTCGCGACCGCCGAAATGCTCCGGTACACGTCCAGCTTCTGCCGTCCCGGCGGCACGTAGTCGTTCGGCAGATACGCCTCGATCGGCAGGTCAATATGGACATGCGGCGTAATCCGCGGCGCTTCCCCTTTTAGCTGTCTTACGGAGTTCTCCAGCAGCTGGCAGTACAGCTCGTACCCGACCGCCGCAATATGCCCGCTCTGCTCCGTCCCGAGGATGTTGCCCGCCCCGCGAATCTCCAGATCGCGCATCGCAATCTTGAACCCCGCCCCCAGCTCGCTGAACTCCTGAATCGCCTTCAAACGTTTCGCCGCCGGCCGCGTGAGCACCCGCCCTTCCTCCACGATCAAATAGCAATACGCCCGGTGCTTGTACCGCCCCACCCTGCCCCGCAGCTGGTGCAGGTCCGCCAGCCCGTACTTGTCCGCCTGGTGAATGAAGATCGTGTTGGCGTTCGGAATATCCAGCCCGCTCTCGATGATCGTCGTCGCCACGAGGATGTCCATCTTCCCGGCGACGAACGCCAGCATGTTGTCTTCCAGCTCATGCTCCGCCATCTGCCCGTGCACAATCCCGATCCGCGCCTCCGGCACGATGCTCTGAATCCGGTCCGCAATCGTCCGGATGTTGTACACCCGATTGTGCACGAAATAGACCTGCCCCCCGCGATTCAGCTCGCGCACCACGGCATGCCGAATCGTCTCGACATCCCACCGCCCGATCCGTGTCTCGATCGGCTGCCGATCCGGTGGCGGAGTCGTCAGATTCGAAATGTCCCGAATCCCCAGCAGCGACATGTGCAGCGTGCGCGGAATCGGCGTCGCGCTCAACGTCAGCACGTCGACCGTCAGCCGCATGTGCTTCAGCGCTTCCTTTGCTGCGACACCAAACCGCTGCTCCTCATCAATGATGAGCAATCCCAAATCGTGGAACTTCACATCCGGCGACACCAGCCGATGCGTCCCGATCAGGATGTCGACGCCCCCTGTCTCCAGGTTCTTGAGAATCTCACGCTGTTCGTGCTTCGTTCGAAACCGCGACACCATGTCGATCGTGATCGGATACTCCGCCAGCCGATCGCAGAACGTCCGGAAGTGCTGATCCGCCAGCACCGTCGTCGGCACCAGCACCGCCACCTGCCGCCCGTTGTCCACCACCTTGAACGCCGCCCGCAGCGCCACCTCCGTCTTCCCGAAGCCGACGTCCCCGCAGATCAGCCGGTCCATCGGCTCCGCCCGCTCCAGGTCGCCCTTTGTCTCCTGAATCGCGCTCAGCTGGTCATCGGTCTCGACGTACGGAAACGACGCCTCGAACTCCTGCTGCAGGTGCGTGTCATCGCCGCACGGCACGCCCGGCCGCGCATGCCGCACCGCCTGCAGCCGCAGCATGTCGGCCGCCATGTCGGTGACCGCCTCCGTCACGCGCGCCTTCTGCTTCCCCCACAGCGTGCCGCCGATCTTCGATAAATCCGGCGTCCCCTTCGCCGGCCCCACGTACTTCTGCACCAGGTGAATCAGCGACACTGGCACGAAGATCCGCACCCCGTCCCGAAACTCCAGCACCAGGTGCTCCTCGAGCGCGGGAGTTTCGTCCTCCTTATTCCGAAACGCTGCCGGCGCATTCATCCCCCCCGCCCCCGTTCCGCGTTTCACCAGTTCGAGACCGCGAAACCGACCGATCCCATGCGCCAGGTGCACCACCAGGTCGCCCGGCGACAGATCGAGAAAGCTGTCGATCGCCCGCCCTTCTGGACGCCGACGCCGCGCCGCCCGACGGATATCCACTCGCCCGAACAGCTCGTGATCGCTCAGCACCACCAGCTTGTCCGGCACCAGCCGGTACCCGTGCGTCACGCCCCCCACCGTCAGCCGTGTCCGCTCCCGCAGTTGCGGCGCCGTCTGCAGCAGCAGCTCGTGCAGACGCTCACGCTCCGCCAGGTTGTGACACGCGATCAGCACCGATTCCCCCGGCGCCAGCACCGACTCCAACTCGCGAAACGCCTCCGACTTCCGGCCGCTGAACCGTTCGACCGATTCAATCTGCAGATGCGCCGTCGCGTCGAAGCTCCCTCCGCTGACCGCCGCGATCGTCACCGAGGGCCGCGACGTGCACTTTGCCAGCACTTCCGCGACGCTGTACAGCCCCTCCGGCGAACCGAGCCGCTGCAGATAGTGCTCCCCCTCGAACGTCAGTTCCTCCGGCTCCACCAGCGCCACCCAGCTTCCCGCCGGCAGCGACTCCAGAAACGACTCCTCGTTCGCAGCAGTCTCCGCGCTGGCGGGGGCGAGGGCCGTGAGCTCCGTCGATTCGAGTTCGGCGACCTTGCGCTGAGATTCGACATCGAACGACCGCAGCGATTCCACCTCATCTCCGAACAGCTCGATCCGCACCGGGTCCTCCGCCCCCGGCGCAAAGATATCGACGATCCCTCCATGCACGCTGAACTCTCCCGGCCGCTCGATCGCCGACGACCGCTCGAACCCCCGCGCGACCAGCCACGCCAGCAGTTCATCGACGTCCAGACTCTCGCCGCGCGCAATCCGCCGCGTCGCCTGCGCCCGCTCCGCCCGCGCCGGCACCGGCTGCAACAACGCCGCCAGGCTCGTCACAATCACCCGCGGCGACGCGTCGCTCGCCAGCAGCTGCAACACATTCAGCCGCGCGCTGAACACCGCATCCGCGATCGACCGCTCCCCCGGCCGCCCGTCCCAGGCCGACAGCACGACAGGCGGAGCCGCCAGATACCACGCCAGATCGGCGGCAAAGTCATCGACATCGCTGATCCGCGGCAGCACGACGAGCAGGCACGCCGGCGCCGTCCGCGCGATCGTGCCGCATAACAGCGCGCAGGCTGACCCCCAGGCGCCGTCGATGGTCCCGCTCTCGCCGCGCGCGAGCGCCGCAAGCACATCCCCCATCGCCGGCCACCGCTGAACCCGCGCCGGCAATTCCGCCAGCGACTCCACTCCGCCCCCAGCAGAGGACATGGGAGGAAGAGTAAAATGCGATCATGGGGAGTGCAATCAGCACGACGGCCGAGGGTTGAGGGTCAAGAGACAGACGTCGGAGCCGGACGCGTCAGTGCCCGTATCAAACCTCGGCGAGCCGAGTGGCGTCAGCCCTCGAATCATCCGCGCTATGCGGAATTGACAGTCAGTGGAAATCGAATCGACCCCCGGTTAGCATCGCAGCGCACATCGTGACGGGCCACACCTATTTCTGCATTGCGTGACCACCCTGGCGATCCGGTCGACGTCATTTGAGGGTCGGTCCCTGTTCCTGTTCGCCGGTCTCGTGAATTCGTACGACGGTCGCATTCGAACCGTCACAGTTCTTGCCCGCGCATCAGGCGCTGGCCAGTAGTCGGGTGGGATCGCCAAACGGACGGGGTCGGGATGGCCCCCGATTGTTCGGCAGCAAACGTGGTGACTGGCATGGCGGAATTGCCGCGGCATTCCGGACGTGCGTGTCTCATCACCACGGTATGTAGGCCGTACCCAGATTGCCCTCATGCTTTTTGCGATGTGCCGATACGATCAACTGACGATTCTTCGACTTCAAATCGCGTCGCAGACTGACAACCCTCGCGGAGTGACGGCGGGACAGATGCTGCCGTCACGACACTCAACCATTCCACCAGCAGGAGTACGTATGAAAATGAAAATGCAACGTAGGCCCAAGTACGCGCAGGCCGTTGCGACACCGCCTGCGGCAGCTGCGGCATTGCACTTGCTCACGCGGGCCTAAAGCGCAGGTGAAGCAGCTCAATATCGTCGTCATCATGGGAGACGACATCGGCATCTGGAACATCGGCGCATATCACCGGCAGGCGATGGCGGGACGCACGCCGCAGACCGCTTCGACAGCCGCTGCTGTGGCGGCATGCTGCTGGTTCGGCCGACCTGCCAAAGCGAGCTGCACGGCGGGCCGCGCGACCTTCATCGCCGGCGGTCTCGCCGATTGCGGCCGAGATGACGGCCAGCCGCCGTGCCGTCGCGGGGATCGGCTCCCCGCCAGGCGCCGACCATCGCCAGCCGCTTCAAGTCCATGGCGGCGAATCAGCAGTTCGGCAAGAACCACCTCGGCGACCTCAACGAGTTCCTGCCGACTGTCCACGGCTTCGACGAATTCTTCGGCTACTTGTATCACCTCGATGCGATGGAAGATCCCGCGCATCGGAACTATCCGCAGCAGCTGCTGGAGCAAGTCGGTCCGCGTAACATGGTCCACAGCTGGGCCACCGACAAGGACGACTCCGATGCCACGCTGGGGCAAAGTCGGCAAGCAGAAGATCGAGGACGCCGGCACGCTCTATCCTGACTGCATGGAAACCGTCGACGACGAGATTCGCGACCTCGCCTTCAAGTTCCTGGATAAGGCCAAGGCCGACGGTAAGCCGTTCTTCCTTCTGGTTGAACCCGACCCGCATGCACGTCGTGACGCACCTGTCGGACAAGTACGAAAGAACGCGCTCCGCGGAGAATGGCTGGTCGGTTTACGAAGCCGGCATGGCGCAGCTCGACGATATTGTCGGCGCCACGCTGCAGAAGCTCAAGGACCTCGGCGTCGTCGACAACACCATCGTCGTCTTCACCACCGACAACGCGCCGAAAACTTTACTCCGCCGATGGCGGACAGACGCCGTTTGCGGGCGGCAAAGGCACGGCCATGGAAGGCGGCTTCCGAGCCCCCTGCATCCTGAGCTGGCCCGGCAAGGTTCCGGCCGACACCATCCAGAATGGCATCTTCTCCGGCCTGGACTGGTTCCCGACGTTCGTCGCCGCCGCTGGCAATCCCAACATCGCCGCCGAGCTGCTCAAGGGCAAACAACTGGGCGACCAGACCTACAAGGTGCACCTCGATGGCTACAATCAGTTGGATCTGATCACCGGCAAAGGTCCCTCCGCCCGCGACGAGATCCTCTACTTCACCGAGGGCACTCTGAGCGCGGTGCGGATCAACGACTACAAGTATCGCTTCACCGATCAGCCCGGCGGCTGGCTCGGCGCCACGGTCAAGGTGGACTGGCCCATCCTCATCAACCTCCGCCTCGACCCGTTCGAGCGCACCGGCATGTTCAACGGCAAGGACGGCGGATCGATCAACTACTACAACTGGTTTGCCTACGAGTTCTGGCGGTTCCAGTTCGCGCAGAAGGAGATCGGCCAGTACGCTGCGACCTTCCTCGAGTACCCGCCGATGCAGAAGGGCGCGAGCTTCAACCTCGAAGCCCTGAAGGCGGATCTCGAAAAGAAGATGGAGGCCGTGCAGTCCCAGCAGTCGCAGTGACGTGCGGAATCCAAAATCCCAAATCGGAAATCGGCGTTTCTCGTCTCTCGTCTCTCGACGCTCGACCCGCGACGCCCGCTGTATTTCGTCCGCCACACGACCAACTATCCACCACCCACGCTCTGTGCCTATCATGCGGCTCTCCGGGCGCTGACGCTTTCGGCTCGGAGGGCCCATGATCCGTGCAGGAGATCGTCCGGCGGCGTCGACGGCTGATATACTACGGGATTCGCGGACGGGGTTTTTGAGGATGGGACCGCAGGGCAGGCGGAGCAGAGACTATGCAGGTGCTGGTGATCGGGCAGGGAGGGCGGGAGCATGCGCTGGCGTGGAAACTGAGCCAGTCGCCGAAGGTCACGCGCGTGTTCTGCGCGCCGGGCAACGCCGGCACCGCCCGCGATGTCACCAACGTCGACCTCAATGCGACCGATGCGCAGCGACTCATCAAGTTTGCGCGCTCGGAGAAGATCGACCTGACGGTGGTCGGTCCCGAAGCGCCGCTGGTGGCCGGAGTGGTGGACGAGTTTGAATCGGCCGGGCTGCGCGTATTCGGACCGCTGAAGGCCGCGGCGCAACTCGAGGGGAGCAAGGCGTTCGCCAAGGAGATGATGCGGCTGGCGCGGGTGCCGACGGCGGAATTTCAGACGTTTGTCGACGCGGATGACGCCGTGCGGCACATCGATGAGCGCGGCCTGGGCTCGCTCGTCGTCAAGGCGGACGGTCTGGCGGCCGGGAAGGGCGTGTACGTCTGCGACGATCGCGACGAAGCGGTGGCGGCGGTGCACCGGATCATGGTGGAGCGCGAGTTCGGCGCCGCCGGCAGCCAGATCGTGATTGAGGAGCGGCTGTCCGGACAGGAACTGAGCGTGCTGGCGGTGGTGGACGGCCGGACGATTGTCACACTGGAGGCGGCCCAAGACCACAAGGCGGCGTATGACGGCGACCAGGGACCGAACACCGGCGGGATGGGGGCGTACAGTCCGACGCCGATCGCGCCGCCGGAAGTCATCGACGACGTGATCCAGCGAGTGCTGGTGCCGATCGTGCATACGCTGCGGCGGCAGGGGATCGAGTATCGCGGCGTGCTCTACGCCGGCATCATGCTCACCGCGCAGGGGCCGAAGGTGCTGGAGTTCAACGTGCGGCTGGGCGATCCCGAAACGCAGCCGGTGCTGATGCGGCTCAAGACCGACCTGTTCGACGTGCTGTGGGCGGCCACCGAAGGGACGCTGCGCGAGCTGCCGCCGCTGGAATGGGATCCGCGTCCGGCGATCTGCGTGGTGATGGCGTCCGAGGGTTATCCCGGCGCGTACACCAAAGGTCATCCCATCCGGGGACTGGACGAAGCGGACAAGCTGCCGGACACGAAAGTGTTCCACGCCGGCACGGTGCAACTGGGCGACCAGGTGGTGACGGACGGCGGACGCGTGCTGGGAGTGACGGCGGTGGGCAGCGATGTGGCGGACGCGAAGCGCCGCGCTTACGAAGCGGTGAAGTGCATTCGCTGGAACGGGGCGTGGTGCCGGAAAGACATTTCCGACAAGGCGCGGGGGTACGCGTCGTAGCTGCGGGAATGCTCTATGCAGCGAGGGGCGCGACGTACTGCAGCACGAAGAGGAAGTGCAGCGCGCTGCCGAGGATGGTGAAGACGTGCCAGACCGCGTGGAAGTAGCGGTGGCGATGGTCGTTCACCAGGAACCAGACGCCGACCGTGTAGGCGCAGCCGCCGGCGAGGATCGTCAACATTCCGGGAGCTGCGCTGACCTGCCAGGCGCGGTACAGAATCGGCAGCGGCAGCCAGGCCATGAGCAGGAAGATTTGCGGCTTGAGGGTTTCCGTCGGCCGGCGAACACGCATGCAGATCCCGACGAGGGCATACAGCCACATGCCGATCAGGATGAATTGCCAGCCGCCCTCGCGGCCGTGCACCAGCCCGAACGGGGTGTAGGAGCCGACGACCAGCAGGAAAATGCAGACCTGGTCGAGCATGCGATAGAACTCGCGGCGCTCGGTGTCTGCGAATGAGTGCGAGAGCGTCGAGGCCGCATACAGCGCGACCAGCGTCAGGGCATAGACGCCGCAGCCGGCGATGCGATAGACGTCGCCGCTGGGAATCACGGCGGACATCAGCACGCCGGCCGCCAGGACGCTGAGGCAGAAACCCAGACCGTGCGTGAGCTGGTTCGCAGTTTCGCCGGACGGCGCTGTCGCTTCCGGCAGCGCGATCGGGGCGAAATCAATTGCCTGGGACATGGTTCGCAGTCACGGGATGGCGAACGATGAACCGGAAAACTCAGGCCCGGTTCTGATGGGATCGGCCGGAAATGGGGGCGGACTGTAGTCCAATCGTCTGCCGCAGGGGAAGGGGAATCGCCCCGGCAAAATCCGCAGTTGGCACGACGATTGCCGGCCAACTTCACAGGCTGTTCACAATCCGTTCCGACGCGGAGTTGCGTCGATGGCGCACAGCGTGAGGGCTGCCGCCAGGACGCAACCGAGTTCCAGACCGTTGATGGTTTTCGACCATTGGTGCAGCGGCTGGAATTCGGCCGGCCGCGCCTCCACCGACGGGGTGACCATCCGCGCCAGCGGGAGGTAGACGCACGGATAGTCGTACGCCATCAGCGCGAGCGCAATCGCGGTCAGGGCTGCGGCGGACCAGGTCGCCGGCCGGCGCAATCCCCAGCCCAACAGTAGCACAAGACTGGCCGCCGCGCCGCCCAAAGTCACAAATCCGCAGGTGTAATACAGCGGAAAGCGGATCAAGACGAGCTTGTCGCGTGTGGGCGAATCGAAGCCCGGATACGTGACCTCGCCGACGCCGATGATCACGAACAGCACGGCGGCGCCGAACCAGGCGGACAGGAGGAAACGGGCGAGCAACAGCAGAGCGCGAGGCATCGGCGGCAGGGACTTACTGGGTGACTTTCGGCCGCAGATCGTAACAGAGCAGCCAGTCTTCGGACCGCAGATACAGATAGCCGCGCGAGAGGACCGGGGCCGCCCAGGTGGGATAATGGAGGCGCGCCGGTTTGAAGCGGGAGACTTCTTCCCAGCGCTCTGGGTTGATCTTCAACAGCGCGAGGAGGCCGTACTCCGAGAGGACAAGGAACCGGTCGCCGATCATGATCTTCGAGCCGCGTGCGTAGCGGGGATAGGGAATGACCTCTTTGCTTTTGGTGTCCAGAAACTCGTCGCGCCCGATCTGCTGCAGTTCGTCTTCCGGGCGACCCCAGCCGTCCGTCTCCCAGACGACTGCTCCGGTCTCCGCATTCAGGCAGCGGAGCAGGGCCCTTCGGAATGCCGTCCACGAATCCGTAGTAGTGGCCGTCGCGGTAGATGGCGGTCGACCAGTGGGTCAGGAGATTGCGTCGATCGCGCCAGAGTTCGGTGACGGACTTGCCGTCCGGCGCGACCTGCAGCTGCTGCTCCGGTTTGATAGGCGGCGGAAATCATGATGGTGTCGTCGACGACGACCGGGCGCGCGGCGTTGACGGACTCGTGAACGTCCGCGCGGAACCAGTAGTGGAAGTTTTCGGCGCCGGTGGCCGGATCGACTGAGACCAGTCCCTGCCGCATGAGTGCCAGGATGTGGCGGCGGCCGTGGATCGTCGCGGCAATGGGGGACGAATAGCTCACGACCATTTCGTCGCCGGTCCATGCGTACGTGGGCCGGAGGCGGGAGTCAGTTTTGGCGCCGTCCCAGGTGGCCTTGCCGACGCTTTCCCAGAGCGTCTTGCCGGTGGCGGCGTCGACGGCGATCAGGCCGGCGTTCGGCTGGCCGCCGGCGGCGACAATCAGGCGGTCTCCCTCCAGAATCGGCGTTGAGCCGACGCCGAAGAAGCCGTCGGGGATCGTCATCTCCGAGAGCAGGTCACGCTGCCAGACGACTGCGCCTTTGTCGAGCGTGAGACAAAGCAATTTGCCCTGGGCGCCGAGAGTGAAACAGTGCTCGTCCGTCAGCAACGGGCTGCAGCGCGGACCGTTGTTGTAACCGTAAGGGTCGGAGAAGGTGCTGGGATAGCTGTAGGTCCAAAGCAGGTCGCCGGTGTCAGCGCGGCGGCAATCGATGGTTTCTTTCTCTGTGCGACCCTGGCGGTGATGGACGACCAGTCGTCCGCCGTGGACTGAGGGCGCGCTGTAACCTGTGCCGATGCGCTGTTCCCAGACGAGCGGCGGGCCCTCTTCCGGCCAGGGTTCCAGAATGCCGGTTTCGGCGGACGTGCCGTCGTGCCGGGGTCCGAGGAAGCAGGGCCAGTCCTCGCCTGCGCGGAGTTGTTCGGCGGCGAGCGGTGTGGCAGTCGGGACGGCGGAATCATCGGCGGCATGAGCGACCGAGCCGGTCGGCGCCGGGGCCGGTGCACAGGAGGCGAGTGTGAGCAGCATCGCGAAGGCAAGGCACGCGAGCGCGAAAGTCAAAACAGATCGGGACATCAGGGCATTCGGTTCGGCTCGAAGTTTGCAAACAGGGCCGTGACGAGTGGAATCGGGAGGAACCAATAGTAAGACGCTTCACAGGTCAGGAGCCTGTCCCAGAGCCATCACCCCGTCCCGCTCCCCCGATTCAGACGTTGCTGGCCATCACTGCGATTCGCGGGGGCAAGGGAGGATTTCAACGGGAGCGGAGGCAATTCTCGGCATGGCTGCTATTTCGCGCGGAGGTCGTAGACGAGCAGCAGCCCCTGGTCGCGGAGGAACAGCTTGCCGTCAGCGACGACCGGGTGCGCCCACGCCGCCTGGCCGGAGCGGTCGGGCTGCTCGAAGCGGCCATGCTCACGATACTCGTCGGGGGTGGCGTCCAGCAGGGCAATCGGCCCCTGCTCGCTGCGGAGGATGATCTTGCCGTCCGCATAGACGACGGCCCCTTTGCCGACCGAACGGTTCTGCCACTTTGTTTCGCCGGTGAGTACATCGAGGCATTTCATGACCCCCTCGTCGGTCCCGTAGACGTACTGGCCATCGAGGACGATTCCGCCGTGGTGGCTGCGGAGCTCTTCGTTCTTGTACACGAGCTTGGCGCCGTCGCGGCCGCGCTTCTCGGTGATCTTGACGAGCGCGCAACCCTGGCCGTAGCCGGAAGAGCTGAAGATGTTGCCGTCGTACGCAACGGGCGACGAGCAGTTGGCGGTGCCGTTGGCGGACGCGGAATTGGACCAGAGGAAATCGCCGTTGTCGGCCTGCACGCCGATGACGCCGGTGTGAGTGAAGTTGACGTACTGGCGGACGCCGTTGAGTTCCACCGCAATGGCGGACGAGTACGCTGCCGGCGGCGTCTCGGGCGCTTTGCACTTCCAGACGACCTTGCCGGTGCGTTTGTCGAGCGCCGCCATCGTGGCCTGCTTGCCACCCGGAGTGCAGATCAGATGGTCACCATCGATCAGGACCGATTCGCTGATCCCCCAGCCGATATTATTGCCGCCGAACTTCTCGAGGATATTTGCCTTCCAGATCGCGTATCCGTCGTTGATCGACAGGCAGACGAGATCTCCGTTGGCGCCGAGGGCGTAGACGCGGTCCTCGTCGATCGTCGGTGTGCCGCGGGGACCGTCCCCCATGCCGTCCTTGCGCGTGGCGCCGATGCGGACCTTCCAGACGTCGTCGCCGGTCTTCTCATCGAGGGCGATGACGAATTCGTCTTCACCGACGCTGCCCATCGTGAAGATCTTGCCGTCGGCGAGCGAGACCGACGAATATCCAACGCCGAGCCCTGCGACGCGGAGCGACAGCGGCGGACCGTCCGTGGGCCATTCACCGAGGAGTCCCGTATCGCCCGACCGGTTGTCGCGCAGCGGTCCCCCATATTGCGGCCAGCCGATGGGCGGCCGGCCGGCCGGCTGCGTGTTGGCGGTCCTGGTCGAACCAGCGGCGGGACTGTTGCTGGTCGCAGGCTCGACGGCGGCGGGTTCTTCGGATCGAGCACGGACTTTGGTCACAGCGCCATTGGCGCCGACGAACACCGAGACCTTGTGGCCAGCCTGCAGGGCGTCGACGGCGGCTGTGCGGTCGTCGATCGTCAGCTCGGCGCCCTGTGGAATCGTAAAGGACTTCGAGCGTCCGTCCTTAGTTTCGATCGTGATCCGCCCCGCATCGGGACTCGTCGACTTCACGACGCCGCTAACAACGCCGGCGCGAGTCGCCGTGACCAGCAGCGCCAGTCCGAGCAAGCCGACACACGCGAAGACGAGAAAGCGTGGCATTCGTACGTCCTGACGACAAAGGAATGAGTTAACGCCGATTGAACTCAGACTATCCCACGTGAAGTTGCACCTGACAAGACCGGCAAGCCAGGGAAGGCGCCATCAACGGCGACGAGCGTTCCGGCGCGGTTGATTACAGCGCGTATTCGACGAACCATGGTCTGGCGGTTCGCGACGCGGCGATCCGGCATAAATCGCGGCGAGCCTTGCGGCGTGTCCGGCGATGGCGTCGCGCAATTCCGTGGCTCGAGGACTTCGGCCTGATCACCGTAGCCGAGGATCCACCAGGAGATTTCGCTGAGGCCGTCGACCGTGACGTGAAGATCGAGCGTGCCATCGGGGTTCCAGGTGACGGTCTGGGTTTTGTGCCAGGTGACCTCGGCGACATTGTGCGCGACTTTGGGCTGGAAGCGAACGACGATGCGCGAGCGGCGTCGCTCGCGCACGAGGTGCCAGGCGTTACCGAAGTAGCGTTCCACAGAAAAGCGTGGCGGAATCTCGAAGTGGTCCGTGGTCGGCTCGAGCGTGCGAATACGGCCGAGATGAAAAGTGCGAATCGCCCGGTGCACCGACGAGCGGCCGACGACGTACCACGCGCGGCGGCGGAAGAACACGCGATACGGACTGAGCAACGTCGTGAGTTCGGCGCCCTCGAACAGGCTGCCATAGCGGATCCGAACGCGCGTGCGGGTGCGAATCGCCTGCAGCAACTGCTCGTAGGCGGCGTGCCCGGCGGCGTGCGGATGGTGCGAATCGAGGCGAACGTCCACGGCGGCGGCCAGTTCGCCGAGATGCGCGCGGAGACGTTCCGGGAGGGCGCTGGCCAGCTTGAGGGCGGCCGATTGTGCGGCAGCCAGGAATGGAAGTCCGGCCTCAACGCGGCCGAGGTTGCCCGCGAGGATCAGGAGCGAGAGAGTTTCTTCCAGCGTCAGTTCGGTCGGTGGCAACCGGGTCCCGGACGAAAGCCAGTATCCCTGCCGCTGTGGGTCATAGAGCAGAGGAAAGCCGGAGTCCTGCAGGGCCTTCAGGTCGCGGAACACCTGTCGGCGGCTGACGGCGGAGAACTCCGCCAGTTCCCGGGTGTTGTATGACCGTCCCGCTTGCAGCAGATCGATCAAGCGCAGCATCCGCCCCAGCTTTGAAGCGTTGCTCATGGTATGCCCGCGTGTATTTCGGACGAATTTGCCGAACAGGATAATGATCAGCGACCTTCAGCGGCAGAAATTGCCGGCGTACGGACGGTTGCCGCGGGTGTCGTTCCGACTCCGTCGAGACGCGGATATTATGCCTGGAACGACGGACGGTTTCCGAGTGAATCAGACCAGCCCGGACTTGCCATGTCGATTCCGGTAATGCGACGATTTATGGCCGCGGCGACCCTGATCGGTCTGCTGGCAGCGAAGAATGGGCGGAGCATGGGGGCGGAAGCGGAAAGTTCCGACGATCCTGCGCCGGATCGCTCGTATCCGAACCTGAAACTGCCGACGCTGGGCGGCCGGCAATTCTGGGGGGACGTCTATTACTGCGGCGGCTGGCGGATCCAGCACCATGTGCTGACCGGTCATTACCGGCTGCTCGACCCGGACGACGTTCGTCAGGCGTGGGGGACCGAGGCGGCGTGCCGGAACAAGCTGGAGCGCGTGCGGCGCAAGGGACGACTGACGGCCGACGCCGGCAGGGTCGTGATCGTGGTGCATGGATCATCCGATCGTCGAAGTCGTTCAGCCGGATGGTGCAGCCCTCGAACGAGGGTTACACCGCTGAAGGTTCGATCATCCGGCACCCAGGTCACGATCCGGGACTCGGCCGACTACCTCCGGCGCGTCGTTGGGGGACTCACCGAGGCGAGCGAGATCAACGTGCACAGTACGGGAGGTCGATTGCAGGAACGGACCCGCGGATTCGCCGGATGGTCATGCTGGGCGTCCCCAACCAGAGCGAACATGGCAAACATCGTGCAGCGAAATCCGCTGTTTAAACTGCTGTTTGGACCGGCGGGGCAGCAACTGATCGAGGATCCCGCAGGGTTTATCGCCGGACTGCCGACGCCAAAGTTCGAGTCAAGGACAAGCGCGCCGCGGACGGACGATGGCTGGCTGATCGACGGGGACGACGACGGCACCGTCGAAGTGGAAAACACCAAACTCGGCGGCGCGGCCGATCAAGCGACCGCCGTAATCGACGCGACGTGCCGGTTCCTGGTGAAGGGAGTGCTGCGTGATACGGGCGTCCCGCAGCCACGGTGGCGGGCGCTCACTGACGGCAGACCGCTTGGTTGCAGCGGGTCGTCCGCCTGGGAACATGACGCCCAGTTATGGTCGTCCGCCCCGGGGTCAATCTGATTCGCCTGGCAGCCGTCATTGCGGCGGTGTCCGTCCTGGGATTGTGGATCCCGGTGACGGCGACAGTGCTGGTGCTGCTGCTGTCTCTGACCGCGGTAACGCTGTGTGTCGCTGATTACCGCGAGTTGCGACGGCGGTTGCAGATGGTCTCCATCCAGCGACGGCACCCGCCGGTCGTGGGACGCGATCTGCCGTTCGACGTCGAATGGACGATCCAGAGCAGGCGCGCCGTTGCCGGCGGGAATGTTTCGTGATGAAGTTCCGTCCGTGGCGGCGGAGCGGTTTGTGCACGAGCCATCGGGCCGAAGCGACCGCCGGCGCCCACGCGTTCGCAGCGGATTCCGGTTCGCGGCGTCCACAGGCTCGGTCCGGCCTGGTTGCGGCTGGTCGGGCCGACAGCGTGCCTGAAATGGTGAGCACATTCGGCGATGCGTCGGAGGTCAAGGTGCTGCTGGAGCTGTACGCGTCGCGCGACGAGTTGCTGAAGGTCATGGGAGACGAAGTCGCGCTACTGGACAAGCAGGTGTTCACCCGCCAGTGCCAGCGCGTTGAACGGGAGTTTGAGTCGCTGTCCGAATACCGTCAGGGAGACGATCCGGTGCGGATCGACTGGCGGACGACGGGCGCGGCACGAAGGCCTGACGCGGCGGTACCAGATCGAGCGGCACCGCGACGTGATGATCGTCATCGACTGCGGACGGCTGATGGGGACGTTGACCGATCGCGGATCGAAGCTGGACGCTGTCGATGCGCCAACTACGGGCTGGCTCGGCGCGCTCCAGGGCGGGGACCGGTGCGGACTGGCGATGTACGACAGCGAAGTGCGGGGGTACTTGCCGCCGATCGCCGGAGCGTCGTCGATCAACGCTCGCGCAGCAGCCTTTGACGTCCGGGTCGCGGTGGCGTGAGTCGACTCGGTCCAATGTTCGCCAGCGACGCCAGGCCAAGCGGTCGCTGATGGTCATTGGCTTCGACCTGGTGGAAACGGAGACGTCGCAGCAATTGGTGATCGTCGCTGGTGCGGTTGCAGCAGCGACACATCGTGCTGTTCGCCGCGCTGCGGACGCCGCTGCTGGACCGGGTGATCGATGAACCGGTGGAGACGATGCTGGACGGGGCGCGAAAGGCGGTGATCATGTACCGGCTGCTCAGGGAGCGGGAGGAGCGCTGCACACATTGCATCGGGCGGGCGTGTACGTATTGACGTCGAGCCGACGCAACTGGCGGCGCCGCTGATCAACGCGTTTATCGGATTGCGGCAGCGGAACCTGTTGTAGGGGGAGGCTCCTCCGTGAAACGTATTGAATCCACGCTGAATGTCAGTCGGGGGAGAGGGTGACGGGTCAGAATCCGTCGTGGTTCTCAACTGCCTCCCTTCATCTACGCCTCCGGCCACCTTTTCCCCCACTCGGCGACTCAAAGCTGTTCATCGCAGATCCATTGTGGGGAGAAGGGCGTAAGTGACGTGCCGGGCTTATATGCACCGCGCAATTATCGTGCCGAACAGGTTTCTCTCCCCCGCGTGACCCGCATGGCGGCACCGATGCGATTCGCGGGGAAGCTGGAGGCATGCCATCCCAGGATGTCTGATCCAGCACGAACGGCCGAGTACAGCCTCGCCGCGGGTGTTGTCGTTGACCTTGACGCGCCCTGTGAGCGACCGCAGGTGCTGAACCAGCTCGATCCAACAGCGGATTTCAATCGCGATGCGCCGGCCGGCGACGCGTGACGTGTGCAGCACGGTTTCGCCGAGGTGTTCGGGGTGGGTTTCGCTCGGCGATCTGGAAAAACTTCTGGTTTGCGGCGGTTGCCGTGCTCGCAGTCGTCGGGGTCGCCCGGCCATCCGGTCGCAGTTGCCACGTCCGCCGCTGAATGTCCTGTTAATCACTCTCGACACGACCCGCGCCGACCACATCGGCTGCTACGGTTACAAGCCGGCGCGAACGACCGCGATCGACGACCTGGCTGCGAACGGCACCCTGTTTGAAAACGCCTACGTGGTCTCGCCGTCGATCTCGGCCTTCGCACGCGGCCATCCTCACGGGGCTGTATCCGCTGGAGAACGGACTCCACAACAACGGCCAGGGGCGGCTGGCGGCCGACGCGCTGGCAAATCTGCTGAAAGATCACGGGTACGCGACCGCCGCCTTCATCAGCGCGATCGTGCTCGACAAGGAAGTATGGGCTGAACAAAGGGTTTGACGTCTACGACGACGACATGAGCCGCAGCCTAAGGTATGGAGACGAATCACACCGCATGCGCAGCGGTGAGATCGTCGTCGAGTCGGCCGTGAAGTGGCTGGGCGGTGTTCAAGAGGCGCCGTTTTTCTGCTGGGTCCATCTGTTCGACCCGCACGCGCCCTACGAGGGACACGCCGAACGCTTCGGAGAGCAGTTTGCGGCGAATCCGTACGATGGCGACATTGCGTTCGTCGATCTGCAGGTGGAAGCGCTGCGCAAGCAGCTTGAGGAAGCGGGGGTCGATGACGACACACTGATCATCATTGCGGGCGATCACGGCGAAGGCTTCGGCGAGCATGACGAACTGGAACACGGATTCCTGCTGTACAATTCGACGCTGCGCGTCCCGCTGATCGTGTCTTCACCCCGGGCGCAGCAACCCGGCCATCGCGAGGCGGCTCCGGTGTCGCTGGTCGATGTGCTTCCCTCGGTGCTGGACTGCCTGGAAATTCCAGCGACCGGCCGCTTTGGCGGCGCCAGCTTCAAGCCCGCTCTGGACGGGCAACCGATCGAGCCGCGGACCTGTTACTCCGAGACCGTCGCCGCGTTTGCGGCCTACGGCTGGGCGCCGCTGAAATCGATTACGACCGCCGACTGGAAGTACATCGAGACGACGCGCAGCGAGTTGTACGACCTCCACAGCGACCCGGGCGAGCTGCAAAACGTGCTCACTGCGCAGCCGGAGCAGTCGGCTGCCATGCAGCGGCTTCTGGCGGACGTGCAATCGCAGATGGTTGAGGCCCCGGTTAGCGACGTGGCGCTCACGGACGCCGAGCGCCGGGCGCTCGAAAGCCTGGGTTATGTTCACGGCAAGGCGTCGCCCGCCGCGGCCGGCGAGACGCTCCGGGACGTCAAGGACGAGATCGGCGCCTACAACGCTGAGATCGCAGCCAGGAAACAGCTCTCCAAAGGCCAAGCAGACCTCGCCATCGCGGCTTTGCAGAAGCTGGTCGTCGATCACCCATCGTACATGCCGGGGCGGCTGACGCTCGGCGCCGCATTCCAGTCGCAGAATCGACTCGACGAAGCGCAGGCGACCTATGAAGAAGCGCTGCGTGTCGACCCGCATTCGCACAATGCGCAATTCGATCTCGCGCAACTGCTGACCGGCCGCCGATGCTGCGATTGAGTATTATCGCCGCCATTGCCGAAAATCCGACGTTTGCAATGGGCGTATATCAACTCCCTGCGCTGCTCGGTACCGGCGACGCCACCGCTGCACGGCAACATTTCGAGCATGGGCTGGCCGCCCGCCCGATTCGATCGTCGGCCTGTACAACTACAGCGTGTTCCTGGGCAAACAGGGGAATGGGATGCGCGCTGAAGCACGTCCGTCGTGCCTCGGCGTTGAGTCCCTGCAATCCGCAGATCCCCACCTTGCCTGCCTGTCGAAATGGGAAAGTTTGGGGAAGCTGCGGATGAGTTCGAGGTCAGCCTGACCAACTCTGGCCATCCGCAGGCGGCCGAAAACCGCGAAGCATACGCGCGCCGCCGGCTCTCGCCGATTCCCGTTTTTACGTAATTCGCGTCACCGCCACGCAGTCACACTCGACCGAGGAGCATTCATGTCCCAGAACGTCAATCGCCGCAACTTTCTTCGTGACAGCCTGCTCGTCTCGGCCGGCGCCGCTGGTTGGCTGCTGACATCAGGCCGCAACGCGGATTGCCGCCAGCGGTGCTGGCCGATGAAAAGACTGCCGCTCCCGGTCACGAGCAACGCCTCCCCGAGCTGTTGCTGTCTCCGGCGAAGCCGGTCGCGGTCTATGTGACGGCCGCTGGTCGGGCAACCTGCTGTACACTGCCGGCCACATTCCCCTGACGTCTGAAGGCAAGCCGCTCCCCGGTCGCGTCGGCAGCGACTTCACGCTCGAGCAGGGACGCGACGCGCGGCAGGTCGGACTCAGCATCCTCAGCACCGTGCGTAACAAGCTCGGCAGCCTGGACCGGGTGGTCCGGCTCGTCAAGGTGCTGGGCATGGTCAATTGCACGCCGGAGTTCACGGACCAGCCGAAGGTCATCAACGGCTTCAGCGAGCTGATGATCCAGGTCTTCGGCGAAGACGCCGGCAAGGCGGCCCGCAGCGCGGTCGGAGTAGCGTCGCTGCCGGCGAACTGCCCTGTCGAGGTCGAGGCGATCTTCGAGATCCTGCCGGCGTGAAGTCCTGCAGGCCAAGGCCTGCTGCGGAGCATGTGAATAGGCAAGCCCGACGGCCGTGCGGTACGATCGTGCGCGTTGTCGTCAAGCGTTGACCTTGCACGCGCGATCCGGTCGGAGGCCAAGCCGACAATGGCCGCTGAGCTGCGACAAACGGGAATCCGCTGCAGCTGGCCGGCCCTGGTATGCTCCCCTACCTCGTGCTGCTGATCGCGGTGCCGCCAGTTGGCGAATACCCGTCGCTCGACGATTTCGATTACGCCGCGACGGCGTGGCATCTGGCCGACACGGGCCACCTCCGGCTCTCCGACTGGCCGGCGATGACGCTCGTCACCCACGTCGCGTGGGGAGCACTCGTCTGCAAGCTGTTCGGCAATTCGTTCTTTGTGCTGCGATGTTCGATGTTCGTGCTGTCGCTGGCGGCCGCACTGGCGATTTTTGCCGGCTGTCGTCGCAAGGGGCACTCCCGTGACGTTGCTCGGCGCTCTTGTTTCGCCGTTAATCCGCTGACGGTGGGCGATGCAGTATACGTTCATGACCGACATCACGCCTGCTGCACCTTGCTGATTGCCGCGGCACCCGATCCACAGCGGGGCGTCGGCAGACTGCTGCCGACATATGGTTGCGGTGCGGGTCTGGCGTACCTGGCCCGCGAGACCTCCCTGATTCCGGATCTGGCTGGTCCTGGCAACTTTTCGCGACTTTTCGCCGCCTGGACGGCCTGGCGTGGCGGAGGCTGTTCTGGCTCGCGGCGCTGGTCGCGACCCTGATCGCCGCCTACGAAGTTTGGCTGAAAGGATTTCACAGAGTGCCGTACAACCGGACGCTGTCGTTGCTGGACGCGATGGCGATCCTTGGCGATCCGCAGCGACCGTTGTATCTGGTGGCGGGGCTGCTGGCGATGCTGCCATTGGGAGCGACACCGCTACGGCGGAGATGGCCGTGCAGCGATGGGCATTGATTACGCGTGATCGCCGGCCTGGGCGTTTCGCCGCCGAGCATCCGACGTGACGCCGCCCTTTCCGTGACCTGCTGTTCGACATGGGGGTCTGCCCGCTTGAAGCCGCCGATCGACCGTATTCCACCCGCATTGCGTGGGCCGGTCATCTCGTTCGGGCAACACAGCGTTTCAATGTTTTAGTAATCGGCGTCGGCTGGATGATGGCCGCAGTCAGCGCTACACTGCTGGAAGGCCTGTCACGATCCGGCCCTGGAAACGATCGTCCGGCAGCGCGCGAATTGCCGCTGGCGACGACGCCAGCCTGACGGCGTTGTATTCGTCACGGCGGCCTGACGGACCGCTATCTGCTGTCGCTGCTGCCGGTTGGAATTATGGCTCTGGCGGAGGTCCGGCCGACGGTGGCACAAGGCCGGCGATCAATGTACGTCGGCTGGTGTGCGATTGTGCTTGCAGGAACGTGCACGCTGTCAGCCATGCAGGACGCGAACTGCCGTAGCGGCAGCTTCTGGTCTGCGGCCGATCGTCTGCTGCGTTGGCGGCATTGATCCGTTCGATGTCGACGCCGGTCTTGCCTTTGGCGGCATGTACCGGTTTAACAAGTTCTATCGCGGCGGGAACTACGGCCCGTTTTGGAGCGCAACTCCATATGAGCGATGGGACGAATCCGTCGGCTCGATCAGTCCGCTGACGACAATCAATGACCGCAAGTACCGGATCAGCTTCGATGTCGAGCCTGGCTATCGGCCGATTGAGACGGTGCCGTTTCGCTCCTGGTTTCGCAGCGGCGAGGTCACGATCTACGAGCGCGAGAAACCCAAAACCGCCAATTCTCGCTGAAATCGGGCCGGCGTAAGTGGTCGTCGGATTCGCTGACGTCAGGGGTGCCGCTGGCTCCGCCAGTGCGAGTCAGAAATCCATGTCGAATAGCATTTGGACGGGTAAAGCCCGTGGCACCCGCACTTTTCACTCTCGCGGAATCAGTTTGAGCAGTTCCGCCGGTTCGCAGACCCGACCTCGATGGATCACGCGGCCGATCCGACGCGTGTTGCGGATGTCGTCGAGCGGGTTCGCGTCGAGCAGCACGATGTCCGCGGTCTTGCCGGGTGCGATCGAGCCGAGGAGTTCCTGCTGCCGCAGCGCGGATGCGTTGTTGAGCGTCGAGGCGCGCAGCGCGTCGGCGGGAGTCAGTCCCGATTCAACCAGGACCTCCAGTTCCTGATGCAGCGAGAACCCCGGCGTGCATTGCGGCTCGGGCGCGTCGGTGCCGACCAGCAGCGGGACTCCGGCGCGGTGCAGTTTGCCGGTCAATTCCTGGAACTTCGCAAACTCGCGGTGCCGGTCCTCCAGCGGACCTCCCTGCGGGCAGCCGGTCCGCTGCAGATAGACCGGCCAGAAATCCCGGAGCCGCTGTGGCACCAGGGCGTTGTCGGGATGGTCGTGAATCGCGGGAACGTCCGGCAGCAGGATCATGTTGCGGAACACGATCAGCGTCGGATCGACCATGACCTGGTGTTTGACGAGTTCGGCAATCAGTGATTCGCACGCCGGATTGTTGAGATCAAGCCGCCCGCGATATCCCGGTTCCTTAGTCACCTCCGGCGGAATGATGTAATTGAACACCGACCAGATGTGCTCCAGGCCATCGATGCCGTCGGCCACTGCCTGCTGCGGCGTGTAGGGACCGAGATGCGCCGTCACGAACATGCCGCGGCGGTGTCCTTCCTCAATCACCGCTTTGCCGACTTCGGGACCAGTCCTTGCATAGATCTTCAGTGTTGTGACGTTCCATCGCTCCAGTTCTTCGATCAGCGCCGGCACCTGCGCCGGATCGGTGACTGCCCGTCCGATGTCGCGATGAATCGGCGGATCAGCGTCGATCAGCGGGCTGCACGTGAACAGCCGCGGACAGGATTCCGGGTGCCGCTGTGCATGCCGGGCGATCAACGTGGCGGCGACGATCTCGTCGCCGGTGCTGCGGATCGACGTCACGCCGGCCGCGAGATACAGCGGCAGGACTTCGTCGCAGGTGACGTGTGCGTAGTCCAGGATGTGGACGACGTGCACATGCGCGTCAATGAGCCCGGGTATGGCGTATTTGCCGCGGCCGTCGATGCGGAGGGCGTTGTCGGGAACGTCGAGCGGATCACCGGCTGCGGCCACTTCCTCAATTTGTTCGCCGCGAATCAGAATCGTCCTCCCGGCCTGCATGTCGCCGGTGGTGGAGTCGAACAGCGTGCAGTTGTCGATGAGGACCGCGGGTGGGAGATCGGCACCGCGGGAAACAGCGGTTGCCAGCAGCAGGATCGCAGCGATCCTGGAGATCGATTTCAGTATGTGAGGTTTACGCATGATGACAGTCCTCGATTGTCGGCAACGCATGGTTCGTTCGCCTTTCGGCCGATAATCCTCATGTGATCAAAGGTCGCCGACGCAGTTGACTTTGACGTTCGACGTCCGCAAACGTCATACTACCCGCTACCACCGGTACCGGCCTCCACAACTCGGATCGGTCCCACCCAATAACGCCGCAGTCGACTGCGGCCCCCCTGCTGAACGATCGCTGTCGGCATTCTGCTTTCCCAAAGGAGCACCGACATGACGCCTGCCTCCCACGCCTCGCGTCGCAGCTTTCTCCGCGCCGGCGCCCTGACCCTTGGTGGACTGACTCTCGGCGACGTGTTGCAGCTTCGCGCGGGATCGCCGGCGCGATCGCGACCGAAGTCCGCGATCTTCATCTTTCTCAGCGGAGGCCCTTCGCATCTCGACATGTACGACATGAAGCCGGAGGCCCCCGCCGAGTACCGGGGCGAGTTCCGGCCGATCGCCACGAATGTGCCGGGCATGGACATCTGCGAACTGATGCCGCAGCAGGCCCGCATCGCCGACAAGTTCACGATCCTCCGCGGCGTGCAGTTCGTCCACCTGCACACGGCCAACGAGTTCTACAGCGGGTACGGGTGGCAGGAATCGCCGCGGGCCGTCGTGCCGGGCGAGGCCCAGCGACCGGCGCTGGGGTCGGTGGTGAGCAAGTTGCGCGGCGCTGCGTCGTCAATCCCCCCGTACGTCAGCCTGGATAACAATGCCGACTGGGAACGGGCGTATTACCTCGGCGCGGAGCATGAGCCGTTCCGGTTCGGGGGCAATAACGCCGCCCCCGAGTCGCTGGCCAATATGGGGCGCTGCCAGAATGTGGATGCCGCCCGGCTCGACAATCGCACCACGCTGCTGCACTCGTTTGATGCTCTGCGTCGCAATCTCGACGGCGCGCCGCAGGTGGGAGCGCTCGACAAGATCCAGTCACGAGCGCTGGAGATCGTCACCTCCGGCGCCGTGCAGCAGGCCTTCGAGGTGGAGCGCGAGCCACAATCGGTCCGCGACCGCTACGGCCACAAGCCGTTCACCGTCCGCAGCCAGGACTGCCTCAAGAATTACCACCAGCAGAAGCATCCGGGAACGGCGCTGCTGCAAGCGCGGCGGCTGATTGAAGCCGGCGTCTCCGTTGTGACGTACTGCAGCCACAACTGGGACACGCATCGGTACAACTTCGAGACGCTCCGCGCCGTCCTGCCGCATCTCGACCAGGCGGTGATGGCGCTGGTCTGCGACCTGGAGGAGCGCGGCATGCTCGACGACGTCGCCGTGCTGATGGGGGGCGAGTTCGGCCGCACGCCGCGAATCGGTGATGTTCAGCCCGACGGCCGCAGCCACTGGCCGGAGGCCGGGTTTTTATGGGTGGCGGGCGGGGGGCTCAAGACCGGCCAGGTCATCGGCCAGACCGACGCCCGCGGCGAACGGGTGATCAGCGAGCCGATTCGGATCCAGCAAGTCCTCGCGACGATGTATCACGTCCTCGGCATCAATCCGGCGATGACGTTCCGCGACTTCAACGGCCGGCCGCAGTACGTGCTCGAGAATCGCGACATGGTTCCGGGACTCGTGTGACGCCGAGAGCGCACGCCCTTCACGAGCAGTCCCGAGCCAAGGTCGTGCCGGCGCCGTGCGGGTTTCAGAACCCCGGCACGAAGTGCGGCCACCAGGGCTGCGCGCGCAACCAGCACATCCCCAACCCCACCAGCGGCACGATCACCCAGCACAGCAGGCACTGGAACTCGCGCCGAATCGCGCTGTAGTCGCTGACTTCGACGGATTGCAGACAGTGGCGGTCGAACCGTGGCAGCCAGCGCGGCACGCGCGCCGCGTATTCGTCGAAATGCGCGCCGAGCTTGGCGGCGAGCTTCTGCTCTTCAAACGGCACCACGACGCGGTTGTAGTAAACGACAACGACAGCGAGTCCCAGCAGCCACCACACACTTTTCAGGAACGCCGCCTCGGAGAACGCAATCAGAAACGTTCCGACGTATAGCGGATTCCGCGTCAACGCGTATGGCCCGGTGTCGACAATGATCTTCGACTTGCGGCCGGCGATGTGACAGATCGACCAGAACCGCAGGGCGATCCCCATTCCGAAGCACGTCCAGCCGATCGCATTAAAGAATTTCGCCGCCGAGGATCCTTCGGCCACGATGGGGGTCGTAAACGCCGCGAGACAGCCGGCGCTGGTCAGCGCCAGCACCATGATCTGCATGCGGAACACGGTCGAGTTCGGCCGCGCCGCCCGCGAGAAATCCAGCACGTGAGAAATCATCGTCAGTTCGTCCCTGAACTTTGTCCCCTGGCTGCCGGTTCCACCCGGCTCAGACTGCCCGACGGTCACTGGCCCGCCGCGTCAGACTGCGTACCCTGCAACGAATACTTACGTAGTTCGCATCGGCGTCCTAGCGGCTGACAATGGGGCGGCGGGCTTTTACGGTGTTTGTCCGGTTTTGGTCAAGAGGAGAGTGATGGCTTGCTGCCACAGCGCCGCGGCCCGTACCTGGCCAGGCGCCGAGAAATGCCGGCGGGAATTGCGATCCCCCCGATTCTCCCCCTGCAGCGTGTCGGTATCCGGCCCCGCGCAGAATCCCGGCCGCCGGACCAGCTCGTCGATCGCGGCCCGAATGCGAGTCTCTCCTTCCGGATCGTTGTACACAGTCGGATGGTGGGTGGATTTGGCCAGCAGCCAGCACGGCTCGAAGCCCCAGGCGTTCACGGCCGATGTCCGAATCTCGACGAGATTCGACACGTAGGTTTCGATCGGCGTCTTGAGGATGACGTCCGACTCCCCCTGTTGCCACAGCACGGCGCGGAATCGACCGAGCCGCCGGCCCGTTTCGAGCAGTCGCTGATGCAACTGCTCCCCCGGCAGCCATTGCTTCGACGCCGTCCCACCCCAGGCGACGTTCGCGAACCCGATCGGCACTTGCAGTTGCTCGGCCAGCGCATCCCCCAGCGGCGGCCAGATCGATCCGCCGTCGCTGCCGTCGGGAGTCGGTTGGGGATCATACGCCACGCGCCATGTCTGTCCGGCGGAGTCGTACGCTGTGATGCGCCGCTGCCGGTCCTGCACGTTGTGGCGATGTTCGTTCGTATTGGTGGCATACGACTGCCCGGCGATGACGAACACCTCGCCGACGCCGAACGGCTCGACCGCGCCTGCGCAGACGACCGTCCCGTTATCCTCGCCGCGCAGCTCCAGTCGATACCAGCCCCCGGCGGGAATACGCAGGCTGGTGCGAAACGATTCGCCGTCGCGATCAAACGTCACAGGCTGCCACGCGACGTCCCCCTGCGCGCCGGCGACAATCGGTACGACGCGGCACGCCCAGGCGCAGTTTGCGGTCCCGGCGGGCGCCGTCCCCGAGATGGCGACCTCCGCGTGCCCGGCGCCGGGCGCCGTCGCGTCGCGCTGCACGACCTGGTGCGATAGAGGGTGTGAGATTGCGAGTCGTTCTGCGGCGTGAACCGAAGTCGCCAATGTCACCGCCGCCAACAGGACGAAACAGCTCCGATCTCTTGCGGACATCATCACACCTCGTCTTTTGATCGAAATTTGTCAGGCCGGGAGTGCAGGAATGTGGAGCCCTGCATTCCACGAGCATGCCACCCTCGCTGGCGCTGCGGGCGAGTGCTCCGTCATATCTAAGATTTCGGGTTGGGTGCCCCTGGCATCGCCAGTGCAATCTCGATCAGACGCCGAACTTGTTTTGCACTGGCAGAGCCAGTGGCACCCCACTTTTGAGCTGTGACAAAGCACTAGTGTGGCGACGGCCACTCGCCCTTCAGTGACTGCTGCAGCACATCGTCATGCGGATACGGATGCCCCTTGTGCTGGCGGAAGGCCTCGCCATAGGAGGCGCCGATCGCCTGGCCGCGCTGTGCGCTCCAGCGCCGGCAGCCATCCAGATACTCGTCGAGGCCGTGCTGCTTTCGCAGCCAGGCCCGCTGGCTGTCGTGACACGCCAGCATTCGCAGCTTCAGGTCGAACGTCCGCGAAATATCGACGATGAAATCCGGATCGATCGGTGTCCCATACCAGTCGACGCCCTCGATCGGGTCGACATAGTACAGCGCCGGGATCCGACCGGTGGCCGGCGCCGGGTCCCATTGCTGTGTGACGTAATTCGGACACGACGCATTGAACGTGGCATCCCGCACGAGCCGGCTGGTCAGCTCATGGTCCGACATGTAGTCGACCGGGGGTGCGGTGATCACGATGTCGGGGCGGGTGCGGCGAACAACTTCCGTCACGCGGCGGCGGCTGTCGTTGTCGACGCAGATGGCGAGGTCTTTGAACTCGAGGCACGTGTACTCCGCGCCGAGCAGTGCGGCCGCGGCGCGGGCTTCGCCGCGGCGCACGGCGGAGATTTCGTCCGGACCGAGTTCCGCGCTGCCGCAGTCGCCCGCCGTCATGGTCGCCATCGCGATTGTGCAGCCCCGCTCCTTGAGGAGCGCCAGCGTGCCGGCGCACTGGAACTCGATGTCGTCCGGATGGGCGTGAATCGCCAGGATGCGGGGAGCGGGCATGGTCTCGCCGATTGTGTGCGCGATGTGGTCGTGGCATTCGCCTGCAGGCAGCGAGTGAGTGGACCACAACGAGACGGCGAACACAACGCAAGTTGGCGATAGGCGGATTGGTGTCTGGTGGTCAGGTGCGTGGTCAGGTGTGAGTGCGGGCGCCGGCATTCGGAATCCCACAATTTCCCCGATTTTTTGGGGGTTTACAGAGCAGCCGGGAATTGACATTCGGAAAACCCACCGTTCTACTATCCGCAATTCGCGAGGCAAACTCGACCGACTCACCCGTACAGCAACAGGAAAGGAGCCACGATGGCGGCAAAGAAAGCCATGTCGAAGACGGAAGTGCTGAACGAGCTGGCGACTGCGACCGGCCTGACCAAGAAGCAGGTTGGCTCGGTCGTCGAAGCGCTCGGCGAGCTGATCGTCAAGCAGCTCAGCAAGAAGGGGCCGGAGATTTTCACCGTGCCGGGGCTGATGAAGCTCAAGGTTCGCGTGAAGAAGGCGCAGCCCGCCGGGATGCGGAAGAATCCGTTCACCGGCGAAATGAAGATGTCGCCGGCCAAGCCGGCCAGCCGCGGCGTCCGCATCACTGCGGTGAAGAAGCTCAAGGATCGCGTCTGATTCGCGAGCGGTTCGCTGAACCGCGACGGTCTCGACGCGTGGCCGGGATGATGTCCGGCCCGTCACTGGCAATTGAGCGAAATGCCCCGGACAAGGGATTCGTCCGGGGCTTTCTGCTTGCGCTCGCGAAACTGCAAGCGCGGGACGAGGGCGTAGAACAGGAATGGAGCGTCAGCGTGCGAGTTTCAAAAACCGCGTGTACGCTTCGTCCCATGCGGGGGTCTGCAGCGGCTCGTAGGTCCGCATTTCACACGACGCCCGCACGATCGCACGAATCTCCCCGAGCGTGCCGACGTCTCCGGCCGTTCGCGCCTGCAGCAGCAGGTTGCCGAGCGCGGTGGCTTCCGTCGGCCCGGCGATGACCGGACGCCCGCACGCATTCGCGGTGAACTGATTGAGCAGTTCGTTCTTCGAACCGCCGCCGACGACGTGGATCGCAGCCACACGTTCGCCTGTCAGCGATTCGATCCCTTCCAGCACGTGCCGGTACTTCAGGGCCAGACTCTCCAGCGCGCAGCGCACGAGCTGGCCTGCCGAATCGGGAACCGGTTCCCCGTGGCTGCGGCAATAGTCCTGCAGTGCCTCCGTCATGTCCGGCGGGCTTAAGAACGACGGGTCGTCCGGATTCACCAGCGACCGGAACGGCGCCGCCGCCTGGGCGACTTCCACCAACTGCTGATACTCGAACGGCTGGCCCCTGCGCTCGAAAGCGCCGGCACTCCTGTACCAGCCACAGCCCCATGACGTTCTTGAGCAGGCGAAACGTGCCGTCGATGCCTCCCTCGTTGGTCACGTTGAGCGCCAGCGCCGCGTCGTTCACGATGGCGTCCTGCACTTCGACTCCGATGAGCGACCATGTCCCCGAGCTGATATAGGCCCAGTCCGCACGGCCGGTCCGTTCCGTCGGTACGGCCGCCACTGCTGCGCTGTATCATGCGTCGCCGGCGCGACCACTGCGATCCGCTTCAGCCCGGTTCGCGCGGCGACTTCCTCGCGCAACGTGCCCAGCCGCGTGCCGGGGGACCACTTCGGGGAAGATCTGCGTCGGGATGCCGAGCGAGCGCAGCAGGTCCGTCGCCCAGCGGCGATGGACCGGATGATAGCACTGGGTGGTCGTTGCATTCGTGAACTCGACGACGCGGCTGCCGCACAGGAGCCAGTTGAAGTAATCGGCGATCAGCAGCAGTCGCGCCGCCGAACGCAGCAGTTCCGGGTCCGACAACTGCATGGCGAGCAACTGGTAGAGCGTGTTGAGCTCCATGAACTGGATGCCGGTCTGCGCGAAGATTTCCTGGCGGGGGACGCGCGAGCAGGCCTGGGCGAGCATCCCCTGCACGCGGGGATCGCGGTAGTGATACGGATGGCCGAGGATTTCGTCTTTCGGTGACAGCAGGACATAGTCGACGCCCCAGGTGTCCACGCCGACGGAGACGACCTGCGGCCCGTATTTGGCGGCCCCTTTGGCGAGACCCGTCTGGATCTCGCGCCACAGCGCCAGCACGTCCCACCGCCGCGTCCCGGCGACTTCGACCGGCCCGTTGGGAAAGCGGTGCAGCTCATCCAGCCGCATGGTGCGGCCGTCGAACAGGCCGGCGATGACGCGGCCGCTTTCGGCGCCCAGATCAACGGCGAGAAAAACGCGATCAGCCATGTCGATATCGATTGCAAGTCGCGGAGGGAACCAACGTCGCTGGGCATGATAGTGGAATCGGAGATCGCACGCCGGCTCAAATCGATTGCGACAGCGGAAACTGCCCACGGCATGCAGTACAATGAAACGTGCAACTCGCCAATACGAGAACATCAAGGTTCCACGGGAGGCGTCCCTCCATCACTTCCATGCCGATCGTCAACACCAAGCCTGTTCCGGTCAGCAGCGGAACCCCATACTTGTGTCGCCTCGTGTATCGAGACGACAGCAGCACCGGAGCAGGCGAAGTCGCTGTCGTCACGTCGACGCTCTCTCATGGCGGTCCGGCGATACCCCGTCCTGGCACTCTTACCGCTTTCGGAGGACGAAGACGACGTCCTCCGTTGCGGCGTCGATCGTGATCGGTTCATCGATGTCGTAATGGAAGTCGTACGTCTCGACGACCTCCAGCTCCGGCACGCTCGTCAGTAGCTTGCGCATCTGCGGCGCGGTGTAGATCCGGTAGTGCATTTCGTCCTCGATGCGGAAGTGCCGCGTCGGCGTGTAGACGTCGAACGTCATTCCGAGCTCTTCATTGCGGACTTTCAGATCGCGTTTCTTGGTCCACATGTACGAATTCACCGACAGGTTGCCGCGTCGCGCGGACCACATTTCGTCCTCGATCGGCGCGCCTTTCGTGGGCGTCAGATGCAGGCCGAGCAGATAAAGGCCCCCCTTCTTCAGGGCCCGCGCCACACATTGCAGATGGCTACGCGCGGTTTTCTCGGTCGGCAGGTGCCGGAAGCTGTTGATCGTGTTGAAGGCGGCGTCGAATTTCTTCGCGACGGTGAAGTCCGACATATCGCCGACGACCGCCGTCCGCCGAAAGCCGTGCCGGGCGAGCCGGTCGTTGCAGAACTGGACTGCCTTGGGATTGAGATCGTTCCCCGCGACCTCATAGCCCGCCTGCGCCAGCTTGATCAAGAGCCGCCCGGTCCCGCAGGCCGGTTCGAATAATCGACGCACCGACCGCGGTCCATGTTTGGCGAATGCCACCCGCAGAAAATCAAACTCCGCCTTCCAGTCGTTTCCGAAGATGAGGTCGTAATACTTCGGAAAGTCGTAGAGGTTCGCAACGACGGTTTCGGGCATGGCGAAATTTCAGCGGCGGGTGGGCAGACCTGTGCCGGTGGCATGTGGCGTGCCCAGTGGATACGTGGATTTTGGATGGAAGTGTTCCACCTTCAGCATGGGCTGCAGCGCGATCCGCTCAATGTTGTCATCACTGAATTCCAGCAGATAGTCATTTCCGTCGAGAGAGATCTGTCCGACTTTTTGTTCCTCGACAAACTGCGCCTCACCGGTATTCGAAATGATGTATGTTCGTGTGGCGCCGTTCGAGTATTTCACCTCCCACAGCCCCTCCAGGGTGTGTCTGTCCCACAGCCGCCGTTGTTTCTGCAGCCGCTGCAGCTCAGCGTCCACGGCCGCCACTCCGTCGAGATCACTTTGCCGCGTCAGAGTCGTTCTGAGCGATTTCAGTTCAGAGACGTAGTCTGCCCTGACGGGCGCGACGGCGGCGGCGACTCGCTTCTCAAACTTCATTCGCGCGCTGAGAACGGCCGTGTGGTTGACTGTGCCTTTGTCGGCAGCGGTCAAGAACACGAACAAGGCCAGCGGCGCGACTCCGAGCAGCCAGCGAGATCTTTTCATGGCGGGGCCTCCCGAGGAACACCACATTCCAGCGCGCAGAGCCACAACGAACAGACAGGGATCCCGCGGCGATCGGACGGCCGGAGTTACACGACTTCGGCGATCGGCTCGCGGCGTTCGAGAATGTACCGGGGGCGTCCGGCGCTGTCGACGAACGTCAGCGACGGATCGATTCCGAGGTGCCGGTACATCACGGCCACGACGTTCTCCGGCCGGTACGGGCTGCTGACCGGCGAAATGCCCTTATCGTCGGAGGCCCCCACGATCTGCCCGGCCTTCAGTCCACCGCACGCCAGCATGGCGCTCATCAGACGGCCCCAGTGGTCGCGCCCCGCGTTGCCGTTCACCCTGGGCGTGCGACCGAACTCGCCCATCGCCACCACCAGCACCTGCCGCTCCAGCCCGCGGTTGTGCAGGTCGCTGATCAGCGTCGCGACAGCGCGATCGAATGCGGGCGCCTTCTTAAGGATTCCGCTCTGGATGTTGTTGTGGTCGTCCCAAGTCGGCGGCGTGATGCGCACCGTGACGAACGTCACGCCCCGCTCCACCAGCCGCCGCGCGAGCAACAGGTTCTGGCCGTATTCCGTGCGGCCGTAGCGGTCCCGCGTCGCGTCGCTCTCCTGCGTGATGTCGAACGCTGACCGCGCATCGCCGCTGCTGACCATATCGAAGGCCTGCTGTCCGAACTCGTCCATCGACGCCGCCAGCCCGCCGTCGTCGTACAGTCGCCGCGACGCCTCCAATCCGGCACGGAGCGCCGTGCGATCCTGCAGGCGATCCGTCGGCACGCCGTCGAGCAACGACAGATTCGGCACGCTGAATTTCGGGTCGTTCGCGCTCAGCTTCGTTTCGAGCGGATAATAGCTGTTCCCGAGCCACGCCGGTCGGCCGAATCGCGTGCGGATCGGCACTGACACAAACGCCGGCATGCCGTAGCGGTTCGCACCGCGCACTTTGGCGGTGATCGAGCCGGCGCACGGCATCTCGTTTTCCTGGTTCTGCTGATTCCGCAGGTAGTAGCCGGTCTGCGTGAGATGGCTGCTGGTGCCGTGCGAGCTGGAGTCGTGCGAGAGGGAGCGAACGACGATCAGCTTGTCGGCGATCTTCGCCTGCTCCGCCATGACTTCGCAGAACTGCACGCCGGGCAGAGCGGTGTCGACGGCGGCAAACGGCCCGCGATACTCCAGCGGCGACAGCGGCTTGGGATCCCACGTCTCGTGTTGCGCCGGCCCGCCGGCGAGTTCGCAGTAGATGACGGCGGTGTTGCGCTGCGCGCTGGACTCGGCGCTGGCGGCGCGGAGGCGCAGCAGGTCGGCGAGCGAGACGCCAATGACGCCGCCGGCCCCGGCGCGGATCATGCTCCGTCGGGAGAGGCCGTCACAGAAACCCGGGCCGGTCGATGACATGTCGCTGCTCCTCGATGCGGCGACTCAAGCTCGAGCTGCCGGCGAACGACGAAACGCTCACGCGCGACAGCGCCGGTTATACCCGCGCGGTCGACAGGTTCTCAAGGGGAATGACGTTTCTGGTGTAACACTCGGCTCACCGCCGCCCTCTGACGTCCGACTTCCGTCGACTGACCTCCATTCTGTTCATCGGAACAGTGCTTTTCCGATCGCGTCTTGCCTCCGGGCCGCCGCCGGGGTATAAGCCAAAAGTCCGCCCATCCAGAGCCACGGGGGTGAGGAGGAAGGGCGGCGGACGAGTCGGCGCGACACACGCCGATCCGTCGCGCAGGGACTGCCAAGGACTGCAACACACGATGGCTGTCATCGAACGATGCGGGTCAGGCGCGCCGCCGAGCCTGTATGAAGTGGCGGTTCGAGAAGCGGATCGCCATAAGTGGCTGGTCAGCGAACGCCACGGGTGCGACTGCGGACATTCCGCGTGGAGCGAGTGGTGGGACAAGCACTGGCCGCACTTCTGTCGGCACCGTCGCATCGAGCATGTGTGCGGGAAGAACCAGTGGCGTGAATTTGAGGACGACGCCTTCGGCCGGTTCTACGACCAGGTGGTGGCGGGCGACCTGCTGATGGACCGCATCCTCGATCGCGTCGCCTTCGGCTGGGAGAATCTGCACTTCATGTGGTGGGTGCAGGATTGGGAACTGCCGACGGACCGCGTCATCGAGATTCTCGCGGTCGTGAACATCAACACGGCCGCACGGCTGGCGCCGAAGGGTTGAGCGTGTGAGGTCCACGGACGGACGGCCGTGGGCTTGATCGGCGTCGTCACTTCTTCGGCTTCGCCGGTGCTTTTTCCTCTTCGGTCTGCTTCTCGATCTTGCCCCACATGTGGCCGCCGACTTCGTTGTGGCTCCAGGTGCCGGCGTAGCGCTTGCCATCGAACAGCAGCCGTGATGAGAACCCCTGCCCGAGCACGGGCAACGACAGGTTCGTCACCGACAGCACGGCGGTATCTCCCGCCCAGTTCATCTTCACCGGCACCGGCACGACGACGTCGAAGTCGCCGTAGACGACGCGCGCGTTCACCAGCCAGTCGTCTCCTTTCACCTTGGTCACACTGTTGATCCGATAGCGGTCCTGATGGGAGGGGCCATCGTCTCGACCATCGATCGAGAAGTGCCCCACCAGCGTGCTGTGCTGCATGAGGTCGACGAACGCCTGCTCGTGCTCGTTGAGTTCGACGGCCGGTTTCGACGTCTCGCCGGCTTTCGGTGCAGCGGGCTGATCGGCGCACTCGGCGCGTCCAGCCACTATGATCGCAGCGACACAAACGGACAGCAGCGGACGCAGTCGAATCAACATTCGCTCTCTCCTGCCGAGGAAACGGGACCGCTGAATCGTAAGTCACCCGCACGATTTTTTCGACCGCCCCATGAGCACGTCTGGCATTCCCCTGCCGCCGCCCGGCACTCCGCCTGATTCGACCCGCATCGCCGAAGCTTTCGGCGAACTCTGCCGCGTGATCGCCCGGCTCCGCTCGCCCACCGGCTGTCCCTGGGACCGCGTGCAGACCCTCGCCACGATCAAGCCCTATACCCTCGAAGAAACCTACGAACTGCTGGAAGCGATCGACGCCGATGACACCCCTGCCATCCGCGAAGAGCTGGGAGACGTGCTGCTGCAGGTCGTCCTCGACGCGCAGATCGCCGCCGACGAAGGGCGATTCGACATCTGCGACGTCGTCGAACAGCTCACACAGAAGATGGTGGCCCGGCATCCGCACGTGTTCGGCGATGCGCAGGCTGCCACCGCCGCCGAGGTCCACACGCACTGGGAACGCGTCAAACGCGCCGAGAAGCAACGGGACTCGCTCCTCGACGGCATTCCCGCAGAACTCCCCGCGCTGGCCCGCGCCGCCCGGATTACGAAGCGCGCCGCCCGCATCGGCTACGACTTCCCGCATCGCGACATGTTGTTCGACAAGCTCCGCGAGGAACTCGCCGAACTGCAGCACGAGCTGTACCCTGACGGTCACCGGCCGACGATCGCCGCTGGGGTGGAGGACCCGCCGACTCCCGACGAGCCGATCGCCGATCCGCAGCGGCTGGCGCGCATCGAAGGGGAACTCGGCGACGTGCTGTTCGTCATCGCCAACATTGCCCGGCGCTGGGGCGTTAGCCCCGAGGAGGCGCTCCGTCGCGCGAACCGCAAGTTTACGGCGCGATTCCAGGCGATCGAACGCGGCGTGGCCGCCGCCGGCCGCACGATGGAGCAGGCCACGCTCGTCGAAATGGAGGAACACTACCAGCGCGCCAAGCAGGCCGAGCGCGCGGCAGATGCCTGACGACGGCCACCCCAAATGGCCCTGCACGTGCCGCATGTGTGCCGCTGGCTCCACCGGTGCATGTCGAAAATCGAGTCGCATTAAAGAGCACGGGCAATGCCCGTGGCACCCACAACGGCAAATCGAGTGGTTCCATTTTGCCGTCGGCGGATTGACGCGGCGCGGGCGTTTGCAGAATACTCGTGAAACACTGTCGGACGAGACGAGCAAGTCGTCCGTTCCTCATCAGTCACCAGACCACCAGGCACCAAACGACCTCCGACCTCGCCGATGAGCTCCACAACCGCACGCACAAAAGTTGCCCTCGTCGATCTCGACGGCCAGCCGGTCCCTGACTGGGTTCCGAAGAAGCTTCAAGACGCCGGTCTCGATCTGACGATCCGCCAGTGCAACACGAGGGAGGAGATCGTCAAGCACGCCGCGGACGCCGAGATCATCTGGTTATTCGGCGGGCACCGCGTTCTCCACGGCGGCACGCTCGATGTCCTGCCGAAGTGCCGGGGGATCGTCCGCACGGGCAGCGGCACCGACAACATTCCGGTCGAAGAGGCCACGAAGCGCGGCATCCCCGTCTCGAACACGCCGGCCGTGATGGCGGACGCCGTCGCCGATCACGTGGTCACGCTGCTGCTGTCGGTCGTCCGCAAGTTCCCGAAGCTCGACCGGCTGATGCGCGAAGGGGTGTTCGATCAGCACCTCGGCAAGCCGCTGAACACCATCCAGGGGAAGACGTTCGGCCTGGTCGGGTTTGGGCACATCGCGCGGCAGGTGCAGCACAAGCTGCGCGGGTTCGACATGCAGTGGCTGGTCTATGACCCGCACATCAGCGCCGAAGCCATCACTTCACTCGGCGCACGTCCGGCGTCGTTGGATGAGGTGTTTTCAGAATCCGACTTCGTCTCGCTGCATACGCCGCTGCTGCCGAGCACGCGGAAGCTGATCGGCGAGCCGCAGTTTCGGCGGATGAAGCGCACGGCGGTGTTCATCAACGCGGCGCGCGGGCCGGTGGTCGACGAGGCGGCGCTGATCCGCGCGTTGCAGGAAGGGTGGATCGCCGGCGCAGGGCTGGACTGCTTCGAGGAAGAGCCGCCGAGTCGCGACAACCCGCTACTGAAGATGGAGAACGTGGTGCTGACGCCGCATTCTGCGTCGCAGACGGCCGCCGGGTTCGAACCGCGCTGGCACGCGTCAGTCGACTCGGTGATTGCGCTGGCCAATCATCGCTGGCCGGCGTCATGCGTCAACCGCGACGTGAAACCGAAGCAGCCGCTGACGTAGGCCTCTGAGAGGGCGAGCCTCCCCCTCCCTAATCCCAAATCGAGATTCGCTACAGCTCCCAGCCTTTGCGTGACGGTTGATGGATGAGCGTCGCTGCCTCGGGCGCGTTGGTGGCGCACAGTTCGACGGCGTCCCACTCGATCGGTCGCCCAATCCGGTAGGCCACAGTTCCCAGCAGCACTGTTTCGCTCAGCGGTCCGGAATAATCGAATTGGCACGTCGTCTTGCCGCGCGACTTGCAGGCTTCGATCCATTCGGCGTGATGGCCGATGGAATCGGAGATCGTCGGCACGGGCGGCTTAAAGTCGGCGAACTTCTCCTCGGGGAACAACTTGTAGGAACCGTAGTCGGCGAACATCGATCCCGCGTCCCCCTGGAAGTAGACGCCCGAGCCTTTGAACTCGTGCCCATCGTGGACATGTTGCGTCAAGTCGCCGTCGGTCCAGGTGACTTTGACAGGCGGAGCGGCGTCGCGCGCCGGGAACTCCCACACGACCTTGACCCCCGACGGTGCGGTCTGCGGATGCGGCGGCGGACCGTCCGCCCGGCACGACGTCGGATATTTGAGGTTCAGCGCCCAGAAGACGAGGTCGAGGTAGTGGCAGCCCATGTCGCTGAGCGTGCCGCCGCCGAAGTCCCACCACCGCCGCCATTCGCGCGGCAGGTAGGCCGGGTGGTAGGGGCGGTAGGGCGCCGGGCCGAGCCACAGATCCCAGTCCAGTTCGGCGGGCGGTTCATGCCGGGCGATCGGCCAACTCGTCCCGCCCCAGCCTTTGCCGACCCAGACCTGCACTTCGCGCACCGGCCCGATGGCACCGGATTGCACGATCTCGACGACGCGGCGATAGTTGCTCCCCGCGTGAATCTGCGTGCCGAGCTGCGTGACGACGTGGTACTCCAGGCCGTCTGCGTCATCAACCGCGCTTCGCCCACCGTCCGCGCCCAGCGGCTTCTCGACAACAGTGCAGACCACGGCGCATGGCCGACACTGCACATGGCGCGTGCAGGTGGTCGGGCGTCGCGACGACCACGGCGTCGAGCTGCTGCTCATCGAGCATCTTGCGGAAATCGGCGTAGCGCGCCGCCTGCGGAAAGCGCGACCACGCATCGTAGGCCATCCGCTGATCGACGTCGCAGATCGCCTTGATGTTCTCGGTGGAGACGCCGTTCAGGTCTTCGGCCCCGCGTCCACCGGGTCCGATGATCCCGATATCGAGCTTTTCGTTCGGAGAGGTCTCCGCTCGCAAGGCGCGCGTCCCGGAGACATACAGGCCGACTCCCAGCGAAGTAGCGCGCTGCAGAAATTGACGACGCGAGGCAAGGGGCATGACGTCTCCTGTCAGATCGATCGGAATTTCGATCCGACTATGACGCCTCGCCCCAGCACATGCAATGTCCCGACCGCCGCATCGCCAGTGGTCAGTACGCCGCCGCGCGAACAAGCTACTCGATCCGCAGCAGCACGGGACCTTCGAATTCCCGGCGTAACGCGTCCCGTCGCGATGCCCGGAATTCCGCGCCTGCGGGAGTGGCGCGCAAGACGGGAGGCAGCGCTTCTCCGGGCGGCAGGTCCGGCGCGGTTTCGTTCGATGACGAGGACATGGGCGGCTCGTTTGGAAAATACGGCGTCGGGTTGTCGGCCGGTGGGACAATGCCCGGTGCGGGGGCAGAGTTCGCAGGGCGCGGGGACAGCGGTATCAACGCCGGCGGGCGCCGTTGGCGGCGACTCCCACATCGTTCGGGCTGTCCGCTGGACCACGTATTCGCAGTCGCCTGGGAATGGTCGCCACTGCGTCATGTGGTAGCCGAAGGTCGGCGAGCAGTAGGGGGCATTCGGGGTACATCAGACCCCGGTGCAGCCGCGCCCGTTTGTACTTTTAGCGAGAAGCGCTTAAAGGTCTCTTTGATCCCGGTGTAGAAGCGTTCGCACCAGCCTCCGTACTGTTCGCACTCGTCGTCCAGGTAGGACGCCGGCTGGACGTACGATGTGGCGGAACGCTCGTTGCACGAGTATCCCGCGTTCTCCACATAGGAGTAACTGTCGAGCGGCCCGCAGTTGCTGGACGGTCCAGCGGCGTTCGCCGCCCCCAGGGCCAAAGCCCAGCTCGCCGCCGCGGCGCAGAAGAACTGTCGTTTCATGGATGGCATCCGTGCCAGTACCTGATTTCCATCGCCGCAGTCGGCGCTCCCCGTACGGCCGCCACCTGCAGCCGCACTCCTTCCGTGTTACGAGATTAATGTCTCCTGGCCGGCGGCATGCCAAACCCCATGCCGCCCATCGGCCCGCGGCCCCCCATGCCCATCATCCCCATGCCCATGCCCATGCCCATCCCCATTCCCATGCCACCCATACCGCCCATCGAGCCGCCGATGATTCCCGCGCTCCCCATGTTGCCGAATCCGCCGCCCCCCATCATGCTCAGGTAGCGCCAGCCCCCTGCGTAGCTGCCCATGAAGTACATGCGCGAGTTCTGGAACGCCACTCCGTGCCCGGTGCCGGTTTGCGCGATCGCTCCGGTCGGCGAAATCGCCGTATTCAATTGCTGCTCAAGTCCACTCACTTGCGCCCCGAGTCCGGCAGAGTAGTTGCGCAGCTGCTGTTCGGGTCGCACGAGCCGCTGATAGTTGAGCCCGATGTCGTTGAAGCCTCCCGTCTGTCCGCCTCGGAACAGATTGAGATATGGACTCGTCGTCGGACGATCGATGCCGCCGGCGCCGAACTGGTTGCTGAACTGCCCCTGTGCCGCAGCCGGACTGCACATGCGGACGAGCGCCAGCGCGAGCAGCGTCAGCCACCAACTGCATCTCAGCCTGCGAGGACCGGTCGTCATGGTCATTGTCCGTTTCTGTAGAAGAACTCCAGACCCCGAACCGTGCCGGTGCCGAGTGCCGTGAAGCCGGCAATCCGTTCGAGCGGCGCGATGATCTTGCCGATCCAGTTGTCCGTCATGATCAGGCAATCGGCCTGCACGTAAATCCGATCCCCCGGAAACAACTGATAGTTGGTCGACGTGATGCCTTCGCGCGTGATCTCCCGCCAGTGCACGTCCAGGATCTGTGCGCAGTCATACTCTGACGGAGCCGGACGCGAAATCCAGATCTTTTTGGACGACACCTGGGCCAGTCCGTAAACCTGCGATACCGCATCGAGCACGGTTTCATTCCCGGTGCAAGGCAAGCGAATCACCTGCTCGCCGAAACCGCCGCCGTCCATGATCAGGTAAAAGACCTTGCTGTTGTAAGCGAGCACGTCGACGCTGACCTCGGGTTTGTGCATGAACGTCGAGAGATGCTGTTCGACCGCGGCTTTCACCTGCGGCAGCGTCATGGCGGCGACATACACCTGGCCGTAAATCCCGAGCGAAATCGTTCCATCCGGCCGCACGAGGTGCTCGCCGACGACCGGCTGTTTCCCGGCCACATTCGGCAGGGCGACGGTTACGACCGGGTCTTTGATCCCGATCTGCTCCTGCTGGAAATGCGCCACCAAGGCTTGCTGCGCCTGGTCCTGCGTCAAACCTTCAACGTGAACTTTGCCCGCGGCCGGCCCCAGATCAATGTTGCCGTCGGCCTGAACCAAGTAGTCGCCGTTGATGACTTTATTCGCCAGCTCCCGCTGCATCTCCATCTGGTATTCCTGAAGGTTGGTATCAGGATCGGCCTCCGTCTCCAGCGGCAGAGTCTGGCGCAGCCGCACGGTGATGGTGTCCCCCGCCTCCAGCGGCGAGTCGGCGAGACGAATGTTGTCGATGGCCTGGATCAACAACAGATCGGGCGGTTCGACGCGATACGTCGGGAAGGAGGTTTTGTTCAGTTCGCGCGGAACGTCAGCGTGCTCCGCCATCGCAATTTTGCGGTCGAGTCCAGGCGCCGGCAAACAAGAGCCGCAGCAGGCGCAGCCGTTTGCAGTGATCGCCAGCACAGCCAGAACCAGAAGCTCCGGCCAAAGACACCGGTCACGCATGTCCCCCTCCCCAGGAAGTGCGCCCGCAGCGCACGCCGCCCCGGCGGCCAAAGATCAGCAGCCGCTCTCCTGTAGGTATCGAGCCGTTATATCCCTTATCTTCAGCAAGAGTCGCAAAATCGGGATTTCCGGCAGAAGCTTCGCAGACGGCCCAGTCGCGCGCAGGTCGTGTCGCGTGCCAGATGACCTGGTGACACGCGCACGTCGCAGTGGGCTGCGGCAGGCGGCTGGCCGACCGTCGGCAACGGGCTGCGGTTCTCCCAGCGAAGCCGTTCAGAACACCACGGTATCGTGCGGAGAATCCCCCTGAGAATCCGACAACCGTCCCTCAAGTTGGGTCAATTGCTGTCGTAACTGCTGGTAGGCGTCGACCAGTTCCGCGCACTGCCGAATCCATTCCTCGGAAACCCCCAAATTGCGCAGCGCTTGCCGGTCGGAGAGGGACTCGACGACCTGTCGCTCGCGGCGGTCCTGCAGATCGTCTGACATCAGCGTCTCTCCATTGCCACTGCGATCCTGGTTGGCTGCGGCCGGTCGGTCAGCGACTGTCGAAAATCCGGATCCTGGTGAAAGGATCCGGCCTTGTCTGCGGCGACCGCTGCCGTGCTGCGTGGCTCCCTCGGGGGCCTGTGTGCACCAGTCTTTCCGACCGGCGACGTGGACGCAAGTGCGAAAGCGCACACTTGTTATGCCGCCGTCGATGTCTTCAAATGCCCCCTTGGAACTGAAACCGCTGTTGACATCCGGCCTGTCGGGACGACAATCTTTCCAGACGGGCAAAAGCCACGGATTGGCTCCAGACCCTGGGGTTTGCACTGATGCGGTGCCCACGTTGCGAATGCACGCGGCTCAAGCTGGGAATCGTCTTCGCGGGGGAGGTTGCGTGCACCTTTCGCGACGGCGAGGTCGTGGAGGTGTTGGACGCCGGCGCCCTCGATTCCTACTGGAGCGACGATTCCGCGTGTCAGTGCATTCATTGCGGCTGGTCCGGACGGGTGCGTGACCTGCAATGCCCGGAACTACCCCAATCCGGCAACCCGGCCCGGTTGGCACAGCATCCGGTCGATCGGCTGTCCGTCATCGAGCGTCACGCGGCCGAGGGGAAGTGCCCCCGAGCCATCCGCAAGGACGTTCAGCAGTTGATCGGAATGATCCGTCGCCTGCAGCAGCAGGTGCGGATTCTGGAGACCGTGCAGCGGGCCGCCGATACCGGAAGGATATCCGGCAACAGCGACACCGTCGTTTTTTGAATCGACAACAGCGTCAGGCCGGCCACCGACGAATCCAGGATCTTCGGACCGGTTACCAGAACAGTTCGAGTCTCCACGCAACGACACGGGATCGCCGACGCCTCCGTCCGGCGCTCTCTACGAGAACGGCAACCGACCCCGTCGCGTCGCCCACGATTTTCTGAAAGCACTGTCTCGATGCCGATCCTGGACTGGGAGCCGCCGCTCTGGCCGGAGAATCTCCTCGACCGGGAACTGGTCGACGGACCGGCGTCCGCGCCTCACTGGTGGGCTGTACACGTCCGGCCGCGCTCGGAGAAAATGCTGGCCCGCAAGCTGCTGGCCCGCCGCGTCGGTTACTACCTCCCGCAGCATGAGCTCCGCAAGACCTATCAGCGGCGGATTGTTACTTCGCGCGTGCCCGTCTTCCCCGGCTACGTGTTTGTCTGCGGGGACGACGCGGCGTTTGAGTTCTCGTCGACCGCCCGTGAGGTCGTCAGTCCGATCCGCGTCGTCGAGCAAAACACGTTCGTGGCGCAGCTCCGCGATGTGCGGCGCCTGATCGATTCCGGCGCGCCGATCACGCCGGAAGAGAAACTGGAAACCGGCATGCCGGCCCGGATCGTCCGCGGGCCGCTGGCTGGGATGTCCGGACACGTGGTCCGCAACAAGCGCGGGCTCAAATTCGTCCTGCAGGTCCAGTTCATCCAGCGCGCCGCCTCGATCGAGGTCGACGGCACGATGGTGGAAGCGATTTGAGAGGACGCTGGTGCTATGTGGCGGTCCTCCGCGACAGCCGCCAGGCCAGCACCGTCTCGGCCGCCAGGAGCCCCAGTGCCGCCACGAGCGCCCAACGCCACAGCCGTTGCCGCTGTTCCAGTTCTGCGTTGGCGATGTTTTTGCGCGTTTCCGCTGAGACCGGCGCCTGCGGCGACTCCGCTACTGTCTGCTGGACGCCGACCCCGAGTGCTTCCAGTTGTTCCAGCGCCAGTGGCGTCGTGTCCGACTCGCTCGGAGGCATGTTGACGGCCCAGACGGCGACCGGCGCGTCACCTGCATCCCGCGACAATTGGTAGAACCCCGGCTGCTCGGCCCGCTTCTCAACGGCCGAATCGCTCAAGGTCGCCGTTGTCCCGTCCGGTGCAGTCAGTATCCACCGGGGTATCTCCCCGGTTGCGAATCGCTGCCAGGGCAACAAGTCGCCGACAACGAGCCGCTGATGCTCGGCCGCCGGACGCAGCGTGCTCTCGAACAGCGCGTTCATCAGCGGGACGAACTTGGACCAGATCGCCAGTTGACTGTCGGCACGGCTCCAACCCGACGTGAAGCACACGATCCGTCCGGCTCCGACCGGCAGTTCGCCGATCGCCACGTCGCCGTCATCAAATCGCGCCAGCACCCGCAGGTTGGCCAGGCCGGTCACGTCGAGCCGGCGATGCTTCCAGAAATGCAGCGTCGTGAAGTCCGAAAACTTCGGGTCGGCGAACGCCGTCAGCGCCGGGTGACCGAAATCGATGTCCGTCAGCAGCGAGAAGCCCTGTACACCGGCTTCGGCGGCCGTGAGCGAGTTGATGTCCGCCAGCGCGGCGAGGTCGGCCGCCGCTTCAGAGGTCCGCAGCACCTGAATCAACACTCCGCCCGCCTGGACGTACTTCTGTAGCGCCGGCAATTGACCCGCGACGGGTCGATCCAAAAGCAGCACGAGCCGGATCGGCGCAGCGGACATGGGCAGATCCGTCTGGTCCACGTTCCAATCGATGATCTCGACATGCCGCTGCGGGGTGTCGGAGAATAACGGCGCGACGTAGAACCGCTGCCCGGCCGGATCGGCCGGGTCATCGCGGCCAACGCACGCAATCGTCGCCTGCTGGGCCTGCGGCACTGCGACGAAGCACCGGTTGTCAAACGGCTGATCGTCTCCGACCAGCAGCAGTGTTCCTGTTGCCGCGCCTGCCGGCGCCGGGGGAGCCCGGACGATCCGGCTTTGACCGGCGGGAACGACGAAGTCTGTCGGCGTCGCAGGGGATGGCGGGTCGTTGCTCCCGCCTGCGGTGGCGGTGGCCGCCGGCGCTTCGGGGGCATCCCAGCGCAACTGGAACGTCTCCGCGGTGCGCCGTTGGCGTTTGTCACGCGGACCCGCACTGTTCCATCGGTTGATGCGGCCGGCTGGGCGGCGGCGTTGTTCGGCGACGCGTCAGACCCGATCCGTTCCACGCGGACGGGAATTCCTTCCGGCCACGCATAACCCTGCAGCGCATCGAGCCGGCTCCCCGACTGAAAGTCGGTGATGACGACAATCTCCGCGCTCGGCTTTGGCGCGCGCGGCTCGATTCGTTGTCGAGGGTTTCGGCCGCCGTCAGCAGCGCCTGCGCCAGGTTCGTTTCGCCCCAACCCGGCGTCGTGTCGCGAAGAGCCGCGGACACTACGGCTGGACGCTGTGCCGGGTCCTGCGCGTGCCACGCGTCCCAACTCCATACGAGTGCCGGCGCGCGATCGAACGTGAACACTCCGACCCGGTCAGCAGGCCCGTAAGCCTTCAGCACTTGTTCCAACCGCCGCTGCGCCTCGTCCCACAGTTCGCCGCGGCGCATGCTGCCGCTGGTATCGAGGAGCACGGCCACCCAGCGGCCCGTGGTCAGTTCGTCTGCGATGACCTGCGTCCGCCACAGCGGACGCGCGAAGGCCACGGCCAGCAGTCCGATCACCAATGCGCGCAAACACAACAGCAACCAGTGCTCAATCCGGCTGCGCCGCGTGACGCGCGGCAGCGAAGGCTCCAGCAACATCACGCTGGAGAATTCGCGCCGCCGCGGCGGCGTGCGGCGGATGAGGTGCGCGAGGATCGGCAGAGCGACCGCCAGCGCGCCGAGCAGATAGAGCGGTGTCAGAAAGCTCATCGCGAATTCCTTCAGGGCGGCGGATACCGTCGGACGAATGACGTGCGCTTGACTTGGACCCACTCGTGGTAGGACCGGTAGGCCGTCGATCCCGGTAGTTCCGCCCGCACATACACGACGAGGGGCGAGTACACGATGGCGAGCACCGGCGCTGCCCACGACACATAAAAGCTGCCGACTGTGACGAAGGGAAAGGCCGCGGCGTAGAGGGCCGCGCCGACGACGATCCCCGTCGCCCAGACTGCGAAGCGTTTTCGAGGGGGTCGCTGGATCGTCGCTTCTCGCGCCGGACCTGTCGCGACGCATTGCCGCTGGGCGCGCGTGACGGACTCCTCGCTGATATTCGGCATCCCCACATTCTACCACAGCCCACGAAAAGCTCCGCCAGATCGACAAAGTTTGGCTGGCCTCAGGCTATCGTCGCGGGCCAAGCTTCGTCAGTCGCCACCGAACATTCACTCCCCTCGTCACTCAAATTCCGCTCTTGCATTCCGGGGTCACTCGACGGCAAGATGAATCCTGCGGGTCGCTGAGAGACACGTCCGTCCACGGACTGTGCACGCGGGTTCAACTTCGACGAGACTTGATGTCAACCGTGATGGCTCCCTCCCGCACGCCCGGTCCTGGTCTGCTTGAAGCCTGCGGCTGGACGCTGCTGTACGTCGTTGCCCAGGCAGTCGCCGGCGCACTGTGCGTCCTGGTCCTGCTGCTGGCCGCGTACGAAGGCTGGCCCCCCGACGGCCAGACTGCTCTCAATCTGCTTCTCGATCTCAACCTCGATTCCAACTTCATGTTGATCGGTGTGACGCAGCTCGGCACTTTGTTCCTGATCGTTCCTGCCGTGCGCTGGCGGCTCGGCGCGCCACTGCGGGAGAAGCTGCAACTTGGTCGTCCTGAGCGCCGCACGCTGCTGCCGGCGATCGGGGCGGTGGCGCCATTGGCCGTGCTGTCGCGCGCGCTGTACGAGTTGGCCCACGACCAGTGGCAGCGGCTCGTGCAGGATATTCCGGCTCTGGAACCGCTGACTCGCGCCAATTCGCTTGAATCGATCGCGAGCCAGACCGCGGCGGCGCCGTTTTTTGTGCTAGTGGTGGCCCTCGCACTCGGTCCGGCACTCGGCGAGGAAATCGTGTTCCGCGGCCTGATCGGTCCCGGTCTGCTCCGCCGCTGGGGAGTTCCTGTCGGCGTTCTGCTGACCAGCGTGTTGTTCGCCGGCGTGCACGGTTTTCCGCCGCACGCCGTGGCGACGCTGCCGCTGGCGTTCTTTCTGCACTATGCATTTCTGCGGACGGGGAGCCTCTGGTCTCCGATTCTGCTGCACTTCCTCAACAATGCGCTGGCCGTGGCGATGCTGAAATATCCGCTGCTTGCGCGGCTTCCGGATTCTCCGGCGGTCGTCGCCGCGGCTGCCTTGTACGTCGTCGCCGCGGGCGTGCTCCTCGGTCCGCGACGTGAGCGGGCGGCCACAGCGACGTCGCCGCTTCCCGGAGCGTCGCTGGTCCTGCACAGCCGCTGGTTCGAGGCGTTCGCCGGCAGTTCCATCGCCGGCTTCACGACGACGTTTGTCTGGTCGGTGGTCGCCAACTGAGCGAACTGCGATCGGCTCCGGGCGCTGACGCTTCCGGCTCAGGGCGTCGTCCCTTCCGATCGGAAATCGAAAACTACTTCGCCATTCCGCGCAGGACATCGACGCCGCGGCGCAGCGTATCGTCGCTCGCCGCGTAGGAAATCCGGAAGTGCGTGTCCTGCCCGCTGAAGACATTCCCCGGAATGATCAGCAGGTTGCGTTTGATGGCTTCGGCGACGAACTCTGTCCCGGTCCCCCAGGGCGCTTTGACGAACAGGTAGAATGCGCCGCCGGCGCCGTGGATTTCGTAATCCCGGCTCAATTCACCGCGGATGTAGTCCCGCTTCGCCTTGTAGTCCGCCACCCGGTCGGAGACGTCGTAGCCCCAGGCGTCGACAGCGGCCCACTGCATCGGTTGTGGCGCGCACACGAACGTGAACTGCTGCAATTTGATCATTTGCTGCAGCACGTCATGCGGGCCGTGACACCAGCCGACGCGCCAGCCGGTCATGGAGTGCGACTTGCTGAACCCGTCGATCACGATCGTCCGGTCGTTGTACTTCGCCGGGCTCACAAACGGCGCGTCGTAGCAGAACGCGCGATAGATCTCGTCGCTGATCAGCGCGACGTTCTTTTCGGCGGCGAGTTCCGCCAGCGCGCGGACCTCCGCCTCCGACGCTACGGCGCCGGTCGGGTTCGCCGGACTGTTGAACAGGATCGCCTTGGTCCGGGGCGTGATCGCCGCCGCGACCTGGTCGACGTCGATGCGGAAATCCGGATACGTGCTCACCAGCACGGTCTTGCCACCGGCCAGCGTGGTCAGGTGCTTGTACATCACGAAAAACGGATCGAACGCAATTACCTCGTCGCCGGGGTTCACCAGCGTGCTGAGCACCAGCATCAGTCCGCCGCTGGTGCCGCTGGTGATGAAGACCTTGCGGTCGGCGTGGCCGTACTCGGCGTCGATCGATTTCTGAATCGTTTCCAGCAGCGGCTTGATCCCCTGCGTCTGGCTGTAGGCGTTGCGGCCTGCGGCGACGGCGCGGTACAGGGCCTGCTTGATCGGCTCCGGCGTATCGAAATGCGGCTGCCCGATGCTGAGGTTGATCGGATCCTGCATGTTCGCGGCCAGATCGAACACCTTCCGGATCCCGGAGGCGTCGATGTGCCGCATACGCTCAGCAATCCAGTCGGCAGGCATGGGAGAGGACGGAGGTCGGAGGTCAGAAATCAGAGGTCAAAATGTGCTGACGCCGATTCTGACGGACACGGCTGCACAGTGCCAGTTCGCTGTCGTCGAACAGCCAACCTCACACCCGACGTCCAGGCCGCCCGGCACTAAACGACCGAGCGCCAAACCACTTTCCCCATGCAATTCCCTGTAACTTCCATCCCACAGAGCGGGTACTGTGATTATCCTGACCGGCCCGGTGCACCGCAGCTTGATCTCCGCCATGCCACAATCGCTGCTGACGCGTCAAAACGAGCGTCTCCAAATCCCGTCGCCGCCATTCGCCTGGCAGGCGGTATTCGCGATCGTTCTCGCCACGGTGCAACTTGCCGTCGCCGACTCCCCGCCCGCGCTCGTCCTGACCGCGCGCAGCGCCGACTCGCTGATCGACAACGCGCAGCGACTGCTCGAGACGGCCGGCGTTCCCGAACGCGGGGCGCAACTGCGCCAGGTCCTGACGTTCGTCAACAATCTCAACGGCCTCGATCACGAACGTACGCTCGGCGTGCTCGTGTATCTCTCGGCCGATCACCCGCGGGAGCCGGAGTTGATCGTCTGCCTCCCGGTCCGCAGCCTCGACGACCTCTTCGCGTCGCTGGCGCCGATCCCCAATCTGACGCTCACGCGCGATGCGGATCCCGACTCGTGGGTCCTCCGCGGCGGCGACAAATCCCTGTTCATCCGCATGCAGGACGGATACGCGTTCGTCGCCCAGCACCGCGAACGATTGTCTGCTCCGCTGCCGGCGCTCGGCGAATTGACCGAACCACAAGCCACTGACGATCTGGCCGTGACGCTCAACACGGCGGGGATACCCCGCGCGCTGGTCGACAAGGCGCTCAACGATCTGCACGCACAGGGCCGGCGCGACGCCGAGCGTAAATCGTCGGAGTCCGACGCTGAATTCGGACTCCGCTCACGGTTGCAGGCGGACGTCGTGTGGGTCATCGAGCATGCGCTCCGCGAGATGGATCATGCCACGATCAGTATCCGCTGGCCGCGCGACGTCGGCCGTCTCGAGCTGGCTGCCACGGTCAGCATTCCGCCGCAGACCGAACTCGCCAGGGCCGTTTCGGCGGTGTCTGCCGACGGTACACAGTTCCAGTCAATCATCGCGGCTGACGCGCCCTTTGCCGCCACCACGACCTGGACCTTAAGCGGCGAGACTCGCCAACTTGCCGCCGATGCCGTCGCCCAGCTTCGCCGCAACATTGAACGCCGCATGCAACAGGACGGGTCGATCAACGGACCGGCCGCCCAGCCTATTCGGCAAATCCTGGATGTGATGACCGCCACCGTCGACGGCGGGCAGGTCGATGGCGGGGTCGTCTTCCAGGGAGACAAGCCCGGCGCCATGCTGCTGCTCGCCGGAACACGGATTGCGAACGCCGCCGATATGGCGTCGGCGCTGGAGACGCTGCTGCCGCTGATCGCTGAGTCCGAGGCGGTCGCCGATCTGGAACTCAACGCCGTGGAAGCCGGCGGCGTGTCGCTGCATCGCGTGACGCTCCAGGAAATCCGCAAGCAGGACGAATGGCTCTACGGTCCCGATGTCGGACTGTATCTTGGCGCCGGACGTGACGCCGTCTGGCTGGCCCTGGGCGGCTTCGACCGTGAAGCCCGGTTGCAGGAACTGCTCGCGCGCGAACCCGTGGCAGCCCGCACCGCACCGCCGTTGCTGCAGCTCGATGCCCGCCTCTCTCCCTGGCTGGAGGCCGGCGTCGCCGTTGAAGGCAAACGACCACACTGGCTCGGCATTGCGTCGGCGGCGCTCGCGGGAGGCCGTGACCAGGTGCATGTCGAGGTCATCGCGGCCGAAGACGGCTTGCACCTCAACGCGACGCTCGACGAAGCCTACATTCGTGTCCTCACGGCGGTCTGGCGAGCGAAACATCAGCCTGCGGACGCTGCGGCGCCGCGCAAATTCGCGGCCCCGAAGCGGCCGTGAGACTTTGAGGACGCACGCGCTGACGGAGTTCGTGAATTGTCGCGGACGAATCTCGACGCGTCGCACGCCAACTCAGAAAGATCCTCGCAACCTGCAGGGACGCCGGCCAACGCTGTGTCCGTAGGGCGGCGTTTGGGTTAGCATCCCCATTGTGAACCCCGCCGAATTCCGTCAGATTCTGCTGCAGACCATTGCGGATCAGCGCGTGTCTCGCACCGAGAGCCGCGCCCTGTCTGCAAAGCTGGCCGATCTGTCTCCCGACGTGCAGCTTCTGGGCGCCTACCGCCGCTCGGCGTTTGAAGTCGCGCAGCAGGCCCTCGCCGACGGTGCTCCTTCAGCGGCGATTCTGACCTGGCTCGAAGACGTGATTGCCGCGGTCGCGTCTGCGGCTCGCAGCGACGCCCCCGCATCTCCTGCCGAAGCCTGCTTCAGTCCCGGCGACGCCTGCGTCCGGCGGATTCGCGGGTTGTTTCAGCAAGCGAAATCGACCGTCGACGTATGTGTGTTCACGATCACCGACGACCGCATTTCTGACGAGATCCTCGCCGCGCACGAACGCGGGATCGTCCTTCGCGTCCTGACGGACAATGAAAAGGCCTTCGATGTCGGCTCCGATGCCGCGCGGCTCAGCGCCGCCGGCATTGCGACGCGCGTCGACGCGACCGAATACCACATGCACCATAAGTTCGCGATTTTCGATCGCCGTACGCTTGTGACCGGCAGCTATAACTGGACCCGCTCCGCCGCCGAGTACAACGAGGAGAACATGCTCAGCACGTCGGAACCCGCAGTGCTTGCGCAGTTCCAGCAAGTGTTCGAACGACTCTGGACGCGGTGTGCCGAATTCCGCTCGCCAAAATGAATGCGGATGGTGAATGTATCGTCGCGTGCACTGATAAGAGCGTCGACTGTGCTGCACCCCTCACCCCGGCCCTCTCCCCCGGCTCGCGCGTCGCGTGTATTCACCGCGTCTTGCGGGGGAGAGGGGGAAATCGTTGCGAGTCCAATACCGGGGGTATCGCTGCGTTCGCCTGCGGCTCACTACGCTCGACCCCCGGCTACATTCTGTGACCCTTTCAGGGTCTTCAGCGACGGCCGCACGCGCGCCAACGGCGGCGTGATCGTTACTCGTACGATTCGGCGACATAAAACTGAACATGCACGGGCAAAGCTTGTGGCACCCCGCGTGTTCGTCGTCGGCATCTCTCGACTCTCGTCTCTCGACTCAATCAAACAGCCGGCTGACTGACTCATTTCGGTGGATCCGCCGGATCGCTTCTCCCAGCAGTGGCGCTATGCTGACGACGCGCAGGTTCGGCAGCGTGCGCGACGCGGTCTGCGGCAGGGAGTCGGTCACGACGATCTCGTCGATCGCCGCCTGCGACAGCCGCTCCACGGCTGGACCGCAGAACAGCCCATGCGCCGCGCCGACGAACACTTTCTTCGCGCCATGCTGCCGCGCCACGTTCACCGCGCCGACGATCGACCCCCCCGTGCTGATCATGTCGTCGAAGATCAGCGCCGTCTTGCCGGTGATCGGCCCGCCGATCAGGTTTGCCTGTCGGGTTTCCGTCGCGCTCGACCGGCGTTTGTCGACGATGACCAGCGAACCTCCCAGATGCTCCTGGTGCTGCAGCGCGCGCTTGATGCTGCCCTCGTCCGGACTGACGATCACCAGGTCGTCGCGCGGGATTTCGAGCGAACGGAAGTAGTCGTCGAGGATCGGCGCAGCGAACAGGTGGTCGACGGGCAGGTCGAAAAAGCCCTGAATCTGCGCCGCGTGCAGATCGATCGTCAGCACGCGGTTGGCGCCGGCGCCGGTGATCAGATTGGCCACCAGCTTGGACGTGATCGGCACGCGTCCGGCGTCTTTGCGGTCCTGCCGCGCGTAGCCGAAGTACGGCATCACGGCCGTGATCCGCGCCGCGCTGGCCCGCATGCAGGTGTCGATCAGGATCAGCAACTCCATCAGGTTCTGATTGACCTTCGGCCCCGTCGGCTGGATCAGAAACACATCCCGGCCGCGGATGTTCTGGTTCAGCCGCACGCTGGTTTCGCCGTCGGGAAAATCCACGACGTCCACGTTTGCCAGCGGCACTCCCAGGTACATCGCGATGTCCTGCGCCAACTGCGGATGCGAACGCCCGGAAATCAGGGTGAGATGGTCGTACATCGGCCAGACAGTGTTGGAGGTGGCGGGACGCCGGAGAACCCGGCGCTAGGCACGCGCCGATTGTAATCGCCGCAGCACTGACCCCCAACCCGCCGGTCCGGGCCCCGATGACTTCGGAGGCAGGAGTTGAGAGATGGAGTCGTCTGAATGCGGGAGAATGTCAGAATGCTCAAATGTCGCGTGCCCGCATCGGGCATTCTCTGGACGTCCGGCGTCTGACCGCCGATATCTGACGTCGGTTCGCTCCATGCACCGGGCATTTTTTAGTTCACTCCTGCCGTCCGAGACGATCAGAGATGTCTGGAGAGCGCCCCGGCGCGAGGGTAGGATGAAGTCCTGTCGTTCGCCGCGAGTGTCCGAGCGGGCGGCCCCACCTCCCGACGCTGAGCCGTCGTTCCCAGCGGATTCGACCAATGACTGCAATTCGCAAGCAGACGCCGGCGCATGCCATCGGCATCGACCTGGGGACGACCTACTCGTGCATCTCGTATCTGACTCCGCAGGGGACACCGGTCACGATCGAGAATGAAGACGGCGAGCTGTCGACGCCGTCGGTCGTGCTGTTCGACGGCGACCAGGCGATCGTGGGAACGGAGGCGCTCCGAAACGCCGTCACGCACCCAGAGCGGGTTGTCCAGAACTCCAAGCGGTTCATGGGGGACCGGCAGAAGTGCTGGATCATTGACGGCGTGATGCATCGACCGCCGGACGTGGCGAGTCTGATCATTCGCAAGCTGCTGGAGAACGCCGAGGAGCGTCTGGGGCGCATCCGTCATGCGGTGATCACAGTTCCGGCGCAGTTCAGCGACCTGCAACGGCAGGATACCGTCGAAGCGGGAATGCGCGCGGGCCTGGCGCGGGTGGACATCATTAATGAGCCAGTGGCCGCCTCGCTGTGCTATGTGCTCGGAGAAGGGATGTGGTTCGCCGAGCTGGCCAAAGACCAGCTGGTGCTGGTGTTTGACCTCGGGGGGGGGACGTTTGACCTGTCGCTGGTGCAGTACAACCGCAGCGAGGTCAAGGTGGTTGCCAGCGGCGGCGACCTGCAGTTGGGTGGCATCGACTGGAACAAGCGGCTGGAACAGTTCGCCTGCGAGGAATTTATCAAGGAAACGCCGGCCGATCCGCGACTCGACAAGGAGAGCATGCAGTCTCTGGCACTGGAGGTGGAACAGACGAAGCGGAGCTTGAGCGTCCGGCCGAAGGCGTCGATCGCCGTCCAGCACGCCGGTCGTCGCAAATCGATCTCCGTAACGCGTGAGCGGTTTGAAGGACTGTCGCGGGGCCTTGTAGAGCGGTGCGAACAGATCACGAAGAAGCTCTTGATCGACCGCAAGCTGGGCTGGGCGCACGTGAACTCGGTCCTGGTCACCGGCGGGGCAACGCGAATGCCGATGATCCGCGACATGCTGCAGCGGATCAGCGGCACGACACTCAATGCGACGTTGTCTCCCGACCAGTCGATTTCGCACGGTGCGGCGTACTACGCCGGCATGCTGCTGAGCGGCAAGCGGTTCGCGAGCACGTATCTGCACAAGTCGGCGACGGCGAAGCTCTCCAAATTCCGGCAGGTGAGCGTCAATGCGCGGGCGCTGGGGATCCTGGTGCGCGATCCGGAGACCGGGCAGCGGGTGCCGCACTATCTGCTGCCGCCGCACACGCCGCTGCCGGTGCGAGTGAAACAGCGGTTCGGAACCGTGATTCCGAACCAGCGGCGGGTGCATCTGCAGATCGTGGAGAGCGGGATCACGCCGGAGCAGCCCTACGCCAGGCTGGGCGCATGCGTGATCGAACAATTGCCGGAGAATCTGCCGGTGTCGTCGCCCATCGAGGTGACGCTGCGGTATGACGAGCAGGCGCGCGTCCACGTCGAGGCGCGCGATGAGACCAGCGGCCGGATGGCGATGGCGGTTATTGTGCGTGAAGAGAATCGCACTTACCTGACGCCCGAACAGGCGCATGCGGCCGAGGTCGCGTTGCAGCCGGAGGGCGGGCCTCTCGCCAGCGGAACGGATCCGGTCCCCGCGCCGGATGTGCCCGTCGTGACTGTCATTCCGCGGAAAGATGATGCGAAACCGCAAGCGACGTTGTTGAGCAGGTCGCCCAAGGCCGCCGTCGCAAAGCCGGACGCGAAGAACGTCGAAGCGGCGAAGCCGGAGACGAAGAAACTGGAGGCGACGAAGGCCGCCGCGAAACCACCGAGCCCCGAAGTGGCCGAAATGCTGGAGCGGGCTCAGCGGCCGATCCTGCTGTGCAATTACTGCGGCGAACCGCTCGGCGCGAAAGGAAAATGCACGGGCTGCGGAAGAACGGCGCCGCCGGCGAAGCCGCGGAAGGCGCCTCGTCCGCCGGCGGCCGATCGCGACATTCTGCCGCTCTCCGGCAAGACGCCGCCTGGGGGCTTAAAACCCAAAGGCTCCGCCGCCCGCTCGCGTCCGCCGCAGAAGTCGCCCGACGCCGAGGGAGCTGACGAGTTCTGGAACCTCGACGGATGAGCGCCGAGGTTCCACCAGACGCGTCGCCCCGGCCGACTGTTCCGCGCCGGATTGCGTTCTGCATCACCGATCTGGACGTCGGTGGCGCCGAGCAATGCCTCGTGAATATCGCCTGCGGACTCGATCGGCGCGACTGGTCGCCGCGCGTGTTTTGCCTGAGCCGCCGGGGCGCACTGGTCGATCGGCTCGAGCAGGCCGGCATCCCCTGCACGTGTCTGGGTTGGAGGGGATTGCGCGACGTGTGGCGATTTCCAGCGCTGGTTCGCGAACTGCGACAATGGCGGCCGGAGTTGCTGCAGACGTTTTTGTTTCACGGAAACATGGCGGGGCGCATCACCGGCGCATTGGCGCGCGTACCCGTGATTGTCTCCGGCATCCGCGTGGCCGAGCGCGAGAAGTCGTGGCACGTGCAACTGGAGCGGCTGACGCGATCGCTGGTGACGAACCACGTATGCGTCAGTCCGCAGGTGGCGACATTTTCCATCCGTGACGCGAGATTGCGGCCGGACACAGTCACCGTGATCCCGAACGGCGTGGAGGTTGGAAAGTTTCAGGGGGCGCGGCCTATTCCCAATGCCGAACTCGGCGCGCCGCCCGATACAAAGTGGATGATCGCCGTCGGCCGGCTGCATCCGCAGAAGGGGCACCGGCTGCTGATCGAAGCCGTGGCGCCGCTGTTGAAACCGCATGCGGATTGGCGGTTGATGATCGTCGGAGAAGGACCGCTGCGTGGCGAGCTGCAGAAGCAGATTGATGAGCTTGGCTGTCGCGATCGGATTGTCCTGCTCGGCTTCCGCGACGACGTGCCGCGACTGCTGAAGTCGGCGTCATTGTTTGTCCTGCCATCGCTGTGGGAAGGGCAACCGAACGTTGTCTCGGAGGCAATGGCGGCGCATCTGCCAGTCATCGCGACGGACGTCGAAGGAGTGCGACGCCCGCTGGAGTTCGCTCGACCGCAAGATGAATCGAAGGTCCGGCCGATCGCTTCCGGATCGGTCGAGGACGGAGTCACTGGACTGATCGTTCCGCCGGGCGAGGTCGCGGCATTACGCGATGCATTGTCGTCGGTGCTGCGCAATGAGGAGCGGCTGAACGAACTGGCGTCCGGGACGTATCTAGCTTCCAGGTTTATGCTTACGACTGAACTGATGGTGCGGCAATATGCCGATCTCTACGAGCAATTGCTGAATTCGGTTCGTTGCTGAACACGTGATAACGGCCGCTGCCGTACAGCAAGAGTCGTCAAAAAAATTCATTGAATTCCCCAATCTGGTCTGCCGTCAGCACCTGCGCGCAGAGGGCCGCGGGAACGCTGGGCGAAGTCGCGCACGGGGTCTTGACGGCAGGCCGCGCGTTGATATTTTGGGGCCGCGTGGGGAATGATGGCGACGAGTGGTGGGTGCAGAACGGCGCGGTGCAACTGCCGATTCCGGCGACCTTGGCCACTCATCAAGCGGTGCGGGAATGGCGCTGACGGGAACCTATCAGCGGGCGCTGGACGACAAGCAGCGTCTGGCCATTCCCAAGCGGCTCAGAGACGCGATCGGCGACGCGGAGTTGAAGGAGTTGTATGTCGCTCCGGAAGTCGGCCGTTCGCTATCCATCTTTTCCCCGCGCACGTTTGAGCGGCGTGCGGTGCGAATCGAGGAGCTGTCTCCGGCGAGGAGCAGTGTCGCGAATTACCTGCGGCTGTACTACTCCCAGGCGGAGCGGGTGGAGATCGACGGGCAAGGCCGCATTCGGCTGCCGGAGCGGCTGGTGGAGTTTGCCCAGTTGAAGCAGGACGTGGTGCTGATCGGCGTTCACGATCACGTTGAGATCTGGGATTCGGCGGTCTGGACGGCGTTTTTGCAGGAGCACGGCCAGGCCTTCGACCGGCTGGCGCAAGAGGCTCTGTCGTAGGGCCGCCTGGCGGCAGTGAAGTTGATGAATCACGGGAAACTTGCGATCCGGCGATGACGTCGGGATCGACCGCCCTGCGGGGCGGAGGACTATCCGCTGGCTACCGGGCTCGCGGATTCGGCGGACAGGAGGCACCGCCAGCAATCAGTACGGCCGGCCCCCCCAGGCCGGCCGTCGGCCATTCGCCTCGCGCTTGGCGGAGAGGATGCCGCTCGGGGCGAATGGCCGCGGTTGCCTCTGCTGCGAGGCACTTCCGCGAAGCTCCACAGCTGGACCGGTGATAATCAGAGAGCCCGGCTGGGGTCCGCCGGCGAGTCGATCTTGGGACGTCTTCCCTCCCCAAAACGAGCCGACCCGTGGTCAGAACCTGACCACGGGTCTGTGTTTGTAGCGAGGCCGACGGGACTCGAACCCGCAACCCCCGGATCGACAGTCCGGTACTCTAACCAATTGAGCTACGGCCCCGGCTCGACAGAAAAGTATCGGTCCGACCGACAGGCGTCAAGCACCCAGCACTGCACAGACACGGCATTTTTTCGACAGTTCGCCGGGAGTCGCCGCGAATCGTCAGGCAGTCGGCACAATGAAACCCAGATGCAACTCCGCGTGCCGAAGGTGCAGCAGCAGGTATTCTTCCGGCGTCAGTCGGCCCATGATGGGGTGAAAGTGTTCGGGCTTTTCGGACTTCAACCTCTGAGCGCTGCGTTCGAGATGCGCGAGCGCCTCCTCGGTGGAAGCATCCTTCGCCGGCAGGAGCGTCGCCGCCCGTGCCGGGAGGCGAATTCCGGACTTCATCGGCTTTACGAGGATTCCGTTCCGGAAAGGCCGAACGAGCAGCCGCAACCAGAGCGGCGCGACAAAACCGTATCCGTCCAGCGACCCGTCGAAGGCCCGCGCCAGATGATCGAAGATCTCTGCGGCCGTCCAGTGGCCCGTCGTCGTAAACGGACCCGCGACGACACGCCGGGCGTCTTCGAGCATTTCGTCAAGGGATCTGAAACGGAGCGTTCGTCGTCGGAGGATCTCGGCAGTCGTCATGGGGCTGGAAACAGAAACACACGGCGTGTCGGTTGGCGCCGTCCGAAATGGGATTGCAGTTTCCGACAGTGCCCTTTATATCGGACAGGACCGGTCGTCGCGAGCGGCGGCCGGCGCCCGCGGCCATCGTCGACCGCCCCTGGCCACGCGAGACGCAGCGTTGATGCAGGTTCAGCACGGATTTCACGACGCGTCTGCCTATCGTCGCGGGCGTCTGTCGATTGGAAACTTCGACGGCGTGCATCGCGGACACCAGCGGATGCTGCGAGCGCTCGTGGAGTCGGCGCGGCAGGGGGGCGTGCCGGCAGTGGCGCTGACGTTTGAACCGCATCCACTGAATCTGGTCGCGCCGGACCGCGCGCCGGCCCGGCTCACTACTCCGGCGCGAAAGGCCGAACTGATTGCGGCCTGTGGCGTCGATTGCCTGATCCAGTATCCGACGGATCCGGCGCTGCTGAACCTCACGGCGCGCGAGTTCTTCGATCGCATCGTGCTGGCCGAGATCGGGGCGACGGGGATTGTGGAGGGGCCGAACTTCTGCTTCGGCCGCGGCCGCGCCGGGACGATCGACGTGCTGCGAGACTTCTGCTCGGCGGCCCAGCTCCCGCTGACAGTGGTCGAGGCAGTGGCGACGGGCGGGACGCCGGTGTCGTCGAGCAGCATCCGCCAGGCGATCGTCGACGGACGACTCGCGGACGCCGTGGAAATGCTCGGACACCCGTACCGGCTGACGGGGCAGGTCGCACGCGGCGCCGGTCGCGGCGTCGCGCTGGGATTCGGCACCGCAAATCTGGAGCAAATCGCGACGCTCCTGCCGGCCGACGGGGTCTATGCCGGCGTGGCCGAGTTCAACGGAGCACGCTACGCCGCCGCGGTGCACTGCGGTCCGAATCCGACGTTTGGCGAAGGCGCACGGAAGATCGAGACACATTTGATCGACTATTCCGGCCAGCCGCTGTACGACCGGGAACTCTCGGTCGATCTGGTCGGCCGGATTCGCGGCACGCGGCGGTTTTCGGGCGTGGACGAGCTGCGGAGTCAGTTGTCGCAGGACGTGCGGAAAGCCGTAGAGACGGTACAGCCTTTCTTGCGAGGCGATCTGCTGTAGGTGGTCGTTGACGTCGGTCGCCAAGTCCTTCGCTGTGCGATGGGTGTGTCGCTCCAGGGACGGGAGCACTCGACCTGACGATCGATCTGTGGCCGCTGTTCCGCTACAACTTGAGCGGCACAACGTGAAAGCAGGCCGTCATGTCGATCGACTGGACACCACTGGCAGAGGTTCTCGACGAATCGAACCGGTTCGTCATCTCGAGCCACGTGCGGCCGGATGCGGACGCGATCGGCTCGGAACTGGGGCTGGCGTTCCTGCTGGAGAGCCTGGGCAAGACGGTGCAGATCGCAAATCCGTCGGCCACGCCCAGGCATCTCGCGTTTCTCGATCCCGAAGGTCGGGTGCAGAAGCTGAAGGAAGGCATCACCGTCGCTCAGGCCCGCGACGTGGACGTGCACTTCGTGGTCGACACCGGCGCGTGGCAGCAGTTGCCGGACGTGGACCAGGTGTTGCGCCAGACCTCCGCCCGGAAAGTCGTCATCGATCATCACGTCAGCGGGGATGATCTCGGTGCGCTGGTCTTCAAGGACACGACGGCGTCGGCGACGGGGGTGCTGATCTCGGAACTGGCGGAATTCCTGGGGATTCGACCGACGGGCGGGGCGGCCGACGCGCTGTTTTGCGCGATCGCCACAGATACCGGGTGGTTCCGATTCTCGAACACGGACAGCCGCACGCTGCGCTGGGCGGCGCGGCTGATTGACGATGGTGCGCGACCAAACTTACTATATCAGCAGTTGTACGAGCGATCGTCGCCTGCGCGATTGAAACTGCACGCTAAAGTCCTCGGCCGCATCACGTTTGCGGCGCAAGGGCGATTGGGGCACACCTACGTGCTGCTGCAGGATTACGTGGAGACCGGAGCGCATCCGACCGACACTGAAGACCTGGTGAACGACTGTCTCCGCGTGGAGGGGGTCGAGTGCGCATTGATTCTGGTCGAACAGCGAACGGGGCAGGTCAAAGCGAGTTTTCGCAGCCGCGGCCCGGTCGACGTCGCCAGGATCGCCGAACAATTTGGCGGCGGCGGGCATAAACAGGCCGCCGGCGCCACCCTGCCCGGTCCGCTGGCAAGCGCTCAAGCAATTGTCCTCACGGCCATGCAAACCGCGCTGGACGAATCACTGGCGACATAACGGCTTGCCGACCGCTGGTCGGCGGCCCTGTGGCCGCAGTCGATTCGTCTCGCGTCCCGCCTGAATTCCCCGCGATCACCACACCGCTGCTTTCCCGCCCAGACTCGCGATCCACCCCGTACTTGTTACCGCGACGTCCGTACGCGTTTCCTGAACACACATATTACAGCCGCCGCCCCTGAGCGGAGCGACGGCTGTTGAAGGAGTGCCGTTATGTCGCACAAACCGTCATCGCCGGTCTCCGGCGAGATCGGGGAATTGCCGCGCCGCAGCCTGCTCACCCGCGCGCTGGCGCTCATCATCGGCGGAATCGTCACAGTGCTGCCGGGGATCCCGGCGGTGCTGTATTTCATCGATCCGCTGACGCGACGGAAGCGCGCGGTCGGGATGTCGGGGGACATGATCGACCGGGAAGGCTTCATCAAGGTTGCGCCGCAGGATGCGCTGGGAGAGCTGCCCCGGCAGTTCAAGGTCGTCACCGACCTGCGGGACTTCTGGAACAAGTTCGCGAACACCGAGATCGGGTCGGTGTATCTGTGGAAGAAGCCGGATGGCCAGATCGCATGCTTCAATGCCCGCTGCCCGCACCTGGGGTGCACCGTGAAGTTCGACGATGAGTCGAAGACGTTCGAGTGTCCCTGCCATGCGAGCGCGTTCAGCCTCGACGGGAAACCGACCAACCGCATCCCCCCGCGCAGCCTGGACGCGTTGGTCACGAAGCCCGACAAAGACGGCACGGTGCGGGTGAAGTATCAGAAGTTTCGGGCGGGGACTGAAGAGCAGATTCCGGTGTGAGGGTGGAGTGGATCGCGGTAATCAGGTAGTCGGCAGAGATGGCCTGATGTCGATCAACCATCAACGATAAACCATCAACCAATCGGATTTATGTTCAAACGTTTGGCGGATTGGCTCGACAACCGCACCGGCTATCGCGACCTCGTGCGCGAGGCGCTCGATGAGCCGATCCCCGGCGGCGCGCGGTGGCGGTACGTCTGGGGCAGCACACTGGTGTTTACGTTCTCATTGCAGGTGCTGACCGGCCTCATGCTGTGGTTCGCCTACAGCCCCAGCACGCGGACCGCCTGGGAGAGCGTGTACTTCATCCAGAACGAGATGCAATTCGGCTGGCTGATCCGCGGGCTGCATCACTTCACGGCGCAGGCGATGGTCGTGCTGCTGGTGGTCCACCTGTTGCAGGTCGTCATCGACAGTGCGTACAAGGCGCCGCGCGAGGTCAACTTCTGGCTGGGCCTGGTGCTGATGCAGATCGTCCTCGGGCTGGGGCTGACAGGCTACCTGCTGCCCTGGGACCAGAAAGGGTATTACGCCACGCAGGTCTCGACGGAGATCATGGGCTCGACGCCCGTCGTCGGTCCGCAGATCCAGCAGTTAGTGCAGGGGGGGCCGGAGTACGGGCATCACACGCTGACGCGGTTCTTCGCGCTGCACGCGGGGGTGCTGCCGGCGCTGCTCGTGGCGTTTCTGGGGCTGCACATTTACGTGTTTCGCCGGCATGCGATCACGGTGAAGGACCCGCAGCGGGCGCCGACGACGACGTTCTGGCCGGACCAGGTGTTGAAGGACGGCATTGCCTGCCTGGCCGTGCTGGCGGCGGTCGGTTTCTTCGCGGTGTGGCGTGGAGCCGAGCTGACCGCTCCGGCCAATCCGGGCGAGCCGTACGAAGCGGCCCGGCCAGAGTGGTATTACCTGTTCCTGTTCCGGTTCCTGAAGTTCGAGTGGGTCTCTCACATGGGGGAAGTGACGGGACTGGGCGAGGCATTTGGCGCCGTCCTGATTCCGGGCGCGCTGATGGCGATTCTCGCCGCGATGCCGCTGGTGGCGCACATCAAGGGGGGGCACAAGTTCAACGTGGCGTTCCTGGTGCTGGTCCTGTTCGGCGCCGCCGGGCTGACGGGTCTGGCGATCCACGAAGACTGGTACGCGAACAGCCCGGATGGGATCGCGTTTCGTGCAGCCGTGGAACATGCGCGGATTGACGGCGAGCGGGCGATCGAACTGGCACAGGCGCCGCCGGGAATTCCGCCCGAGGGGGCGATCACGCTGCTGCAGAAGGACCCGCTGACGCAGGGGCCGCACATTTTTCGGACGTATTGCGCGGACTGCCACCAGCCGGCCTCAATGGCGGGGCAGTTTTCGATCAAGCCGGAAGGACCGGAACTGGCCGACCTGCTGGGGCGGACGAACGTGCGGTTCGGCTCGCGGGAGTGGATCAAGTCGATCCTCACGAACTACAGCGGACACTTCGAGGCGCTGGCAAACGTGCGGGCGCTGGAGGACTCGACTCACCTTGTCAAGCTGCGGGCGGAAGCGGCCGCGACGATCCTCGATACGGGAGAGATGGCCCGGTGGTCGAAGGAGAATTCGGCCTTGCTGCTCGATCCGCAGAATGCGGCGGATTATGAGGCATTGGTCGAGTTCTTGTACGCGCAAAGCGAACGCCGGGACGCGCCGGCGGCCGACGATCCGCGCGTCGTGCGGGGGCGGGAAGTGTTCGACACGGGAAAGCTGGCCGCCGGCGAGATCGAAGCCTGCTCCGGCTGCCATGATCTCCACGTGCGCGGCGAGGAGAAGATGGCGTTCGAAGGGGGCTCGATGCCGCTGACCAATTACGGCGGCCAGCAGTGGCTGCGGAGCTTCATCGACGACCCCGCCGCCTATTACGGTGAGCACAACATCATGCCGGGCTTTGCCACGCAATTGACCAAGGTGGAGAAGGAGTTGCTGGTCCGCTGGCTGACGGGGGACTATTATCAGCCCGAGCATGTCGCCGCGTCGCTGCCGGCGGCTGATCTAAAGGAAAAACAGAAGGCAACAGAGGAAACAGAGAAACGCTGAGACTTAGTGCACGAGACGGTTTTCAACCGGACGTGTGGCGTCAGGGGAAGGCGACCGACCAATCCGGAGCGACGCGATGCAGAGAGGGCTTTCCGATCGCGGCCGCTCGGCAGGAGCCTCGCCCTCCCCATTTCCCTCTGTACTCTCTGTTGCCTCCTGTTCAATTCCTTCGCCGGAGTGAATGGGACTTGGAACATGGGACTGTTCAACCGGAAGGACTGGAACCTGATCGCCGTCATTTTTGAGCGGGCGGACCTGTTCCAGATCAACGGGCAGCGTGTGAAAGGCGGGGCGGCCGACAAGGCGCAGGAAGGCGCGAAGTCCCATCCACGGACAATCCTGTGGGCCGTGTTCGACCAGCAGGGGTCGTATCTGTCCGGCGGACCGGGGAAGGGGGCCAACAACGTGACGCCCGACACGGTCCGACGGCTGGAACGCGAACTCCGCTACAACCGCACGGTCCTCGACATCCTCAAGGCGCTCGAGACCGGCACGCAGGACAAGCTGGCCAAGCCGCTGCCGTGGGTCGTTCGCTCGAAGCCCGCGGCGGAAGAGTGACAGTGGAGGATCAAAGGAGCGGAGGAGCAAAGGTAAGGCGTTGTCATGTACCCTCTGCTCCTTTGATCCTCTGCTCCTTTGATCCTGCCAAATCCTAATTCCTAACTCCTCCCCATGTCCGGTCCTCCGTCCCACGTTCCGCAGCAGTTGCCTGAGCCGACGATCAAGCTCGCCGAAGGCTGGCACTGCCTGCACCTGTATTACCGGGTCGACCAGGCGGCATTGAATGCGCTCGATCCTGCAGCGCGCGGCGCCGGCCGTGAGCAGTTCGCGCAAGTCCTCGATCCCAGGCGATCGGGCGCGCCGGAGCGGCTGCAGGTGTCCGTCGTTTCCGGCCACCGCGCCGACCTGGGGCTGATGCTGATGGATGCGGATCCGCTGAAGCTCGACGCCGTGCACCAGGAGTTGCGCGCGTCGGCTCTCGGGACGGTCTTCACGCCGGCGTACTCGTTTGTGTCGATCACCGAAGTTTCAGAGTACGTGCCGACGGTCGAGCAGTACGCCGAGCGGCTTAAGCAGGACGGCTTCAGTCCGGATGATCCCGCGTACGCGGCGCGATTGCGGGCCTACGAAGGCCGCTTGCCGGCGATGAACAAGCAGCGGCTGTACCCGGACTTCCCGGAAGGGTTTCCGGTCACGTGCTTTTACCCGATGAACAAGATCCGCCATCCGGATGCGAACTGGTACCAGTTGCCGTTCAGCAAGCGGACGGCGCTGATGGCGGAGCACGCGACGAGCGGGATCAAGTTCGCAGGCCGGGTGTCGCAGCTCATCACGGCCTCAACCGGTCTCGACGACTGGGAGTGGGGGGTGACGCTGTGGGGCCGCTCGCCGGACCAGCTCAAGGAGATCGTGTATACGATGCGGTTCGATGAGGCGTCGGCGCGGTATGCGGAATTCGGGCCGTTCTACGTGGGGTACATCATGGGCGCGGCAGACGCGTTGAAGCATCTCCGCGTTTAGCGGCGAGCCGCAGGCGATGCGACGTATCTGGACCAGTCCCCATGCGGATTCGTGCCTACGAAGACAGTGACCAGGCGGCTGTTGTCGCGTTGTGGAACGCCGTGCTACCGGATAGTGCGCCGCACAATGATCCGGCGACGTCGATTCGCAACAAACTGGCAGTCGAGCGGGACCTGTTCTTCGTGGCCGACATCAACGCTGCGATCGTTGGCACGGTGATGGGGGGCTACGATGGTCACCGGGGCTGGGTTTACTCGGTGGCGGTTGATCCGGGATATCGCCGTCGCGGCATCGCCACCAGTCTCATCCAGCGTCTACAGGCCGCTCTCATCCGGCGCGGCTGTCTCAAGATGAATCTCCAAGTTCGCTCGACCAACGCTGAGGTCATCGCCTTCTACAAGACACTCGGCTTTGATGTCGAAGATCGAATCAGCATGGGAAGGCGGCTGTATTGATGTGAATCGCTCCGCGTTTGACGTCGAATCCGTTGATGTTTTATCGATCAACCCAAAACGCTCCACCCCTCATGCGTCCAAGCGGCCGACAATCCGACGAACTTCGCCAGATCACCATCGAGCGCGGGTATACGCGCTCGGCGCCCGGGAGCGTGCGGATTCAGGCGGGGCGCACGACGGTGCTGTGCACGGCGTCGATTGACGAAGAAGTCCCGCCGTGGAAGGCGGCTCGGCCCGACAGCGGCGGGTGGCTGACGGCCGAGTACAGCATGCTGCCCGGGAGCACGGCGCCGCGCAAACGGCGCGAGCGTGCAAATGTCGACGGTCGCACGAATGAGATCCAGCGGTTGATCGGGCGGAGCCTGCGGGCGGTCGTGGAGATGAAGGCGCTGGGACGGCGGACGGTGACGGTCGATTGTGATGTGCTGGAAGCGGACGGCGGGACGCGGACGCTGAGCATTACCGGCGGGTATGTTGCACTCGTCGATGCGCTGAGCGCAATCGAAGCGGCCGATTTTGATCGCGCCCGTGCGCTGACCGGCTGCGTGGCGGCGGTGAGCGTGGGGATTGTCGGCGGCGAGCCGGCGCTGGATCTCGATTACGTGGAAGACAGCCGGGCGGACGTGGATTTTAATGTGGTGATGACGGGGGCCGGGCGGTACGTGGAGGTGCAGGGGACGGCGGAGCGGGGGACGTTCGACGAGACGCAACTGGCGTCGATGATGCAGCTTGCGCGCGGCGGCATGCGTCGATTGTTCGCGCTCCAGCAGTCGGCGCTGGGGGAAAAATGGCCTATGGACACGCTCAAGGGCTTTTGATAAAAGGCCGCCCCTTCCCTCAGTTTGTCTCAAGTTTCCCTTCGGAATTCCCTCCAGAACGGTCCCGGCGAGCGCCGGAGTGTCCGCGGCTGTGCGCGTTTCATGATGAACGCGAAAGCTTTCGCGGGCCGAACTCCCGTTCTGTATTTTCGGATCCATGCCACAACGGAGTGTGTCATGTCCCGCCGCTGGACTCAGAGGCTGTTGGTTGTCTGTGGAGTGTTCGGAATGCTGACATCCGCGTCGCTTGCGCATGCGGCGCGGATCGAGGCCATCCCCGGCAAGAAGTACGCGCTGAACAAGGAATTAGGGCCGTGGATGGTGATGGTGGCCAGTTTCCAGACGACGTCGGAAGACGGGTCTGTGGAAGAAGGCAAGACGCCGGAGCAGGCGGCCGATGAGCTCGTGCTCGAGTTGCGTCAGCGGGGCATCCCGGCTTACGTCCACTCGATCAATCTCACGACGGCGCCGGTGATCACGCAGGACAGCGCCGGACGGGCGGTGCGACGCAAGAACCTGCGACAGCAGAGGTCGATTGGCGTTCTGGCCGGCAACTACAAAGGGATCGACGACAGCACCGCGCAGAAGACGCTGAAATGGCTCAAGGCGTACAATCCCAAGTGTCTGCAGGACGGGGTCATTTTCGAGAAAACCGAGAAGCGTCCGACTCCGCTGGCCGGCGCGTTCATGACGATCAATCCGCTGATTCCGCCGGAGGAAGTGGCGGCGTATCAGAGCGTGGACAACTTCGTGCTGCGGCTGAATCATTCGGAGCGGAACTCGCTGCTCGAGAACAAGGGGAAGTTCACGCTGGTGGTGGCGACGTTTGCCGGCAAGACCGGCATGGAAACGCCGCTTGGTTCTACTTTCAAGGGGTACCAGTTCACAGTCGACGATGACCTCGACATCGCCGCGCAGGAAGCCCGCGATCTGGCGGCGACGATGCGGCAGGTCGAGAACGTGGACGCCTATGTCTGGCACGACCGGTATCAGTCGGTCGTGACGGTTGGAGCGTTCAGCAGCGCCAACGATCCGACGATCAAGCCATTGCGGGCACGATACGGCGCCCGCCAGAGTGTCAATGCACTGGTGACGCAGTTCAATAACTCGGTGCAGGTGCTGGCGATCGATGCCCAGGGCCGCAAGATTCCATTTGATTCGCAGCTCGGCGACGAAGGGGGCCTCGCCACCGGCAGCACAACGTTGCCGGCCGGGTTCCGGATCTGGGCCTTCGACCCGAACCCGCAACTGATGGCCGTGCCGAGGACGCGATAAGAAGAGATGCGACGTCAGAGGTCAGACGTCAGGAAACAATTGCACCCCGGTTGCACCATGGCAGCCGGGGTGCTTTGTTTGATCAGCCGCGGTTCCCAGCCTGCGGGTGCGACTCAGAAGCCCAGCCCCAGTCCGTCCAGTGCGGCGGTGCCAACCGTGCCGTCCTTGATGTCAAACATGGAGGGGAACTGGCGGGCCCACTTCTTGTTGGCGGCCGGGCAAAACTGCCGGCCGTTCCCCTCGATGGCCGCGACTGTCGGGATGCGGGCCGCCAGGCTGGCCGAGTGCAAGAACGAGTAGCCGGGGCAGGTGAGGTCCTGGACGCACAGGAACATGCCGTACTTTTGCGCCGCGGCGGCGGCGAACAACGCTTCGGTGTGCCCCTTGCAGGCTTTCAGAGCCACGCCGGTGTAGCCCTGGTCGCGTGCGAGCTGCAGGGCCTCGTAATCCACCAGCGACTCATCGATGACGATCGGTTTGAGCTGGGCGGCATCGTGCATCCGGTTTTCGGGATGCGCCTTGAGGTCGCGGTGTGTGGGCTGCTCGATGTACTGAATCCGGTCGTACGCCGCCGGGTTCTTCTGCTTGATCTGCTTGAGGAAGTCGAGGACGTACTGGACGTTCGCGCACTTCTCATTGAAATCGGTGGAGTAGAACCAGGCGGCGCAGCCGCGTTTGGCCTGCGCTTCGCCGGCGACGCGGTCAATTGCCAGCACGCGGTCGACGTCCCAGACGAGGTCATCGCCGCTGAGCTTGATCTTGAGGTGCGTCAGTCCGTTGTACGGAATCCAATCCGCGAGACATTCGGGAAGTTTGTCCTTGAGGGGTTGCGTCACATCGGCGGGCGTCAGGGGATCGAGGGCGCCCACGAGGTGGTACAAGGGCATCCGCGGTTTGAGGGTGCGCGAGGTGTATTGATCGAGGTATTCGCCGGCGAACTGTTCGTCGAGGTAAGCGGCCAGATCCTGATTCATGAAGTTCTTCGACAGCGCGTCGTAGCTGTTGACGTTGTTGACGCGGCCGTAGGCGTCGTGCAGCGCGGCATCGAGCGGGCTGGCGGCCACGAGCTGCGCCAGGGTCGGCAGCGGCTCCTTCAGCCCGAGCTTGACGGAGACCGATTTGGCGAGGTGGGCGTACTCCCCTTCGACGGTGTACATGATGTCGATCGGATGATCGAACTCGTCGAGAGCGTCCGTCAGGCGGACGACCGCCTCGGCGAACTGGAGCATGGCCTTTTCGGACTGATCCGGCGCGATCGCATCGGACGGCCAGGCCCAGATGTTTCCGACGGGCATGCTGCCGAAGCCGGCGGAGTGCTGCCCCTTGCGGGATTCGACAGTCACCGTCACGTTCATCAACTTGGAAGTTGACATGACTCGCCCGCCGAACTTGAGGGGCGAACGGAACGGACAGTCTTCAATGGACAAGGCGGCTTCGACCACCCGGACGTCGGTCGACTTGTGCGGCATGACCTTTCGCGGAGCTTCGTCAGGAGAATTCTGGAGCCGGAAATGATCCGGGAATTGCGGGGATTCTAACCCTGCCGTCGCACGCGTTTCAAGAACGGGTTGCCGACTTCGGCCGTCAGAGGATCCGGAATTCCGACAGCTCGCGGGCGACGCCGGCGTCCTGGAGGCCGCCGTCATCCGCCGGTGCGGGGGGCACCGGCGGGCTCGACGGGGTCCGCAGCCAGTCGGCGGCGGGGGCGTGATACGGCCGAAACTTCTCACTCGTACCGGACTCTTCGCGGTACAAGAGTGCCCGGTGTACCCCCAATCTGGCGGCCGCCGGGCTGTCGACAAGGTTGCTGGAGTCGGTCGAGTTCATCTGGAACACGATCCGGTTCTCGAGCTCGCGCATGGTGGTGCGGCTGAACCACCGCTCCACCGTGTTGGCCGAATCACACCAGACCAGTGTGTGGAGACCGACGGCGGGCCCACTGGCGAGCAGATCGGAGAACAGCTTCGACGGCTCGACCGGCTTTTCGCTGCCGCCCCCGCCGAAGGAAGCCAGGCCGAATTCGTCGTCGGCTTTTCGCAGTTCGCGGAAGCGGCTCAGGTGATGCACGAGGAGGAATCGCGGCGGATGTGCACCGTCGGGATCGGCCAGACGTTGCTGCAGGTCATCGTTCAGTTTTTGAAGGGCCTCGCCGGCGCCGCGCGGCCCCGTCAAGGTGATCGAATCGGGGAACCGTCGCACGATCGATTGCCAAACGGCCGCCTCCGGCGATTCCGGTGCAGAACCGTCGAGAACGACAACCGGGGGCGCATCAGGATCGCCCGGCAACTGCGCGGCGAGCGTGACGGCCGCGGTCGTCATGATCCCGAAGGCTGCGTCGACGTCCTGGCCGACGATGAGCACATTGGCGCCGTTGCGCCGCTCGAAAACCAGTGCGGTCGGCGGCTTGATTTCGACCGCTTCGCCGAGCCAGACCTGCGGCGACGGAGGAGCCACAGACGGCGCAGCTCCGGTGACCGCGCGCTGGAGCATGGAAACCAGCGGCGCATTCCGCTCCGGATCGGAGGGGACGTTCCCCTCGAAGACGATGGCGGGGGGATCATGCCGTTTCTGCCCGGCGGCGAGCGCCTGCAGGCGACGGAGCCAGGTCTCGCGCTGGTCATCCGGCAGCCAGGCGATCTGGAAGGGATGGTTGCCTTCGACCAGGCCGTTGGCGTCGTTGTAGATGGCTTCGCCGGGGCGCGTGAGCAGCCGGGCGGCGGTGTTTTCTTCGCTCAGGATCAGATGCGCGTCCGCTTCGCTGCATTGCAGCGCGACGCGCACGGCGACCTGGCCCATCGTGCTGCGCGCGAGCGAGTACGCGCCGCCGAGGGTCTGCGAGCCGAGGACGACGTGGATGCCAAACGCACGTCCCTGGCGGATCAGCCGGTCGAGCAGCAGCGCGGCCGACTGGCTGAGCCGGTCCTCCTCGACAAAGAACTCCTGGAATTCGTCGATGACCAGCAACAGTCGCGGGAGCGGGACCGTCGGTTGCGCGGCGCGAAAACCAGCGAGGTCCTGGACGCCCTGCCGGCGGAACAGATCGCCGCGTTCCTGCAGCACGGCGTCGAGCCGCTGCAGGACGCTGACGCCGAACTCGCGGTCGCTCTCAATTGCGATGACGTCGGCGTGCGGCAATTGCAGTGCCGCATAGGCCTTGAACTCGACCCCTTTCTTGAAGTCAACGAGTGAGAACCGCACTTCGTCCGGGCTGTAATACAGCGCCAGGTTGGTAATCAGGCAGTGGAGGAAGGTCGATTTGCCGGAGCCGGTCTTGCCGGCGATGAGCATGTGCTGACTGGTCCCTTTGCCGAGCCGCAGGTGCTGATGTTTCGTGGCGCCGGCGCGACCCAGCGGGAGGTCGATGCCGTGCCGGCTGCTCTGCGTCCACAACTGGTCGACAGGGGGTGCGATCCGATCGAATGCGACTTCGACACGCCGCGCGTCCTTGGAGGCATCACCCACGCGGCGGACGATCGCGGTGAACTGTTCCGGCGGAGGGGGCGTTTCGACGGTCAGCGGCCAGCGCGCCAGCGGGCCGGATGTCACGCGAAATCCGGGGTCGGATTCGGCGACGGGCGTCACGGCGGGCGCACGTGTGGGAATGCCGTCGCCCAGCAGGTCCTCCATTGTCGACGATTGTTCGGCATGCCGGGTCCAGTGGAGTTCCGGCAGGTTCTCAACAAGGACGGCCGGATCAAAGCCGTGGGGCAGATCGCGCTTCGGGTCCATGCTCAGCAGCGTGAACACGCCGCAGCGTGGTCCGCTGGCGATGATGCTGGTCAGCCGCCGCGCGGCCAGCTCGCTGAACTTCGCCGGGAAGTCCGTAATCACCAGCACGCGGTACGGCTCCGGCGACTTCTCCGGCAAATGTGTTGTACTCCTCGGATTGAGGCGAACTCGTTCCGCAGATACTTCTGCAGGACGTTTTCCATGTGCTGGGTAAGATCGGCGAGTTGCTGTTCGATCTGGTCTGGTTCCGTCCAGATCCGTTTCGTCACCAGCAATTCATCGTAGTCGGCCAGGTGCATGAAGCCGGCGAAACTCTCGCCCAGGCCGACCGGATCGATGATGGTCAGCCGCAGCTTGCCGGGGGCACGAGCGTCAGCCACCGCAACAGCAGGCTTTGCAGAAGCTGCGTGGCTGCCGTCCGCGAATCCGGTCCGGACGTCCGCAGAAACAGCGAGGCGAAATCCGGGAAAGCCGTCTCACTCGGGATGCGGAGGCGCGTCGTGCGGGGGCCAGCCGCATGTCGGTCGGAATGGCGTGCGTCCATTGCTCCAGATCGATTCGATATTCGCCGCGTCGAAAACCGGTTGGCAACGTCGTCGCCGGCGACCACGCCCCTTCCGCGAGAGCTGCCCATTCGGCGAACCGCGCGGCGCCGTCGACGTGTGCCTGCTGCAATCCGGCCTCCAGTTGTCGGGTGGCCGCTTCCCACTCCGTTTTGAGTTGATGCCACAATTCCGCCTGCTGGCGGCGACGGCGCTGCCGGTGCTCGTCCAGTTGGAACTGGAGTTCGCGCTGGCCGGACTCGGCGGCGGCGATCAATGCGGCCCGGCGCGCGCCGAACTCCGACTCGATCTGACGGGCGATTTCGGCGTGGCGCGCGTCGACGGCCTGCTGCAATTCGCCGAAGCGGGCGTTTTCCTCCAGCAGGTTCCGGGTGCGCGTGCCTTCCGACTCATGGCGGTGCTCGTCGAGCGCCCGCTGATACCGGTTGAGCGCCGTCTGCCGCTTCGCGACGAAGGCCGCCTGCTGCGAGTCGAACTCCGCCTGCTGCTTTTGTTGTTCCCGGTCGGCCAGTGCCTGCCACCGCTGGTGCAACACGTTCGCGGCGCCGAGCGCTTCCTGCACTACGCGAAACCGCTCGGACTGCTGGGTCGTTCCCACCAGGTAGAGGACGAGCAGCGCCAGCAGACCCAAAATGGCGGCCGCTCCGGCCGAGACGACGCCCCACATGCTGCCGGCGGACACCCCGACGAGCGCCGGATCGACAAACAGGAACAGCGGCGTAAAGATGGCCACGACAATCAGCAGGAGCACAATCAGCCAGCCGGCGCCCAGAAACAACCTTGGCAACTTGAGTTTGCCCAGCGACGCCAGGCCGGCCCGCGCTTCTTCCATCTGTGCGGTGAAGAGCTGCTGGGCTTCGTCGAGCGAGCGCGGTCGCAGGTCGGGTTCCGACAACGCCGGCTCGCGCCAGCCCCGTTCGGTCACGGTGGCGCGGTAGTTGTCTTCGACGCCCGCCAGTTCCGCGACCTGCGCCTCGCGCGAGCGGTCGCGCGTCTGTGTGGCGCGTTCGAATTGCCGCGAGGGGCTGTCCTCGGCCGTGTCGTCCAAGACTGACGATGTGACCCACGCACTGTCCTCGTAGCGGGCTTCGACGTCGGACGTCTGGCGATAGAACTCGGCCTCGATCTCGCGGACGCGCGTCAAGTGCTCTTCGCGGGCTGCGGCGGCGACCGCTTCGAGCTCGGCGAGCGCGGACGACCGGCGCTGTTCGATTGCGGAATCCAGGGTGGCGACGTCAGCCGTCTGCGCTGCTGTGCGCTCGGCGAGCCTGTCGCGCAGTTCGCGCTCGCATTCGTCCTGGGAATGCGACTGTTCCGCGGCGAGCTGTCGTTCGCGAGAAACGCGGAGGTCGATGGCGGCCTGGAAGTCGCTCAAGAGCGACGCGTATCGCTCGCCCGAGGCGCGGTGCAATGGAGCGGCCGCCGTCGGTTCCGTCCAAGTTCGCTCAACAGGCGACGGGGTCACAGGTGTATCGGGCATATCGACGACAGGGTGCGAACAGTACGAACAGCTCGAAGAGTGTGAAGGGTTAGGGTCGTTAACGACGTCGCAAGATTCAATCACGTTTCACACCATTCGCTCGATTCAGGTTCTTGGTACTCATTCTTCCAGATCGCGGCCGGCGGCCTGAACGACCAGCACGAGGTGAGAAATCGCCGGCAGGGCGGTCTTGAACTCTTCGAAGACAGGCTGCAGATGCAGCTCGGCGAACTGGGCCGCATTGCGATCGACCCAGGTCTCGCTGGCGGCGCGCCAGTCCAACTGGAGCTGTTCCAGCGCTTCCTCAATGCGGCCACGGGCGGCCTGGAAGTTGCCGGTGTTCATGGTTTTTGGGAAAGGGTGTCTTGGTGGTCTGGTGAGTGGTAATTTGACGTCGATCAACCATAAGCGATCAACGATCAACCGCTTTCAGTTTGGGCGTCTGCGGTTCCCTGTGCGAGCGGTTGCGGCACTTCCGCGTAGGCTTCCAAGGCGTCAATGGAACGATCGAGCATGGCCAGCGATTGCGGCAGTCCGTGTTCGACAAGATGCCGCGCCGCCGCCACGCGTGCCCGGAACTCGTCCACTTCGCGCTGCAACTTGACCGCCCATTGCTGGACGCGTTTGAGTTGTTCGTGGCAATGTTCGAGCCGCAGCTTCGCCTTCTGGTGGGCTTTCTTTTCTTCGATACACGCGGGCCGATGTCCGCCGACCGTCCGCATCTGACAGGACATCAGCGCCGCGCGCGTAGCCGCCACCTGATCAAACGCCCGCCGAACCTGTGAATTCCAGTACGCCGGCCGGTCCTGCTCGATCCACGCGATCAGCTTGTGAAGCTCCATCTGGGCGGCTTCGAGCCCCCCCTGGGCCTCCTGCTGAAACTTGAGGATGCCGGCCTTCAGATCGCGGAGGGCCGGGATGGAAAGGACGTTGGCGCGCATCCGGGTTCAGGGTTGATCGACGAATCGGGTTTATGGTTGATTGTTTGTGGTTAATCGACAGTCGAGAATTCGAAATCCGAATATCGAAAGACGGTTCGTTGAACGTTGAGGGCTCAACGTTGAGGAGAATCCCAATCGAAAATCGGAAATCTAAGATCCAAAATCGATTTCATCGTTGCTGCAGATACTCGTCGATCCGCTCGGCCTTGCGCAGCAGGTATGGGATGTGGCGGTTGTTCATTTCCACGAATTGACCGAGCAGGCGCAGGTGCTCCTTGAACTCTTCGGAGAACTTGCGGTTCTCCTGGTCGCGCCACGTATTGCTGAGCGCATCCAGCTGATTGGCCAACATGGCCGCCTGGTCGGAGAGCACGTTGTTGAACTGCTTGAGTTTCTGCGCGAATGCCCGCAATTCCTCCGGATTTACGATGGCCTGTGACATCAACGGATCCTCTCAGAGTCAGAACGCTGATCGGCATGAGGGTTTCCACGGGAAACCGGTGGCAAATGCGGGGCTTCCCAGGAACTGTTGTCCGCAGGCGAATCAGCCGATCACCATAACCTATTGTGGCAGAGGAAATTCGACGCGGCCAGCCGGCACAGCGGCGGCAGACCCAGACGCAGACGGTGTTGAACGTTGGTGGGCGACTGCCTCAGTCCTGTATGCTGAAAACCTCTCCCTCGAGCAGCAAGTTCGGTGGGATCCTGTCGATCAGGAGCCGGGGGGGTAATCGACGTCGGCGCCCAATGTCCAGACTCCGCGACTACCTGCAGCTCTGCCGCTTTCCGGCCGTCTTCACCGCGATGGCCGATGTTTTTCTCGGCTACCTGCTGGTGCACGTCAGCTTGTCCCCGCGCCGGGAGTTTGGACTGCTGCTTGGCGCTTCCTCATGCCTGTACCTGGCGGGGATGGTGTTCAACGACGTGTTCGACCGGAAGATTGACGCGGCCGAACGTCCGAACCGGCCGATTCCGTCCGGCCGTATCCCTTTACAGCGTGCCGTCTCCTTCGGGACGACATTGATGATTGCCGGCCTCGTTTTGGCGGCGTGTGCAGGGACAAACAGCGCCGCCGTCGCGCTGCTCCTGGTCGCCTGCATCTTCGCCTATGACGGCCTGCTGAAGAACACGCCACTGGGGCCGCTCTTTATGGGGGGCTGCCGGTTGTTGAACGTCATTCTGGGCGCCAGCAGCGCCGGACTGCGCTGGACCGCCCCCTGGCAATTGCCGCATGTTTTCGTCGCGGCAGCGCTCGGGATTTACGTGGCCGGTGTCACGTGGTTTGCCCGCAAGGAAGCCCAGCGCAGCGCGCGCAGCGGGCTGTTGGGCGCGATGCTCGTCATCAACCTTGGGCTGGGACTGCTGCTGGTGCTGTCCTATGGCGTGTGGTCACGGTATTTGTCGTGGAACAGCGCTCCCGAAGTACGGACCTCCAGCCTGCTGCTGCTGGCAATGGTCGCCCTGATCATTAACCGCCGCGCATTGGCGGCCGTACGCGATCCCTCCCCCGCGCTTGTTCAGGCCGCCGTGAAGGTGATGTTGCTGTCGATCATCACGCTCGACGCGGCTGTCATTTATGCCAAGCTCGGGAGCAGCGGGGTCGTGCTTGCCGTGGCTACGATGCTGCTGGTGGTGCCGAGCCTGGCGATCGGCCGGTGGCTGTACGTGACGTAGCGGCTTGGCAAACTGGGGCGACTCTGACGGGAAGTCCGGTCGTAGTTGCTGTGCCCTGTGTTCTAGCCGTGCGCGTGGCGGTGCGCTCGTCGGCGCGTGCCCCGTCAGCCGAAGAATTAGGTAGTATGCGCTCCAGACCGGCCGGACTTTCACGTGGCCGCCGTTGTGTCCAGTCGGCACGCGGCACCCGAAGTCGCGACGGCATAGTCACTTACAAAACACGGGCAAGAGTTCCTCGGTCCCCCGCTGCGTGCGGGCTAGAATTCTGGCGATTCCCGAGTTCGATAGCGGCACGGCAGCCCATCCGCGGACAGGAAGTTCCCCAGCAATCGATCGGAGAAGGTCAGACCGGCAAATTGAACGCGTGAACGAGGGGGCGTCCATGGCACGCAGAGATGCGATCTTGAGGCTGCACCAGCGGCTGGTGGCACAGCGGGACGATCTGCGAAAGAAGATCCGCGAGGCGGCCGTCGCTGTGGAAGGCGGGGCAGGCACGAGCAACCTCGGGGACGTCGCCAATGACGATGCCGAACGAGACGTGAATACTCAGCTCGCGTCGTTGGAGTCCCGTGAGCTGGTCAAAATCGAACGGGCCATCAAGGCGATCCGCGAAGGACGCTATGGCAGTTGTGACACGTGTGCGAAGCCCATTCCGGTCGAGCGACTGAATGCCCTGCCCTACACGTCGCATTGTGTGGCCTGCCAGCGCCAGCAGGAATTCAAGCGGCAATCCGGAGAAGACGACGGAGCGGACTGGGAGTCCGCCTACGACTACCAGGCCCGGAACTCGGTGCAGGAACTGACGCTCAGCGACCTGCCGATGGACGGCTGACCGCCGCCTCGGCGAAGGATTGATGGGGTCGTGCCCAGGAAATGGATTTCCCGCCATGACGTCTGCTTTGGTTAAGAGCGCACACGGCTCACGTGCGCCGGCTGGCGATCTGCCGCGCTGCGCTGGCGCCCGTTCGCGCGCCGCGCTGCCGACTTGTCCAGGAGCACTGCCCATGAAGTCCATCTTCCTGGCGTTGGTCACCGCGTTGGGAGTTGCCGGCGGAAGCGTTGCGGCCGCCGAGGTCTACGGCGCGGCCGGCTCCAGCTACCTGCGAATCCAGGCGGACGACCCGCCCGCGGAACTGCGCGACGGCAGCGCGCTGTTGATGGAAGCCGGAAGGCATCTTGCCCAGGTGGCCGCCGCGGTCTCTCCGTCCGTCGTCCACATCCTGGCCGAACACCCGAGTGCCAGCGGCACCGTCGAGGAAACCGGTTCCGGTGTGCTGATGTCGAGTCCCAAATCGACGGGAGTATTCATCCTGACCAACCGGCACGTGATCCTGAATGCGCGGCTCAGCCAGATTGCGATTCACCTGCAGGACGGCCGCGTCATTCACCCGATCAACAAGCTCGAAGACAAAGCGACCGACGTCGCGGTGCTCGTTGTCGACGCGCCGGACCTGAAAGCCGGACGGTGGGGAGACAGCGACAATCTGGACATTGGCCATTTCGTGCTGGCGATGGGGAGTCCGTTCGGGCTGAGCGAATCGGTCACGATGGGGATCATCAGCGCCAAAGGTCGGCGGTCGCTCGACCTCGGGAGCGGCCGAGACGTCATCAATCAGGATTTTCTGCAGACCGACGCCGCCATCAATCCCGGCAACAGCGGGGGGCCGCTGATCGATCTCCAGGGGCGCGTGGTCGGCATCAATACGGCCATCGCCTCGCAGGGGGGCGGCAACGAAGGGATCGGATTCAGCATCCCGATCAATCTCGCGCGGTTCGTCGCCGACCAGTTGTTCGAGCACGGCCGCGTCCAGCGCGGCTTCCTGGGGGTCCGCCTCGACGATCAGTTCGACGACGAAGCGGCAAAACGGTACGCGCTCGACCGCGTCAAGGGAGCCCGCGTCGCTGAAGTGTATGCCGACACGCCGGCCTTCGCCGCCGGCATTCGTGTGGATGACCTGATCCTCGATTTCAACGGAATCGAAATCGAAGACGAGAACCATCTGATCCATCTCGTCAGTCTCACGGAACTGAATCGGCCGGTACGCGTCGTCGTCCTGCGGAGCGGCAAGCAGTTGTCGCTGCAGATCACGCTGGTGGAGCGGCCGACCGAGAGTAATGAGTCGTCACGTCCGGCACGAAAGCCGCGCGGCGTCGGAGGCTCGTCGTTCCGGTCGTCCGGGCTGAGTTTGCACCGGATCGACGTCGGACTGGCGGCGCAACTGGGCTACCGGCAGGTTCCTGCGGGACTGCTGGTGATGGAAGCACCCACCGGCCACGGGATCGACAGTCTGCAGCTGTACGACGTCGTTGAGGCAGTCGCCCGCACGACAGTGGCGACGCCGGAGGCCTTCGACGCCGCGCTGGCCGCGCAACCCGCCGGGCCGGTCGTCCTCCGCGTCCGCCGGCTGGTGGATGACGAAGAAACCGTCCGGCTGGTGATCCTGCCGCACGAGTGAGGATTCAGGAGTCTGGATACAGGATCCAGGGGCTCGGATGGCTTCTCACAGCTGCGCATGCGGTCCGCGGGATTGTCTGCGATCGCTCGTTTGCGGCTTTACGCGGCATCGACGACGGCGGTGGTGTCTCCGGATCATCCGGCATAGTCGCTCCCAACGGCACGTTCGCGCCACATCGGGCGATCGCTTTCCCGCCTACAACGATTGCATGGCGCAACCCACCTACACGTCCGATAGCTAGGACAGCCGGCACACGCTACGGCGCAGGCCGGCGGGACTCGACAGGAAGGTCGTGCCCCGGAGTCGACTTCCAAGATGGGATCGGAGCCATGCTCGACGGAATGACGGAGCGGACGCGATTTCTCGCCATAGGCGCCCTAACGATTGTCCTGATTGCGACCTGCCAGGAAGCCGCGCAGGCCCAGATGGTGCCCGGCACCGGCACGCTGCTGAACTCCGACGACTTCGAAGACGAGTCCTGGAACTTCTCGTTCAACCTTCCCAAGAGCAGCAAGGAAGAGGACGAGCAGATTCGCTATCCGCTGGGGGCCTCGGCGAACGGCATGTGGATGGAAAGCCCGAAGCGGGGCGTTCCCGACCAGGTGCAGCGGATTGCCACGCCGGCCGGCGGCCTGGAAGGCAGCAAAGGGGCGCTGATGTTGCGGACGCGCGACACCGGCATCCCTGGTCACCCGATGTCGAAGCAGTGCCAGGACGACTTCATCCTCAAGGCGCGGCCGGTGTCATTGAGCTATACGCCGAACTTCGTGGTCCGCGTGTTTCTGCCGCAGTGGGACCAATGGGAACAACGGCACGGGGTGTCATTCGGCATCCGCGTCGGGATGCAGGGACCACAGGAGAAGCAGGAACCGGTTCGTGGGTTCAAGAAGCTGTTCGGCCGCGGCTTCGAAACGGTGACCAGCACGGAGCCCTACTACCCCGGCTTTTTCATCCAGTTCAACCCGAAGACGGCCCAGAATCCCGAACCGCACGCGGTGCTGCTGGTCCGGGCGGACGAGATGGGGCACGACATCCCGTCGAAGAACATCAAGACCCCGGGCTGGTGGACGTTCGGCATGTCGATCACGTCCGACGGCCGCTGCCACTACTACGCCAAGTCCGGCGTCGGCGACCTGACCTCGGCCGATTACATCACCTCAACGCTGCCGTACGGCATCCGCGGCACGTACTTCAACACGATTTTCTTCAACGTCTGCTCGGCGGACAACGGGCGCAGCTGGTCAACGCCTTGGGTCATCGACGATCCGAAGGTCTACTACGGCGGCCAGCCGTCGCAGTTCGTCCAGCAGCCGAATCGGATGTACCGGCGATAGAAGGTTGATGGTTTATGGTTGATCGTTGATCGATTTGCAGAAATCCGAAACTCGAAATCCGAAACACGAAACTGTGCAACGAACCGCCGGCTCATCCCCGGCGGTTCTTTTCATTGCCCCTCGGCCACTCTGCCAAGTGTCACTCGCCTCTCTGCCGGCAGACCGCCAGGCAGTTCGCTGCGAACCGCGGCGTCTCTTCGTCGTCGTGACGTTGCACGACCCAGTTGATGAGTGCGAGTTTGCTCAGCAGCCACAGCAGCCGGCTGCGATGTTCCACCCGGATGTGGTCGCGGAAGGTGCACGCGTCCGCTGACCGCGGGAGGAGCGTGATTTCCCAAATCACGCGTACGCGGGCGTAGATCAGCCGAAAAATCCACATATCGGAAGCGTGCGACACCATGCGGATGTGGTGCGGTTCGAGCTGCTCCGGCTCATAGTGCTGGACGAGCAGATGCCCGCCGACGATCTCGACGTTGATTGACGCCCGTGCGCCCCCCGGCAACGGGCTGGAACCGGCCGCGAGATGCCCCCGGGCGCAGGCGCGGTATTCGCGGTCCCCCATCGCGTAGACCCAACGGCTGAGATCGAGTGCGTCAATCGGCGCCGGGATTTCGGCTTCGGAGACGACGTCGGCGAGGACATACGGCATGGCTGGACGGTCTGTCAGGAGGAATTCCAAGGAACACGAAGTGCCGGAGGATCGTCAACAACGTCGGAATTGCAACTGAGGCGACCAGGAGGCGACCATTAGGCGCTCCAGACACTGCCGAGTTCCGGTCCAGAAATGCGTCTAGGCGGGGCCTCGACCTTGAGATACGATGCTGGGTCGTGAGGCCGTTCGCGGCCGCAATCGAGGCTCGCAACGGCCGGTGGCCCCTCCGGAATCAGCGATGCAGCGCCGTTGTCGGCGCTCATCATGTCTGTCGCACAAAGGAGTCTCCCGTGAAAACGCGCCTGTTTGAAAACCGCGCGACGTGGCTCGTCGCCGGTGTGTTGTTTGGATTCGCAGTCGCCACGTATTGGCCGTCCGAGTCAGCACATGCTGAAGCGGTTGATCATATCAACAAGATTGCGCTGGTCAGCGCGAAGACCGGCTTGGGCAGCAGCGACGCCATCTGGGTTCTCGATACGGTCACAGGCCGTCTGATCGGCGCCGCGTACAACACCCAGATTGCCGCGTTCAATCAGAAGTGGTATCGCAACGTCGCGGCCGACTTCAACGTGAAAGGGAACGCCCAGTACGCCATCGTTCCGGCGTCGGTCGTCATTCCGATTTCCGGTGGAGGGAGTTCTCCGGCGGAAGGGGGCCTGTACATTGCCGAACTGACGACGGGCAAAGTGGCGCTCTACGGGTACGGCTACAACCAGACTCCGTCGCCGCTGCCGGCAATGGAGGCTGTGCTGGTTGATTACTTTGAATTCCGAGCCGTGCAGGAGTAGCCACGGTCGAGGCGAATTGTGTGCGCAACAGGCCAGTGTCCCGGACAGTTGCCATCAGCTGTCCGGGACACTGCGTTTTGAGTTCGGCGCTGGCGCTCGACCTAGTCTCCCCAGTCGCGGCGTCTTGCCGCCTGGGCGCTGTGTCCCTTAGAATCTGAGTCGCCTGGCCGAGCCGCCGGGCGCGCGGCTTGTCGCAGCCAGCGATTGCGGCGATGGCGGGAACAATCTTGGTCTTGCTGAAAGGAATGTCGCCTCATGGTCCAGTCCATGAAGTTTCGGGCAGGGATTGCGGCTGCGTTGTGGTGGGGCATCGGCGTCAGCTGCCTGGCGGCGGACGATGCGCCGGCCGAGCCGGCCCCCGCCGGTGAGCAGGCGGCCGCGACGCCCCAGCCCACGAGCGACGAGTACTATGAGCTGATGCGGGTGTTCGTGGACACCTTTGAGCAGATCGATCGCAATTACGTGAAGAGCGTCGATCGCCGGGAGCTGATGGAAGCCGCGCTGCGCGGCATGCTTTCCAAGCTCGATCCGTACTCCGATTACATCGGCCCGAGCGACCTGGAGCATTTCACCGAGGCCGTGGAGCAGGAATTCGGCGGAATCGGGATCCAGGTCGACTGGGACGGAGAAAAACGCGAGATCGAGGTCATGGCGCCGCTGCCCGGCAGTCCCGCTTACGCGGCCGGCATCCACTCCGGCGACCACCTCGTCGAGATCGAGGGGAAGCCCGTCGCCGAGTTTCCGATGGGCCACGAACTGCAGACGGCGGTCCAGTATCTCAAGGGAGAAGCAGGGGTCGACGTCAAGATCGGCATTCGCCGCTCCGGATCTGACGCCGTCGAGCAGATGACCCTCACCCGTGCCGTGATTCAGCTCGACACCGTCCTGGGCGACTCGCGCGGCACTGACGGCAAGTGGAACTTCATGCTCGATCCCGAGAAAAAGATTGGCTACATCCGCCTGACGCACTTTACGCGCCGCAGCGCCGAGGAAATGCGCAACGCCCTGCAGACGCTCAAGGAACAGGAAATGAAGGCGCTGATCCTGGACCTCCGCTACAACCCGGGCGGCTTGCTGCAATCGGCCGTCGACATTGCGGACATGTTCATTGAAGAAGGCGTCATCGTCAGCACGGAAGGGCGCAACAGCCGCGCACGCAGCTGGTACGCCAAGAAATTCGGCACGTATTCGGGCTTTCCGATGGCGGTGCTGGTCAATCGCATGAGCGCTTCCGCCAGCGAGATTCTGAGCGCCTGCCTGCAGGATTATCATCGCGCCGTGATTGTCGGCGAACGATCCTGGGGCAAGGGCAGCGTGCAGAACGTCATCGACTCGAGGGGGCAACAAGCTGCCCTGAAGCTGACGACGGCCAGCTATCACCGTCCCAGCGGCAAAAACATCCACCGATTCCCGGGTGAAAGAGTCCGACGAATGGGGAGTTTCGCCGGACGAAGGCTACAAAGTGCCGTTCTCGGATACTCAGACCGAGCAGTGGTTCAGCAACCGGCGGACGCGGGACATCCCGCGCACGAGGCGCCCCCTGCGTCCGAGTTCGTCGACACGCAGCTGGCGAAAGCCGTGGAGTACATTACCGGGGCTCTGGCGAACCCCGAGAAAGCGCCTCGAAGCTCCTGCGCGCAAAAAGACGAGAAGAAGCCGGCCGCCTGACGACGCGTGAAGCATCTGCTCGCCATCGAGAGTTCGTGCGATGAGACCGCCGCGGCGGTCATCGATCGCGACCGGCGGGTGCTCAGCAGCGTGGTCGCTTCGCAGGATGACCTGCATCGCCGGTTCGGGGGTCGTTCCGGAAATTGCGTCGCGGGCGCGTGCGGGTCATTTTGCCGGTGATTGACGAGGCACTGCGCCGCGCGCAGCTCAAATTGGCCGACCTCGACGCCATCGCCGTCACGACCGAACCGGGGCTTGTCGGTTCACTACTCGTCGGTCTTTCAGCCGCGAAGACCCTCGCGATGGCGCTGGACGTGCCGCTGGTGGCGGTGAATCACGTCCACGCCCATCTGTATGCCTGCCGGCTGACCGCCGGCGCGGAAGTTTTTCCGGCGGTCGGACTGGTCGTCAGCGGCGGCCACACGAATCTGTACGACTGCCGTTCGATGCTGGACTACGAACTCCTCGGCTCGACCCGCGACGACGCCGCCGGCGAGGCATTTGACAAGGCGGCCGCCATTCTGGGACTCGACTTCCCCGGCGGACCGGCCGTTGAACGCGCTGCTCGGGGTGGTCGCCCGGAGGCCATTGCCTTTCCCCGGGCCCTGTTGGAGCCTGACAGCGTGGACTTTAGCTTTAGCGGTCTCAAGACCGCTCTGCTTTACGAAGTGCGCGGGCGACCTGGCAGCCGCGAGAGTCCCGCTCGACTGTCCGAGCAGCGTCGCAGTGATCTGGCTGCCGCGTTTCAGGAGGCGGTCGTGGACGTGCTGGTCGAGAAATGCTTGCGGGCGTTACGGCAGACAGGCCGGTTGCGGCTCCTGATCGGAGGGGGCGTCGCCGCCAATCAGCGATTCCGCGAACGATTGCACGCCGCTGTCGCCGCCAGGGGAGCAGACCTGCACATCGCCGCACGGGAATACTGCACGGACAACGCCGCAATGGGGGCTCTGGCGTGGGAAGCTGTTGAACGGGGGCAGTTTGCGCCGCTGGAGACGGACGTCACGCCGGGGCTGATCCGGCGGACGTAGGGGGGCTTTGTCCACCAATCGCTTGCAACGAAGTTTTGGGTGGGCTGTGCCGACCTTCGGCAGCTGGGCCACAGGCTGGTGGGCACAGCCCACCCTACGGAAAGGCGGGAATTGCCGGATGCGAATCGGTTGGGCACAATTGGGATCGATCGAACTTGATGCCCATGTGCGAAACCGGTATCACGCCCGCCCCCCTTCTCAATTCCCCTCGTGAACGTGTGGCTGGCGGATATCCGCTCGGTCGCGGCGGCCGTGTGCTGCTCGGCCTGTGGACGCTGGCCCTGATGGCGGGTTTCTGGCTGGCATCGACGCTGGAACCAGACCCCCGCGGTTTTGGCACGCATCAGCGGCTGGGATTGCCGCCGTGCAGTTTTCGGATCCTGTTTGGCATCACATGCCCCAGTTGCGGGAGTACGACCAGCTTCGCGCATTTTGTCCGGGGAGAGTGGAGCGCCGCCATTCGCTCCAACCCGGCGGCCTTTGGACTGGCCCTGATGTGCGCGGCGATGGTCCCGTGGGGCGCGTGGAGTGTTTGGATCGGTCGGACGTGGCGGCTGGACCAGCCGGCACTCGTCCTGGTGTATCTGCTGGTGATCATCGTAACAGTGTCGCTGGTGCAATGGGTGGTTCGCATCACCCTTGATTGAATTGCCACAGATGTCCGCCTCTCGCGGCGGCCCTCCGTCCCTGAGCCTGCATCGTGCAAAGGATTGCCGGATGCCGCGCAATCTCCTATCTGCCATCGCGTGGCCGTGTGGGCTGCGCATGTTCGTGCTGCTGCTGCTGCTGCTGTGCGTCGGGAACAGCGGCTGCATCCGGGCCGGGGCCCTGATCGGCAAGGTGCTGATGGGGGATCCGACGATCAAAGCCTCCTTTGAACTGCAGCGCGGGATCAACCTGCAGAAGGGACAGCAGAAAGTCGCCGTGGTCTGTTCGGCGCCCGCGTCGGTGACCGCCGAGTTCGATTCGCTGGCGTATGACGTCCAGGAGGAAGTGACGCGGCGGATGCGGATCCACAAACTCAACGTCGCCTCGGACGACGACGTGATCTCCGCACTGAATCGCACGAGCGGCAAGTTCGACAAGGACGCGATGGCTGCGGCGCTCGAAGACGTGGATTTCATCATCCACATCGACATCGAACAGTTCACACACACGGAAGACGGCAATCCGGAACTCTATCACGGGCGCGCCAACGGCATTGTGCACGCGTACGAGGTCGAGCGCGATCCGGAATCCGGCGGCGGCCCCCACGCGCTGCAGATGTTCTTCCAGGAATTCACCACCGAGTACCCCAAGAATCAGCCGGTGCCGGCCGATCAGATGGCGGCCCGCGTCTTCCGACAGAAGTGCGTCGATCAGTTGTCCGACGTCGTCGGGCGCATGTTCTACGACGTGGCGACGACCGACATCCTGTTCTGAGAGATCACCCTCCTCCTTTTGCAATCGGACGGCTGCGGCATGCAACAGACATTCTGCCAACCTGGAACCTGGACGCGTCGGGCCGCACTGACATCGCTCCTGGGCGGAGTGCTCACGGCCTCCGGTTGCACGCAGTTCATGATGCTGGGCGTGCTCCTGGGCGGTCCCCCCTCGATCGAGCCGGACTTCGACAAGGAAACCGGAAAGGGTCTCGACAATCCGGATTACAGCGTGGCCGTCATCTGTTTTGCGCCGACTGAGCTGAAACTCAGCCACCCGAAGGTCGACCTGGAGGTCGCGCAGACTGTGGCCCTGCGCCTGCAACAGAACGAGATTCCCGTCGTGAATCCCGACCGCGTGGCGGCCTGGCTCGACCAGCATCGAGACTGGGACCAGCCCGAGGAAGTGGGCGCCGCCCTGAAGGCGACACACGTCATCGAGATCGAACTGGCCGACTTCGATCTGTACGAACAGAACAGCACCTTCCTGTATCGCGGCCGCACCGAAGCGTACATCAACGTTTACGAAATGGATGAGGACGGGAACGGCGAGAAGATCTACTCGAAGGAGCTCGACTTCATGTTCCCGACGGAGGTCGCACGTCCGGCGACCGACATGCCGCTGACGAACTTCAAGATGGAATACCTTTCGCGGCTCAGCGAGAAGATCGGTTTCCTGTTCTACGAACGTTACAGCGGCGACCTGATCCCGTGGGCCAGCTGATCGGAGCGGACGATGTCCCCCGACGGGACTGACGCCTCGCGGAGCCGGCTGCTGCTGGTCGGTGCGGCGCTGCTCTGGAGCATCGGGGGCGTGCTGGCGAAGTGTCCGTGGATCGTCGAGATCCCGGTCGCCTCGCGGAGCACGGTGCTGGCGTGTTATCGCACGCTGTTTGCCGCGGCGGTGTTGGCCCCATTTGTCAATTGGCGCCGGGTCCGCTGGCATCCGGGGTTGATCCCGGCAGCGATCTCCTATGCCGCGATGAACGTGTTGTACCTGGCCGCGGTGACGCGCACGACGGCCGCGGCGGCGATCTTTCTGCAATACACGGCGGTCGGCTGGACGGTCGTGTTCGGCCGGCTGTTTCTCCGAGAGCGGCCGCAGCGAGCGGACTGGTTCGCGCTGGCCTTTGCCGTCAGCGGAATCGTGAGCATCATCGTGTGGGAGACATCGGCCGAATATGCGTTGGGAAACCTGATCGGAGTCGCCAGCGGCGTGGCGTACGCGGCGGTGATTGTCAGCCTGCGCGGCCTGCGCGGCGAGGATCCGGTGTGGGTGCTGCTGCTCAGCAATCTGGCGACCGGGGTGTGCCTCTGGCCGTGGGTGGCGGGGCAAGCGGTCGAGCTGCGGCCGGTGCAATGGGTCGTGCTGGGCGCCTTTGGGATCGTCCAGGTGGCGATCCCGTATCTGCTCTTCGCGATCGCGATGCGGCACGTCCCGGCCCACGAGGGGGCGCTGCTGACGCTGGTTGAAGCGGTGCTCAATCCGCTGTGGGTCTGGCTGTTCATCGGAGAGCGGGCGTCAGCGGCGACCTGGATCGGCGGCGGCCTGATCCTGATGGGGCTCGTGGCGCAACAGGTGCTGCGCCAGCGCCAACGCAGTCGCACATCCCTCAGCTTTCAACGCCCCTAGCGCCTCAAACAAAAAAATCCGGGGAGAGGCGAACCTCTCCCCGGTCAGTTCCTCACGTTCTCGGACAGGTTCCGTCATGCGAACCCTGATCCGAGGTCGACCCCCGCCGCGCGGGCGAGTGTCAACTTAGTTGCAAGCACCGCACGGAGCAGCGCAGGTCGGGGCAGCCGGAGCGCAGCAGCTGGGAGCCGGAGCGCAGCAGCTGGGAGCGCAGCTGTTGCAGCAGCTGCTGTGGCCGCAGCCCTTCAGCTTGCCGCACAGGCCCTTGAACCAGCTGAACATCCCACCGCCGCAGCGATGGCCGCAGCCGCTGTTGCAGCAGCTGGACGGAGCGCAGCAGGTCGCCGGCGCGGGAGCGCAGCAGGCCGGAGCGGCCGGAGCGCAGCACGTCGGGGCAGCAGCGCACGCAGCCGGAGCGCAGCAGCTCGGAGCCGCAGGAGCTTCGCACGCAGGAGCGCAGGCCGGAGCGGCCGGAGCGCAGCAGGCCGGCGCCGCGGGAGCGGTGCAGGCCGGGGCCGGAGCAGCGCACTCAGGAGCGCACGCCGGGCCGCACGGAGCGGCGCACGTCGGGCAAGCCGGAGCACAGCAGCTCGGCGCGGGAGCGCAACAATCGTTCTTGTGGTGCCCAAACAGACCAGCGTTCGCGGATGCAGCGCTGAACGCGATCGCCAGGGCGGCGGTCAAAATCGACTTCATCTTGAGGTCTCCTGACTTCATTTCCGGGTTCTGTGAGGGACTTCTGAAGGCCCGCTCGACGCCATCAGGGCACGAGTGGCTCGAAGCGCCACACACACGACATGGGGTCCACCTGCCCAACGAATTCGACATCCGCCGAAGGCCCGGCCGCACGAAAGGAGGCGTTTTCGGCGTCCCCGAAACGCGTCGGGACGAACGGCGCGATTGTGCGGGTTGCTCCAAGACCGGTTGTTCCGACTCTGCCGACCGTAGTGGCGTCGCCGGGTTTGGAACTCTCCCCGCCGGCCAGTACGATCGCTCGACGTACGAAAACCGCCCCCTGGCCCGCCGCCCTCCTGAGTCCATTCCAGGGCCGCCGACGACTTTGGCATGGCGTCGACTTTGACGATTCTGACGGTCCTGCCGGCGGTCGCGGTCGTGGTGATCGTTGCCTGTGCCGGTCCCGCATTGCGCCCTACCAGTTTGCGGCTGGCCTGGGGTTGGGCGCTGGCGGCCGGCGCGGCGACAGCGGTCGTCTGGCTGGTGACGAACGTCAGCGGGCAGCTGGCCTCCCCCTGGGACGACATCGCCTGGTACGCCGTCGCCGAGCTCCTGCTCTGTCCGCCGATCGCGGTGCTGGGCGCCCGCCGTCCCGGCGTTGCGGTCTGGAACTGGTTCGTCCTGCTGCCATTGATCTCCGTCCTCGGCTGGCCTTTGGCCACGGCGATTGCATATGGCGCAACTCCCGGCAGCTTTACGGTCGACACTCCGTTGCTGCTGGGCGTATTGCTCGTCCTGGTCATGGGGTGTGGCAATTATCTTGGCACGCGGTATCAGGCTTCGGCGGTGTTGTTGTTTCTGACCGTGTTCCTCCTGATCGAGCCGTTGCTGCTTCGTTGGGGGATCAGGAAGGAACTCTCGAGGCTCCTGGCCGTGTGGAGTCTGGGAGCAGCGGCACTCGCCGGTTGGATCGCCGCGGCGTCAAGCGAATGACGCACTGGGCGCGCCGACCGGGTCTGGTTGAACTTCCGAGACCTGTTCGGGATCGTCTGGGCACGACGTGTGCAGGCGCCGCGTCAACGAAAGCGGCGGCCCAGCGCGAGGATTGGCAAGCCCGCCTGGAATCGCGAGGATTCGTGGACCGAAACACGAACCAGCCGATGACCGAATTGGTCGATGCGGCACGAGTCGATCACACGCTCCGCTGGCTGCTGCGGCGGTTTGTCGATGATGCGTGGATCGACCAACGGCTGATGCGCCCACCGGTGAGAACGCGCAGGTCTGCGGCAACGGAATAAAGCGCCGCGGATCAACGTCCCGAGCCGGAAGTCAGCGCCCGGAGACGCGTCACTTCTTCTTCCTGTTGCTCTGCGGCGTCACGCCCATATTGGTCAACAGTTCTGCGCACTCGTCCAGGTGTCCCTGGCGGCGGCGAGCGTGGCCTCACACTTCTTAAGTTCCTTTCGCACTCGCGAGTTCCAGGCCCGCTGCTCAGGCCGCCCCGGCGGCTTCGTTGGTGGCCTGCTCGGCGGCCGACAGGCTCGGTCGCGGCCTTGTGGTCGGGATCGTTGGCCAGCAGGTCGGTCTTGAGGCGGTTGAGCCGGCTTGAAGCAGCGGTGACGCGCTCATTTGCGGCCGCGTATCCGGGCGCGCGCAGCTTGGCCTTTGCGCCGATGTGAACCGCACCTGCTCGGCCTGCCGGTCCTGTTCCTCCACCGGCGTCTGCGCGGCGGCAGTCCTAATGTCGCCAGAATCACCTGGTCAAGTTCATCGCGCGCCTGTGTGAGCTCTTTCTGCGAGAGCGTATTCCGAGTCCGCCGGCTGGCGGTCGAAGGTTGCGGTTTCGGTTTCCCTGCGACTCGGCACGGGCGGCCTTGCGCCCTTTTTCTTCGCCGCCACTTCCTTTGCTTGCGGGCGGAGTCCGCCTGTGACCGCGCTGTTTCTGCTGCGCCATCAACGTTTTGCGGTGCGTCTGCCCCGACTCGACCACGTTCCGCCGCTGCCAACTGCTGGCGGCACATTTCAGCAATCCGTTCGCGTTGCTCACCTTGCGATTTTTCATAGTCATTCGCCAGCGACGGTATCGGCATAAACATTGATCTGCTGGGCGCACGCGCGTATGCTGCCGCAGACGACGATCAGCAGACAGGACATTGGCAGCAGATTTGAGAAGCGATCTGATCGAAGCATGGCACGGCTCCGTTCTATCGGCACTCCGGCCTCGTAACTGTGAGAAGCTGCACTATCACAACCCAGCGACCAGTGCTGCAACTCAGCACGGAAATTTGTCGTCGCCACGCAATAGGCTAACTGATCGGCAGGGGCGCTGATAAGGCGGAATTCGGCGATGATTGAAGGTCACGCCATGTCGGATCGTGGATACAGCCGTGTGGAGGCTGTCGCGATTGCTTGTTCCAAGTGTTCCCGGAAGTGGTCGGAGCGTCGCTTTCTGAGTGCCGACGGTCCTTTCACCTGTCCGGGACACCGCCTGCCCGCTAATCTGGCTGCATGACCCCGCCCCCTACGGCAGAGGCGACCTCGACCGCGCGAGCCCCCGCGCTGGATGTCCACACCGCCACCGGCACGACGGGCGAGACGGACTCACCGTCGCTGCTCGCCGGCTCTGCCACACCGGTCGTGGCAATCTCGCTCCTGGCCGCGATGCACTTCCTGGTGGACACGGCCGCCGGGACAATCAATCCGCTGTGGCAGGGGTTTGAGGAGCGATTCGGAGTTCGCAGCGGCGGACTGCTGTGGGTTTACGTCTGCTGGCAGGCAGCGTCTTCATCTCTCGCAATTGCTGTTCGCCTGGTGGGCGGACTGTGCGCCACAGCGGTGGCTGATCTGGGCCGGACCCTGCACGGGCGCCGCCTGCATGGGGTTGACTGGTCTGGGCGTCGAATTCTGCTGTGCTGGCTGTGTTGTTTGTCTTTGCGGGGCTGGGGATTGCCGCCTTTCACCCGGAGGGGGCGGCGGGCAGCCGGGCGGCGCTGTCGCGCCTTTGCGCCGCAGCCGGATGATGTCGATTTTCGCCCTGTGGGGCTATCTAGGGCAGTCGCTCGGACCGTACGCGTCCGCCACGATTACGACGAAGTACGATTTTGAGGCACTGTGCTGGTGGGGCGCCTGCGGACTGGCGGCGCTGTTCGTACTGATGACCCAACACAGACACATTCCGACACCGCCATTGCGGCATGCCGTGCGACGCGCCGCCACAACGGACGCAGGCGACTGGAAGCCGTGGGCACTGCCGTTGTCGGTCGGGACGCTGCGGATCATTCCGTCGATCGGCGTGCCGCTGGTCCTCGCTTACTGGCTCGACAATCGGGAATTGATCGGAGCAGTGCAGTCGTCGTTCATGATCGGCGTCGGCGCCGGGAGCATTCTGTGCGCTCTGCTGATCCGTCCGCACTGGGAGCGAGGACTGATCTGGAGCCAGCCGTTGTTGGCCGCGCCGTGCCTGGTGGCAATCCCGCTCGTCTCGCCCGCCTGGCTGGCGGCGACAGTCGGAGTGACCGGCTTCATGCTGGGGATTGCCCTGCCGGTGTTCATCAGCTTTGGTCAGCAGATGCTCCCGCAGCATCCGCGGGCCGCCAGTTCGATCACGATGGGAGTGAGCTGGGGAGTCGCCGGAGGCATTGCGGCGGCGGCGCTGTGGGGGATGACGGCGCTCGATCAACGGCCGCGCACGTTCTTCCTGCTGGCCGCGTTCAGCGTGGCGGCGGGGCTGTTGAGCCTGCGATTGCCCCGGATCCAGGAGTGTGAACAGTAGCAAGAGTACGCACAGTGCGAAAAGCAATGAGGACGGACCGGACTTTTCGCACTTTCTGTATATTGGCTACTGTTCGTACTCTGGTTTCGTCGCTGAAATCCGGCCGGCCGAGCGTGACGATTTCGGTCTGTTCATAACCGACCATGTGGGTCGCAGTGCGGCGACTCACATCGGCGACCGGTTCGTCCAGCGGAATCGCCGGAGCCGGGCGGGGGACCGGGCGTCGGCCCAGGTTCTCGAAGACGTCGCGGAGGCGGGCCGGACGGCTGCTGTCCGACTTGACGCCGGTCGTCGCGCGGGACGGTTCATCTTCGCTGAGGAAACCCGGTTCTTCTGCGGGCGGAGCGACCGGAGGCTTGGCGCTCTCACGGGATTGAACGGGATCTGCGCTGCGCGGGTTGTAGTACTCGTCGGCCACTGACGCCGAGGGGGCCGCTTGCTGGAGGGGAGCCTCAAATTCAAGCGATTCGGCCGGTTGTTCAACGTTGTCGGTTGTGCGGGCGGTGCGGAACGGGAAAAACACCCGCTTCCAGTCCGTGGCCGGACGCACGGAGCGGTTCGCGGCGCAGCCTGGCAGGACAAGGGCGCCTGCCAGACAGAGTCCGCCGGCGACGAGAATGTGGCGCGTACGGGACACGGGAGGGGACTTTCGCCGCAAAGGGGACCGGAGAGGACGGCCGGGATTCGCCGGTTCCGCACAGGGCGCCGTAGCGACCAATAGTGAGGAAACGACGAGTCGAGCCAAACACCCGCACGGAAAGGATCGGATCGGTGGTGCGAATCCGTTCGCACAAACGGGCCGTCGACAGGCAAGCGGCGACGTAACGCGCGGTTTCTGCCTGTTGGAACGATTGGCCGCTGATCCGCATCAGTCCCGGATTGCGGGGGTTGATGCCGGGAGGGGGTGTGCAGGTGCGCCCGGTTGTTGGAGTCGGAACGGCAACGCCGGCACGAAGCGAGGTGCGAAAAGTAGTAACAGTCTGAAAAGTGCGAAAAGTCAGACGATGCGAGCGGTGGCAGAGTTGACTGTTCGTATCTTTCTTCAGTTCGTACTGTTCGCACTCCCGTCGGCCTACTCGTTCATCACTTCCTTTTCCTTGGCGGCGGCCTGTTCGTTGACCGCGGCTTCGTAGGACTTGGTCAAGTCCTGGATTTTCTCTTTCGTCGCTTCGGCGTCGTCTTCGGTGAGAACCTTGTCTTTTTCGGCGACGTCGGTGTGCTTATTGGCGTCGCGACGGACGTTGCGGATCGCAACCCGGGCCTCTTCCGCGAACTTGTTGACACGGGTGACCATTTCGCGACGGCGCTCGGTGGAGAGCGGCGGGACATTGAGTCGGATCAGTCGGCCGTCGGAATTCGGGGTCAGTCCGGCGTCGCTGGACTGAATCGCCTTAACAATGTCTCCCAGGGCGCCGGCGTCAAAGGGGCGGATCAGGATTTGCTGCGGTTCCGGGACGCTGATCTGGGCGAGCTGTTTGAGCGGGGTGGGTGAGCCGTAATAGTTGACCCGGATCGAATCGACGAGCCCGGGGTTGGCGCGACCTGTGCGGAGGCCGTGCAACTGATCTCGAAAGATCTTGACGGCCTTCTCCATTCGCTCTTCGGCATCGAGTAGAATTTCATCCTGGTCCATGACCGAGTTCCCTGAACCGTGTTGACGCCCGGCGGTGGCGGCTGTCCGGGCAAAGTCGAGGCGGAATTGCGGGTGCCGCCGGTGAAGTTACTGCATCGCCGTGGCATTGAGAAGCATCCTGTAGCGCCAACAGCGTCTCGGATGTTTGAATGGAGCGTCCTCACCCGGGAACTGCCGTCACCACAACGATCCGGAGCACTGTCGCGATGCGATGCGATGGCGCCCGTGGACACAGGACATGTGGCAGCGCTTGAGATCTGTGGCGGAATGGTACCTGGGGGTGGCGCCGGCCAGGGCGGGCGAGTCCGCGCAGTGGTCGCTGGCCTGGGGCGGCGCCGAGGGGACCTCGACGTGGATCGCCGCTGTCCTGGCGGTCGCGGCGACATTGATGCTGCTGATCGCCTGGCGACAGCAGACAGGGCCATCTCGCCGCTGGTGGCAGTTGCTGGCGTTTCGCTGGCTGGCGCTATCGATCGTCGCGCTGTGGGTTGGGGAACTGACCCTGGTGGTGGTGCGGACCGGTCTGCCGACGCTCGCGCTGCTCATGGACACATCGGCGAGCATGGGGCTGGAGGACCGTCGCGATGCAGGCGGTGTCTCCCAGACGACAGGAGCCGCTGAACGAAGCGCGCAAACGCGTTTGCCGCGGGCACAACGACTGCTGCTCGACGAAGACGGCGCCTTGCTCCGGGCGCTGTCTCGACGTTACCGCGTGCACGTTTACGAGTTTTCCGATTCGGCTCGTCGGATCGGTCAGACGGCGACTGAGAGCGACCTGGCGGCCGTGCGACAGGCGATCGCCGGTTTGGCGGCCAACGGCGAGGAAACGCGTCCTGGACCCTGCCTGGACCAGGTGCTGGAGGAGTTTCGCGGAGCGCCGCCGGCGGCGGCGGTTGTGTTCACCGACGGCATACCAAGTCGCGAGGCGGGTGAACTACTGAGTCGGGCGCGGCAGCCGCTGCTGCAGCGAGTTCCGGTGTATACGGTGGCATTGGGGAGCGGTCAGCCCGCCTTTGATCTGGCGATCGATGATCTGCAGGCCGACCCGATCGTGTTTGTGGGAGACACGGCGGCGATTGATTTCGCCGCACGCGGCTCCGGTCTGCAGGGGCGCGAGGCGGAATTCCTGGTGCAGCGGGAGGGACAGCCGGCGGTGCTGTCTAGGAGCACGGTGACGATGCCGTCAGACGGAACGACCGTTCCCGTGCGGTTGTCATTCACGCCGGCCGAGGAAGGGGAATACGAACTATTGGTCACGGCGCGGCCGATCGCCGGAGAACTGAATCTGGACAACAACGTCCTCCGCCGACGCGTGCAGGTCCGGCGCGACCGGATCCGGGTGTTACTGGTGGAACGAGCGCCGCGCTGGGAATACCGGCACCTGAAGGCTGCGCTGGAGCGCGATCCAAACGTCGAATTGCGAACCGTGCTGCAGGAGTCCGACCTTGAACATCAACGCGAAGACCGCACGGCACTCGCGAGCTTTCCTGCGACGCGCGAGGATCTGCTGGCGTATGACGTAGTCATTCTGGGGGACGTTGACCTCAAGTATCTGAACCCCGGGGCGCTCGACCTCGTGCGTGACTTCGTCGGAATGCGCGGCGGCGGCCTGATCCTGATTGCGGGGACACAGCACAACCCGGCCGATTTCCAGGGGACGCCGCTGGAGTCCCTGGTGCCTGTCGTGTATTCGGCGGCGCGTCTGGCGACGACGCCCAGCCGACCGTTCCGCATCGTGCCGGCGCGCGCCGGTTCGGATCATCCGCTGTTGCGGCTCGGGGACGACTCGCGGACCGCACAGTTCTGGGAGCACCAGCCCTATCTCAATTGGGCACTGGACGCCGACGTGCGACCGTCCGGTGGACTGGTCGTGGCGACCCGCGGACCCCCGGACCAGCGCGCCGCCGTCATCGTGCTTCAGCGGTTTGGGGCCGGCCAGGTGTTGTTCCATGCGACAGATGAACTCTGGCGCTGGCGGAGGCGCGTCGAGGACCGTTACTACGGCCGGTATTGGCGCCAGGCCATCCGGTTCTTGTGCCGTGCGCGTCCATCGGCAGACGGGGGTGCGGCCGATCTGACGACCGATCGCGCCACGTATCGACAGGGTGAAACCGTGCGGTTTCGCTTGCGCGTTCCGGATCGCGGCCAGGTTTCCGACGGCCTGGCCGAGTTGAGCGTGATGGTCGAGCGGCGCGGCGGCGAAGTGCAATCGGTGACCTTATCGGCAGCCGTCGAGTCCCCTCACGAGTATGCGGGCGCCCTGCCGTCGGTCACCGGCGGCGAGTATCACGCGTGGCTGGCCGGTGCGGCCCCGCGGGACGCGGATGCGACCTGCGACTTCACGGTTGAATTCCCGCGGCGGGAGCTGCTCAGGCAGTCCGCAGAACTGCGTGACCTGCAGCATGCCGCGGTGTCATCCGGCGGAGCGGCAGTGCCCGTTGACAAAGTCGCACAACTGGTTGAGCAGTTGCCGCAAGGGCAAATGACCTCGGTGCTGAGCAGCGAGTCAATCCCGATCTGGAGTCGCGCCGAATTGCTGCTGCTGTTCGTCGGATTGCTGGCCGCGGACTGGCTGTTGCGCCGCACCGGCTGAGTGGTATGATTGAGCAGAATGGCGGTGCTCCGTCGTCGACCGGAGCGGCTCAATCGCGAGGGAAACGGCGCGTCGATGGCCACGGTCAACCCCACGGGCACGCTCGATGCGGCGTTTCGCAGCCTGCACGGCCGGATGCGCCGCGTGGCGGCGCTGACTGGCGTGGGGTGGTGCCTGGCCGCGGGACTGCTCCTGCTGTTGCTGGTTGGGGGAATCGACTGGCGATGGCACGTTGACGATCCGCTCGGCCGGAGCCTGCTCATTTCGGCCGGAGCAGGATTGTGGGGACTGCTGGTCGTCTGCCTGGTGATCGTACCGGTGTTGCGGCGCCCCCGTGCGGCCGACACCGCAATGGCAATCGAGCGGCTGCGGCCGCATTGGCGCGGCGCGCTGGTCGCCAGCGTGGAATTCTCGGCGGCCAACTGTCCACCTGCCGCGGGTGCGCCCCAACTGCAGCAGGCGCTGATTGCCAGAACTCAGAAGCAACTGAACGCGGTCGACCTGGAGACGCTGGTGCGGACCCGGGAATTGCGCTGGGCGGGAGCGGCGGCCGTGCTGGCGGCGTTACTGGTGTCCGGCGTCGTCGTGGCCGACCCGGCCAGCGCCGGAATTGCGCTGGCGCGGCTGACGTCGCCACGCACGGGTCCGAGCTGGCCGCGGCAGCACACGCTGGTGCTGTTCGATACTGCGTTTCAGGAACTTGAGCCGGGTCGGGTAATGCCTCCCGCCGCATTGGGAGAGCGGCTGCTGATCTATGTTGACGAAGAGCACGGCGATCTGCCCGAAGAACTGACGTTACACATCGCCACCGCCGGAGGTGGCCGCAAGTCGCAGCCGCTGGAGGTGACGACCATTTTGGACCGCCGCGGCCACCAGCGGCCGATCGGCGTCGCGGTGTTGCCCTCCGATGCGCGTCGCATCCACGTGCGCGCGACGGGCGGCGACGACACGCGGATGCCCTGGCACACGTTTGAGTTTGCCCGCCGGCCGGCGGTAAGCCGCTTTAAGATCCTGCTTACGCCTCCCGCTTACACCCAACAAGAACCCCAGGAGATCGTCGCGACATCCGGCGACATCCGGGCGCTCGTCGGATCGCAAGTGCGCCTGGAAGCACAACTGGACGCGGCGGTCAGCCAGGCGGAGTTCCAACAGAGCGGTCTACCGCCAGTCAACACGCAGCTGTCTGCCGATGGACGATCCGCCAGCATCGATTTTCCGGTCTCGGCGGATTCCGGGGGCATGTTCGCGATCCAACTGCTCAGTCGCGACGGGCTGCGAAATGACGACCCGCCCCGGTATCGCGTCGAAGGAATCGCCGATCGCGAGCCGACGGTCGCACTGACGCAACCGGCCACGGACCTGACGGTCACGCCTGAGGCGGTTGTGCCGGTGCGCGTTGAGTCCGGTGACGATATCGGGCTGGTGTCCGTGGCGCTGTCGATGTCGCAACCTCCAGGCAGCGCCGGTGAACAACTGCGGCCGCTGTCGCTCGCGCAACTCCTGGCCCGCAAGTCCCAGATTGAGACGGAAGTTTCCGTGGCGGAACTGGGGCTGGCGCCGGGGCGCGTCTTGCTGCTCCGCGCGGAAGCCGCCGATGCCTACAACCTCGATGGTCGGCATGTCGTGCGGAGTGTGCCGCGGGCGCTTTCGATCGTCACTCCGGAAGAGAAGCAGCGCGAGATGGCGATCCGGCAGGGGGGCATTGCTCATTGGCTGGAAAGCGCCGGTGAACGCCAGTTGCATGCGCTGGAGCAGACGCGAGCGCTGCAATTGCAGTTTCAGGGGACGGAGCGATTGTCGGCCAGCAATGTCGACGCCCTGCGACGTCTGGCGCACGAGCAGGCGCAGCTTGCCGAAGAGTTAAACGACGCCGAGCGGGGCGGTCGCCGACAGGCGCGGGCCATCCTGGAAGAACTGGCATGGAACCGCGTGCGCGACGACGAGTCGGTCGCGCGCCTGACGTCGCTTGATGCGGCGCTCGAACGGCTGCAGGACGAGGTCGAACCAGCGCTGCAGCAGGCGTTGTCGCGAGTCGTCCACGACGCGGCGCAGCCCGGCGTTTCCTCGACGGCGGTCGGCGCCGCGCTGGTGGACGTGGAGCGGTCGCAGTCGGCTGCCAATGAACTCCTGGATGTACAAGCGGCGCAGTTCGCCGAATGGCGCCGGCAGCATGATTTGACGCGCTCCCTGGCAGAGATCGCCGCGGCCCAGCTGCGGATCAACGAGGAGACGCGCGAGGTCGGCCGGCGCACGCTGACGACTGCGCTGGCTGAATTGGGAGCTGAAGACCGCGAAGCGCTGGGTCGCTTGGGAAAACGGCAGGCCCAGACGGCGGAACATCTGCGGATATTCGAGAACCGACTGAAACAGTTGCAGAAGCCAGACACAGACAGCCCTGAGTCTGGGGAGTCATTGTCGGAACTGGATGTACAGCAGGCGCTCGAACTGCTGGCGGACGGCGCAGTCGCCGCCAAGATGCAGCGTGCCGCGCAGCTGGTCGCCGCGAACTCGATCGCCGAATCGGCTCAGGCGCAACAGACGATCGCCCAGGAGCTGGAACAGTTGCAACAGGCGGTCCGCGGCATGGCCGACCCGGCGCCGGAGACCCTCACTAAACAGGTGGCGAGCGCCGAATCCGAGGCGGAAGCTTTGCAGCAGCGTCAGTCGCAACTGCGCGACGCGGCCGAACGGTTGGCTGCGGTGCAAGATCGCGCGGCGGGCGTCAACGAATTGCGCCAGCAGCAGCAGGCACTCGCCGAAGAGACCGCACAGTGGGCACAGCGCCTGCGGCGCCAGCGGTTTCCCGAACCCGCCGCCAGTGCCGACGCCGCCGGCGGTCGGATGCGCGATGCACAAGGACGCCTGCTGGATGACGAGCTGGCAGCGGCGCTCGCAGAACAGGATCAGGCCGTCAAAGAGTTGAAACAGGCCCGCACGGCGCTGGCCGGACTCCGCCGGCAACTGGAATCCGAGCAGACCGTCTCCGCCTGGTCGCGGTTCGCCTCCCAGGTCGACGCTTTCGCCGAGCGGCAATCGCAGCTCCTGCGAGAGACTGTCCGGCTCGGCGCAGAACAGCAGCGCAAGGGGAGCTTGAGCCGCGCGCAGTTGCGGAGTCTGCTGTCGGACACGAAGGCGCAACAACAACTCGCGGAAGACTTGCGGCAGGTGCACGACGACCCGGCCGGGAATCCGGTGATTCGTGAATCGCTGGCGCCGACGATTGAACAGATGCGAGCCGCGGCAGCCAGGCTGGCCGAACGGCAGGTGGACGACTCAACTCGCGCGCTGCAGCAAGCGGCGTTCGACCAGCTTCGTGCGCTCCACGATGACATGAAGGTCCCGTCGGCATCCACTTCAGACGAGCCGGGAGCTGCGGACGCGTCGCAGGAGCCGGTCGTGCATGCCGACTGGCCGCTCGCCGCGCAACTCAACGTGCTGATCCGGCTGCAGGACGAGATCGGCAAGCGGGCGACGGCTCTGCGGGTGGTTATCGGGCCGTCCGGGACCCCTGACGACGGTCAGCGGCACGAGTTGACTGATCTGGCGGCTCGGCAAGCGCGCGTGGCCGGACTGCTGGAGCAGCTTGTGTCGACGGACGCTGTTTTGGAGGGGATCCCATGACCCGGAGAACCAGCGGCAAGTTGTTGCGAATCGCGGCCGGCGGGACGCTGTGCCTGGCGGCGTTGTCGTTGTGCGTGTCGGCGATTACCGGCGCGGAACCGCCTGCGGCAGTCGTCGACCTGGCAGAGGCCGACGTCGCAAGTCCCCCGCTCACGACGCAGGGAGAAGCTTTGAACACGGTCGGGGCCGAGGCTGTCGCAGAGATGCAGCGGGCTCAGGCCGGATTCGCCGACGGTCGGCTGAACGACGACACCGAGGCGCAACAGACGCGGATCATGCAGCAGTTGCAACGGTTGAGCGACCTCGCGCGACGGCAATCGAAGCCCGTCGCCGGCGGACGTTCGTCGTCGTCATCGTCGGCCGGTCATGCAACGCCGGGTGTCAACGCCGGCGATGGCCAGGGGGCTGTCGGGCGGTCGTCCCGGGCTGCAGAATCCAGCGAGAAGCCGCGCGGGCCTGACGAGATCGAATCACATCCGGCCACGGCCCGCGACCTGGCGACATCGGTCTGGGGACATCTTCCCGCGCGACAGCGCGACCGGATGCAGTCGCGGTTCAGCGAGCGATTCCTGCCACAGTACGCAGAACTCGTGCGACGCTACTACGAGGCGCTGGCGACGGAAGAAGTGGACGCAGAATCCTCGCGTCAATCGGTGCCGTGAACGCTCCGGGAGGTTGCAATTCCCTCCAAACCGCGCGCGTCATAGCGCATAAGCAAGGTGAACATCCCACCCAACGGTATCCGGCGGTCGTTCATCAGTTCGCTGATCGCTGCGGTTTATCCACTCATCGCCGCTTGAGGACGATGAAGTATTGCGACGCCGGATGGTCGACCAGTTGCCACTGTTCGGGCTGCTCGCGCACCTCGCGGAGTGCCGTATACGGGTTCGACCGCAGCGCGGCGCTCTTCTCCGCAGAATTGTACGGGTGCTCGATGTCGATGACGATCCAGTCCGTGTCGAGCGGCACGCGGTCCTCGTAATCGGCGACTTTGCGGACGTAGTCGCTGTAGTCGTACGACCGCTCGCGGTGCGTCAGCCGCGCGTGGACAAAATCGGTCGACGCCACGCGTGCGTCCGCCGGGATCAGCGCATCGACGACGGGAAACTGCCGCGCCCGCTCGTCCGGCACATACAGCTTGTGCCAGTTCCGCGAGCCGTTCGCGTCCCAGAACTTGAAGCCCAGCGGAGTGATGCTCATGAACAAGCCCGTCGCCAGCGCGCATAAACAGGCAAACCGTGCGCGGCGAACTACCGTATCGGCTGCGGCAGACGTCGACGCTTGCGGACCGAGCGCCGCAGCCGCGGCCCAGAACAACAGCGGCACAAGCGGCGCGTGAAAATGATGGACGGGCGCCGGCGGCTGGAGCGCCAGGTCGTTCAGGCACAGCAATGCGAATAGCGGCGCTGCGACCAACAGCCGTGCCGGCACGCGCAACGGCAATCCGCCGAGCGGCGCCAGGAGCCCGACGGCGTACAGGATGGCCGGCACAGTGATCAGTTCCGCGAGGACGAGATCCGGCCGTGTCAGTATCGTCCGCACGATCTCCTCAGGCGTCTTGCCGAACTTCGAGAAATACGAGGCATAGTGAATCGTCACGCCGTTGCGGAAGTAGGGGAACACGACTTTCATCACAAACACGAGATAGACGACGCCAAACAGGGCCAGTCCAAGGCCGAACAGCAGCCGCGGACGCGCCGCAGGGGACAAAATTCGTTGCAGCATCGCGCGCAGCGACCAATTTGATGCAGTTGCGGTCTGACTTTGTTGCTGTCCCGCTGTCAAGGCGATCCAGGCGCCGAGCAGCGAGATGACGATGGCGTAGTCCTCTTGCGCGGAAAGCATCAGCGCGAGCCACGCGAGACAGGCCCGGTGTCGCCCGCGCTCCAGTGCATCGAGCGCGAATAGCAGCGCCGGCACGCCCAGCGAGTTCGGTCGAAACGTCTTGAGATCGATCGTCAGGTCCAGATACTGCAGCGGAAAATACAGCAAGTACGCACAGGCGAGCAGCAAAGCGGCGCGCGGCGAACCGCCGAAACGCTGCGCGAGGCGATAGACCGGGATCGCGCCGGCGGCCATTGCGAATGCCTGGCACAATTCCAGCAGCATTTGGCTCGGCCAGAGCCAGTGCAGGGGCAAAAGCAGCAGGTGCACAACCTGCACGTGTTCGCCCAGGAACAGCCCCTGGTCCAGATAACTGCGAAATCCCTTGCCGTGTTCGACATTCCACAGGTGCTCCTCGTACATCGCGGAGTCACCATGCGGCACGCGGAGATTGAACCACAGTCCCCAGTTCAGAGCGGTGAAGAGCAGTCCGGATACGGCAACTGCCATGTACAGGCGCCGGCGTTCATGCTGGTTGTCCGCCAAACCGGAGGTCGTCGCGGCGCCGGTTCGCAACTCACGGCGAACCGTGAACCAGGCACTGACTGAACCGGCCAGCGATACTGCCAGCCAGACCTCGCATGTCTGGTCGAGAAGCGTGCTGAGCGGTCCCACTCCGACGAGGAGCGCCAGCGTCGACAGCACCCACCAGATGCCGGGGAGGAGCCACCAGCGCCCGCCGCGGTCGGCCCAGAGCAGGGCCGCATCGACCCCTCCGACTTGCGTACCGCGCCGCAACAGTCCGGCGCCGATTGCGAGGAAGAACGCAAGCAGCGGGACAACGACAGCGGAAACGGCGCCGAGCGAAACGGCGACCGCTGATGGATCGCCCGCGACCGGCCGAGCGCCAAGCCGCGCGACGAAGGCCTGCCAGGTCGGCGCACTGCCGAATGCCGTGAACAGTTGCGCACTTTCTAGAACCGCCTGCGCATACAGCAGCGTGCCGAATAGTCCCAGAACCAGGTGTGCGGCCGCCCGACCGGCAAGTCCGGGGACGACGAGGCGAGAGGCAGACGGTGGCGTTTGACGGGAAAGCATCGGCAGATGGGTGCTGCTGAACGTCAGTATCGCGTCGGGTCGTGTCCGCTTACAATTGCAGCCTGGAGCATCCCACATTCGGCAAATGTGTGCACGCTGATTCGCCCGCCGCGCGAAGCCCCATGCAGGACGCGTATTCGGACATCCCGGAACTGGCGGACCGCGAGTCCGGACGCAGTCTGATCCGGATTCCGCACGAACAGAACGTTCCGTTCACGCCGCGGGTCCGCGCGCTGGTCGATACGGCCGAGTTTCAGCGGCTGCGGGAAATCAGCCAATTGGGGCTCGTTGCGCGGGTCTATCCCGGAGCGCGGCACTCGCGGTTCGAGCACGCCCTCGGGGTTTACGACAACGCGCTCAGGTTCCTGGCGCAACTGCGGAAGGACGAACGGTTCCACAAGCAAGTGGACCGCCACGCGGCCGAAGTCCTGATCGTTGCGGCGCTGCTGCACGATCTCGGTCACTGGCCCTTCTGTCACCCGATCGAGGATTTGGCGCTGCGCGGCATGCCGCCGCATGAAGCGAATGCCGCCCGGTTTCTGGCGGGGGACACGGAACTGGCAGATGTGCTGCGCCGCCAGTGGTCGATCGAACCGGGAGAAGTGCTCGATGTCCTTGTGCCGCGCAGCGATACGCCGCAGATGCGGCTGATGCGAACGATCCTGTCGGGGCCGATCGACGTCGACAAGATGGACTACCTCGAGCGGGACAGCCTGCACTGCGGCGTGCCGTACGGCCGCAATTTCGACAAGCAGCGGCTGATCCAGTCGCTCGTGCTGAACGCGGCCGGAGACGGCCTGGCACTGACGCACAAGGGGAAAACGGCTGCGGAACTGATGGTGTTCGCGCGCTACGTGATGTTCAGCGAAGTGTACTGGCATCACGCGGTGCGGTCGGCGACGAGCATGTTTGCCCGTGCGTTCTTCGAGCTGCACGGCCGGCTCGACTTGTCGGAACTGTTCGGTCAGACCGATGCGGGGATGATTGCGCAAATGCGGTCGGCGGCCGCGGGGGGGCCATGGGAGGGCCTGTTGTCGGGAGTCTTCGGTTCGCAGCGGCGGTTGTACAAGCGGGCGGCCGAATTTGGTCACGACCAGGAGGATGGCGGTGCGGTTTACTCGCAACTGGCCGGGAAGCCGTATCCGTTTGTGGCACAGTGTGCGGCGCGGCTGGCCGAGCGTTTGTCAGCCGAGACGGGGCAAAAGGTTACGTCGGCAGACGTCCTGATCGACGCCCCGCCGGCGCATCGCGAAGTCGAGTTCGCGGTCGACATCTACTTTCCGAAACAGGACGTGTATCGCCCGCTGCGCCGCGTTTCGCCGGTCGTCGAGGCCCTGGCACGAACGCAGTTCGATGAATACGTCAAACGTGTGCGGGTTTTCGTCGCTCCGGAGTTCCGGGACGGCGCGCGGCGAATCCATGCGTGGGAACCACTGATTGAAGGTTCTGTTGCCGACGTTGGAGCTTGCCGATGACGGAGCGCACAGCGACACTGATTGAGGCCGCCCTGTACGTAGCCACTGACGGCGGTGAAACGGAAGGCACTCATCACCACCGGGAGAGATCCATGACGCACAATGCTGGAATCACGCTGGCGGGATTGTGCTGTCTGCTCGCGCTGTCAGGCTGCGGCGCGCAGCCAAAGTCGGCGCCCCCCGGAGGGGGCGGAGAGATTGCCAATGCCCCGCCGCCGACGCCGGTCGCGGCGCAGCCCGGCGCCGGAGGAAGTACAGCGACCGCTGCAGCCGGGGAAAACCGCGCTGTCGCGGCCAAAGGGAGCAGCGGACCTCGCGCGAAAGCCTTGCCCGATGCCCCGCCGTCGTACCGGTTCGATGTCGGGGCTGACATTCCGAACCTGGAAGTCGTTTCCGCCGACGATCCGCGCTCCGGCGCGCTCGTGGCGCTTGTCGAGCCCCCCATTGGCGTCGACAGCTCGATGGTCGCGCTCGAGGACGATCTCGTCCAGGGACGAACGAGTTTCGGAGCAGCGCCGACCGGGGGCGCCCCGACGGGGTTTACCGTCGTGGAAGACGCGGGACGCTCGGAAGACGGCCTGCCGCTGCGGCTGCGCTGCGAGAAAGACGGCTCAGAAATGGTGCTGGTGCCGGCGGGTTTGTTCCTGCAGGGACGGGAGGGGGCCGATCCCGATGCCGCGCCCATGCATCCCGTCGAAGTGAGCGCCTTCTATATCGACGTCTTTGAGGTGACACTTGCGCAATACGAAAAATACTGGAAGGAAACACGCCCATTGCCGGGACGGGCGGCGAATCACGGCGGCGCTGACACGCTGCCGGCGGTCGGAGTCAACTGGCGCGACGCGTCCGCCTACCTGAAGTGGGTGGGAAAGGAACTGCCGACCGAAGCGGAGTGGGAGAAAGCCGCACGGGGGCCGAATCAGTTCCTGTATCCCTGGGGAGACGGCCGCGTGCTGTGGCATCGACGACGCACGCCGCAGCAGATCGATCCTGTGGGATCGTATCCGGCGGATCGCAGCATCTACGGCGCGATGGACCTGGCCGGCAATGCCCGCGAATGGTGCGCGGACTTCTACACTGACGATGCGTACAAAGAGGCGGCCGGCACGGCCGGCGGTGTGCCGACCGACTGGAAAGGGCCGAAACAGGGTTCGCCCCCTGCGCACCACGTGGTCCGCGGCAGCGCGGCCGACTGGCAGTTGTGGCATCGCGGCAACGCGGCCATGCTGGCGCCGACCGATGACATCGGTTTCCGCGGCGTGCTGCATTTGAAGGGCGCGACCGCGGCCAGCAACGCGCCGCCGCCAAGCGCAGATTCCAACGAGCCGCCGGCGTCTGCAACGCCGGCGGGGGCGGGACGGCGACGGCGGGGAGCGAAGTAACACGGATAAGGTTCGAGCGCCTCGTAGTGCCCACGTGCCTATGCGTCCGAAGCGCCGCTTGCAGTCGCACTGGCGGAGCCAGTGGCCGCCGGCGCATGAACGTTGGGGGGAGCTGCGCTCAGGGACATTGACCCTGGCCGGATTCCGATCGCACTACTGTGCATCGATCGACAGCAATCACACACGAGAGGCTCGGCGGGAGCCTCGCCCTCCCGGTCTTGAAACTGCTTCACGCCAGCTTCAGCAGCTTGCGTGTCAGCCACTCCATGCCGAGCAGTCCAACCAGCAGGTACAGCACCCACTGCCGGTCCCACAGCTCGCGCAGCTGCTGGTCGATGATGATCTGCTGGCCCATGTTGGGAAGCAGGGCCGGGATCCGAGCCGGCGCATCGCCGATCGCCACATAGGCGCCGCCGGTGCCCTCGGCCAACTGCGTCAGCAGAGCCACATTCTGCCGGAGATCGGCCATCTCCAGCGCCGGCAACAGGACGGCAATCTCGCCAGTCAGGACGTTGTGCGTATCCGGCACTGCCAGTTCGAGCTTATAGGCGCCAGGCACCAGAGCGAGGAAGTCGCCCGTGTATTCGGCAGGGCGATTGGGATCCCGCTGCAGGGTGAGCGGCGGCACGAGCGGGCGGCCGGTCGGGTCGGTGATCCGCATCGCGACTTCCGCATCGTCGAGTGGCCGGAACTGCGAGTTCAGCAGCTTGGCGCGGATGGGGATCGTCTGGCCGACGTCGTATTCGCGGCCTTCAAGAATGAGCATGCTCCCCTGTACGCCGCGGCGCGTGCGGCCTTCTCCCGCCTTGCGAACGAGCTTGATCCAGAACCGGTCGTAGAATGCTTCGTCAACAGCCCGCAGCCGCCAGATTTCGGGACTGCCGAGATAGAGAATATTTCCCTGACTGTACCGCTGGCCGGCCAGCAGGACCGCCTGCCCGTCACGGCCGCGGGCCTGCGGATCGGTGAACTCGGCGTAGACCGTCGCGCCTCGTTTGCGTCCCCGCGTGGGATAGCAACGATAGACGCGCAATCGCTCCCACACGTCGTCGGCCGTCGGCTGCTCTTCGAGCTTCAGGAACGCCGCTGCGTTCCCTTCCTGGGTGAGGCCGATCGGGAACGCCTGCTGGGCCCGTTCGCTCGCGCCGAGGCCCCGGACCTCTTCCAGCAGCACGGGATAGAGATTGGCCAGGTGTTTGGAGCCGGCGGCCGAATCGGAGATGGCCGCAGCGAGTTCCGACGTGTTGACGTCCCCGGCCACCAGGATCAGTCCGCCCCCTTCGGAGGCGACCCAATCCTCGAGCATTTCCTGGGCCTCCGTCGGGATCTGCTGCCAGTCGGGGTCGAAAGCGACGACGACGTCGTACGCGAACAGCGCCTCGCGGGTTTTGGGGAACTCGAACAGGATGTTGTGGGCGTCCTGGCTGATGCCGGGTTCGCCGGTTTGCAACCAGATGTCGACCTGCATCGACCGGTGCCGGTGCAGCGAGTTCTTGGCGAAGATGTAGTCGCGCATCGGCCCGCCGGCGACGATCAGGATTTTCAGCGGCTCGTCGAAAACGTTGACCGTCCGCGACTGCAGGTTGTCGTCCTCGCGGCTCTCGCGAACTCCCGCCGGCGGATGCACAACGAGCTGGTATTCGACCGCGCCTGTCTTCTCCGCGGTCTGGGTGAATGCGACGACCGCCGGTTCGGCCCCGTCCGCAAGCGTCACTTCTCGCGTTTCGAGCGACGTGGGCTGCGGATCATCAGCGTACTTGCGGGTCAGTTCGACGCGGACCGTCTTGCCGGCCAGGCCCTGGGCCTGCACATAGCCGACGATTTCGAAAGTGTCCTGTCCGTCCCCGGCCGAATCGGCCTGCGGAAGCTGGACGTCGGTCGGTGCTACGATCCGGGCCAACTGGACATTGACCGGGGGGAGGACGCCTCCCACTCCGGCGGCGATCAGCCGCACGCCGGAGCCGCGCGCCCGGTCGATCGCCGGTCGCAGATCGCGACCGGTGTTCGACGCGCCGTCGCTCAGAATGACGACGCCCGACAGTGCTTTCCCCTTGATCTCCGACAGCAATGTATCGACGGCGTCTCCCAGCCGGGTTGAACTGCCGCTGGCTTGCAGCAGTTTGTCCCAGTCCGGCGGTGCGGACGTCGTCACAGCTCCGGACGGTGACGGCTCAGCGTTTGCCGTCGCCGAATGCCGGGGATCGTAACTGGTCTCGAAGCGATGCAGCGGCTCGCTGAGCCGGCTGTCGAACGTGTACAGGTCAACGTTATGGGTCTTCTGCAATTCGGCAAGCAATGGAGAGCGAGTCAACAGTTCCCTGACGGCACCCATCCGCGATATCGGCGGCGCATCCCCTGAGGATCCGGGATCGCCGGCCGGTTGCTGCATCGATGTTGACGTGTCGACCAGGATCGCCACCTGCGAGGAGCGGAAGGCGTCCTTCTGGGTGCGCTCCTGGGGATTGAGTGCGATCGCAAGCAGCCCCGCAATCACGGCCAATCGGAGCAGTGTCAGCCACACGGTCCAACCGCGTGACAGCGTCCGCGTGTCGCGGATGTACATCCCGATTACGAAGACGATTGCGACTGCAAACCCCAAGAACAGCGACCACTCCCGGACGGAATCGGGCCAGTCGATCTCGAGCGATCGCGACGTGCGCGCGGCGGTCTCTTCGACTTGTGCGAGAAGTGTCGGAATGTGGAGTCCGTTCAGCATCAGTGTGGATCTCGCCACGGCGAGACAATCGAGTTCATTCGTCTTTTAAACCGTCTTGCCACATCGCCACGCCCTTCCCGACTGACGCCGGAAAGGGCGGGCCGACTAACGAAGTCTGCACTCATGCCGCCGCTGCCGCGCGCCGGGGACCGGCGGGATGGTAACTGAGCCGGTACGCGAGTGCCTGCTCCCCGATGATCACGCCGACCAGCAGCGCCAGCAGTCCCCAGCGGATGTCGTCTCCAGGCGCCTCGCTGCGGATCCAGTCGAATGCGCCGGTCGGCTGGATCGTGAGCTGCTGGACCGGACCGACGGCTGCGAGCAGTTCGCTGTCCGTCACGAGTTTAAGGTCCCCTTCCGCGACCGGCACATTGTAGGCGATCAACTGTTCCTGCGGCTGGCCGTCCATGGTCGTCAGTCGCACGCTATAGATTCCCGGCGCATCGGTGTCGCGGAAACTGGCGGCCAGCGGAGCTATCGCGCCGGCTGCCGTTGGCTCCTGCTCAGCGCCGGCTTCTTTGGCGACTGCCCGAAGCTGTGTTACGCGCCCATCGGGCGACACAAACTCGATCTCATCGGAAAACTGCCCGCGCTGAAACGACTGTTCGATCGGCTCGCCGACCGTGCGTTGCGGCAATTCGCGGTCGCGGCGGGCAATCCGCTTTGCCAGATCAAGCTGGAAAACGGCGTAGCTGGGGGCCGCGGGGCCATTCGCCCAGTTGGTCCACGGCAATCCGTCCGGAGTCAGCAGAGGTCCGGCGGCAGTCAGGCACGTCACGATGCGCCCTTTGCCCAATGTGTGCTCCAGCAGCAGCGGCTGGCCGCTGCGGAGTTTTGCGATCATCGTGACCTGGGACGAATCAGGAAGTGACTGCAGCAACCACTGCTCGTCGACCGGATACGACGCATTGACGAAGATCAGGTCGAGGAACAGGCGGCCATCGCCGGTCAGAATTGTCATCAGCGGATGCACAGCGGGATCGATGTCGGGTCCGGCATTGGACGACGGATCGCGCGGCAAGAGGCGCGGGGCATTGCCCAGCGGCGCGGGAAACAGGCCGGCGCCCTGCTTGTAGAGAGCGGAGTTGTAGAACGCCGGTTGCACGGCGTCGCCGAGGAACCAGGCCAGTCCGCCGCCGGCTGAGACGTAGCGCTCCAGGGCGGCGACGTCGTCCGGGGGCAAATCCGCCACGTCGACCATGCTGATGAACTGATATTGGTCGAGCGAGGTCTGCCGCAGGAAATCGGGCGCTGCGACAAACGGCGCGTAGCCGGTCACCGACTTGTCGGCGGCCAGTGCATCGGCGATATAGGTTCCCAACTCCTGTCCTTTGGAGCCGTCGATGATCAGCACGGGATTCTCATTCGGCACCGGGACGGCCAGAAATCGATCGTTGTCAGGCTCGAGTGCGTCGGGCATCAGGGAGGCCGTCAGACGATGTGGACCGGCCTCCGGAAAGCGGACTTCAAAGGACTGCTTCTGCTCCTGGCCGTTTGCGATCGATTCGAAGACGAGATTCTTCGGCAGTGTCCGTCCGTCGACCGCCAATGTGACCCGTACGTCGCTAGCTGCTTGTCCTCCGTAATTTGCGACGGTGACGTCGAACGTCACCGGCACGCCGGCCGCCGCGACCGCGACGTTGCCGTTGAGGTCGCTGATGGCCAGGTTTTCGTGGTCTGCGGCAACCGTTCGCACGAGATTGACCGCGATCCCGGCTTCGTCCAGCGCCCGTAGCGTGGCGGTCATCGGCTGACTGTCGTGCCAGTCGCGACGACGGAAGTCGGAGAGGATGTGCAGATACCGCAGGTCGTCGCGGTCAGAATCCAGCCGGTGTTGTGCGGCAACAACTGCGGACTGCAGGTCAACCGCCTGGTGCGAACAGGACAGATCCTCGAGCCGTCCGGTGACTTCGTCGACCAGGACATCGTCGATGTCTCGCGCCGCCAGGCCGGCGAGCGGCTCATCAGGCTTTGACGCCAGCAGCAGCGTCAATCGCTGCGTGCCGGGGCGGTTCGCTCCTTCCGCGACCAGCTTGCGGATGATGGACTTCGCTTCATCGAATGCGGTGGTCTCACCGGTCCGGTCCCGCATGGAGAGGCTGTCATCGAGCAGGACCAGGTGATGCGACTTCGCCCCGCGGAACAGCGACAGCTGCTGGGCGCTCAGGACCATCCGGCCGATGAGCGCAACGAGCAGCAGCACGAACAGGATCCGCAGCAGCAGCAACAGGAGTTGTTCGAACAGGACGCGGCGGCGGTTGCGCTCCTGGCTGGCCAGCAGGAACTCCATTGCGGCAAACCGTACGCGGCGGTAGTGCAGCCGGTTCAGCAGATGGATCACGATCGGGATCGAGACCAGCGCGAGGCCGGGCCAGAATAGGGCCGGATTCAGAAAATGCTGGGTGATCCAGGGGGACATGAGGGATGAGCTTTCAGCGGTCAGTTTTCAGCGATCAGCAAGGAGCGGACTTGTTTCAGCGTGGAATGCGACTGTTCGCACCGAGGACCGGGAGTGCGGAGCACCTTGCTGATGGCAGACGCCTGATCGCTGAAGGCCGATTGTCTGCGATCTCCATTGAGAATCCCTCCGGAATCTATGTCCGTTCCGCGCGACGGAAGCCGACGCGGTGCTTGATGTAATGCCGCAGGGCGGCGTCGATGTGCTCGCTGGTGCGGATTGTCTGGTAGTCAATCATGCTGCCGGCGCAGTTGCGGCGGATTTCATCCAGGAACGCGTGCAGCGCCGCCAGGTAACCCTCGCGCAGCGATCGTGGATCGCAGACGAGCTCGCCCGCCTCCTCCAGTCCTTCAAACCGCGTCGTGCCGGTAAAGTTGAAGTCCAGTTCTTCAGCGTCGAGCACGTGGAACACCAGCACGTCGTGGCCGCGGCGCCGCAGCAGCCTGAGCCCTTTGAACAACCCCTGCCGCGGTACGAACAAATCCGAAATCAGTACGACCATGCCCTTCTGCGACTTTTCGTTCGCGACGTAGCTCAGGATTTCATACATATCCGTCTTGTGCGACGGTGACTCCTGCATCAGCACCGACAAGAGCGCGCCCAGATGCGTCTGCCGGCTCCGCGACGGCGCGACTCCGCGAATCTCCTCGTCGAAGGCGATCAGGCTGACGGCGTCCTGCTGCCGCAACAGCAGGTAGGCGACGGCGGCCGCGACCGTGCAGGCGTAGTCGAACTTCGTGGTCGCGCTGCTGCCGTACTGCATCGATTCGCTGACGTCCACTACCAGCGTCGTGCGGAGGTTGGTCTCTTCCTCGTACTGCTTGATGTAGTACTTGTCGGTCTTCGACCAGACCTTCCAGTCGATGCGGCGTACGTCGTCGCCCGGCGCATATTCGCGATGCTGCGCGAAATCGATCGACTGTCCGAAATACGGACTGCGGTGCTGACCCGACAGGAAGCCCTCGACCACGTTGCGCGCCGCCAACTCCAGCCGCGCAATTCGCGCGACCGCTTCGGGAGACAGGAATTGCTTGAGGTCGGTGGGCATCAGACGAATGAGGAGTTACTGCGCATTAGCCGCGACCGTCGGTGAGCGAAAGGACCAGATCGAGCGCTCCCTGACGGTCGCGGCTAGTCAATGACGCTAAGCGGCAAAGATCTTCTGCAGCCGCGGATCGCTCGTCAGCTCCCCTTCTTTCGACGGCGTGGTTTCGAGCAGTTTGTCGATCACGCGGTCCGCTGTGATGCCTTCGCTTTCCGCAGCGAAATTCGTCACGATCCGGTGCCGCAGCACCGGCGACGCCAGCGACTGGATGTCGTCCGTCGCGACGTGCGTGCGGCCGTTAAGCAGCGCCCGCGCTTTGGCCCCCAGCAGCAGGAACTGCACCGCGCGCGGACCGGCGCCCCAGCTCAGCCAATCGTTCACAAAGTCGGGACTCCCGTCCTCACCGATCCGCGTCTGGCGGACGAGCGCCAGCGTGTAGTCCACGACATGGTCGGTCACCGGCACCTGCCGCACGATCTTCTGCAATTCCAGAATCTCCGCACCGGTCAGCACCGGCTGAATCTCTTCCTGCTGCAGCGACGTCGTCTGGACGGCGATTCGCCGCTCCTCCTCGAACGTGGGATAGCGCACGAAGACCTTGAACATGAACCGGTCCTGCTGCGCTTCCGGCAACTGGTAGGTTCCTTCCTGCTCGATGGGATTCTGCGTTGCGAGGACGAAAAACGGATCGTTGAGCAGGTGCCGTGTCTGGCCGACAGTGACCTGCCGTTCCTGCATGGCTTCCAGCAGGGCGGCCTGTGTCTTCGGCGGCGTGCGGTTGATCTCGTCCGCCAAAACGACATTGTGAAACAGCGGGCCGGGAATGAACCGGAACTCACGGTTCCCGGTGTCGCGATTGGTCTGCAGGACGTCGGTGCCGGTAATGTCGGCCGGCATCAGGTCCGGCGTGAACTGGATGCGGGCAAACGTCATCGACAGCGTCCGCGCCAGCGTGCTGATCATCAGCGTTTTTGCCAGACCGGGCACCCCTTCCAGCAGGCAGTGTCCGCGGCTGAACAATGCGATCAGCAACTGGTCGATCACGTCGTTCTGGCCGACGATCACTTTCGACATCTGTTCACGGATGCCGTGATACGCTTCGCCGAGCTTGTCGATCGATTCCTGGGGTGTCATTGCGGCCTTGTCTGTTCGCGTTCTCGTCGTCGGATCCGCAGCGGACCGATCCTGCCGGCGTCTCCGGCCTTGTGCCGGCATCGTATGTCACGAGGGATGCCGACGTGAAGGACGGAATGGTCGAGGGTCAAGGACTGAGGGTCAAGGGCCGTCTGCAGCCGGCCCGACCTGGTGCTTACAAGTTGCCGTTTCGTCCACGCGCGACCGAATGCGACGCACCATTTCCGCCGTTGCTTCCGAGTGCTGTGCCGCAACGTCCAACGTGTCCCAGACATCGTCCGGTTTGACGAACAGTCGCGGTCGCCGGTTCGTCGTGTCCGGCCAGGCCCCATCGGCAGCGTGAACGACCTCCGATGGGCACAGGCAGGCAAAGTCCGCCGTTCGCAGACACCAGCCTGTCACCGCCGAGCCGATCAGCAACTCCTCGCGGACACTGGCCGACTCGTCCCGCAGCAGGGGCCACAGGGTACGTGCGTCGAACGCAGCAGGGGGGGCATCCACGCCATACCACTCCGCGAGTGTCGGGGCGATGTCCGCCGTGCTGGTCAGCGCACCACGGCGGGTTCCGTCCACCGGATTGCCCGTTTGGATCAATAGCGGCACATGGATGAGCGGTTCGATCAGCGGGGGACAGCCGGCCGACAGCCCGGCATGCGGACCTGTCAGATCGCCATTCCCCGCTGCGACGATCAGCATGGACTCCGGGCGTCGTACGGGCTCGAGCAGGTCGAGCAACTCACCAAGCCAATCGTCCAACGCGGTGACGGCGGCGGCGTAAACCAGACGACGTAGCGTCCCGATCTCGCGCGTGGGTGCGATCGCTTCCCGTGCCAAAAGTCCGGCCGCCTGCAAATTCTCGAGCGCTGTCGCGAGCCCTGCTGTTGGTGGTGCATCATCTGCAGGGTCGACGTGCTGCGCCGCCAGTACGTCGGCGAGTGCGTCGGCAGCCAGAGATGCCCGTGCGATCTCCGTCACGCGTTCAATGGCTGCCTGCCAGGGCGATTCGATCGCCGAACATTGAATCCACAGCAGGGCCGGCCGACCGGTACAGGCGGACGACTGCCAGTCGGCGATCGTCTGGCGTATTTCCCGGCCAAGCGGTCTGGAGCCGCGGCAGTCCGCAACACGGGCGTGGCCTCCGCACTCGCCGAGGCGCTCGACAAACTGCGCCAGTCCGGCGGCGGTCTGGCCGCTGATCGACGGGGCGTAGCAACTGTCAAAGACCACGCTGGAGGCGGCGAGGCTGTCGAAGTGCGGCGTTCGGATCAGCGTATCGCCGTAGCAACCCAGCAAATTCAGCGAGAGATGCTCAAACGTAATGACGGCCGCCTGCATAGCGGCGGATTGTACCGCCGTGTCACGGAGGATTGAATGGGCTGTCCGCATCCGAAACGAGGTGCTGTCGACCGTCCGGCACATGCAAACCATTCACGCCGACCGCTCGAAAACGCTATGCTGACCAGCGCAATGAGCAGCGCCAGCATATTCCTGATCCGTTACGGCGTGATTCCCGAAGTCGCGCGATTCGCCAATCCACAAGTCATTCGTGCGGCGCGCGGCGATGTTGTTGTCGTTGAAACGCACCGCGGCCAGGAACTCGGCATGGTGCTGGAAGCGCTGCGAGCTTCTGCGGAGCCGCACGCTGGTGAGCCCGAGGCGGCGACCGGGGACATTCTCCGCAGGGCCACGGCGGCGGATCATGTGCGGGCGGCCGAATTGCGAACAGCCGCCGTCGGCGAATTCCCGGGCTGGGAACAGCGGATCGCCGAGTGGAAACTGGACCTGCAACTGGTCGATCTGGAGTGGACGCTCGACCGAGCGCGGCTGGTGTTGTACGTGCTCAACGACCGGGGACCGGAGTGTGCCAAGCTGGCGCTGCAGGCGGCCGCCGGCGGCTGGGGCATCATCGATGTGCAACCGGTCTCGGCAGACGGCCTAGTCCCGCGGGAGACTGGACACGGCGGCTGTGGCTCTTGCGGCTGCCATAACTGAGAAGCGCCGGAGTACAGCCTTCAGGCTGGCAAGTGGCAGCTGACGCCTGAAATCCAAGTCACTATGCCGCCGAATTCGATCCGTGCGGCGAGCCGAAGATTTGCACGCCGATCGGCAGCATCAGTCGAAATGTTTGGCCAGGTGTGCTTCGTGGCCATCGTTGTCAGTTTCCGTGGATGGGCAACCTGGCTCGAGACGAGCGGACGCAGCCCGCGCGTTGCCGGCCGCGGAAGATGCCGTGCGGACCTCCATGACTCGAGCAGAGAAATGGCGCAATCGATGCACGATCTGTCGGCCGAGCCTGCGTGCGTCGAGACGCAGCACGCCCAGCAATGAGACGAACGCCCAGGCCGAACCGAGGGTCATTCGTGGCAGGTCGCAGACAAATCGACTTTCGAACCGCGGCCGGAACCGGCTTTTGAAGTAGGCCGTACCCGCCGTGTCGAAAATGAAATTGAAGTACCGACTGCCGATCACCAGTCCCCAGCGAATGAGCGCGCTGTCACCGGGGTGCGGCGTCTCGCAGTTTTGTCCTGGAAACAGACACAGTGACACGCGATCAACGCCCTCGGCATACATCTGCCGCATGGTTTGGTGAAACAGGAACGCGACGGTCCCGCGAACGGCGTCCAACCGGCGACGGTACAGCTCGAACGCCCACTGGTTCCCGTTCAGACACGGGTTGCAGACGAGCAGGGCTTCGACGCGACCCTGGCCGCCATCGGAGCGCGCCAGGAACATCCGCCGGCCCCGCAAGTCGCTCGGGTCAAAGGAGCCTTCCATGAATTGAACTTCACCAGCCTGCGGCTTGTCGGCCAGCGACTGGGCCGCGACTGCTCGCAACTCTTCCGCCAGCGCCCTCCAGGTCGCGGGGTGCATTTCCTCGGGACGGCACTCGGAACAGACCAGGCCCTTGCGCTGGCAATAGTTGGCCTGCCGTCGGACCCATTCCAGCGCCTTGCCGCTCCAGGCCTGGGGACCCAGATCGACAATGGCCTCCTCGCCCCATTTGGTTGCCTGAAAGCCGCGCGCAACAAACAGCGGCAGGTCGCTCTCGGTCACATTGAAGAATGAAATGACCAGTCCGTGGTTGCTGGCATACTCGACGAATTCGTCAAGGAGCGCGGCCCGGTCGGTCGGTGCAGCGAGCAGCCCGCCGCTGACCTTGAGGTACTTGCCGACGCGCATAAATGCCACGACCCCCTCGACCCCCTGGGACGAGAAGTACTCGCGGCCCGGTTCGGTGGCCAGGTACGCGTCGTAAGTGTCGCCGTAGCGGTACGCCAGGTCTTCCAGGCACGGCGGCTGGTCTGTCTGCGGCGTCTGCGGGCGTTGTGCGAGCAGTTGGGTCATGGCGCTCCGCCGCAAAGAATCAGAAGAGTCATGTGAAGCTTGCTCGAGGATTCGCCAGCCATCAATTATGCGGTCCAGCGGACGTCATGCTCAAAAAATCACTGTGCCGCCGATTTCGATCCGTTGGGCGAGCCGGCGATCGGCACCCCCATCGGTAGTGGACGTGCGGCCACGTCAAACCGCGCCTCGTGGGCGATTTCCTGCAGCTTGCGATGCAGTTCGAAGCTGTCGGGATAAACCCAAAATGTCAGGGATGTGCCGGGCCGGGCGCCGGCCAGCGCGGTGATGAACCGCGAACCTGGTTTCAGCGCTTCCTCGAGCGATTCCCCCTTGACGTCCTGGCCCACTTCCAGTTCGTAGTAGGTCAACTGTACGCGCATAAACGGCCCGCCGTTCCGCAGCTGTTCGATCGCGGACGGCTGCTGTTTTTCAATCACGTACCGCATCAGGTATCCATCGACCGGACCGGCGGTTCCTTCATAGCGGTTGACGCGCAGAAACATGTCGCGGCTCCGTTCCATGCGGAATTTGAGGGCCTCGGCCAGTTCATCCAGCGGGACGACCGACACGCGATTGCCCGAGAGCCGGAAATGCACTTCTTCATGCTCGGAGACCTGCCGACTGATGGGCGTAACGACATGCTTGACGACCTGGCCCTGCACCGGCTGATCGGCCAGGGCGGCGGTCTGCGCTTCGACGTGCATCGACCGCGCTTCGAGCTCGTGCACGGCGTGTGCGGCCTGTTCGGCGTCGGACTCCTTCTGTTTCGCCTGGTTCTCCGCCGATTTGACGTCCGAGACGAGACCGCGAACCTGGGCATCGGCCGCTGCGCGCTGCCGGCGTGCAGTCGCGGCACGGGCCTGCAGCTCTTTCACCTGTGCGGCGGTCAACGTCATCTGCTGCCGAAGCTGGTCGGCCTGGGCCACCAGGTCCACCGGGGGTTCTTCCGCTGGCGGCTCGTCGGCAGGCGGCTCCTCCGGCGCTTCGGGAGGCTGTTCCAGCCATTTGGCAACTTCGGTCAGGTTGATTCCGGCGATGTCGGCCTCAGAGGCGACTTGCAGCGGCTCGTCCGGCGCCGGGTCATCGTCCTTGAACACGATCGGCGTGCTCGTGACGCGCATGCCGGCCACGATGATCAGGATGATCATGATGCCGACGAGATTGCAGACGACGTCCAGAAAGGAGTCGGTGCTGAAGGTGGGCTCATCGGAACGACGACGGGACATGACGCTGCTCGAAATTGCTCAATACGGGAGACGTCGGATTGGCTCCAGGCCGGCGCTCACTCCAGAACAAAGTCCACTTTCGATTTGATCTCCCAGTCGTTGGTGAGATCGGTCAGACGTTTGGCGAACTGCTGCCCGCCGGGGAGCACGGCGAATCGGACGAGGGGCAGCCAGTAAAAGCCGCTGGGGGGTTGTTCCCAGCCGGCGAAGTGCATCCGCAGTGCTTCGGCCAATTGGTCCTGCAGGTCTTCCCGCGACGTCCCGGGAGCGACCGTAATGGGGAGTTCCGAATCGACGATCAATTGGTGACTGGAAACGCGGATGACGACCTTGCGTTCGAGTCCGATCTGGCTGCCCGGCATGAGCAGGCCCTCGGCCGGGTTCGCAGGCGCGACATGCGGCAGGTTTTTGCGTGCTTCGGCGATGGCCGCCAGCGACGACGCCGTCGCGGCGGACAGGTCGCCAGGCTGATCCGCAGCAGTCGCGTTCTGCTCATTCGTCGCGTGTGGCGCACGTCCGGCTGCTTCGGAGAATCCGGCCGCGGCTTCGTTTGCGATCGACCGCGAGGCGAGATTTGGAGGCGCGCCTCGCGGGGCGCCTTTGCTCGGACGTTCGTACGGAGTGGGGACGCCGAGCTTGTCGTCGGGGGCGAACACGGTGCTCAGACCGCCGCCGGAAGACACCGCTCCAGTGCCGCCCGTCGTCGCGCCCGACCGACCCAGAGCGCCTGGCACCGGGTAGCGCTCGGTGGTCGTCATCGCGCCTCCAGACGTGTCGCCGGCTGTAGCGGTTGATCCTTGGGAATTGTCATCCGTGAATGCGACCCGAGGATCGGCAGATCCAACCTGGCCGGGTGTCCCTTGCTGGTTCGCGCCCGTTGCGGGCGCGTTGACCGTCTGACCGGTCGTACCCGGCGCTCCAGCGGCGCCGGTCATTGCGGCCGTCCCCGGTGTACTGCTGACGGCGGGTGATCGCCGGCCGTTAGCAGCAATACCGGTTCCAGGAGTTCCCCGCACACCGGCGTTTCCAGCCACCGCGGTTGTTCCCGGTGCAGCAGCGGTGCCAGGTGTCTCTTGGTCATTTCCTCCGGCTCCGCCCCCAGTGACTGGCGACTCTCCCGCAGCACCAGAACCTGTCCCGTTGCCAGCCGTTCCAAAGCTCGGCGACCACCCATTTGTTGCACCAGTGCCTGAGCCGCCGGTTGCAGACCCGCGAACTGGGGAGCCGGAACCGAATCCTCCGGCACCATTGCCACTCGACGGGATGCCAGCCGTTCCCGTGCCCGAGCCACCGGCCGAGCCTGCCCCATCACCGGAAGCTCCTGAACCGCGGAGCCATGAGAACAGGCCTCCGAACGGCTTCCCACCGCGGCTCGGCGCGCCTGCTCCGCCGCCCGCCACCGCGGCGTCGGATGTTCCGGGGGACTCGCTGGCAGTCCCGCTGCCAGATCCGGCGACTGATCCGCTACGACTGCCCGGGCTCCTGGCGCCGTCATTACCGCCGGCAAATCCGCCATTCGGCAGACCTGATGCGCCCGGAAGTCCATTTCCGCCATTTGATGTTCCGCCGCTGCCATCACCGCCGACAGCACCCCGCGTCGGCAGACCGGACCCGACCGGCAATCCGCCTCCGCCATCCGGCAGTCCCTGTCCGCCGTTGCCGCCGGCGACCCCCAGAGGCGACAGACCGGAGCCTCCGGGCGTCCCGCCGGCTGCATCCGTCGGGCCGAGAAACGGGGTTGGCGCCGATCCACTGGATTGCGCGCCGTCGGTGCCGCCGCCGGCCGTCGCAGTGCGGCGTCCGGAGGGGTACGAGGGACTGCCTCGTGCCGCGGAATTGCGATCGAAATCACGCCCGCCGAAGTGCACCGTCCGCCCGCTGCCCCGCAGCTGGTTGACTTCTTCCAATGCAAACTTGCCGCTGCCATCACTGACGCTCATCGGCTCCAGGCTGCCCGGCGCGACGACTCCGCCGCGCATGGCGATGCGGTCCGGATTCTTCAGCACTTCGTTGATCGCCGCCTGGCAGGTTTTGACCGCATCGGGGTCGGTGGTCGGGTACTGTAATTGCATGTCTTCCGAGATCAGCTCGTAGCCAAACGGCTGTCCAAGCGATTCGAGCATGCGCCGCGCGACGTAGTAGCCGACAGTGCCGCTGGGACGAACGATCAGCAGCACATACGGTGCGCTGGCTCCATTTTCTGCGGGATTCTTCCGCGCCTGCAGCGACCAGTAATCGATCAGTGCATCGGCGCCGGCCAGCAGCGGATTTCGCAGGGCCGGGAATCCGTCCAATTGTTCCGGCGTCAGGAGGATGTTTTCGGAAGCGAACTTCAGACCGGACTCGGTGCATTCGATGTAGATCGGACGCCGCACGGTGCCGGATCGTCCGTCGTAGGGCAGGATGCAGTATTTCGACTGGGCGGCGGCCCGCCGGACTTTGAGGTCGGCGAGCGCCGACTCCTGTTCGGAAACGGTCTGCTGCAGCTCGTCCGAGTGCGCGGCGCTTTGCTCCAGCTCCGCTTCGGCCTCGGATTCACGGTGCGCCAGTTGTTCGGCCGCTTCCCGCAGCGCGGCAATCTTGGCGAGGAGCGCTTTCAACTCGGACTCCTCGGACGCGGCTGCGTGCCGATGGGACTGCAGCTGTGCGTCCTCTCGTCTGGCGGCCTCCTGGAGATCAGCCACCGTTTGCTGCCACTGCTCGCGCAGTGACGGGCCGGGGGCAGTGTCCGCGGTGGCCGGCGCGGGCTGCAAAGCGGCGGCCGGCGGCAAAGCGGATGGCTGCCAGCGGTCGCGTGCCGGCGGTTCTGTTTGCTCGGTCTGCAGGCGCTCGGCGCGTTCTTTGGCGGCGGCGATCCGGGCCAGTCGCGCGCGGGTCCGAGCCTGCTCGCGGACGTGGCTGGTGGTCACGAGCAGCAGCAGAATCAGCGCGCCGAGCGCGCACATCAGGACCGCCAGAAACGGAAAGAGCTGAACGGCCGGATGCGACGAGCGGCGCGCGGACATGTCAGTTCGTTTCGTAGTCTGGACAGACGAGGACGGTGCGCCGCCGTCGGGTCATGCCGCGCGCTGTCGGGCGTACGCCGTCAGCAGGTGCACGGCGGCACTCAGGCTGTGCATCGTTTGCTCAAAGGCTTCCGTGGCTCGCAGCGTCTCGAGGTTGCTGTTCAGACCCCGTTCCAGCGAAAGAATATTGTCGCCGCGTTCGACGGCGTCGCACAGCGCCTCTTCGAGACGGGCCATTCGTTCGGCGTGCCCGGCCAGCGCGCCGGTCGCCGACTTCAGGTCTGCTTTCCAGCCGCTGAGCTGAGTCGCGAACTCCGTCAGCAGTTTCGCGGTGCGCTCGTCGGCCGCCTGCTGGGCCTGGCCGAGCGTCGCCGCGAGTTGCTGCGTTCCGTGTTCCCAGCGATTAATCAGTGCGGTTTGTTGTGCTCGCAGTTGTGCTTCGGCCTCTGTACGTTGCCGCGTGATTTGCTCGAGAGCGTGTACGAACTCGCCGCGCAGGTCGGAGAGCAATTGGGCGTGCTGGCCCAAAGTCGCGCCAGTGCCGGTGGCAAGCGCCTGGGCCAGCGACTGTTGCTGGTCCCGCAACGTCTCGGTCCACCGCTGGCGCAGGGACTCGATCGAATCGGTCCATTGCCGCGTGTGCGAGTCGATCATTTCGCCCGTCCAATCGACGAGCTCGCGCGCGGCCGCCGCTTCGGCGTCGGCCAATGGGCCGGCCTGTGCCTCGGTCGGCAGCAGTGGCAGCAGGCGGCGGCGCATATACTCGTTGATTTGCGCCAAAGTTCCTTCCTCCGCCCGCATCACGATGTGCGACAGGAACACGAGCGACAGCGAATAGCACAGTGCGATAGCCGCCGGATCAAATGCGGCCGGAAGATTGAATGTGACGTCGCTCAGCGACACGTCGACGTGATTGACACCCAGATGGAAACGGGCGGCGGTGATCCCGACGATGGTCGCCAGGATCCCCATGATCGGAATCGCCCAGTGAATGGCCTGCTGCAAGGCGGCGCCGTTGTAGAGCTTCTCGCGCGCCCAGACGTCAAGGTCCTTGAGCTGCGATTCGAACGCTTGACGCGAAGGTCGCCGAGTCAGCAACAGCCCGACGTCGCGCAGCCGCGCCGCGATCGCTGTCTGCTGCTCGGGGCCGCTCAGCCGAGTCGCATGCGCACTGACGATCTGCTGCGCGCTGTCCGCGCCGTCGGAGCCGGCGAGATCGCGCTCGTCACCGCCTGAAGTGCATGATCGCACGGCCGCGCGCTCGACGCGGAGGCCGGCGACACGCCAGATCAGCAGGCACAGCCCGGTGAAGAACAGCGCCGTCTGCACGTATTCGACAGGATGAGCACAGAAGTACCGTTCGGCCAGATCGTGCGACACCGGCAGCTGCGGAAGCGCCAGATAGAATGTGACCGTCGCCGCCGCCCCGCAGACGTAAGGGGAGGTACCCCACATCCGCAGCACTTCGCGGCCAGCCCGCGGCCGTCATTGGCACTGAACCGTGTCGCTTCCATGCGCGTGTTCCGAGGGGCTGCGGCAGTTTCTGCCGCTGCGCGCAGGCGAACACCTGCGGCCCAGCCGCTCCCGTTGGTGTCATCGGCGAAATCGATACAACCGGATGAGTCGTTCTCCGGGAATCATCGGCCGCCGTCTGTGGCGCGGAAGTGCGGGCCGGGCAAGGGGTTCTGGGGGAAGTCCATGGTCCATCGCCGATGGTCCATGGCGCAAACCGAGAGGGGGAATGGCAGATGCATAGTCCACCGGTGTCGGTCGGCTCAAGGCCGAACTGAGGACCGATTAGAGACTGCTTGGCGTCCTGGCGCGACGCTGCCGGTGGAACTTGATGCCGGGAACGAGAAACGTCCCGGCGGCCGCCAGCCCGAACAGGGTGATGGCGAAGTTCCAGCGCGATTGCTGCAAGAGCGCCATCGGCACGGCCGTCGCCAGCAGCACGCCGGCATGGACATAGAACTCGCCCGATAGAATTCCGGCCTTCACCAGAAACACCGACGCGGCGATCAGCGGCAGCACCGGCGAGAGTGTGAGGACTGGAAATCCCAGCACGGCTTCGACCGCGAACAGCATTGTTGAACACACCATACTGGCGGCCCAGACGTGCGCGATCTGTCGCTCGACAAACGTGACAGGTCCCGATCGTCGCCGCAATGACCAGAAGATCGCCGCCCACGCCCCCAGCCCCGCAGTCCATAATGCGACGTACGGCCAGCGGGCCGAGACGCCGCCCAATTGCATGCAGTTTGTGACCAGGCACAGCACGAGCAACACCAGTGCGTGCCAGATCCACAGCAGTCCCCAGTTCTCGAGCACCGGCGCGTGATGCGTCGGCCGGAAGGCACGGCTGAGCACCTGGGAGAATTGCGACGACCGCGCCGAGATCGGCTCGTGCCGCAGAAATGCTTCCAAGTCATCGGCCAGCGCGTCAGCCGTCGGATAGCGCAGGTCGGCCGGCTTCTGCAGCGCCTTGAGCGCGATCAGTTCCAGATCAGGATCAGCCTGCGGATTGAGAAGCCGCGGCGGCGGCGGATCCTGTTCCAGGACCAGCAGCAGCGTGTCGACCGGCGACGCCGCCTGGAACGGCGCGCGTCCGGTCAGCATCGCATACAGCACCGCGCCGAGACTGTACACGTCCGTGGCAGGACCAATGTCGCCGCGCTGACCGGCCGCCTGTTCCGGCGCCATGTAACCGGGCGTTCCGAGGATCGCGCCGGTCTGTGTGAGACTTCCCGGAGCAGTGACTCCGTCGCCGCCGTTGCCGAGCTGCTTCGCGAGACCGAAGTCGGTCACATACGGCCGACCGGCGTCGTCGATCAGGACATTCGACGGTTTGAGATCGCGATGCAGCACGCCGGCGCGATGCGCGGCGGCTACAGCACGGCACACCGGCACCAGCAGCGACGCCGCTTCTCCCGCCGGCAACGGCCCGTTCAGCAGTCGCTGTGCGAGCGTCGTCCCTGCCACATACTGCATGCTGAAGAACGGCTGCCCGTCATCGGCTCCGACTTCGAAAATCGACACGATGTGTGGGTGATCGAGCCGTGCGGCCGCTTCTGCCTCCGCGCGAAAGCGGCTGATTTCGACCGGTGACGCCAATTCTCCCCGCAGGATCATCTTGATCGCGACGGTCCGGCCGAGACTCAGTTGCCGCGCCCGGTAGACGACGCCCATCCCGCCGCGACCGAGTTCATTCAACAGCTCGTAGTCCCCCATCCGCCTCGGCAGATCGATGCGCGGCGCCGGCGCTGCGTCTGCGGTTGCCAGCGACTCCAGTTCGTCGCCGAGCTTGAGCCCGTCGATCACACCCGCGGTCGCCCATAGCCCGCGCAATTCGTCGGCCAGCTGCGGATACTCGCGCGTCACCGCTTCAAAATCGACCGGCGCGCCGCTGCGCGAGCGCTCCTCGAGCTGCGCCAGCAGCGCTGCGAGGAGTTCGTCATGCGTTTGTGGATCGCTCACGCGGGGGTCGTATCCTCGTTCCCGAATTCTATTCGGGAACACACTGCTGCGAAGCTTCTGCTTCGCGTGAATTCCGCGGCTCATTCCAGCCGCTTCATCCCGCGGCCGGAACAGCAACAGCACCGGCAACAGGATCGCCGCCAGGATCGCGAACGTCCAGTTGATGATTGACCTCGGCTCCGCGCCTGCGGCGGCCGGCGGCAGCGTGAACAACCAACTGCACAGCCCGTAACCGGCTGCCGCGAGCAGGATCGCCACCCAGTTGAAGATGTTCATCGTGCCGATCATCCGCCCCTTCTGGTCGGCCGGCGGTTTGGCCTGCAGATACACCTGCAGCGGTACGGCGAACAGTCCCGCCGCCACTCCCAGCAACAGCAATAACGCCGCACTGAGCCAGGCAGTCTCTTTCACCGGCAACCCGAGGAGCGGCGTGCCGCAGAGCAGCAGCAGCGCGGCGAACATCCCCCAGGTCGCCCGGTGCACCAGTGCGAAGCTGATCGCTCCTTTCGACGCCACTCCCGCGATGACGCAACCGACGGCGATTCCCACGCCGAGGATCGCCACCATCAGGCTGGTCTGCAGATCGTCGAGCTTCAATTGCACCTTCCCGTACGCATTGACCGCGCTGGTTACGACGCCGCCGAGAAACCAGAACAGCGACGACACGATCAAAACCCAGAAGATCGTCCGGTTGTCGCGCAGCATCCGCCACATGCTCCGATCGATGCCGAACGACGCTGCCGAGAATCGCAGACTGGGCTGAGCGACCGGCGTCTTTCTGATCGGCAGCGAGGTCAACGTGCCGGCCACCGCCAGCGCCATGCCGGCGGCGCTGACGACCCACAGGCCCAGTCCGGCCCCCTGCAGAAAATGCTTCGCCGCACCGCACACGGCCGCCCCGAAGATGATTGCCAGAAAGGTCGTCATCTGGATGATGCCGTTCGCCTGCGGCAAATCGTGATCGGCGAACAGTTCCGGCAGGATCCCGTACTTCGACGGGCCAAAGAATGCACTGTGAATGCTCATCATTCCCAGGACGATCATCAGCGACACGATCAGATGCGTGGAATACATCGTCCCGCTCAGGAACGCGATCATTCCCGCCAGCATGATGCCGATCTCGGCGACTTTCGCCCCGACGACCACCGTTCGCTTGCTGACCCGATCCGCCAGCCAGCCGGCGATTCCCGAGAGCAGCACGAATGGAATCGCGAACACCGCCTGCGCCGTCGACTGGTACGGATCCCCCTCCAGGCGAAAGTGCGTCGCGTAATCGACGCCGATCAGCAGCACCAGCTGCTTGAACACGTTGTCGTTGAATGCCCCGAGAAACTGTGTGGCAGTCATCCCCCAGAACGACGGATCGCGCAGCAGCGGCGGGCGAGCGGGGGCGGGCGACGGTGCAGTCATGTGCGGCAGGGTAGCGGTTTGCGGATTGGCTTTCAGCCGTGCCGACGCCAAGCCACCGGGGACAAGCAGGGACTGTTCGAGGATTTGTCATTTGTCAGTTGTCATTTGTCATTGAGTTGGACCTGGGACGGCGCACGGGGCGTTCAAATGACAAATGACTATTGACTAATGACAAATGCGGATGTGTGCCTCGCTGGCCGATCCGCGGCGGCGTTCGTACGATGAACTCCCACACCGAGACTTCCCGCCCATGAGCGACTCTGCCTTCGACCAACTCGCCGCCGACAAAGCCGCCGGCGGACCCGCCGCGGCCCTCGAGCGGCTCGCGAACACCCTGCTCGAACAGCAGGACTACCACAAACTGTTCGACGCCCGGATGCTCAAGCGAAAGTTCGAGCTCGGCCTGCCGCTGGCGCGTCCGGCGTCGCTGCAGGATGTCCCGGAGGACCAGAGAAAGGTCGTCGAAGAGGCCTACGTCACAGCCGCTCGCGAGGCGGGCCAATTATTCCTTAAGCAGGGGGACATCCCGGCCGCGTGGATGTACCTGCAGGTGATCCGCGAGCCGCAGACGATCGCCGACGCCATCGCGGCCCTGCCCGAAACGGATGAGTACAGCCAGCAGCGCGAGCAGATCGTCCAGATCGCCCTCTACCAGGGAGTGCATCCGGAAGCGGGACTGAAGATGATGCTCCGCTCACACGGCACATGCAGCTCGATTACGTCGCTTGACCAGGTGCTGCATTCATTGACGCCGGAGCAGCGTTCGACGTGCGCGACGATCATGGTGCAGAACCTGTACCGCGACCTGCGCGGCTCGGTGCTGCGGAACGTTCAACAGCGCGTCCCGACGATCGAGCCGGACTCGACGCTGCGGCAACTGCTGGCAGGTCGCGACTGGCTGTTCGAGGGGGGCGGCTATCACATCGACGTGTCGCACCTCAGCTCGGTCGTGCGGTTCGCGCGGAACATCAATCCGCCGGCCGAGGAGCTGGAACAGGCGATCCAGCTCTGCGAGTACGGCAAACAGCTCGATTCGCGGCTGCAATACGGCAGCGAACCGCCATTCGACGACTATTACCCGGCGCACATTGCGTTCTTCAAGGCGCTGCTGAACAAGGACCGCGACGCCTCGCTGCAGTATTTCCGCGACCGAGTCGCCGCCGCTCCCGACGAGCAAAGCAAAGCTCTGCCGGCATTCGTCCTCGTGGATCTCCTGATCCGTTGCGGACTGGGGAAAGAAGCGGTGACGATCGCGGCCGAACACCTGGCGCACCTCAACGACGACGCGTCGTTCTCGTTTGCCGAACTCTGCACCAAGACCGGCCGGCTCGACCTGCTGCGCCGCGTCGCCGAGGACCGGAACGACCTCGTCGGATTTACGGCGGCGCTGCTGCAGGAATAGAGGGCTATCGGTACTACGACACTTCGATCACGGACGCTCAATTCGGAAATCGAAAATCGGGAATCCCATGCACGCTCGCTCGCTTGTGGTTTCGCAACTGCTGACCGCACTGCTGGTTCTCGTCTGCACGGCGCCACAATCGGTCGCTGCGGATGATCAGCCCCGGCCAAACGTCCTCTTCATGATTGCTGACGATCTGAACTGCGACCTCAGTTGCTACGGGCACCCGATCGTCAAGACGCCCAACATCGACGCACTCGCCGCACGCGGCGTGCGGTTCGAACATGCCTACTGCCAGTTCCCGCTGTGCAGCCCCAGCCGCAGTTCGTTCCTGACCGGACGGCGTCCCAACGTCACCAAGGTTCTGACAAATCCGGGCCGCAATCCGGGTGGACAGTACGGGGGCTCGCCGCACCTGCGCGAGGCGATCCCCGACACCGTCACAATGCCGCAATTCTTCCGCAACAACGGCTACTTCGTCGCCCGGATTGGCAAGCTGTATCACTACGGAGTCCCCGGACAGATCGGCACCGCCGGACTCGACGACCCGCCGTCGTGGGAGATCACCGTTAACCCGGCCGGTCGCGACAAGGCTGAAGAGCACCGCGTCACGACACAGACCCCCGGCCAGTACGGCGCCACCCTCAGTTGGCTCGCGACCGACGGGCCGGATGAGGAGCACACCGACGGACTCTCTGCCACCAGCGCCATCAGCTTTCTGGAAGAGTTTGCGAAACCACAAGCGGCCGGCGCGCCGGCGCATAAGCCGTTCTTCCTGGCCGTCGGATTCTTCCGCCCGCATACGCCGTACGTCGCGCCGCGGCACTGGTTCTCGCAGTATCCGCCCGAATTGAACCGGCTCCCGAAACTGTCTGAAGCGGACGTCGCACGGACTCCAGCCGCCGCTTACCGCAACGCCAAGCCGCACGAGGACACGATGACCGACGAGGGTCGACGCGTCGCGATGCAGTCCTATTACGCCTCCATCAGCCACATGGACTCACAGGTCGGCCGCGTCCTGGCCGCTCTCGACCGGCTCGGCTTTGCGAAGAACACCGTCGTCGTCATGACGAGCGACCACGGCTATCACATGTATGAGCACGGCATGTGGCAGAAGATGACCCTGTTCGAGAACTCCGCCCGCGTCCCGCTGATCATTGCCGCCCCGGGTGCGAAGGGGAACGGTCACTCCTCCGCCGCGCTGGCAGAACTCGTGGACCTCTATCCCACGCTGGCCGCCTGTTGCGGTCTGCAATCGCCGGAGTACCTCGGCGGTGCGTCGCTTCAGCCGATCCTGAGCGATCCGGCCGCGACTGTCAAAGACGCCGCTTTCACCCAGATCCAGCGCGGCGAGAAAGCGGGCTACAGCATCCGCACGGCCGAATACCGGTACACGCTGTGGAACGACGGTGCGGACGGCGAACAGCTTTACGACATGCGGACTGATCCCGGCGAGATGACGAACCTCGCCGCGAAGCCCGAGCACGCCGCGACTGTCGCCAGATTAAAGGAGCACATCCGCGCGTACGCCGCGAAGTAGCGCACTGTCACTGCAAAAAGAACTGAGTGGGGTGCCACTGGCTCTGCCAGTGCAAATCACGTTGGACGCTGAATTCGTGTCGTAACGGCGGAGCCAGTGGCACCCGGCGACTCGCGTTCCGGACGAACGATCATATCGGCTTGCCGTCGCCGGCGTTTGCCGGGACTGCACGCCAGTTAGGCGACAGGATCGAATGTGCTTCGCTCGCCGCACGCGTATTCGGATACTCGTCCACCACGCGCTGCAGGATCGCCTTCGCTTCGCCGAGCAGCTTCTGCCCTTCCAACTCGCGGAGGTCTTGCTGCGCTGCCGCGAGCGCCGCCTCCAGCGCGGCCTTGTCCATCAGTGCCGCCTTCTCCGCCATCAACTTGAGATACGCCTCGCGGAGAACGGCTTCCGGATCCGCCGCCTTGAGCGGCTCGGCGGCTTCTTCGGAGACGGCCGGCAATTCAATCGCCACTGCGTCAGAACTGGCCGGTTCCTCCTGGAACAGGGGCGGGTTCGCCATGGCGAACGACACCGCGACCGACAGACCCAATCCGCTCGCCGCCAGATACAGACGTCGCATGCTCGCCTCCCATTGTGTAATGGATGAGTGATTGGACAGCTACGCGTTACTGCACAGCGAACTCCTTGAACAGCACGTCATCAATCTCGCCCATCGCGTTCGGAAACAGCAGTTCGTTGAACCGATTTTTGATTTCCAGGCGGATGGTGTCCTGACCCATTGAGCCTTGCAATGCTTCCACTGTTTTGCCCGACAGGTGACTCAATAACCAGTTTCTCAGGATGATCTTGTTGGCTGAGACGGCTTTGCTGATGCGGGCGCGCTTGGCCGCCGGCACTTGCAGATAGATGCTAACCTTTGCATATCGGCTCACGCGTCCGGAGCTGAGATTGGTCACCAATTCCCCAAACTCGATGAAAGCGGGGCCGTTCGGATCTCCGACTCCAACGGTCGAGTCTTCCTCTGAGTGCACCAACTCCAGAATGCGCGCGGCTGTTCGAGCTGCTTCCGTGTCTGGAAATGCTGCGGCCACGTGCGAAAGACGGACCAGGGCCTCACGCAGCTCGGCGTCGGCCCACACGCTGGCCAGCCGCGCCCTGGCTTCGGCCAGCGATGCGGCGAGCGACTCGTTTTCCTTTTTCAGCTTGTCGTACTCGTCCCGGAGGGGGGTGACCTTTTCGGGCGACGGATTTGCGGCAGGGGGCGAAGCAACGGCATCGGGGAGTTCCGCAGCACTGGCCTGATTGGAGCCCGGCTGCACGGGCAGGTTCGTTGCCAGCACTGACACCGCGACCGACAGACCCAATCCGCTTGCCACCAGAGACAGACGTCTCATGCTCGCCTCCCTTCGAGTGAACGTTCCGGACTGAGCGGGTGTCCCGCTCATTGGCCCCCTCCGTGGCCGCGAAGTATAACCGGGCTGGGAAAACCGCGAGAAGACCAGTCTGGCGAGCCGCCGCGTTGAGCCCCGCCGCTCGCTGTTCTGACCTCCGCCCCTCGACCATCGGCTATCGACCATCCGCCATCCGTGCCGCACGACCTCTACGAAAACCCGCTGAATACCCGCTACGCGTCCCGCGCGATGAGTGCGCTCTGGTCCGATCAGCGGAAACATTCCACCTGGCGGCGGCTGTGGCTCGCGCTGGCCGAAGCCGAACGCGAACTGGGCCTCGCCATCACGGCGGAGCAGATCGCCGAACTCCGCTCGCACCTCGACGACATCGATTTCCGCCGCGCGGCCGAGTTCGAGCGGAAGCTCCGCCACGACGTGATGGCCCACGTTCACGCGTATCGCGAGCAGTGCCCAACGGCCGGCGGGATCATTCACCTCGGCGCAACCAGCTGCTACGTCACTGACAACACCGAGCTGATCCAGGTCCGCGAGGGGCTCCAGCTTATCCGTCGCCGTCTGCTGCATGTGATCCAGCGGCTGTCGCAGTTCGCGCAGCAGCACCGGGCCCTCCCCTGCCTCGGCTATACCCATTTGCAGCCGGCGCAGCCGACGACCGTCGGCAAGCGCGCCACGTTGTGGTGTCACGACCTGCTGCTCGACGTCGCCGAAGTCGAGCACCGCCTCGCGACGCTGAAGTTCCGCGGTGTGAAAGGGACGACCGGCACGCAGGCGTCCTTCCTGCAACTCTTCGGCGGCGACCACGCGAAGGTCGAGACGCTCGACCGGCTCGTCGCGCAGAAAATGGGCTTCAACGCGAGTTACCCTGTCACCGGCCAGACGTACTCGCGCAAGGTCGACGCGCAAGTCCTTGCCGCGCTCTCCGGCATCGGCCAGTCGTGCCACAAGGCCGGCAGTGACCTGCGAATTCTCCAGAGCTTCAAGGAACTCGAAGAGCCGTTCGAAGCGGAGCAGATCGGCTCGTCCGCCATGGCTTACAAGCGGAACCCGATGCGCGCCGAGCGCATGTGTGCGCTGGGACGGTTCGCGATTTCACTCGCCGCCAACGGTGACGACACCGCCGCCACGCAGTGGATGGAACGCACGCTGGACGACAGCGCGAACCGCCGACTGTCGCTGCCGCAGTCGTTCCTGGCAATCGATGCCGCATTGCTGCTCTACCGGAACATCGCCAGCGGGCTGGTGGTCCTGCCGCACGTTATCGCCAGCCGCCTGGGGCGGAGTTGCCGTTCATGGCGACGGAGGAAATCCTGATGGCGGCCGTCGAGGCCGGCGGGGACCGCCAGGAACTGCATGAGCGGATTCGGGTCCACAGCCAGGCCGCGGCGGCTGAAGTGAAGCAGCACGGGCGGCCGAACGACCTCATTGACCGGCTCGCCGGAGATGCGTCGTTCAAGGGGATCGACCTGAAAGGCGCCCTCGATCCGCAGCGATACATCGGCCGCGCGCCGGAACAGGTCGACGCCTTCGTCCGCGATTTCGTCGCGCCGTTGATTGCAAAGTATCCGGACGACCTCGCCGAAGACGACGCGGACGTAAAGGTGTGAAATGGGTGAAAGGGTTGATCAGTGAAAGAGTGTCAGGGTCTCGCTGTCCGACTCTTTGACTCTTCAGCCCTGTCACTCGTTCACCCCAGCAGCCGCTCCAGTGGCGACCCGTCTGTGCGCTTCAGCGGGCGACCGACCGGCGTCAGTTCTTCGAATGCGTAATCGACCCCCATGACCTTGAGGATCGTCGCATAGAGGTCCGGCACCGAAACAGGATCGGCCGGCTTGATCGACTTGGCGTCGCCAACTTCGTCCGGGTTGCCTGTCGCGCCGATGACTTGTCCGCCGAGTAGTCCCCCGCCGCCGATCACGCAGGAGAACCCGCTGGGCCAGTGGTCGCGGCCATCGAGCGGATTAATCCGCGGGGTCCGTCCGAACTCGCCGATGCACAGCACAATGGTCGAATCCAGCAGATCGCGCTCCACCAAATCGAAAATCAGCGCCGCGAAGGCCGGGTCGAGCTGTTTGGCCTGTGTTTCGTGACCGGTAAAATTCTGGGCGTGCGTATCGAATCCGGGCAGAGTGACCTGGACGGCGCGGACCCCGGTCTCGACCAGCCGCCGCGCGACGAGGCACCCGCGCCCGAACCGCGAATCGCCATAGCGCGCGGTCGTCTCCGCCGGCTCGTCGTCCAGCGAGAATGCCTTGAGCTGGTCGGTGTCCATCATCGTCAGCGCCCGTTTGACGACCTGTTCGTGCAGCGTGTTATTCACGCTTTCAGCACGTTCGCGACGGAACGTGCGGTTGAGGACATCGAGACCCTGCAATCGTCGAGCGGTCCGGTCGTTGTCCGACAACCCCCGCAGGTTGTTGATGTTGCGTCCCGGCTCGAACACGCGGAACGCGTCGTAGTCGTCCCCCAGGTAGCCGCCGCGTGGAATCGTGAAGCCGTTTCCCTCGCCGAGCGCAACGTGGAGCGGAATCTCGATCACTGGATCGGGGAGATTGCGTGTCAGGATCGCCCCCAGCGCAGGATGGACGACGGTTGGATCGGGGCGGTAGCCGGTCTGGACGAAGTACGTGCCGCGCTCGTGGTCCCCTTCTTTGGAGACGAGCGAGCGGATCACGCTCAGGTGCTGAATCTGCTCGGCCGTCTGCGGGAAGTGGTGCGCGATCTTGAGACCCGTCAGCCGCGTCTCGATGGCCTGCGTCGGCCCGCCATTCTTGGCTTCAGGGTGCGGATCCCACGTTTCCAACTGGCTCGGGCCGCCGGCCATCCAGAGCGTGATCAGCGACTTGGGCCGCTCCGCCCCGCGCGCGGCCGCCGCACGGGCGTCCAGCGCCGGCAAGCTGAACGACAGCCCCAGGCCCGCGGCCAGGCGCAGCGCGTCACGACGCGAGCATCTTGAAAACGTCGACATGAACTTACCTCTTGCAACCGCAGACCTGATTGAACACGTCAAAGGAACCACGGAATACACGGAAATCACGGAATTGGTGCAGCCCGATTAGCGAATATCAGCGTTCATTAGCGGTTCCCTTGTTCTTCTTTCCGCTTCTTCCGTGTATTTCGTGGTTTCTCTCGTTAGTGGTTCCACGAGAACTCCGTCGCGTTGAACAACGTCCAGAACAGATCCTGCATCGCCGCGCCGCGTTGCTTGCCGCGCGCTTCGTTCAATTGATTCACAAAGAAGTCCGCTTCGGCGGCCGTCGGCCTGCGCGTGAGACACACCAGGTACGCGGTCTCCAGGCACCGGTGCGTGTTTGATGACATCGCCGAAATTCGCCCCGGGGAATTGAACGGCCCCGCCTCCGTCAGTTCGCGGGAGAACTGCCCATTCATCTTCAGCAGCGCCTGCGGGATCGTCCCCACGCGCGGCTCCAGCTCCGCTTCGCCGGGATCTCCGAATTCATTGACGAAATCGCGTTCGCGGAAGAATCGCGTTGCCCGCACGAACAGGTGCGAGTTCTGATCGATCGTCGTCAGATGCCTGGCCTGCAGCATCGAGCCAATGAACTGCTCCGGCCGCAGTCGGACCAGCGGAAATACGGCCCAGTTCTGCTGCAGAGTGATAACCGTCTGTTTGAGCTCGCGGCGCGCGTCGTCCGACAGCGGTTCGTCCCGTTCCAGCGCCAGTTCGACCGGATGCGTGGACGCCAGCCGGAACGGCTTCGAAGCTGTGATGACGCGGATCAGCCGCCGCAGGTCGCAATTGTGTGCCCGGAAATCGGCGCCCAGCAGATCGAGCACCCGCGTCACGTCGGCCGAATCGGGATTGTCGGGGTCCGGCAGGTCATCGACGGCGGCCGCGGTGTAGCAGGGCTTGCCGAACATCAGTCCCCAGATGCGATTGGCGATCGCCCGCTCGAACCGCTTGTTGTCCGGGTGCGTCACCCACGCTGCCAGTCGCTCGCGCCGCGTCCCGGTTGCCGGCTCCCACTCCCGGCCGAACGGCACGCTGGGGGGCGCGACGCGAATCGTGGACTTTCCCTCGTTGTCGATGATGTGTTCGCGCAGCGGGTCGTAAACGCGCAACTGGTCCCCTTCCCTCCGCACAACCGCGCGGACGTCGGGCTTTGCGCCCCCTTCCATCGCGGCTTCCCCCTCGTGCGGCACGAGCACGACCCATTGCGTTCCGGGCCCCGACGCCGGCTCGACAGTGGCGTTATCCGGGATTTTGAGTTTGTTCTGCCGCAAGACTTTTCGGACGTCGTCCGAAATCTGTCCTGCTGACAACTTCGACGCGTCCTCGGCGTTCGTCTCGTAACGCAGCCCCGATTTGTCTTCCACCCCCACCAGCGATACCTGCAGTTCGCTGAAATGCGCCGTCAGCCCTTCAAACTCCGTCTGCTTCCAGTGAGCGAATGGATGGTCGTGGCACTGGGCGCAGTCGATCCGCTGACCCAGAAACGCCCGCACCGTGCGCCCGGCGAGTTCGTTGCGATCGAATTGATCGTTGGCATACGCCGCCGTCAGAAAGTTCGCTTCCGGATCGCCGGTCCACACTCCGGCGCCGGTCAGCATCATGCGCACGATCTGATCGTACGGCGCGTGTTCGCGCAGCTGTTCGCTGAGCCATTCGCCGAAGCGGTCGCGACGGAACAGGATGAACTGTCCCTCATCGACGCCGACGTACGCCCGGCTCAGTCGCTGTGCGAAGTAGTCTGCAAACCGCGTGTCGTCCAGCATGGCCGTCGTCCATCGCGCCAGCCGGTCGTCTCCGCGATCGGCTTCGAACGCGCGAATCTCTTCCAGCGAGGGGATCGTGCCATGGAGCGCCAGCGCCAGCCGGCGCAGGATCGTCAGCTCATCCTCAACGAGAGGAGCGGATTGCAACCCTTCCGCCTCCCAGCGGCGGGCAAACTCGCGGTCGATCTGTTCGACCACCGGCGTGACATCGTCCGGCGGCGTCGTTTGCAGCGCAGCCGGCCGAACGGCGATCGGGCTGCGAACCGCCAGTGCAGAGAGACCGCAGACGGCGAAGGCGACGAGCACGGGCAGCAACGCCGCACGGAGCTTCATGAGAGCCTCGTTCGAAGGTGCCGTCCTGGCGGGCAGCGGTCATGCTGCGCTGTTCGCAGTTGCCCGGCCGGTCTTGTGACGATTCCGTCTCGCGGCAAGAATTCGGCCGGCACCTGTCTTCGTCCGTCTGATCTGTACCCCGCCCGGCCGCATCACGTTTCGCTGTTCTCGTGAAACCCTACCCTGTTGAGAACGGTACTGAGAAGGGAGAAATCGCCGGATTCCCGGGGATGCAGCCCGCAGTCCCCGATGCCGACCCTCGCGACAGTTCCTGCGGCATGCCCACGACCGTCGAACCGAGACACGAGCAGACGACCATCGCGGAGCCGACGCTCTGTCCGCCGGCGGATCCCCTGGACATCACGGAATTCTCCGCGACCGCCGGCCCCCCCGACGGGAACCAGGCGCTCGACCTCGTTGAATTCGACCTCGAGGGGCGGCTGCCGCCGTTTCCGCACCTGTTCTGGCATCCGCTGCGCGCAGCCGCCTGGATCCTCCGCGCGGTGTTCGGTCTGTTCAGCCTGATCTTGATGCTGGCGATCCTGGCCGCCGTCCCCATCGTCAATTTCGTCTCGCTGGGCTATCTACTCGAAGCGGAGGGGCGCGTCGGCCGTTCGGGACGGATGGGCAAGCGCGTTTCCGCTGCTCGGCGTCGCCCGCGCCTCGGTTCGATCGCCCTTGGACTGTGGCTATGGCTGATTCCGTTGCGCGTCCTGGGTTCGGCTGCCGCCGATGCGCAGCTCGTCGACCCGCGCGCCCCGGCGGCGTTCATTCTCGCCGGCCTCAAGTTCGTCGCGTGGATCGCCGTCACGACGCATCTGTGCTCGCGGCTCGCCCGCGGCGGTTCGCTGGGCTGCTTTGTCCGTCCGCTGAAGAATGTCCTGTGGCTGATTGGCCAGATCCGGGCCGGCAGCTATTTTGCCACCGCGTCGCGGGAGATTCGCAGATTCCTGAGCGGCCTGCGGCTGCGGCATCACTTTTCGCTCGGACTCCGCGGAGCGGCCGGCGCATTTGCGTGGCTGATCCTGCCGACGGCGCTGTATGCCGCTGTCCGGCACAGCGAAGGGCCCGAAGTCGTTGTCACGCTGTTCGGCGGCACGCTGCTTGTCGCCGCGTTCGCCTGGGTGCCGTTCCTGCAGGCACACTTTGCCGCCACCAATCGGTTCGGCGCGTTCCGCGAGCTGCGCACGATCCGGAGGCTGTTCGGTCACGCGCCCTTCGCCTGGCTGCTGGCGACGATCGTCGTCTACGTGCTCGCGCTGCCGTTGTACTTGTTCAAAATCGTGCTGCCGCCGAGCGACGCGATGTGGTTCGTGACCCTGGTGTTCGTGGCCAGCATCTATCCGGCGCGGATTGCGACCGGCCTGGCCTATCACCGCGCCGTGCGCCGCGAGCGCGAGGGGAAGCGCTCCTGGTGGATCACGCGGATGTTCGTGCGGATCCTGATGCTGGCGCTGATCGTGGCCTACGTGTTCCTCTTGTTTTTCACGCAGTTCATCGGCGAAGAGGGCAAGCGTGAGCTGTTCCAGCACCACGCCTTCCTGCTGCCGTGGCCGATGTATCTGTGAGTCGTCAATGGTCAATTGTTAATTGTCAATTGGGAAGATATCGGTGACGTCTCCGTGACAATTGACCATCAACAATTGACATCTATACGCCGCGATTCGCTTCATCAATCGCGCCCTGCAGCAGGTTCGCGTACCACAGGAAAATGCGGAATACGAGGAACACGATGAACATCGCCACGCAGCCCCAGATGAACCAGCCGGCTGCCGCAGCCAGCGCCCGCAGGCTCCGCCGCGCCTGATCCTCGAACTGCGGGCTGAGCCGATGCAGCGTCTCCGGTACGGTTCCCGACGTCTCCGCGACGTGGATCAGTTCGATGAACTCCTGCGGGAACAAATGCGTGTGGGCGAGCGCGTCCGTGAGGTACTCCCCTTCCATCACCTCCGAGATCACCTGCGGCGCGCGAGCGACGAACGCGCCGTTGGCGGTCGCCTTCAGACTGGCATCGAGGCTGTCATCAATGGGCATCCCCGCTTCCTGGGTGAGATGCAGCGCCCACGCGAACCGGGCGATCGCAAACGATTGCAGGCATCCGCCGATGACGGGGACCCTCAACAGGAACTGATGGACGAACTGCTGCCCCTGCAGTGACGAGACAGCGATCTTGTACGCGATGTAGGCGGACGACAGGCCGATTGCCCAGAACATGAGCCAGGTGAGCGCGCCGCCCGCCCCCGACAGTCCAAAGCCGAGCACGTCCAGCGGCTTGGTCCCGGTGCTGCTGGCGATCAGTCCGAGGAGAAAGATCAGACCGGCGATGACGAGGATCGCCGCTCCGAATTGAATGACCGGGATCGCGATCTGGCCGTAGAAGTCCTTCCTCAGCCGGAGGTTGTTTTCGTAGTGCTCCGCGAGCGAACCGAGGACCTCCGGCAACGCGCCGGTCTGCTCGGCCACGCTGACCATGTCGAGCATGAGGTCCGGAAACACGCCGGGGTGCGACCGCATCGCCGCCGCGACGTCTTCACCCGATTTCAACTGCGACACCACGTCGCGCATCACGCGCTGCAACTGCGGGTTCAGCGTCTTGCCGGACGCCAGGTCGAATGCCTTGATGATCGGCAGTCCCGCGTGCAGCGAGGTCGACAGTCCCCGGCACAAAAATGCCAATTGCTTCAGCGAGATTCGGGAACTGAACATGGCGGATGGTCGAGGACAGATGGTCTGCGGCAGATGGTCGAGGACGTCACCTTGTTCCCACGTCCCGACCGCTCAATTTAGTTTTTCCAGAACGCGGGCGAATCAACATCGAGAGCGAAGCTTTGCTGCCCAGAGGTTGTCGTCTCCCGAACCTCCACGTGGTCCATGATCTTTCGCAGCTGCAACCGCACTCCGCCGATCAGCCCCAGCATCAGTCCATTTTCTTCCGGCCGGGTCATCGCAGTCGATGGCACGTGCTTCGGCACGTCGTAGGACGCCACCTCGGCACTGTCGAGGAACACGCCGGCCGACCAGTGGACCTTGTGCAGCACACCGTCGCGCTGCAGCAGCGCTGCCACGACCGCCAGGTCGAACAAATTCTGCAGCTGCGCGAATACCGGGTTCTTCTCGGCCAGTTCGGGATAGTGTTCCGTGAACAGCTGCGCGAATCGCTGCGTGCTGGCGCGGGTGAACGCGTTGTCGCGACGATTCCCGGATCCGTCCACCTGCTCCTCCTGCGCAATGAGCTGTACCCGCTGACCGGTAATCTCGTAGGCGCTGCCATCCTCGGACACCCGGATTGCCTCGTAATACGGCGCGAACCACCACCGCTGCATGCTGTTGCCGCCGGGCGCCAGCATCGACAGTTGGCTGCGGATCCCCTTCACGCGTGACGGGACAGCCCCCAGCGCGATCCGCTTCATCGTATAGTCCGCCTCCACGAGCACATTGGCGTAGTGACAGTCCGCCGGGACGCCCCAGACCTCGATGTCTTCGAGTCCGAGGATCTTCGCCATCGTCGAGTATCGCGACTTCGCCTCCGACGAACTCGCCGGCGTGCTATTGGCGGCGAGCCATCGCTGCAGATTGGCCAGACGCCCCGGTTCGGGATCGATCGAGCAGCCGATCGAGTCCTGACCGCGCAGCACCGACCGGAACGCGACCACCAGATCATCGAATTCGAGCGGCGGCCGTCCCGTCGTCAGGCCTCGCATTCGGCCGAGCGCATCCGGAGCGAACCCTTCTGCCGGTCCGGCCAGCATGACGTCCCTGTTCTCGAAGTCGACAAATACGAAGTCGATCCGCTGCAGGCCGGCCAGATACTTCACGTGTGGCGGCAACTCAGAGTTCGCACGACGCGCCGTCACATAGGCGCTCTCCAGTCGTGAGAGCGAAACCAGCCGGCGCTTGGCGTACGATTGCAGGTCCGCATCCAGATGTTCCTGAGCGAACGCCTCGCTGCGTTTTTTGTTGAGCGTACCGGAACGATCCACGCGCGGATTTGGGCGGACGATGCCCTCGGCGTCAATCAAGATGCCGCTGCCGCCGGTTTGCCCATTGCCGGTTCCCGTTCCGGTCCCGGTTCCCGTCCCGCTCCCGTTGCCGCCCGTCTGCCCGAAGACGTTCGAGACAGGCAGACTGAGAACCACCACCAGCGGGAAGATCCGCCGGATCAATTGCACCGGACGCAACATGGCAGGGCCTTTGGGGATTGCGGCTGCGCAGGAATATACGCACTCGGCCCGTCGAATGCCGGAATTATATCCGGCCAGCGGGGCGCGGGCGATGAGATTCCAGGCGTTGCTCCGCCCGTGATTCAGCTGCGGCGACCGCTCGGATCACAGTCTTTGGTCGCCACCAAACCAGCAGACGACCAGACACTTTTATCGAAACAGATGCGTTCGCTCGGCGTACGCCTGCGATCGCTGCGTGTGCGGACCGGAAATTGCCGGTGCGCGCGCGGTCTGTTCTCCCTCCTCGGGACTGGAATGCGGCACGAGGTGCACGAGCCGCGGCCGGAACACCACAACGAGCAGCAGCGGCAGGTACCACAGCAGGTACACGCCCCCCTGGTCGGGATACCAGAACTGCGTCGCGACCACGATGGCTGCCGACGAGGCAGTGAGGTGCTCAAGGCTCTTGCGGCGCGGCCAGAACGTCAGCGTCGCCAGCAGCACGAAGAACGTGACGATCACCGGGATGCGATAGTACCGAAGTTCGCTCGACCAGAAACCGAGCGTGCCGACCGGAGCCTCGAACGCCAGCATCTCCTCGAGGTGAATCGTGCCGATCGTCCGGCGGACGAATGAATCCGGTCCGGGCGCCGTCAAGGCGGCGATCGACAGCACGACGCCGGCGACCAGCAGCAGGGCAGTGCCGAATCGCAACGCTCCGCGGCGGCCGTAGAACGCAGCCCATACCGGCAGCAGGAAGACCGGGAAAAACATGATGCCGCAGGCGAGGCCCAGCAGCGTGCCGGAAACCATCGGCCGCCGGTAGGCCACGAGCGCCCAGACCGTCAGGGCCGATGGCAGCACGTGGTTGACCTCACCCACGTCGTACGCCGTGCATGGCAGCAACAGATACAGCGTGGCCATCGCCAGGCCCAACTGTACATCGCCAAAGAGGTTGCGGCCGACGAGCAACAGGCCCAGAATGACCAGCAAATGCGCAATGATCGAGAGCGCCCGGGCGGCGATTTCCGGAGCCTTGAAGGGCGCACCGATGGGCGCCCAGAGCATCGGGGCCACCGGCCCGGCGGCGATGTGTTGTTCCTCCTGGACGATGTCCTCTTTGCCTTTGACGAGGTTCGTCGCCTGCTGGACGGTTTGCTCGGTTGCGGCAGTGGTTTCCCCGTTAATCGCCTCCATCGTCAGCAGTGCAAACGCCGCCACGCACAGGAAGGCCGATCCGGGCGCATTCAGGTTTTGCCCCAGGTGTGGCCGGCGGACCAGCAAGGGGTCAGCCAGCAGCCGGACGAGAAACAGTCCGGAGACGGCAAACAGCCAGGAGAAGCCGATTCCCGCCCGACCCGGTACCTGCACGAGCAATAACCCCACTGGCGCCGCCAAGAGCAGGCCGAGGTCGAAATTGCGGAGGGACCAGAACCGGTTGAATCGGAAAAAGACCGCGATGATCAGTACCAGCGACAGGTAGAACCATGTCGCAGGGCCAAGATCATACCCGGGAGGGAATGATTCCATGGACCGCACTCAATCCAGCAGGCTCTGCCGCGCAGTCCCCCTGCGCGGCAGCCGGCAGACCTGGCGAACGCCAGGACGCCCCTGTGCGGCTGCGCCGTCATCCTTGATTTGAGGCAGCCCGAAGAAGACCCACTCTTTAGCCTGCGTCCTCGGGCGAAACGTCGGCCGTCAGTCCCGTGCCAGCTACCCAGCCAGAGTCGCTTGTTGCGGGTCCGGCGGCCGGCCGGATCGGATTTGTGACTGACAGGATTACAGAGATTCGGCCGTCCTGCAAGCGACCGGGACCCTTTCCGCCGCTTAAGCGGGGGCTGTTTGCTCCGCAGGTCCGGTCGCGGCAAGTGTCCGAAACCGGCAATCGGCGGGAAGTTTGACGCCTGCGCGGGGTGTTTGGTGAGAGGTGGCTAGTGAGTGATATTGATTGCCGACGTATGACCAGCCATTCGAAGGGGGAGCAGCGAATGAATGCAAGTCAAATGCCTGAAATCAGATGTGCCGCAGATTGGCGCCTGACATCTGGCCTCACACCGCTCAACCCTTCGCCCAGTAATCCACGACCAGCACCTTATCAAACAACGGCTTCACCTTGGTCACGAACGCCTGATGCGCTTTGTGCGGCAGGTAGGCGTCCCGATCCGCCTCGGATTTGAACGTAACGAGGAAACAGTGCGTATACCCCTGCGAAATCTTCTCCGGGCTGTTGTCGGTCCCCCACTCGAAGTCCTCGATTTCCTGGATCTGGTCCTTCAGCCCCGCGAACAACTTCTCCGCCTCGGCGATCTGCTCCGGCTTCGCGCCGTCGACGAACTTGACGAGGACAACGTGGCGCAGCAGCTTGGCGGGCGCGTCGGCGGCCAGCGGTGACTCACTGCGGGTTCCGACAATCGTGGAGATGGCAAAGATCATGGTGATAACTGCGATTTGAAAGCGGTTCATCGAGGTTGGTTCCTGTGGACGTGATGGCGGTTGGAAACCGGTCGCCCCAGACCGCGAGGATGCGCTGCGTTGGTGTGCCGAATCCAGGCCGCAGTGTACGATGTCGGGTGTCTCGAGTCCCCTCGGTCACGACTGGAGTTACGCCATGTCGACCTCGTTCCCCGTCCGCGAATCCGGCGCGACCTCAAGCCGCCGCGAATTCCTTATTGCCGGAACTGCGGCGCTCGCGGCCCCAGCCATCATCGGAGCGACGGACAAAGCCGGCGCCAGGCCGCCGATTGTCGGGTCCGGCGAGTTCCAGTACGAGTGCCATCACGACTGGGCGCAGACGCCAACCGGCTTCCCGTGGTACGTGACGCATGGCGTCACGATCGACCGCGACGGTCTGGTCTATATCAAGCACCGGGCCCTCAAGGGGACCGACACCGACACCATCCTCGTGTTCGACGCCGACGGCAAGTTTGTCCGCTCATTCGGCAAGGAGTACTGCGCCGGCGGGCACGGCATCGACATCCGCCTCGAAAGCGGCCAGGAGTTCCTGTACCTGTCCGACACGTTTAACCGCCAGATCGTCAAGGCGGACCTGCAGGGAGAGTGGATCTGGAAGCTGCGCTACCCGCGCGAAGCCGGGGTGTACGAAACGGTCGACAAGTTCAGTCCGACAAACGTCTGTTTTGCGCCGGATGGCGGGTTTTACGTCGGCGACGGGTACGGCTCGAATTACATCCACCAGTATGACAAGCATGCGAGCTGGGTCCGCACGTGGGGAGGCACCGGCTCCGAGCCGGGCAAAATGAAGACGCCGCACGGCCTGTGGCTCGACAATCGAGCGGGCCGCGATGTGGCCCTCGTCGTCGCGGACCGCGCCAACGCCCGGCTGCAGTACTTCACACTCGACGGCCAGCACCTGTGTTTTGTCGACGGGCTGAGCTTCCCCGCCAACATCGACATCCAGGGAGAGACGATGCTCGTGCCGGACCTGCATGCCCGCATCACATTGCTGGACAAGCACAACCAGGTCATCACGCACCTGGGCTATGACCAGGCGTGGACCGATGCGGTGCTCGCCGACAATATGCAGATGCGCAAGGAGCCGGTGCGCTGGGAGGCCGGCCGGTTCCTGCATCCGCACGACGCCTGTTTCGACAAGGACGGCAATATCTTCGTCGCCGAGTGGGTCGAGCCGGGCCGCATCACGTTCCTGCGTCGCGTCTGAGCGGAAGCAGGCCGGACGTCAGAGTCCGGAGTTGAGGAGGACGTCTGCGCGGAGTCGCAATGACCTGCTGCCGCCGAGTTGCGTGGCGATTTCCCGCAGCGTCCTGCCTGTGGTCGGGTGGACGTAATCCGGAGCAATCTCTGCCAGCGGCACCGCCACGAAAATCCGCCGCTCGAGGTCCGGGTCGGGTATCTGCAAGTCAGTTGTGCTGATGGCGTCCTGATCGAACAGCGCGAGATCGATATCGATTGTTCGTGCGGCAAATTTGTCATGCGGGTCGCGAACTCGGCCCAATTCGGCTTCGATTCGCGGCAGCACGTTGCGGCGCAGCTCCGCCGCCGAGAGCGGCGTTTCGATCAGCATCGCGGCGTTCAGGTAATTCGCCTGTGCCGAACCGTCGGCGGGAGGTGATTCGTAGACGTTTGACACGCGGACAATTCGGCCGTGCCGGGCGAGAAACTGGCAGGCGGCCGGCAGGTTGCGCTGCGGATCGATGTTTGATCCCAGCAGCAGGTACGCGCGATGCACGACGGTCACGACGCGCCGCCTGCGCCCCGGAGTCGGGCACGGTCGTCGCGGGTTCGTTCAATCGTCACGCCGACAGAAGCGGCGAAACGCAGCGCCCCCGGTTTCTGAATGCTGACGCGGACGCGACTCACGCGTGCGTCCTGCAGGCACAGCGCAGCGACGGCCTCAGCCAGCGACTCCACGAGTTGAAACTGCGACTGCTCGACGGACTCGATGATCTCTTTGGCAAGCGTGCGATAATTGACCGCGTCCCGGATGTCGTCGCTGCGGGCGGCCGGCCGCAGGTCGGTCTCGAGCGAAATATTCAGCAGCACGTCCTGCCGGTTCACCCGCTCGTTGGGATTGATGCCGACAATGGCCCTCAGCAACAGGTCGCGGATTTCGATCGTGTCGGGCATGCTTCGTCTCCGGTCGCCGGGACCGCAGCTTCCGTCGAGCGTTCACTCGCGATCCGTGCGGAATTTGAGCCAGCCGACCGCGAAGAACATCGTAGCGAACCCCACCAGCGCCAGGCAGCTCTTGGCGACTTGGGCATGCAGCACGTGCTGGTGGCTCAAGATTTCATCGTAGGCGAGCAGGGCCCAGGCGTGTGGGGTTCCGAGGCTCAGATCCTGCATCACTGCGGGAAGCCATTTGCGCGGCATGAAGCAGCCGCTGATGCCAGCCAGGATGATGACGAGCGCGTTCCCGTAGGCGGACACCTGCGACTCGCTGCGAATCAGCGTGGCCAGCATCAGGCCCAGCGCCGTGGCCGCCAAGGAAGTGCAGACAATGACCGGAATGAGCAGCCAGGGTTCCGTGCCCCAGGACATGCCGAAGATGACCCTTCCGCTGAGGAACAGCAGGGCAGTCTGCACGACGGAGAGGCAGTAGAACGGGATGTTCTTGCCGACGAGCAGACCCAGGGGGCTGATGGGGGCCAGCCGCAGCCGGCGGAGTGTGCCCAATTCGCGTTCGGCGACAAAGGAACGGGCCATGACGTTCACCAGGAAGAATACGAACATCACGGTGTACGACGGCACGACCGAGTCGTAGACGATGCTGGTCGTACCGCGCGTCTGCTGCACCACTTCGATGAGGCGAAAGTCCGGCGGCGGGTTCTCCCGGGCGCGCTGTTCGGCCAGCCGGACCGCGTTCTTCACGAAGACGTTGTTCGACTCGCCGGCGACGATTGGCGCGATGGTCTTCAACACGTCGCTATAGGCGACCCCGGCTGCCAACTCGCCGATTCGGGCCAGCGCCGGTTTCGTCTCGAATCGCATGTCGAGCGCTGTCGGTCCGGTTGCCAGACGCCCGGTGCTGAGGCTCAAAATGTCTGCCAGCTCCAGCGTCTGCAACCGCTGCGAAAACTCCGGCCCAACGACCATAATCAGCGCCACATTGCCGCGGTCGAGTTCGTCCCTGGCCCGCTCGTGGTTCGACTCCGAGATGCTGAAATGCTGATGGCTGCCGAGTGCCTTGACCATCTGCGCGACTGCGTCGCGCCGGCGGGATTCGCTGCGCGAGAGTGCCGATTCCGACTCTTGATCGGGCGCTGGCCCGTCCTGTGGCCGTCGTGTTTCGGCAACCAGCGGCAGCCCCGATTCATTGACGACCGCGATTGCAACCTGCTCGCCCCCTTCGCGGGCGTTCATGATCTGCCCGGTCGACATGCCGATGATCGTGATGAAGATCAGCGGCAGCCCCAGCAGCACGACCAGCGCTCTGCGGTCGCGGAACAGCAGCCGGAGGTCTTTCAGGGTGATCTGCAACACAGGCGGCACTGTACTCATGAATCCACGGACGTCGCGAACGGTGGTCGGCTTCATCGCCACAGGACGCGTCAGGTTTGTCAGACGTCGGCTGGGCGCCGGCGTCGCCAAAGCATAATCAGCCAGGCGATCGTGCTGAACACCACGAGCATTCGCAGGGCGTGCGGATCGTGGGCGACCACCGTTTCGCAGGCGACGAGCGTGGCGATGCCGACGCGCATGTTGTCGTTGAGTTTGAGCGGCAGCGATTCCGCGACGGCGGCAGCCGCCGTCACCTGCGCGGCGATGACAAACGCCGCCCCAATGTGCACGTTCGGCACTTCCATCCAGTAGATGCATGCCGAGAAGAGCGTGCCCACGACCCAGAAGCAGATGAGTCCGGACCAGGTCTTGTCGCGATTCCAGAGCAGCCGTGGTCCGCCGATCAGCTTGCCTCCCAGCGTTGCCGAGCCGTCACCGAGCGCCAGAATTGCGAGGACCATCAGCGAGAACTCGGGATGCAGTGGGGCAATCCCCAGCGCAGCGATGACGGAGAATGAATACCACAAGACAGAATCGCTCCAGTCCGTCTCCCCGTCGCGCGACACCTCGCCGACGCGTTTCAGCCCGAAGAACACGAGCCCGATCGCCAGACCGCACACCCACACGCGCACCGGCAGTTCCCAATCCGGATAGCTGTGCGGGTAAAACCACAACAGCAAAGGGAGCAGACCCGGCGTCATGTGCAACAGCCGCCGCCGCAACTCCGCCCGCCCGATCCGGCCGGACAAGACTTGCGCGCCGGGCACGCGAAACACAAAATCCAGTGGACTGCGATTCATCGGTGGTGCGGGGGCCAGTGGGCGCCGGGGTTCGCTGTCATTGAGCGAAACGGGCTCCGTCGCAGTCGATGTGCCGACCTCGTCCATGGCAGTCGCCGAATCCTGAAATGAATGGACACCCGCGTCAGTCGAACTGCAGGGCCCGATGGGCAATCACAAGGGGTCGTTCGCCATTGCGCAAGGTGGCGGCTTCGGAATTGTGTGGTTGCCGCGGCGGTTGACCGCGGGCGTGACGCATCAATTCTCGGCGCGCAAAGAGTACCGCCGCGAGCGCAATCTCGCCAACCGTTGCAGATGCCCTGGTTGCCCCAGGTTCGCATCAGCCAACTGGGGGCCACCGATCAGGCGGCGGTAGACCAGTCCGTTATCGGGCGGCCATGAGTTCCGCAGGCGACATCGGCTCCGCTGCGCCGTGGCCATTTTCATGGCCGTTGCCGTTGGCGGCGGCCATCTGCGCGTACCGCTGGGTGATCGGCACATGCTCGAGGGTGTGCTCGTCCGCGTGCACGAGTTCATCGGCCTTGGGGATGTCGAGTCGCGCACCCGTGTAGGCGTTTTCCTCGTACCGCTTCCATCCCCCCAATCCGATCAGCGGCGCGCCCCACGCCGACAGGTTGCCCATGAGGCTCATCAGCTGGATCGTCCAGTGATGCCGGTGGAACCGGCCGGTGCCCCAGGAGCACGCCCGCCGCAGGAACCAGTTGTTGAAATGGTCGAACCAGGAGCCGGTCGACTGCACGTACCCGGCGATCGTCTTGTAGTTCCGCATGCAGCGGTAGAAACACTTCATCGGTCCAAACACGCGCTTGCGGTAGTCGACGATGAATCGCTCGTACTCGCGGACGCCGTCCGGCTGGCCGCCGCTCATCAGGAATCTGTGGATCGCCTTGGCCGCTTCATCTCCGGTCGTGTGAGCAATCTGTACGCCCGAGGAGTACAGCGGATCGACAAAGAAGTTCGCGTCGCCGATCGACACCCAGTTGTCGCCGCAGAACTTGGTGGTGGTATAGGCCAGGTCCTTCAGTCCCCTGACGCGTCCCACCTGAACCGCGTTGCGGAACCGGTCCTGGATGAACTTGTACTTGTTGATCGTGTTCAGCAAGTTCTCTTCGGGCACGTTGCTCCAGGAATTCGTCGCCGGCTGATTCTGCACGGTGCCGACGCTCATGATGTCGTGCGTGAGCGGAATGAACCACACCCAGCCGTGCGGCACGAAATAACCGTTGAAGAACCCCTGCCGGTAGCCGGGATCGCGCGTCACTCCGCGAAAATGCCCGAACGCGGCCGACGTTTTGATGATCTTGTCGAGCACGATGCAGTCCAGCTTGCGGCCCATGATGCACCGCCGCCCGCTGGCGTCTACGACAAACTTCGGCCTGATGGTCGTTTCCTCACCGTTGCGGCGGATCTTCACCCCGGTCGCCCGATTGCCTTCCAGGATCACGTCCAGAACGTTCGTCTTTTCCCACAGCGTCACGCCGTTTTCGACCGCACAGTCCTGGAGCTGCTTGTCGAACACCGCCCGCTCCACCTGATAGGCGTAGGGGCGCGGACTGAAGTCGCTCCGCGGCACGTTGTGGAAGTAGCCGATCGTCGAATAGATCTCGCTCTTGTTCGGGAACCGCCCGATGCGGAATTCACCCGCGTATTTGAAGGTGTGTCCCGAATGCTGCAGCTTCTCGGCCATCCCCATCCGTTCCCAGATCGGTTGAGTGCCGGGCAGCAGAGACTCGCCGACGTGGAAGCGCGGAAACTCCTCCCGCTCCAGCAGCACCACCTTGTAGCCCTGTTGGGCCAGAAACGTCCCGCAGACGCTCCCGCCAGGTCCGCTGCCGATAATCGCCACGTCAAACTGTTCGTTAGTCATCACCAATTCTCTCCGCTGATTTCGGCTGGGGGGTCGCTGCCAGGGCGTTTCCGGGAAGCGGGCGGCACCCGATGGCCACGTCCGACACCGGACCCTTGTACCTTGCCATCGAACGGCATCCGGTTGCGACTGCAGAATCTTTCCCGGAGCTCGCCGGTTCGCTGCCGCCCTTGCGGAACCGATCTTTTCCTCAAACCGCGTTCCTGATATGACCCTTAACCCGCTGCACGTCCGTTTCTCAAAACCAAGAGAACACAGACATGAGGACCATGTCGTTTACGCGGCGGTGGCTGGCCATCCTGTTGGCAACGTGCTGTGTGGCCGCCGGCTGCAATTCCCTCAAGGACACCTGGAACAGTCGCGGAGTCCCCCAGCAGTGGGAGCCGGACGATACGGCAGGCAGCGGCGATGAGAACCCCTAATCGCCCTACCTTCCGTTCGCGGCAAGGGGGTCGAACGTCCATTGGCGCTCACGAATTCGCCCGTTGCCAGCCCCACTATAAACGGCCCGCGCCTGCCTTGCCAACCCTGTCCGCACTGCCGAACGAGACGTCGTCCCAAGTGATCTCTGGACGCCGACTTCCAATGAATCCGGCCGCGACGCCTCGTCTTGGGACGACCGCTCTCGTCTTGGTCTTTGCTCTGATTGGCGGGTTGAGCGGCTGCCGCTCCGACGCGCGGATTGTGCAGAACAGCCGGTCCCGGTCCACGCCGGCCGTCTCCTCGAAGGAGAATGTGCAGCAGTCTCCGGCGCGGACGCCTGAAGTTGCCGTTTCAGATTCTTCGGCCATCGCCCAGTTGGCGAAGTCTGCGCCACCGGAAAAGCCTCGCAGATTCTTCCCGGACCTGTTCCGCAAGAATCGCGATTCGCAGACGATCCCCCTGCCCACGACGCCCGTCGTCGACGAACAGACGGCCAACGCCAGCCCGGTCGAGGAATTTCAGTAGCGGACTCAGACCGGCGTGATCGGCAGTCTCTGTGACCGGACAAACTCCTCCAGCTCAGGCGCGCGAAAGACTCCGGTTGTAGCGCCTGCGGACCGCACGCAACTTGCGCCGAGTGCAGAGCCGAACTGCAGGCATTCGTCGACCGGCCGCTGCTGCAGCCGGCCATACAGGAAGCCCGCAACAAAAGCGTCTCCGCCGCCGGTCGCGTCGACCTGTTCCACCGGGTATGCCCCCGATCGGACGATCCGCGTCGCGTCCGCCAGAATCGCCCCCTTGCCGCCGCAGGTCACAACGGCGCAGCCCACTCCCCACTCGCGAAACCGCCGCGCCTGGTCCTCCGGCGAACGCAGTCCCGTGATGATTTCCGACTCGTCGCAATTCGGCAGGAACAGATCAGTCAGCGGCAGCACCGGCCGCAGCATCCCCGCAATGTCGTCGCAGGCGCACACGACGTCGAGCACGGTGATCACTCCCGCAGCGCGGGCGGTCTGAAACATCCGCGCGACCCGTTCTCCGCTGAGCGCCGCGTTGAGTCCAAACCCGCCGACGTACAGCGCGCGACTGTCCCGGATCGCGGCCGGCGCGACTTCGTCTCCGGTGAACTCGGCGTTAGCGCCGGCCGCGTGGATGAACCGGCGGTCCTCCCCGCGGACGTTGACCACCATCGTCGTCGCTGTCTGCGACGTTTTCGAGAACGTGATCTGATCGCCGGCCACCCCCTCGGCCGCGAGTGCGGCGGCGACATGGCGCCCCAGCACGTCGTCCCCCACGCGCCCGGCGACGCAGGCCCGCAGTCCCAGCCGCGCCAGATCGACGGCCACGTTCGATGCACAGCCGCCGATCGTCAACTCGATCCGCTCTGTCATCGCCAGACCGCCCGGCTCCGGCACGCGCGCAATCGGCGCACACACGTGATCCGCGACGATGATCCCGGCGCAGAGGACGTCGTACTTCGGAGCGGCCGGCATAGGCGGAGGTCAGAGATCGGAGGTCAGTGATCGGACGACCATTCCGGCATTCGATAGTTGGTCATTCCGGTATTCGACGTTTTCCGGATTCACTTCGCAGCGGCGAGTTCTTTCACGAACGGCGTGATGTGCTCGTCGTACGTGTGATCGGTCCCCTCCGGCGTCGGGCCGTTGAACAGCTTGGCGAGCTGGCCGTCGCGGCCGTACACGTAGACCGCCGGAATCCCGCCGATCTGGAGGATTTCGTTATAGAGTTTGTCGGTGTCCGTCGTGCACAGGAAGTTCGCGAATTGGGCCTGCTGTTCGTTCAGGAATGCCAGCGCCTCATCCTTTTTCTCGGCGTCTTCCGGATCGTCCAATGACACCGACAAGCACACGATGTTCTCGGGATCGAGTTTGCTGAGTGCGACCAGTCCCGGAAACGACTCCCGGCAGGGGACACAGTACGTCGCCCAGAGGTCGACCACGACCACCTTTCCTTGCTGGGCTGCAATGTGCTTCTGCACGTCCTCCCACGGTGCGAGCGCGAGCATGATGGCGCCCGGGGTTGCCGTCGGCGCTGTCGACTGCGAGTCGCCGCCCGCCGGTGCCGCGGCCGGTTGTGTGTCCGGAGTGATCGCCGGCTCCGACTGCGGCGGCAGCGCTTCGCGCGGCTGTTCCGGCGGTGGACCCTGCTCCGCATCGGCCGCCTCCGCCGGACTACCTTGGCTTCCCGCCGCAGGCGCCGTTCCGGGATTAGCGACCGGCGTGCCGCCGCCGCATCCGCACACCAGTGTCGCGGCCACCAGGCTTCCACAAGTCCAGCGCATGTTCATAAGGAATCTCCTCAGCAACAGTGTCCGATGCGGCGCGGGTGGTTTGCGTGCCGGCGTCAAGTTCCAGTCAGTGTAGACGCTTCGGCCCGTGATTCCACCAACACCGTCCGTTGATTTACACCGCCGGGGCAGCGTGACAGAATGGCCCCGCGGTTTCTCGCCCCCTGGTTCCTGCCACTGGTTGAACAAGACACCATGCGTTTGACTTCGCTGCTTGCCGGCCTGTTGTTCATCGCACCGACCCTCGCGTCCGCCGCCGCGCCGCACCATCTCGAACTGCACACCGGCGACAAGATCGTCCTGATCGGCAACACGCTCGCCGAGCGGATGCAGTATTTCGGGAACTGGGAAACGCTGCTGCAGGCACGCTTCCCGGAGAAGAAGCTCGTCGTCCGCGATCTCGGCTGGTCGGCCGATGAACTCACATTGCGGCCGCGTTCTCTGAACTTCAAGGACCATGGCCATCGGCTCGAAGATCACCGGCCGAACGTCATCCTGGCATTCTTCGGATTCAATGAATCCTTCGCCGGCGAGAAGGGGCTGGAGAAGTTCAAGCAGGATCTGGCGAATTTCATCACGGAAACCACCACCACGAAATACAACGGCGTCTCGCCGCCGACGCTGGTCCTCGTGTCACCGATTGCCAACGAGGACCGGCCCGCTCGCAAGATCCTGGCAGCGCGGTGGAACAACGCAAGTATCGCGCTCTACACGCAGGCGATGCAGGAAGCGGCGGTGCAGCACGGAGTCATGTTTGTCGACCTTTACTCTCCGACATTGACTGCCAGCGGAGAATTGACGGCAAACGGCATCCATCTGACTGAGCACGGAGATCTCGTCGTCGGTCACATCCTCGACAGGGCGCTATTCGGTGAACCAACCGCCTCGATGCAGGACCAGGCGCGCCTCGCGGCCATCCATCGCGAAGTCAACGAGAAGAACCTGCAGTTCTTCTACGACCACCGCGCGGTCAACGGCTATTACATCTACGGCGACCGCAAGGCGCCGTTCGGCGTCATCAACTTCCCGGCCGAGTTCGCCAAGCTGCGGAAGATGATCGAAGTCCGCGACGAGCGCATCTGGAAAGTCGCCGCGGGCGAGTCGGTCCCCGACAAGGTCGACGACAGTTCCACCGGCGACTTCACGCCCATCGAGACCAACTACCAAAACGAAATTCACATCACGCCGCCGGAAGAATCGCGGCAGCTTTTCTCGTTGCCCGACGGCTTCGAGGTCAACCTGTATGCGTCGGAAGTCGAATTCCCGAACCTCAGGAAGCCGGTGGCATTCACCTTCGACGCGAAAGGCCGGCTGTGGCTGGGAACCAACCCGTCGTATCCGATGTACCTGCCGGGAACGCCGGTCGATGACAAGGTGCTGATCTACGAAGACGTCAACGGCGACGGCAAGGCGGACCACGAAACGGTCTTCGCCCGCGGCCTGCATCTGCCGATCGGCATCGAACTCGGCGACGGCGGCGCGTATGTCTCCGCGCAGCCCAACCTGCTGTTCCTCAAGGACACCAACGGCGACGACCAGGCGGACGTGAAAGAACTGCGACTGCATGGTTTCGATTCGGCCGATTCGCACCATGCCATCCATGCCTTCGAGTGGGGGCCGGGCGGCGACCTCTATTTCGGCGAAGGGATTTTCCATCACACGCAGATCGAAACGCCGTACGGCCCGCGACGAATCAAGGACGCCGGCTTCTTCCGGTACGAACCGCGCACTGAAAAGCTCGACATCTTCGTCTCGTACGGCTTCGCCAACCCGTGGGGCATTATCTGGGACTACTGGGGCCGCAACTTCGTCGCCGACGCTTCCGGCGGCGCCAACTACTACGGCGCCGCCTTCTCCGGAGATCTGGACTACCCCCGCAAGCACCCCGGACTGAAGCAGTTCCTCGTCAAGCAGTGGCGCCCGACCTGCGGCTGCGAAATTGTTGCCAGCCGCCAGTTCCCAGATTCCATGCAGGGGGATTTCCTCCTCAATAACTGCATCGGGTTCCAGGGCACCCTGCAGTACAAGTTCAAGGACGAAGGCTCCGGCTACGCGGCCGACCCTCTCGATCCGTTGCTGCGTTCATCGGACCCCAATTTCCGCCCGGTCGATCTGCAATTCGGTCCTGACGGCGCCCTGTACGTGCTCGACTGGTTCAATCCGCTGATTGGCCACATGCAGCACAACCTCCGCGATCCCAATCGCGACAAATCGCATGGTCGCATCTGGCGGATCACGTACCGCGGTCGCCCGCTGGTCGAACCGGCGCAGATCGCCGGCGCGCCGATTCCGCACTTGCTCAATCTGCTCAAGACCTACGAGGATCGCACGCGCTCCCGCGCCCGCCGCGAACTCCGCGAACGCGACTCGACCGAAGTCATCGCCGCCGTGGACGCCTGGGTCGGCGCGCTGAAGGCCGACGACCCCAATGTCGAGCATCACAAGCTCGAAGCCCTGTGGGTCAAGCAGCATCACGACGTCGTGGACGAGCCGCTGCTGTTGGCGCTGCTCAATTCGCCCAATCCGCAGGCGCGCGGTTCAGCCACCCGCGTCCTCTGTTACTGGCGCGATCGCGTCAATGACCCGCTCGGCCTGCTCCAGGCCCGCGTCAACGATGAGCACCCGCGCGTGCGCCTCGAAGCCGTCCGCGCCCTGAGCTTTTTCAATACCCAGCAGGCGCTCGACATCGCCGTCGAGTCGCTCGTCCACGATCAGGACGACTACCTGACGTATACGCTCAACGAAACGATGACCACGCTGCAGGGGCGCGTCGACGCGAAGTGAGGATTCGGGGTTCGGGGGGCCGGATTCAGGGACGCGAGCAGGTCCACGACGTCAATCGACCATTGACGATGGACCAGTCACAGCTCCCTCGCCGGAGTGTGCGCTCGCAAATCCGCGATCATCTCCCGTGTCGCCGCGGCGACCGCGTCTTCCCACCGATCGGGCGCAAATTGCTCGGCGAACTCCTTCCGCCGGTGCGCAAAAATGATCCCTCGTGAACTGTTCACGAGCCCCCCCAGCCCCGCGGAGTCGAACGCCGCCGCCGTGTCGGCTGCCGAGCCCCCCTGGCTCCCATAGCCAGGCACGAGCAGCGGCGCGTGCGGCATGCGCTGGCGCAACTCCGTCAGTTCGCGCGGATAGGTTGCTCCCACCACGGCGCCGACCGCTCCATACGCGCCGTTGCCCGCCGATGCCGCTGCCAGCGATTCGACCACGTCCGCTACGTGTTCGAACACGCGCCGGCCGCCGGTCTCCAGGTCCTGAAACGTCCCTGCCCCTGGATTGCTCGTCCGCACCAGCACGTAGATCCCGGCCTCGCGCTCGGCCGCGACCCGGCAGAACGGCGCCAGCGTGTCGTTTCCCAGATACGGATTCACGGTTAGCGCATCCGCGCCGAACGGCGCTGCATCAGGTTCCGCTCCCGCCAGGTATGCCGCCGCATACGCTTCCGCCGTGCTGCCGATGTCCCCGCGCTTGGCGTCGCAGATCACAAGCAGTCCCGCCGCTCGCGCATGCCGGATAATCCGTCCCAGCACGGCGACCCCTGCCGGTCCGCATTCCTCATAAAATGCCGACTGCGGCTTAACGGCCGGCACCAGGGGCGCGACCACGTCGATGATCCGCTGTGAGAACTCCTCGTAGGCCGCCGCTCGCAGGGACGGATCGCGTTCGCCGCCGCGATGTCGCTCCCGACACTCCGCCGGCAGTTCTTCCCACCGGGGATCGAGGCCGACCAGGGCCGGTGTCCGTTTGGCCCGAACAGCCGCGTGCAGACGTTCAGCGTAGTTGTGCATCGCCAGATTGTGACGAACTTGCGGCTCTCCTCAAAGCGCGTTCGCTTGAACGTCCCTCGATCAGCGCGGCGGCAGGTCCAGTCGCGAGAGGACCGATGCCAGCCGTTGCGGGAGTCCATCGAGGCATTCGGATGATGATCCGCCGGTGACGAACAGCGAACAGATCGGCTGGCCCGCCCGCAGCATCGTCCCGGCCGGCGGCACGTCGGCCAGTCGCGGCACATGTCGCCACATCTCCGCGTGGATCCATTCGTCCGGCAGCAGCCAGTCGGTCGGATCGGGCGCCATCAGGTCGCGATCGCTGTAGAGAATGAACTTCCCCATCGCCTTGACGCCGGGGGAGGGAGCAACCGTGTCGGGCAATGCGAGGCCAAACTGGGCGCAGTGGTCTCGAACGAGCACCAGTCCGAGCGTGTGCTCCAGCACTTCGATGGATCCGGTGTAGCGCGGATTAACCTCGGTCAGCCTTGGGAGGCCGTCGGAATCGACGATGAAGTCGAAGCCGAACAGTCCCGCGAGGCCGAGTTTCCACGACAGGACGTTGCCGATCCGCCGGACGAGCTGCTCGGTTCCCACGCTGAGCGTCTCCGGGCCAACCGAACCGCACCAGGCAAACGGACCTTCGCCGAGCCGCGCGTCCCCAATGATCTGCCGCGTAATGCCGACAAACCGCACATCGCGCTGGTCCGTCGGCGCGACGAACACCGCCGAATAGGAATCGCCCCTGGCCCGCTGCTGAAAATAGTACGGCTCGTCGGGGACCGGGGTCTCGTCGTTCCAAATGGCGATCCCGCGGCCTCCTCCACTGTGCAGCGGTTTCACGAGCCAATTTCCGTCGCGCGGCGGCACGTCGTGCATGCCGTGGACGTCGAGCAACGGCAGATTGAACTCACGGAAGACCCCAACAACCTGTTCAGGGTCGCGGACGCGGCGCAGGACTTCGCGAGAGTTTCCGGCCAACGGCCGGCCCATCTCCATAAACTCCAGCACGCTG
>JAXMBS010000002.1:0-205181 GCA_046349775.1 Planctomycetaceae bacterium | reverse complement strand
CCGCTGGGTGAAGACGACCTGATGAAGATCCTGACCGAGCCGCGCAACGCCCTGGTCCGGCAGTATCAGAAGTTCTTCGAGATGGAAGGCGCCACGCTGGAGTTCACGGAACCGGCGCTGCGCGAGATCGCCCGCAAGGCGAAGAAGAAGGAAACCGGCGCCCGCGGCCTGCGCAGCGTGGTGGAAGAAGTGATGTTCCACATCATGTACGAATTGCCCGACCGTCCCCGCGGCGGGCACTACGTCATCACGCCGGAAGTCGTCCGCGGCGAGAACAGCCTGTTCGCCCAGGACGCGGCGGCGTGAGTCGGCGAAGTATCGATTGATCAACAAAGCGACGGCTGGGCAGTTTGCCCAACCGTCGCTTTGCTGTTTTAAAGGGCCTCCGCTGGTGGGGCTTCGATGCCAATTGAAAGGCCTGGAGGCCCACGCTGGACTGGCCGAGGTCAGTCTTCAGAATGTCTCGGACATGAGCCGGGCTGACGTGCGTCTCACGCCGCGGCGTTTCCACGGCAAATGGGAGCAGTCAGTCAGCGTCGGGAACCAGGCACGACACTTCGTGAGCAATCGGTGTCCAGATCCTTAGCGATGCGGACTGAGCGCATATGCCGCTGCCTGCCACGGGCGCATATCGAGAAACAGTCCGCAGGCCTGCAACTCGTCACCGCCGCGCACGTATTCCGCGGTGCTCAACCGGTCCCGCAGCTGCCACTGGCCGTCGCCGAGACCTTCAAACGGGAGTCGCAGCCGGCACTGGCTTTGATGGTCGGCATAGTTGACCACGACCAGCAGTCGCCGGTCCCGTGGGCCGTCCCATGCGAATGCGACGAAGCAGTCGTGCGTCCAGTTTCCCTCCCACGCCGGCCCGCACTGCAGCAGCCGCCACCGCCCCTCGCGGACGACGTCGTCACCGACGATCGGCAATAAGCAGTCGTAGAACGCGGCAATCTGCGCGTCGACCGGTTCGGCCGGTGCACGCACCAGATGCGGCGAGATGCGGACCTTTCGGCCGTCCAACTGCCCCTGATGAAAGAACCGCAGCCCCGGCGTCAGATACGTGATTGTCGCCACTGCGACATGGACGTCGAACGGAAAAGTCGCTGCCGCTCGCGGCTCGTCGTGGTTCTCCAGGAACCGCGCAAGCTTGCTCTGGTAGTCAAGCCCTGCCAGCAAATGCTCACGCACCGGCCGCGCCTGGCGATCGCGCAACCGGTCGTACAATCGTTTGTCGTAGGTGTAGTCGAACCCTTGCTGTTGCAGGGTCCATTCCAGATCCCAGTACACCTCCGCCATGAAGCAGAACCCCGGGACTTTTTTGCGGACGCGTTGCGTCGCCGTGGGCCAGAACAACTGCGCCTGCCGTCCCCATGTCCGTTCGAAGACGTCCGGCAGGACGAGCATCGCCATGTCGCAGCGCACGCCGTCGCACTGACCGGCAATGCGGGTCAGCTCGCCGAGCATGGCCTCCTGTGTCGCGGGATTCGAGTAATCCAATTGCAGCGTGTCGGGCCAGCCGGGGAAGTACGGGTCGCGGCCATGAGCCAGCAACACGTCGCCGCGCTTGCGTTTCACCCAAAGATAGTTCCGCGGCTCACGGGCGCGATCCAGCTCGGTCCCCGGCACAAAATACTCCGGGTGCGTTTCCACCCAGGGATGTCCCAAACCCATGTGGTTCGGCACAAAATCCAGCATCAGTTTCAGGCCGCGCTGCTGCAGCCGCCGGCGAATCCGCGCCAGTGCCGCGTCCCCGCCGAGGTCCTGATGCACCGTGTATTCCGTAATCGCAAACCCTGAACCTGCGATGTCCGCATCGTTGAGATCCGGCAGTGTCTGCTCGAACTCGTGTCGCCAGTCTGCGTTGGTCTGCGAGACTCGCTGCGCCTCTTCACCCGTCTGCCAGACGCTCAGCAGCCAGATCCAGTCGAACCCCAGCTCGGCAAAGCGATCGAGGTCTGCGTCGGGAATGTCATCGAGGGTCGCACGCCGGCCGAGCGCTCGCGACAGTTCCGTCAGCCATACGCGCGTGTTGACCTGATACAGGGAGGGATATCGGGCGGCTGGCATGTTCTTCGACCTTTGCGTTCCACCGTATTTTGCTCGCGGTCATCCGCGATCGCTTGCTGGACCAACGTGGGACGCGGCGCTAAATCTCGGATGTCTCTCCGGGTTCGAGGGCCCCGGTAGCGAATGCGAGAGTAAAAGCACTCCAGTTCATACGCTCGCATCGCAAGGACCGATACAATGCCCCGATGTCCACGCCCAAACGGATCGTCATCGTCGGCGGCGGGTTTGCCGGGCTCAACGCCGCGAAGATGCTGCGGCAGGCCGATGGCGTCGAGGTCACGCTGGTCGACCGGCGGAATCATCATTTGTTCCAACCGCTGTTGTACCAGGTGGCAATGGCCGGACTCAGCCCGGCCGACATTGCAGCGCCGATCCGCAGCATGCTCTCCGGCTGCCCCCATCTCAATGTCCTGCAGGCGGAAGTGCAATCGGTTGATTTCGCGCGAAAAGTCGCGATGACGGACTTCGGCGAACTGCCCTACGAGTACCTGATGCTGGCCTGTGGTGCACAGCACAGTTACTTCGGACACCCGGAGTGGGAAGAGTATGCGCCGGGGCTGAAGACCGTCGAGCAGGCGACGGAAATCCGCCGGCGGGTGCTGTCAGCGTTCGAGGCGGCGGAGCGGACGACCGATCCCGCCGAACGGAAACGGCAACTGACGTTTGTCGTCGTCGGGGGCGGGCCGACCGGGGTCGAACTGGCCGGCGCCATCGGAGAGATGAGCCGGTTTACGCTGGACCGGGACTTCCGGCACATTGATTCGAAGCTGGCGCGGGTGATCCTGATCGAAGCCGGGCCGCGGATCCTGCCGTCGTTTGATGTGGAGCTCGCGTCGAAGGCAGTACGCGAGCTGGAAGAGCTCGGAGCGCAGGTGTGGACGTCGAGCCGCGTCACAAAGATTGATGCGCAAGGCGTCGAAATCGAGCAGGAATGGATCGACGCCGCCACGGTTCTGTGGGCCGCGGGGGTGGAGGCAGCGGCGCTGGGGAAGAAACTGGGAGTGGCGGTCGACCGCGCGGGGCGGGTGGAGGTCGGGCCGGACCTGTCGATTCCCGGACACCCGGAGGTGTTCATGGCGGGGGATCAGGCGCGTGCCGTGGATGAACACGGGAAGCCGCTGCCCGGCACGGCGCCGGTGGCGATGCAGCAGGGAAGATACATCGCGCGGACGATTCTGGACGACATCGCCGGCCGGCCGCGACAGCCGTTCCACTTTCACGACAAGGGGCAGATGGCGACGATCGGCCGCAGCCGCGCGATTGTGCAAACAGGCCGCTGGAAGTTTGCCGGCTTTTTCGCGTGGCTGGTGTGGCTCGTGGTCCACATCTACTACCTGACCGGTTTCCGGAACCGGTTGTTCGTGGTCATTACGTGGGCGTGGTCGTATCTGACGTTTCGGCGTGGAGCGCGGCTGATTGTGGAGAAGGAGTGGCGGTCGCAGGGCGGCAAGTGACGAGGCAGTCGCGATTACTTTGCGCCGTTGGCGGAGGGGGGTGGGGCCGGAGGCTGCGGTGTCGCGGCAGGAGCAGTGTTGACTGTGGCAGTTCCCGCTGGTGCAGCGGCGGGCGTCACGGGTGGGGCCGGAGTCGTCGCGGACGCAGCGGCAACGGGCGCGGTGCTGGCGGCGTCGGGCTTCACTTGTTCGGCGGAGGCCTGTTGGATGCCGCTGGCAGGCTTGGCGGCGTCTTTGCCGTCACTGGGCTTGTCTTCTTCTTTTGAGGTCGGGCGGCGGAAGAGCATTTCCTGGCCATAGGCGGCGACGGCGCCAGTCATCGGTTGCTTACGCTTCATGAAGGGGAGACGAACCTTTGAGCCGGCGAACTGCCAACCGTCGTCGGCGGTGCTGCGTCCGAACGGTCCGGCGCCGAGGACCCACGTGTCGCGCGAGGTGCTCTTTGCCACCGACAGGCCGGACTGCCAGACGACCTGGTGCGTCTTGCGCTCGTAGGCGAAAGCGGCGATCTTGGCGGCCGCCATCTTCGCGTCCTTGCGGGCGATCGAGATTTCCGGCATCGCGGGAATCGGCGGGGCGCTCGGCAGGATTGTGGAGGCGGCGCTCAACGCGTTATTTGCCGGGACGCCATAGATGATGCTGTTCTCGTCGTTGCCCAGCGTACCGATGCGGGCTTCTACGACGTAGTCGGCCTCTTCGGCCTTCTCCTGGATCAGGCAGCCGGCTGCGTAGAGCTGCTGGCGGAGCGAGCTGATTACGTAATTGGCGTTCACGAAGTTCGTAATCTTCGGGTCGACAATGTATTTCGTCTCGAGAAAAACGGTCTGGCCCTTAAGGGGAGAGAAGTCGATGCGCGCGATCGAGCGGTCGATGGCGTCGGACGAAAGCAATTGCAGGGTGGCTTCCGCCTGCTTGGTCGTGCCGCAGCCGGGGGAGACGATGAGGGCTAGTATGAGGAACGGAACGAAGAGCGTATTCTGGATTTTGGATATTGGAATTTGGAATTCGGGATTCGCGCGCAATCTGGTCGCTGACGGCTGACAGCCGAACGCCGCTGGGGATTGCCGTTCTCGGTTGTGCTGGGGAGACATCGTGTCACCCGAATAATGCTGTGAACGGCGCGCCACTGCATCGTGCAGAAGCGTGCACCCGCCCGGGCGGGTCCGCCGCCAGGTGTGACGATTTGGGAATACAGTCAGGGGTAACGAGTCGCCGGGAGGCCGCTGCGCGGAGTGGTCTCGTCAGGGACGGACCAGACCGAGCGCGGACGGCGACATTGAGTGGGGGGCGGGAGTATAGCGGGCCGGGCGGGATGCGGGAATGCGAAGTTGTGCACGCGTCGGTGGACGCAACATTCTGTGCGACAGCACGTTATGGTTGCGACTCCTCTCTTGGTCGCCACCGCAGGGGCTGGACTCGTTGCGATGCGGACGGCGTTCTCCAGCAGGCAAACTCGGCGCGGCGCTTCGTTGAAGGCAGAATGCGCGTTGCGACAATATCGACGAACACCCTCTGTCCATATTCTGCGACTCGACTGATCATGTCTACGAGCTCATCTCCGCTGCCGCTCACCGATCTGCGCGACCAGCGGCTGGTCAGTCTCGATGCGCTGCGCGGGTTCGACATGTTCTGGATCATGGGCGCGGAGAGAATCGTCCATGAGGCCGCAAAACTGACCGACTGGCCCTGGCTGGACTGGCTGTCGGATCAACTGCATCACCCAGAATGGCACGGGTTCAAGTTCTACGACCTGATCTTTCCGCTGTTCTTGTTCATGGCCGGCGCGTCGATGCCGTTCTCGTTCGACAAGCGACTTGCGCGGGGAGATTCAAAAGGGCGAGTGGCGCTGCATGTGGTCATTCGGGGTCTGGTGCTGGTGCTGCTGGGCGCGATCTACAACGGCCTGCTCAGTTTCCAGTGGCCCGACACGCGGCTGCCGAGCGTGCTGGGGCGGATCGGACTGGCGTATCTGTTCGCCGGACTGATTGCTCTCAACACGGGGTGGCGCGGGCGTTTGGTCTGGTTCGCAGGACTGCTGATCGGGTACTGGGCGGCGCTGAAGTTTGTCCCGGTGCCCGGATTCGGCGCCGGCGACCTGGAACCGGGACACACGCTCACCGATTACATCGACCGGACGTTGATTCCCGGCAAACTCTACAAAGAGGTCCGCGATCCGGAGGGACTGTTCGCGACAATCCCGGCGATCGGCACGGCGCTGGCCGGCGCGATGACCGGACAGTTTTTGAAGGACAGCCAGCGGAGCGGATATTTCAAGACTGCCGCAATGGCGGTCGTCGGGGCCATCTGCCTGGCTCTCGCGCACTTCTGGGACCGGGACTTTCCGATCAACAAGAACCTGTGGTCGAGCTCGTTCGTGCTGCACTGCGCGGGATGGAGCCTGCTATTTCTGTCGTTGTTCTACCTGGTGATTGACGTGTGGCGGCTGCGGCGGTGGGCATTCTTCTTCGTCGTGATCGGGATGAACTCGATCCTGATCTACATGCTGCCGAAGTTCATCGACTTCAAGTTCATGCTGGAGCGGCTCTTGGGCGGCGCGCTGCCGCACACCGGAGCGTACGCGCCGCTGTTGGGGGCGGTCGCAGTGCTGGCCCTCAAGTGGCTGCTGCTGTATTTCCTGTATCGGAAGCGGGTGTTTCTGCGGGTGTGAGGGAGGAAGCGATCAGGCGTCAGCGATCAGCGACACCGTTCTTCACACCCTGCGCAACGGGCGTGGCAGGGTGGTCATGACTGGCGAGCTGCGATGAGCTGGTCGAGTTCCGCGCGGAGGCGCGGGAGGATGTCGTCGTAGCTGAAGGCGCCGATGTCTTCGGGACCGCGCTTGAAATTGACGTAGTTGGGTCCGCACCACAGGCCGAGGTCGGCGTCGTCCGTTTCGCCGGGGCCGTTCACGCGGCAGCCCATGACGGCGATCGTGATCTTGTGGTCTTTGGCGTAGGCGGTCATCTCCTTGACCTGCTGGGCCAGTTCGACAAAGGCTTCGTTCTCGACGCGCGAGCAGCTCGGACAACTGATGATGTTCAGCGTGCTGAGGCCGAAATCGACCACGCTGCGGACGCGGCCGCTGGCGATGTCGTCGAGGATCTTGCGGCCGGCGGCAATCTCTTCGTGTTTGCGGTTGTTGGGAACCGTCAGCGAGACGCGGATCGTGTCGCCGATCCCGCGGCTGATGAGCTGCTCGAACGCGATGCGGGTTTTGATGATGCCGTCCGGGGGCATGCCGGCTTCGGTGACGCCGAGATGCAGCGGGACGTCGGGACGCTCGGCTGCGAAACGGCGGTTGACGTCGATGACCTGCTGGGGATCGGAATCCTTCAGCGAGACGCAGTAGCGGGTGAAGCCGATCGAATCGAGGAAGGCACAGTGGTCGAGCGCGCTTTCGAGCATCGGCGAGATCGCGTCGTGCGGGTCGTACTTTTCCTTCTTGGCCGGGTCGACGGAGCCGCAGTTGACGCCGACGCGCATCGCGCAGTCGTTGGCGCCGGCGACGTCGGCCAGGTATTTCACTTTTTCCTGCCAGGGCTTCTCGCGCTCGTGGTGATACAAGTGCCCGGGGTTATAGCGGACTTTCGAGACGTACGGCGCGACGTGTTCCGCAAGCCGGTAGTTCTCCTGGAGGTCGACCGACAGATTGGCTTCGACCCGCTTGCTGATTTCGGCAAGGGCGTCGGCGTCCTTCTTGCTGTCCACGGCAATGCGGACGACGTCGGCGCCGGCGTTGACGAGATCCTGGATCTGACCGACGGTCTTGTCGATGTCCTGAGTGTGCGTGGCCGTCATGCTCTGAACGGCGACGGGGTGGCCGCCGCCGATATTGACGGAGCCGATGCGTACGGCACGAGTGGGATTGCGATTCAAGGTGGGTAGTGGGGCGTGGGTAATGCGGAGCAAAGGAGTAGAGGATCAAAGGAGCAGAGGGACGTCCAAGGCGCGCTTTCCCTTTGCTCCTGGACTCCTTTAATCCTTTGCCCCTCTCTTATTGCGACAGTCCGTACAACACGATGTTGACGATAATCCTGGCCGCTTCGTCGCGCGGGTAGCCGGCGCACGAGACCGGGGTCTGCCGCTCCAGGGCGCAGCTCAGATCATACTTGCTGTAGACCACGACGTAACGTCCGTCGAGCTCCAGCCCTTCCAGCACCGGTGCGCCGCGGGTCTCCTGCAGGCCCAGCGCCGCGCCGGTGTCGCCGGTCGGAATCCGCCGGCGGACCTGCCGAATGTCGTACGACAGCGAATTGTTGTACAGCTCGTGCTCGATCGGAATCCGCTCCAGCTTGCGGTCGAACATCTGCAGGATCAGCTGCCGGAAGCTGCTGTCGAACTGCAGGACGCCGCAGGAGGAGTCGGCGAACAGGAAGCCGCCGTTGTTCAGGTACTCGCGGAGCTTGGCGCGCTCCGCTTCGGTGAGGGCGAAGTTCTTGCGGCCGTGCATGTACAGCAGCGGGAAGTCGAACAGCGCCGGGTCGGTCGCCGGCAGCGTCGGCGCCTGTGGTGAGAGTTCGATGCCGATCTTTTCGAGCGCCAACCGGGCATGCTGGAGAGCATGCGGGGCGGTATCGAACCCGCCGGTGTGACGGAGCCGGGCGATGACGGTCTTGCCGCGATTGAGGGCGTCTTCGGTTTCCAAACCGATGGCTTCGGGTCGATCGAGCCGGTCGGCGAGTTCGCGGCCGGTGGCATACGCCAGGACGTTCGTCGCGAGCTGCATGGACTTCATGATCTGCGTGCGCACGGCGGTGTGCCTGCGCGGCGGGTCGTGCTTCATCCAGTGGTCCCAGCGGCAGGCGTGGTCGAACGGCGCATAGACGATGGCCGTGCGGCAGCCGACGTCGACGCCCCACAGTTCGGGCGCCCCTTCGTTGAGCAGGAACTCGCTGCGGTAGATGTCGTGGGTCGGCGGCAATTTGCGGAGCTGCTGGTCGCCGTCGGGGTACAGCCGCGTCACGAGCCGGCGGAAGCCTTCGTCGAAGTCGGCGCTGTCGCAGGCCTGCACCGCGAACAGAAACCCGCCTTGAGCGAGATAGTCCCGCAGGAGCGCGACTTCGTCATCGTCGATGTGGTCGAGGTTCTGCCGCCCGCTGAGATACTGGACCGGCGCCTGGAGGAGGGCACTGACCCCTTCCGTCTGAGTCGCGACCTTGAGGTCGAGGACCTGCCAGGTGACGAGCCGGGGCCACTTGGCGCGCCCACTGATGTAGTCGCAGAGGTTGCTGACGTCGCGGGGATGCTGGTTCCAGTAGGAGGAGTCCGGCTCGCGATCGATCACGTCGCGCGGTCCGAACTTGAGCTTGTTGACGAGGACCGGCGAGAGCCCCTTGGACAAAAACAGCAGTGCGAGACTGGTGCCGACGACTTCGTCGCCACGGTCATCCGGCCAGCTTCCGAAACGAATGTTTTGAGTATCGTGCAAAAACCTGGCGCCCTGGCGATACCAGTCGTGGTCGCCGTAGAAGCGAGTCCCGGTGAGGCGCCCGGCGCGCTCCAGACCGTAGAGGTAGTAGAGGAGGTTGTTAGGCCCACCGGGATTGGTGCCGACGGTGAAACGTTGAGCCAGCCAGCGGTTGCCGGCGTCAATGGCCAGCCGGACGTCTTCGTCTGTGGAGTTTGTGCCGCAGCAGTCGATGTCGCCGTCGGCCGTCTCCCCCTTGAGGCTCCGCACAAATCCGGACGTGATCGTCAGTGACGAGATCCCGGCAGTGGTCATACTGCCGGAGCCGCCAAATCCGCGTCCGTCGGTGTAGCTCCAGGCATATGCGGCGCCGCGCTGCGCGGCGACCGGTTGCTGGGCGGTCGTCATCATCCAGTGGTCCTGCGCGTTCTGCGGACGTCCTCGTCAGTAGGGATGCCGGCGCCAAGGCCGCTTCTCGCAGGCCCAGCGGCGAACTGCGTGTTGCTGTTATCCCACCAGTCGTCTCCCCTGAGACGGCTGCCATACCCCAGGCGCTTCGTCCACGGTTCCCGGCGCTTCCTTGAGTTGCAGACGCTCGGTTGTGCCGCCATCGTGCCAATGCGGCCGACGTCGGCCGGCTGCCCGGCGGCGGCGAGCGCTCCATGATGCAGGTCGCCAGTTCATAGAAGTGGACGAAGGGGCCGGCTGGTCTCTGAGGACCTGCAATCCCCGCGAGACTGCGCGATGCTCGGGGGGCAGACCGGAGTTGAGCAGTGCCTGGACCGCGAGCGCAGTGGGACCGAGGGGATACTCGGCATAGGCGTTGGAGTCCCAGATGCCGCCCGCCGACTGTCGGTTGATCAGGAATTCCTGGGCACGGCGGATCGTATCGAGGACGTCGGTGCGCAGCTTGGCGTCGGCGTCCTGAGCGCCAGCGGATCGCCCGAAGTCGGCCAGAACGAGCGTTCCGAGCAAGAGCTGCGCAAATGTCCGTCGCATTTGAGTCCCTCCAAAGCTGGCCTGGATCGTCCCGATGCGGCCGGGCGACTGCAGTCTCGCAGGGAGTGGTCGCCACGACCAGTGGAGATGTGTAAAGAGCGTGCAGGAAGACCTGCTTGGGATGTGGTTCAGAACTAGGTGTTTCGAGGGCGCAGACGCCGGCTGTGTTGCGTCACAGACATTATGTCACTACGTCGGACCCCTGTCCCTGCGAGGGAAGAATCGCCAGCTGGCAATTGACCGCGGGCGTGGTCGCCTGCAGTTCCCCCGGCCAGGTGGCCGGATAACCGGCGTGTGTCGTGGCACCCAGGCCGGCTTGAGCCGAGTTGGGCGGCTGACAGCGGTTTACGTGGAACTCCGGCGGGCAGACTGGCCGGGGGGATCGCAGCGGCGGGCGGCAGATTTCCCCCCGGTTCCCCAGCCGGTTCGACCCGATCGCCTTGACACGCAAGTGACCGTTGATATGTTGAATGGTATCGGGAACTTAGGTTGCTCCATGGACGGAGCCCACCCGCGGGTCCCCGCCTCGTCCGGAACCCCTTCCGGTCGCGTCCTGCCAAGTTTTTCCTGCCGCCGGACTCCCCCGCGAGTCGCACCCGCCACTTATCAACAGCCGCTTCGGAGGAGAGACGATGCGACGAACCTTGTTCGCATGGACCGTCCCCTTGCTCACATTGGCCGCCTGGGCCCTCCCCGGCGCCGCGGCCACGCCGGATCAGCCTGGACCAATCCAGACGGTCAAAATCGAGCCGGCCGCGACAGGCGATGCGGTTGTCGTCCGGGGGCGGGACGCCCGACAGCAGCTGATCGTCAGTGCGGTCCATGCCGACAGTTTGCAGACCGACATCACCCGCTCCGCGACGTTTGCCAGCGAGCCCGCCGGAATCGTCGCGATTGACGCGACCGGCCTCGTAACGCCGCTGGCCGACGGCGAGACCGTGGTCACGGCAACCAGCAGCGAGGGACCGGCGGGAACTGTCAAAGTGCGCGTCGAGGACTTCGCCCAGCAGCATCCGATCAACTTTACGAACGAAATCGTGCCGATCTTTACGAAGTTCGGCTGCAACGGCGGCGGCTGCCACGGCAAGGCGAGCGGGCAAAACGGATTCAAACTGTCGCTGCTCGGTTTCGTGCCGGACGACGATTTCGAGTTCCTGCGGAAGGAAGCCCGCGGCCGGCGCATCTTTCTGCCCGCGCCCGACAAGAGTCTGCTGTTGATGAAGGCGAGCGGGGCGTCACCACACGGCGGCGGCAAGAGGATCGATGCGGACAGTCACGAGTACAAGCTGCTGGTGCGGTGGATCGAACAGGGGATGCCGTTCGGCAAGCCGGAAGACCCGAAGGTGGTCGGAATCAAGTGCGTGCCGGAAGGCCGCCTGATGGGGCGGAACAAGACCCAGCAGATTGCGGTGCTGGCGCAGTACAGCGATGGAAGTGTTGAAGACGTGACGCGGATGGCGCTATACGAGCCGAACAATCCGGACTTGGCGGAAGCGGCCGCGACGGGACTGGTGACGACGCTCGACCTGGCCGGTGAAGTGGCGATCATGGCCCGGTATCAGGGGCAGGTGTCGACATTCCGCGCGACGATTCCGCTCGGAGCAGAAATCGCGGCGCTGCCGCCGGTGAAGAACTTCATCGACGAGGCGGTCTTCAACAAGCTGAAGCTGCTGGGGATTCCGCCGTCGCCGGTATGCGACGACGCGACGTTCCTCCGCCGGGTGCACGTGGACATCACGGGGACGACCCCGACGGAAACGGAAGTCAAAGCATTCCTCGCCGAGGCCGATCCGGGCAAGCGCGAGAAGCTGGTCGATCGCCTGCTCAGCTCGCCGCAGTACGCCGACTACTTCGCCAACAAGTGGAACATGGTGTTGCGCAACAAGAAGCGCAACCCGGATGACCTGGCCGGCACGTTTGCGTTCTACCAGTGGATCTGGGACAGCCTGTACGAGAACAAGCCGTACGACCAGTTCGTCAGCGAGATCATCACCGCCAGCGGCGACGCGGAGCACAACCCGGCGACGATCTGGTATCGCGAAGTCGCAAAGTCGAACGAGCAGGTCGAGGACGTGGCGCAGTTGTTCCTGGGGATTCGCATCCAGTGCGCCCGGTGCCACCACCATCCGTTCGAGAAGTGGAGCCAGGATGACTACTACGGCTTTGCGGCGTTCTTCAGCCGGATCGGCACGAAGAACCAGCAGGTGGGCCTGAGCCCGCAGGCGCGCGAGAGACGCATCTTCCACAACGAAGGACAGGCGCAGGCGCAACACCCGCGCACCGGCAAGCAGCTCAAGCCGGCCGGCCTCGGTTCGCCCGCGCTGGATGTGCCTCCGGATCGCGACCCGCGCATCCAGTTGGCAGCCTGGATGTCCGATCCGACGAACCCGTACTTCGCGCGTTCGCTTGTCAACCGGTACTGGAAGCACTTCTTCGACCGCGGGATCGTCGAGCCGGAAGACGACATGCGGGAGACCAACCCGCCGTCGAACCCCGAGCTGTTGGCTGGACTGGCGAGCCACTTCGTCGCGAGCCACTACGACCTGAAAGACCTCGTGCGGACGATCTGCACGTCGTCCACGTATCAGCTCACGTCGCTGCCGAACGAGTACAACCTGAAGGACAAGCAGAACTTCTCGCGTTACTACCCGAAGCGGCTGGGCGCCGAAGTGCTGTACGACGCGTTCCACCAGGTGACCGGTTCGTCGCAGGACTACAGCGGACTGCCGAAGGGGACGTCGGCCATGCAGCTGCGGGATGTGTCGATCGCGCCGTACTTCCTGAAAGTGTTTGGTCAGCCGGCGGCGGACACGGCCTGCGAGTGCGAACGGTCGATGGAAGCGAACCTGGCGCAGAGCCTGCACCTGCTCAACAGCAGCGAAGTGCAGGGAAAGATTGCCGCGGGCGGCGGTCGCGCGGCGACGTATGCCGCCGACAAGAATCGCTCCGACGAAGAGAAGCTGCGCGAGCTGTACCGGTGGGTGTACTCGCGCGAGCCGGACGCCGAAGAGCTGAAAATCGCCACAGCCCACATCGAGAAGCATAAGGACAATCCGCAATTGGCGTACGAGGACATCGTGTGGGCGCTGGTGAACACGAAGGAGTTCCTGTTCAACCATTGAGGATTGACTGAGCGTCCGCGAACGCGTTGGCAATACCAGCCGCGACCGTGAGGGAGCGTGCGGGTGCCTACTTCTGTTCAGTTCGCTCCCTGACGGTCGCGGCTAGTAAAGCGACGTCCGTGTTGTCAGGTCTGCACCTCCGCAACATTGAAACGGGGAAGAATTGATGACCCGCGCTATCGCCATCGCCGGACTGCTGTCGCTGCTCGCTGCAACGGCTCAGGCGCAATTGCCGCAGACTCGTCTGTACGCTGTGTTTCCGCCGGGAATGCAAGTCGGGGCGACGACCGAAGTCACCGTCACCGGCGGTGAGGACATCGACGAGCTGAAGGCGCTGCACTTCACGCATCCGGGGCTGTCGGCCGTGCCGAAGATGCAGACCGTCGATGGCCAGCAGCAGCCGGTCGACAACGTGTTTGTCGTGTCGGCGGCGTCGAACCTGCCGCCGGGAGTGTATGAAGTCGTGGCGGAAGGCCGTTTCGGAGCGAGCAACCCGCGGCGGTTCAGCGTCGGCGTGCAGCCGGAGACCAACGAAGCGGAGCCGAACAATGACGCGGCCGCGGCAACGGCGCTCGCGATCAACAGCGTCGTCAACGCGCGGATGGATGGCGCGACCGACGTCGACTGGTTCAAGTTCAATGCCGAGAGTGGCCAGCGGCTCGTGATCGACTGCGCCGCGCTGTCGATCGATTCGCGGATGTCGGTCACGCTGGAGTTGTACGATCCGGCCGGCCGCCGTATCCGCCACGCGCGGAGCACGCATATCGCCGACGCGGCACTGGCGTTCGATGCGTCTTCGGCCGGCGAATACAAACTGAAAGTGTTCGACTACACCTTCCGCGGCGGCAGCGAGTACTTCTATCGCCTCGCGGTCCACACCAGCCCGCGCATCGCGTTCGCATTGCCGGCCGCTGGCCTGCCCGGCACCAGCACCCCCTGCACGTTGTACGGCTACAACCTGCCGGGAGGGGCCAGGACGGACATCGTGCTCGACGGCGTACCGCTGGAATCACTGGCGACGCGGATCGCCCTCCCGTCCGATCCGGCGCTCCTCGACGCCGACGACTATCACAGCTCGGTTGCCGCGGATGTCGACACGCTGTCGTTTCACCTGCCGTCGCCGCTGGGACCGTCCAATGCCGTGCGCATCGGGCTGGCCGGCGCGCCGGTCATCCTGGAGCAGGAGCCGAACAACGAGCCGGCCCAGTCACAGGTGATCGCAGCGCCGGTCGAGATCACGGGACAGTTCGCAACGAAGGGGGACATCGATTATTTCGCGTTCGATGCGAAGGCGAATGAGGTGTGGTGCCTCGAAACGTTCGGCGAACGGATTGGTTCGAGTGCCGATCCGTATCTGATCGTCGAGCAGGTGACGAAGGACGACAAAGGCGTCGAGACGGTCAAACGTCTGACGGCCCAGGACGACACGGCGACGAACCTGTATCAGAACGTGTTCGACACGCAGACCGACGACGCCTACTTCCGATTGCAGGCGCCGGCGGACGGCACGTATCGCGTTTCAGTCCGGCACCGGGCCTGGGAGACGGAAGGGAATCCGGCGCTGGTGTATCGGCTGGCGATTCGCCGCGAGACGCCGGACTTCCGCGTCGTGGCGGTGCCGCTGTCGCCGACGCCGGGGCAACCGTTCCCGGTCGGACTGCGGCATTTCGATCACTTTGCCGTCAATCTGCTGGCGTTTCGGCGCGACGGGTTCACCGGGCCGATCGCCGTTTCGGCCGGGGACCTGCCGCCGGGGATCACCACCGACGGAGCCGTGATTGGTCCTGGTCAGACGACGGCGACGCTGACATTCACGGCAGCAAATGGCGCAGCCGCGGGGACGTATCGAATTCCGCTGACGGCGACGACGACATTGCCGAACGCGGCCGCTGTAGCGGCGGTTGAGGCGGCCAAGGGAGCGGTTGCGAGTGCCAATGCCGCAGTGGCCCCACTGAAGGCGGCGCTCGAGACCGCGAACAAGAACGTACAACTGACAACAGCCGCACGCGATGCAGCCAAGGCTGCGGCAGCGGCGAAAGCCGACGACGTAACCATTGCACAGGCGGCGCAGCTCACGCAGCAGGGACTGGACTCCTCGGTCGCCGTTCAGGCGGCGGCGGCGGCGGCAGTCGCCGAAGCTGAAAAGAAGGCCGCGGAAGCGGTGGCTGCCCAGCAGCAGGCCGAGCAGGCGGCCGTGGCGCAGGCCCGGCAGGTGAGTCGTACAGTCCGGGCGGGGATGGTCGTGTGGGCCGGAGCGCAGAACGTGCCGGCGACTTCGCGAGTAGCGTCGGCGGTGTGCGTGTCGGTGATGCCGGAGGTCGCGGCGTTCGAGGTCAACACCGGGGTGTCGAAGGTCGTCCTCCATCAGGGGGGCCAGGCGCTGATCCCGGCCACACTCGAGAAGCGGAACGGCTTTGACGACGCGGTCACGCTCACGTTCAGCGGACTGCCGGGGAATACGAATATCGATCTCGGCAACAGCAAATTCGAAAAGGGCGAGACGGCGAAGCTGCTGCGAATCTTCGCGAAAGAGAACGCGGCGCCCGGCATTTACACACTCTGGCTCGCGACGCAGGGGCAGGTGTCGTACGCGCGCAATCCGGAGCGGGCCGCGCGACTGAAGACGGAAGCGGACTCCGTGACGGCGCAAGCCAAGGCGGCGGCGGATGCGGCAACGGCAGCCACGGCTGCCAAGACGGATGCCGTGGCGAAGGCGGCTGCCGCAGCGGCGGTGCTGAAACAGGCGACCGATGAGAAAGCCACGGCCGACGCGGCCGCCCAGACGTCGTCGTCCGCGCTCACGCAGGCGACCGATGCAAAGAAAGCGGCCGATCAAAAGTCGACCGACGCGCAGGCGGCCAAAGCGAAGGCCGACCAGTCGCTGGCGATGTCGCAGCAGGTGCTGTCCAACTCGGACAAGGTCGTGCAGATGGCGACGGAACTCGTAAAGTCCGCGCAGGCCGCTCTGGATACCGATCCGAACAGCGAATCGCTGAAGAAACAAAAAGCGGACAGCGACGCGGCACTCGCGGCAGCACAAAAGGCCAAGGAGTCGTCGCAGGCGGGTGTGGCAGCCGCCGAGCAATCAGTGGCGACTGTCAAAGCACAGGTTGAACAAACGGCTGCCGCCGCTGCCGAGTCCGAGAAGGCCCTCGCCGCGGCGACCGAAGCCAGCAAGCAGGCGGAGGCAACCGCCAAACAGAAGCAGGAGGCGTTCGCCACGGCCGAGAGTGCGAACAAGGCTGCCGCCGAAGCGCAAGCCGCTGCCGAGAAAGCCGAACAAGCTGCGACGGCCGCTTCAACCGCGGCTGAAGCAAAGCGCGCAGCTGCTGCAAAGGCCGCCGAAGAAGCCGCGAAAGCAGCGGCGCCGCAGAACAAGAGCTTCACGCCGCCGTCGGCGACGATTTTGGTCGAGGTCCGCGCGGCGCCGATCAAGCTGGCGGCGAATGTTCCGGACAGCGGCAATCTGAAACGCGGCGCGTCGCTGCAGATCAAGGTCACCGCCACTCGGCAGAACGGATTTGCCGGGCCGATCACAGTGTCGCTGAAGCTGCCGCCGGGAGTAGCCGGGTTGTCGTCTGATTCGCAGGTCATTGCGGCCGACAAGACCGAGGCCGTGCTGACCGTGGCGGCCGCGGCCGATGCGCCGGCTGGGGCCGTTGCGAACCTGGTCGTCCAGGGAAGCATGGAATTCGCCGGTGCGGCAACGGTGGATGTGCCTGTGACAATTACGGTGACGGAATGATGCCATCCCATTGCGGAATGACCCACCGTCGACAAATGACGAATTGCGATTCCCTCCTCGAGTATTGATCCTGCCTCTGAAGTCCTCCCTATGCGTACCCGCCTGCTGCTCTCTGCATTTGCCTCGTGCGGAATCTGGTCATCGATCGTCGTTGCCGACGATGCCGCCCAGGCCATTCAACCGGCCGATCCGGCGCTGGGCCGCGAGGTCGACTTCAACATGGATGTGTTTCCAATCCTGCAGGGAAAATGTCTCGCCTGCCACAACCGGACAACGGCCGAGAGCGACCTCGTCCTGGAAAACGTTGACGCGATCCTGAAGGGGGGCGGCAGCGGAGTCTGCGTCGTCGCGGGCAAGCCGGACGAGAGCCTGTTGTACAAAGCAGCCGCCCGCGCTGCCGAGCCGTTCATGCCGCCGCTGCCGAACACCGTGGCGGCGAAGTCGCTGACGCCTCAGGAGTTGGGCATTCTGCGGAAGTGGATCGAGGAGGGCGCCAAGCCGGGCCAGTCGGTCGCGGGAGACGCCGGACTCAACTGGCAGCCGATTGCGGATTCGATCCATGCGGTGTTCAGCCTGGCGCTCGAGCCGCGAGCGCGGTTTCTCGCGGCGGGACGCGTCAACCGGATTGCGGTATTCGATCTGGCGACGAAGCGCGAAGTGGCGCAGCTCAGCGATCCCGCGCTGGCGGCGATTCAGCGCGATGGCGCGGCGATGTATCCCGCCGGCGCGGCGCACCGGGACTTCGTGCACGCGCTGGCCATCAGCCCGGACGGCAACCTGATTGCGTCGAGCGGATACCGTGAAATCAAGTTGTGGGAGCGGCAACGCAACGTGCAATTGCAGAAGCTGGCGGCAGACGCGCCGGTGACTGCGATCGCCGTGAGCGCCGACGGAACTCAGGGAGCAACGGGTCTCGCGAACGGCAGCATCGTGCTGTGGAACCTGGCGACGGGCGCCAAAGGCGCCACGCTGGCCGGGCACACTGCGGCCGTAAACGGGCTGGCGTTCTCGAAGGACGCCGCGCTGCTCATCTCCGGCGGAGAAGATGCGACAATTCGTACCTGGAAGCTGGCCGACGGCCAGCCCGCTGCGACGGCCACGACGCCGGCGCCGATTCGGGCGCTGGTCCTCAATGCGGACGGCACACAGGTCATCACCGGCCACGCCGATAGTCCGATTCGCGTGTGGCCGCTGCCTCAGCCGGACGTCGCGACCGCCGTCATCCGCGAAATTGCGGGGCACACCGGAGCGGTCAATTCACTGACACTGCTGGCAGGCTCCAATGAAATCCTGTCTGGCAGCGACGACATGTCGGTACGGATCTGGAAGCTGGACACGGGGGAACAGGCCTTTACACAGAATCTGACCGGTGCGGTGACGTCCGTGGCGGTGACCCCGGACGGGCAGTTCGTTGCGGGGGGCGATGCCGCCGGGATCGCACGCGTCTGGAACCGCGCTGCGAACCAGCAGGTGGCCGAGGTCAAGGGGAACCCGGATCTGGATTACGCCGCCACACAGGCGGCCGACAATCACCAGGTCGCCAAGGACAAGCAGGGGCTGGCCGACGCGGCCTTGAAAGAAGCAGACAAGGATGTGACGAGCCGCGACGAATCGCTGAAGAAGGCGAATGAACAGAAGGCAGCCGCCGATAAGACACTGGCGGAAGCCGAACCGAAAGTCGTGGCGGCGCAGCAGGCGCTCGACGCAGCCGCAAAGGAACTCGAAGCCGCGCCCAATGACGAGGCGATCAAAAAGAAGAAGACCGACGCCGAGGCGGCGCTCAAGAAGGAGACCGAAGCCCGCGACAAAGCGAAAGAGGGCGTGGTCTCCGCCGAGCGAGCGATCAAGCTGTCGCAAGAAGCACTTCGACGGTTCTACAGGGCCGGCAGGCGGAAGGAAGGCCGCTGGAATCGGCGACGCAGGCCACGACCCAGGCGGAACAGGCGTCGAAATCCGCCGCGGATGCAGCCGCCGCGGCCCGGCCGGCAATCCGCGGCGTGAGCTTCAGCGGCGATGGAGTACAACTCATCACCGTTGGCGACGACGGCGCGGTGCGGCTGTGGCTGGCGGCCAGCGGCAAGCCGCTGGATGTGCTGACCGGCCATGCCGGCGCGGCCTCGAAGGTCGCCCCCCTGGCCGATGGTTCTGTCCTCTCTGGCGGAGCCGACAATCTGGCGCTTGTCTGGGAGACGCGGCCGCAGTGGAAACTGGTCGCGCGCATCGGACCTTCGGCCGAGAATCCGTTGGACGTGTCGATGTCGCCGATGGTCGACCGGGTGCTGTGCCTGGCATTCAGCCCGGATGGCACAAAGCTCGCCGCCGGCGGCGGCGAGCCGTCTCGCAGCGGTCAGGTTCAGATCTGGGACGTGGCCGGCCGCTCGCTGATTCGCGAGCTGGCGGAAGCGCACAGTGACACCGTGTTCGACGTCGAGTTTTCGCGTGACGGGAAGACGCTGGTGAGCGGAGCGGCCGACAAGTTCGTCAAGACGTTCGATGTCGAGACGGGAAAGTTCATTCGCGGTTACGAAGGGCACACGAACCACGTCCTGGGCGTGTCGATGAAGGCCGACGGCAGCGCGATCGCGAGCTCGGGCGCCGACAACGCCGTCAAGCTGTGGAATACGGCGACCGGGGAACAGATTCGCACGATCAGTGGATTCAACAAGCAGGTGACGGACGTCGATTACATCGGCGTGCAGGATCTGCTGGTGACGTGCGGAGGCGATCCGCAGACACGGGTATACAACGCCGGTAACGGCACTCCGAAGCGGTCGTTCGACGGCAGCAAGGACTTCGTGTATGCGGCAGTGGCGTCGCGGGATGAAGGCGTGGTGGCGTCGGCCGGTGAGGACGGAGTCATCCGCGTCTGGAACGGGACGAACGGTGAGGTGATTGCCACGTTTGAGCCGGCGGTGGCGTCGAATCAGACGGCAGCGAAGTGAGCCCTCAGCGGTCAGCCGTCAGCGATCACCAAATACGAGGCTCGGCATGACAGGATACGCGGCTCGACGGTACCCGATTCTGGCGGTCATCCTCGCGCTCTGGGTGCTGTCGCTGTCTGCGACGGCCGAAAACTGGCCCGGCTGGCGCGGGCCGCGCGGCGACGGCACGAGCCTGGAAGCGAATGTCCCGACGAAATGGGACGCATCGACCGGCGAAAGCATCCGCTGGAAACTCGACGTACCGGGAGACGGGCACTCGTCGCCGATCGTCTGGAACGACCGCGTCTTTCTGACGACCTGCCTGCCGGAGTCGCAGGAGCGGGTGCTCTTGTGCCTGGATCGTGAGGACGGGCACGTCCTCTGGCAGCAGACGGTGGTCCGCACGCCGCTCGAGACGCTGCACCAGCTCAACAGCCGCGCGTCGGGAACGCCGGCGACGGACGGCGAACTCGTGTACGTCACGTTCCTGGAGACCGACGGTTCGCTGATCGACGCTCCCAACGTCGGAACAAAGCGGAAGATCACGCCGGGCGTCATGCTCGCCGCGGCGTATGACTTCGACGGGAACCAGCGGTGGGTGAAACGCGTCGGCGAGTTCATCAGCGCGCACGGGTTCTGCACGTGCCCGGTATTGTTCGAGAACCTGGTGATCCTGAACGGCGATCATGACGGCAAGGGCTACCTGGTGGCGCTCGACCGCGAGACGGGTGACACCGTGTGGAAGTCGCCACGGGCGCATGGCATCCGCAGCTATGTGACGCCGCTGCTGCGGACGGTGGCGGGGCGGACGCAACTGGCGATGTCCGGCAGCCTGCACGTAGCGGCATTCGATCCGCACGACGGCTCGACGCTGTGGACTCACGAGGGGCCGACCGAGCAGTTCGTCGCCTCGCCGGTGTTTGATGGCGAGCGGTTTATCTTCGTCGGCGGGTATCCCGACTATCACGTGCTCGCGCTGCGGGGCGATGGCACGGGGGATGTCACACAGTCTCATGTCGCGTGGCACTCGACGGAGGCGCGGTGCTACGTTCCCTCGCCGGTGCTGGCCGACGGCAAGCTGCTGGTGGCGAACGACGAAGGCATTGCACATTGTTTTGATGCCGCCACGGGAGAACATTTGTGGCGGGCGCGGCTGGGACGACATTACAGCGCTTCGCTGGTTTCGGCCAACGGCTGCGGGTATTTCCTCGACGACGACGGCGTGACGAAGATCGTCCGGCCGGCAGAGGACAAGCCGGACGTCGTGGCGGAGAACCCCGTCGGCGAGTTCTGCTGTGCCTCGCCCGCGATTGCCGACGGAGCGCTGTACATCCGCAGCGAGAAGCATCTGTTCTCTATCGGTGGCCCGGCCGGTCGCTGACGACCACACGGCCAGCGTGCGATTTTCGCATCGCCTTTTGCTACTCTGTGCCGCGACGCTGAGCACCAGGCAAGCCACGCGCCGGAATGCACATCATCGATCTCAGCCTGCCGCTGGAAGACGACAGCCGCTGGGCGCCGTGGTGGGCGCGGACGCGCGTCCGGTACCAGAATCACAAGTTCGGGCTACTGGTGCTGCGGCTGCTGTTTGGCCTCAAGGCGAAGCACTTGCCGACCGGGCTGGGCTGGGCCAATGACACGATCGAGCTGAGCACGCACGGGACGACGCACGTCGACGCGCCCTGGCACTATGCGCCGGTGAGCGAAGGCCGCCCCGCACGGACAATCGACGAACTGCCGCTCGACTGGTTCATCGGCACCGGGGTCGTGCTGGATATCCGCGGACTGCCGCGCGACGCCGCAGCCACGTCCCGCGACCTGGAGGCGGCCCTGCCGGCCGGGCATGCACTTCAACCGGGGGACATCGCGCTGATCCAGACCGGCAACGACCAGCTGTGGGGAACACCCGAATACTTCGACGCCGGTCCCGGCGTGTCGGCCGAAGGCACGCGCTGGCTGATTGACCAGGGAGTGCGCGTGATGGGGATCGACAGTTGGGGTTGGGACCGCCCGCTGCGCGTCCAGGCTCGCGAAGCGAAGACGACGGGACGCAATGACGTGTTCTGGCAGGCGCATTATGTCGGCGTCGACCGGGAATATTGCCACATGGAGCGGCTGGCGAAGCTTGACCAACTGCCGCCGTGGGGGTTCACGGTCTGCGCCTTCCCGCTGAAGGTGCGCCGGGGCTCGGCCGGTCCGGCGCGGGTTGTGGCGCTCCTCGATGCGTCGTTGCCCTTGCCCTGATGGCTGCCCAGCGTCGGCCATAAATAAAAAGCAGGAGGCAACAGAGGAAACGGAGAGGTCACGGAGGAGAGCCGAAGGGGCGGGACACTGACATGAAGCTCGTCACATGCATTCGATCGGGAGCTTCACAACCGACGATCGGCGTTGTCCGTCCGGACAGCGCATCCCTGCTGGACCTGCGCGCGGCAGCCATCAAGTTGGGCATCGACGCAGCGCCGTTCGAGTGCATGCTCGCTCTTCTGGACGGCGGCGAACGGGCCGTCGCAACCGTGCGGCAGCTCGTGGATTCGGCGGCCGCTCAATGTGACGATGAAGCCATTGCGCGACTGCAGGATGTCCGGCTGCTGGCGCCGCTGCCGCGGCCGCGATCAATTCGCGATTGCCTGGCCTTCGAGGGGCACTATATCGGGGCGATGCGGACGGTCGCCAAATGGAAATTCGGGCCGCTGGCGGGCCTGGACCGGGGACTGGCGCGCGTGCTGGGGCGCGGATTCCTGCGACCGCCGCGAGTGTGGTATGAGCGGCCGATCTACTACAAGGGAAATCCGGCGAGCGTCGTCGGTCACGAGGCGGATGTGCATTGGCCGTCGTTCACTCAGCGGCTCGACTATGAGCTGGAACTGGCGGTCGTGATTGGTCGCGAAGGAAAGAACATTCCGGTGAGCCGCGCGCGGGAATGGATTGCGGGTTTCACAATCTTCAACGATTTCACCGCCCGAGATTTCCAGCTCTATGAAATGGCGGGCCGGCTGGGGCCGGCGAAGAGCAAGGATTTTGACACCGGCAACGTGCTCGGACCGTGGCTGGTGACGCCGGACGAGGTCGGCGATGCATACAATCTGCGGATGACCGCGCGGGTCAACGGCGAGGAGTGGTCGCGCGGGAACAGCAGCGCGATGCAGTTTCGGTTCGAGGAGATGATCTCAGCAATCTCCCAGGACGAGACGCTATATCCTGGAGACGTGATCGGCTCCGGAACCGTGCCAACGGGCTGCGGCCTGGAACTGGACCGGTGGATCCAGCCGGGGGACGTGGTCGAGTTGGAGGTGGAGCGACTGGGAGTGTTGCGGAGCCGAGTGGTGCGGGAGGAGAGAGGGTAGACGTCAGAGGTCAGAGGTAAGTGCGAATGTCCGACCGAAGTGCGCGAAACGGGGATGGCGGGTTGGTCGATCCAGGATTGCTGAAACGGCTGAGTGCTGCCGCGGCGGCTCTGGATGCGACGACCGCGTGGCCGCAGGCGCAGCTGAATTGGCTGGCGGAGGCAGGAGTCCTGCGGTCGAACATTCCCTGCGAATATGGCGGCGAGGAGCGCTCAGCGGCTGACATGACCGCGATGTACGAGTCGCTCTCGACGGCCTGCCTCATCACGACGTTCATCCTCACGCAGCGGAACGCGGCCGTGCAGCGGATCGTCGATTCCGAGAATACATCGCTCAAGCAACGTCTATTGCCGGATCTGGCGTGCGGGGCAATCTTCGCCACTGTGGGGATTTCGCACCTGACGACGTCGCGGCAGCATCTCGTGCAGCCGGCCGTCAGGATCGAGCCGGAGGGTGGCTCGCTACGACTGACCGGGACGGTCCCCTGGGTGACCGGGGCGCCAGCGGCCGATTACATCGTCACCGGCGGCACATTGAGCGACGGGCGGCAGATGCTGGTCGCGCTGCCGCGCGAGCTGGACGGGATCGAAATTCGTCCGCCGACGCGGCTGCTGGCGCTCAATGCCTCGCAGACGTGCGCAGTGCTGCTCAACAACGTGCGCGTCCCGGCGGACTGCACGGTTGCCGGGCCGGTCGAGGGCGTCATCAACCGATCTCCGTCCGGCGGGACAGGTTCGGTCACGACTTCGGCGCTCGCAGTCGGACTGGCTGCTCGCAGCGTGCGTGACCTCGAAATTGAAGCGGAGCGCCGCGCCGATCTGCACGAGATTGTGCCGCCGTTACGTGCTGAACTGGAGAGCGTGCGGGCCGACATGTATGCCGTGGTCAACGGCCAGGCTCCATTCGGGTCACCGGCGGCGCTGCGGCAGCGGGCAAATTCGCTCGTGCTCCGGGTCACGCAGGCGCAATTGGCTGCTTCCAAGGGAGCGGGCTACGTCTCGGGTCATCCGGCGGAGCTTGCGGTGCGCGAGGCGCTGTTCTTCCTGGTGTGGTCGTGTCCACAGCCGGTCGTGGCCGCTGCGCTCAGGGAGTTTGCTTGTGTGAGTGAATAGGCCGGGAGGGCGAGGCTCCTGCCGAGCCTCTCGTGTGTGAAGGCCGTCAATCAGGGATTCGTCCGAGAGCGGAGTTCGGCCTGCATCAATTTCCCCGGGCAGCGCTTGTTCCCCACGACTCAAGAGACGAGTCGGTCAGGGAAGAAACTCGAAGGCGCCGATGTCGAGGGGACCGGATTGCGGGCGGGGTTCAGAGGAGTGAGGAGCGCGGAATTGTCGGTCGACCGGGTAGCTTTTGGGGGTCTCACGGCCGGCGTCAAGGGCGGGAGAGCCGGCGAACAGGCGCAGATCGAGTTCAGCGACATCGGTGACCACGCGGTCATTGGTTTCAATATTGCCCGACGCGCGGATCAGGCCGGTCAGATCGCCGTGGCATTCCCGCCAGCCGGGACGAATGACGTTCCGCGAGAGTTCGACCAGGCCCGTGTCGTCGACGATCGACAGCAGGCTCGGGTCGGCGGCAGTCGTCAGCAGGATGTTGTTGAACACGCGCGCAGAGACGCCGTTTGTCGAGAGCCGGAACAGGCAGGTCTTGTCGGGGCGCAGTGAGATCACGGTGTTGTTGTAGAAGAACAGCGGACCGTGACGGAACGTCTCTTCCGGTCCGTTGTCACCGCCGAAATGGACGATCTGGTTGTTGCCGGAGCCGGCGGTTTCGATGAGGACGTTGCCATAGACGTGGGCGCGGTCGTAGCGCGGGTCCTGCTTGATGGCCTCCCCCTCTTCGGCGTCGACCAGGTCGAGCTGACGATTGCCCCCTTCGATCCAGTTACAGCGGATGACGAGCCCTGCGGACCGGTCCTTGAGGTTGTTGCCGCGCGCCCCGGCGCGCAGCGGACCGAACCGGTTGTTCTGGTAAATCATGCCGGCCGATTCGGTGTACGAGTTGTGCTGGTAGATGCTGCCGTCGAGGCCATTGTCGTAGACGTGGCAGCCGTCGAGCAGGATTTCGGCCGACTCGAACGCCGTGAAAAACCCGTTCGCGCAGCCGTGCAGAACGCAGTTGCGGACGATGACGTGATCGCCGCGTTCGACGTAGATCGAGGAAGCGGCATTGGAATACTCCAGCAACCCCTGCCGCGAGGCGAAGAAGCAGCCGGGACGGGCGTTGCGGATTTCCAGATTCTCGATGACCAGATGCCCGGGGACGATTTCGGGCGCGAACGCGGCGGGACCGATCTTGATGACGCCACGCTGGCCGGAGAGGTAATTGAGTGTCGGGGGCGTGATCGCGTTTTCGCCGTCGAGGACGGGCAGTTCGCCGTTCGGGCCGGGAACCCCGCGGACGGTGATCGGCGCGTCGGACTTCCCGCGGCAGGCCAGCACGAACTTGGAGCGGTACGGCTCCGGCCGCCACTGGATGTCGACGGTGTCTCCGGGTTTGAGCGCATCCCACGGAACGCGGTCCGGGGTCGCCAGTTTCTCTCCTGGTCCGACGGGATACTCCGCAGCGCAGGCGGCACTCTGGCAGAGAAAGATCAGCAGCCCCAGCACGCGACAGCGCATCGTCGCGGCCCGCAGGTGGACAGGGCTTGCCAATGCACGGCGGAAAGGATCACCATCCATGGGGAGCACGCCGCGGTCGGCCGCCCGCTTCACGAGCGAATGAATCTTTCGTGGGTGCGCAGCATTTCGGACGCGTGCTCCAGCGAGTCGACGGTCTTGCGGAAGGACTCGAGAGCGCGCTGGAAGACGCCGAACTCGTCGACAAAGCTGTAGCGTCCGTCGTTCTGCATGAACTCATGGGCCAGCCCGCGCAGGGCGGGTTCGAGTTCATCGCGGAGCTGATTCAGGACCGCTGCGGCGACGCGTTCGAGGTCTTTGGCGCGTCCGTGAACGGCGAGCCGATCTTCAAATCGCTCCTGAGGTGTGAGCGCGCGGGTGGCGATCTCTTCGGCGACGGGCTTTGTCTCTTCGACGCGGACAAGCCGGCCGAACGGGCTGGCCGACTGCTTCGCCTGCGCGACGGCGTTCTGCGCCTTTTCCAGGCCGCGGCGGGCGCGTTCGAAGTCGGGCTTGAGCGCCAGCGCCCGCTGGTAGTTGAGAATCGCCTGCTGGGAGTTCCCCATTTCCACGTACACGTTGGCCAGGTTCTGGTACGCCTCTGCCATCTCGGGCGCCAGTCGGATCGCTTCGCGGTACGCGGAGACCGCCATGCTCAACTGGTTCAGGCCCTTGTGGGCGATGCCGAGGTTGTAGTAGGCCTCGGCGCATTTGCGGTCTTTCGCGAGGGCCTGCCGCAACGTCTTCGTGGCCTGCTGAAATTCTCCCTGGCGATTGTGAATGGCGCCGATGTTGACCAGCGGTTGTGCGCGGCGGGGGTCGAGTTGCAAGACGCGGCGATAGAGTTCGATGGCCCGGGGATAGTTCTGGCTGATGAAGGCGGCTGTGGCGAGACCTTCGTGGGCGGCGACGTGCGCCTGATCCTGAGCGATCGCTTGCTCAAACAATTGCTCGGCCTGTCGCAACTCCCCCTGGCGGAGGGTTTTGCGAGCCTGCTGGACGAGCGATTCCAGGTCGGCAGTCGTGGACATCGAGCCACTTGGGGTTCGGCAATTCCGAACAGGAGCGTGTCCAGACCCGACAGCCGTCTGCGGACACATTTGGCCAAAAGCTGCGACCAGCCACTGCGGCCCGCCGCCGATCTGTGATTATAGGCCAGACCGGCAACTTGTCGCAAAGCGAATTTTCGCGGCGATTTGCAGCGTGTCGGGGGCACGGCGGACGGCGATCACCAGATTTCGGCCGCCGAGTTCTCACCGGCGTAAACGGTCGGCGCGAGGGTGGCGGCCGCCACTGCGGTCGCGGAAGCCGGCAGACGTCGCCGGGTGAGCCGCCTGCCAAGGAAGAGGTCCGGCAAAGAGGAATTGATCGTGCGCTCACGATCGCCGGACGACAACAGAAAAGCCGAGGTTAGTGAACCTCGGCTTTGGAGTTCAGGTTTTTGCCGACTTCGTTCGGCGAGGCAGTCTGCGGGCCAGCTAGCAAAACGGCGCTGGTTCCGGAATCAACAGGAACGGGAAAACCCGCAGCGGGCGACCGGGTTCCAGGTCGCGCGGATAGCTGAGCTGGGCGGCACGGTCGGCGGCGAACTGCAACTTGGTGAAGTCGAGGCCGCAATAGGCCTCGACGTCGGATTCCGCCGCAACGTCGGCGAAGACTTCGCCGGCGGACGCGGCATGCCGGCGGACGCCGTGGATGCTTTCCTCGCGGACTTTGATGCCGGCTGCCGCCAGCTTGACGAGCCCCTTGAGGAACTTGCCGACGGGAGATTCTGCGCCCGAAACGCGCCACAGCCGTTCCCACTCGTCATGGGCTTCCCAATAGAAGCCGAGATTGAAGAAATCCAATCCCAGCAGGTAAGAGCGGTTTTCGGCCCAGCGATCCTCCTGCAGGGGCTTCGGCATCCCGGGCCGCTTGTTGTAGCTGTGTCCGCGCGGGTCGCGATAGGGATGCGGCGTCCCGCTGCCCGGAACGTGGGTGTAGCGGGGAATCTCCGCTGCCGGAAGCAGTCGCACAAAATCGCGCTTGGACTTCTTGGACTTCCTCTTATCCGCAGTCTGCATCACTCATTCTCCGTCTCCGGCCGTCCCTGCACATTGTTTTGATGGTCCGTCTGCTCTCCGTAGGCAAGGTCTGGCGGCAATGCGATCCGTGTCGGTCGCGACGCCTTTGAGAACCCCCCCTCGGTTGCTGCACGCCGTCTGGCCGGTGCATCGCGCCTGGCGGACGCACCCCGACCGCTTCGCTGTCCAGCGATCCGCAGCGATCCCTATTAAAAGCAACGCGGGGGCAAATGAGTAGATGGTTTCCCGGAAAATCGTCGGAAACGGGATTCTCCGGCGAGGACGGGTTCCGGTTCATGAAATCAGGCAATCTGCACGGGTTACAGCGGCGGGCCGCCGGTCACGACCTGCGTGCAACCCGAAACATTGACAGGCGTTAGCGACACTCTACAGGTGGCTGCTCCCGCACTGGCGAACGTTCGGATTGACCCAAACCCGCGCGCGGCCTATACCTCCGCCGCGCCGGCTTCCCGCGATTCCGCGTCCGGTCCCGGATTTCAGCGGCGCCGACGCCGATCGGAACTCTGCTCGTGCGGACGCAGCTCGCAATTCGGCTTACGCAGGCGCCCCGCGTCCGGGCACCCGTACTGACGTCGTTGGTCTGGCTGGCGTCTCTGTCCGTCGCATTGAGCGCGGAAGTCGCCTCCGAACACGTTGGAAGTGAGCTCCAGCCAAACAACGCCGTCGCGACGGCGCCGGACGCCGCGGCGGAGTCTCCAGGCGCGACTTCCTCTCGCACGCCGATCCGTCGTGACGGAGAAGGCGCAGGCGCGAAGCCGACGCGACTAGGCGCCCAGAGCGTGACCGGGACACTGGCGACGCTGGGATTCATTCTGGGCGGACTGTACTTGGCACTGCACTGGCTGCGTCGTCGACAGACAGCGAGCGGTACGACGTCGCCAGATGCGATTGACGTGCTCGCGAGCCGTCGGCTCGATACGCACGGCACGCTGCACCTGGTGCGGATCGGTCCGCGCGTGCTGGCGATTGGCAGCGGAGCGGCCGGAATGCGCACGCTCAGCGTGATCGACGATCCCGAGGAGATTGCGGGGTTGGTCGCGTCGCGCGGAGGTGGTGCTGCCAGCGGGATTCGGCGAAGCGGCAACGGGCGTCGTGGAACGGGAGCCGGGGACAAAGCGGATAACGACCTGAGCGTCATGGAACGGCTCGCCGGCGACCTTTCGTTGTCAGGGAGGGCCGCATGAGCGAATCGCTCGCCCTCAGTCCTGAAAGCTGGCTGTCGCCGGAGATGCTGCCGGGGACGCTGAATTTCCTGCTGGTCGCCAGTGCTTTAAGCCTCGTGCCGGCGCTGCTGATGATGACCACCTGTTTCGTGCGCATCGCCGTCGTGCTGGGACTGCTGCGGCAGGCCCTGGGGACACAGCAATTGCTGCCCAACCAGGTCATGACTGGGCTGGCATTATTCCTGACGCTGACTGTGATGTGGCCGGTGTGGCGCGAGTCGTACGAGCAGGGAGTACGGCCGTACTCGGAAACCGTCTACTCGTCACCGGCGGCCCGGTCGGCTGCACTGCAGGGGGCCGTCGAGCGAACACTGCAGCCGGTGCGGCGATTCATGAGTTCGCAGATCGAGGCGACCGGCAACGAAGCGGCGCTGGACCTGTTCGTTGAGTACCAGAACCCCGGGAGAGCGGGGGGCGCGCGGGCGGCGTTCTACGAAGACGTGTCGCTGAGCGCGCTGATTCCGGCATACGTCCTGAGCGAATTGAAAACCGCGTTCCTGATCGGATTCCAGATTTACCTGCCGTTCGTCGTGATCGACCTGGTTGTGGGAGCGATGCTGTCGGGCCTCGGACTGCTGACGGTATCTCCGCAGATGGTCACCGTGCCGTGCAAGCTGTTGCTGTTCGTGGCGGCTGACGGGTGGTTTCTGGTGGTCCAACTGCTGTTGGACAGTCTGGGGCCGTTGAGTGGGTGATGTGGTCGTGGGCGGAGTGAAGAGGGCCGCGGACAAGTATTTCCGAATCGTAGATCGAAAATCGGACGGAAAGGGTTGCAGGTTGGATTCATCCACCGCCACAGACCTGGTTCACGACGCCCTGACGCTGGCGCTGGTGCTGGCCGTCCCTGGGCTGGCCGTGGCGTTCGTCGTGGCGCTCATCGCGGGGTTTCTGCAGGCCCTGACGCAGATTCAGGACCAGTCACTGTCGACCGTCCCGCGGCTCATCGCCGGTGCCCTGGCGCTGCTGCTGCTCGTTCCGTGGATGCTCGATCGACTGACGACGTTCACGATCGAGCTGTACGAGGGAGTGGCCGCGTCGCTGTAGTCCGAGTTCCCGAATCGCGGGCCGGGTGTTGACGATGGACGCATGGACCGACGTCATGGCCGCCGCTGCACTAGGCCCCTGGCTGGCGGTTGCGCCGGGTCTCGCGCTGGCGGCGTTGCGGTGGTTCGGACTGCTGCTGTGGCTCCCGGCTTTGGGCGCGGCCGGCGTCTCCGTGCGACTGCGAATGATGCTCGCGCTGTTGTTGGCGATCGTGTCGCTGCCGGCGGCCACGGCCTTTCACTGGAATCTGAGCGACGGGCCGTCACGACTGGCGTGCAACTGGCTGGTGACCGGCATCGGCGAGTTGGCCGTGGGGAGCGCCATCGGACTCGGTGTGCGGATCCTGCTTTCGGCTCTGATTCTGGCGGGTGAATTGATCGACCAGCAGGCCGGTCTGGCGTTTCAGCAGGTCTTCAATCCGCTCTCCGAAGGGGAAACCGGACCGACGGGAGTGGTCCTCGGCTGCCTCGCCCTGCCGGTCGTTTTGACACTGGGGGAATCCAGCGGCGAAGTGGCCTTCGCTGATGCGATCCTGCAGTTGTTCGACACTGTGCCGATTGGCGCCGCGGCGGTCGACCGGCTTACTGCGAAGATCCTGGTCGGCGTCGTGCAGCAGTCACTGCTCCTGGCGTTGCAGGTGGCGGCGCCTGTCCTGGCCTCGATTTCGCTCGTGACGATGGGAGTCGGCTGGTTGGGCCGGACGACGCCGCAACTGCCGCTTGGACCGCTGGTGGCGCCGCTCCGCGTGGGATTGTGCCTCGCATTGCTGGCGGCGTCGTTGCCTGGAATGGCCGAACTGATCACCCACCACTTTGATGTCCTGTCCGGCTCGCCGGTCGAACAATTGCTGTCGCCGACAGCGCTCCCTTCCACAACCCGCTGACGCACGCCCATGTTCGGTGACAGCCACGAGGACCGGACAATTCCGGCAACTCCGCGACGGCTGGCGGAAGCACGACGCCAAGGCTATGCGCCGCGCAGCCGTGAACTGACGGCGGCAATCGTCGCGTTGACTTCGGCAGTTGCGTTGTGGTTCGCCATGCCGACGATGTGGCACGCGGCGCAGGAACTGTTCCGCGCGACGTGGTTGCACCCGGTTGTGCGCCCCGGTGATGTCGTGACGGAATCGGTGCCGGCGATTGCACAGCTGACATTGTCTGTCGGCGGCGTGCTTATAGCGGCGGTCGTGGCGGCCATCGTTGTCGGCCTGCTGCAGTCGGGGTTTCGGCCGGGCTGGCGTTGGCCGCAGCCGCGCTGGTCGCACGTCAGTCTGTTCTCCGGCTGGCAGCGACTCCGCAGCGGCGGCGGGTGGGCCGCGATTCTGTTCGTCCTGAAAAGTGCTGCGGTATGCGCGCTGCTGGCCCTGCTGATTCCGGCACTGCTGGGATACGGGGCTGTACCGGATCTCAAGGGAATCGCCGGTCTCGCGACGCAGATCCTGGCCTACGGCGTCTGGTTCACCGTGGCGCTGCTGATGTTGGCACTGCCGGACGTCTGGGCACGGCGCGACGGGCGTTTCGTCGCGGCTTGCGGATGACAGCGTCGGAATTGCGAGAGGAGCGGCGTGACTTGCAGAAACCGCGGCGGCAGCGCACCAGGATGAACCGCGCAGTGTCCAACATCGTGGACGAGAGTGACGTTTCGTCAGCGAGTGGGCCGCCGGCGATCGTCGAGGAGAGGTTCCGATCGCATGAACAGTCTGCAGTGGGATCCGCAACGCCGGTGTGACGAGTCCCGGACGTTCGTCGATCCGTGGTGAGCGGACAAACGGTCTGAGTGTCCGGGACAATGCGTGGGCAACAGCCCTTGCCATTCTATCCACTGATTCCGTAAAGTGTTACGGCATTGGTTCATCGGCAGAGCGAGCCGAAGTCGCCATCGACTTGGCCAATGCGGAACCGGACAAGCGCGGCCACTCGTCGCAGGATGTCAGGGCGTTGTCGCGGGAGGATCCCGCGTCGCTCCTGGCGGGACGGGAGGAAGACGGGCGGTAAAACTGAAACATGTGACGCGGTTGGGACTTGAGGGGAACGCGAGCGTTGATATACTTCGCGGCTTACCTTTCGCCGACCACCGCTTGCTAGCGTAGCTCAACGGCAGAGCTCCGGTTTTGTAAACCGGAGGTTGTGGGTTCGAATCCCACCGCTAGCTCCAGTAGAAGGCCAAGGGCTGAGGGCTGAGAGCCAAGGGGCGGGGAGTACAAGGGACGAGCGGCAATTGCCCCGCCCTTGACCCTTGATCCTCCGCCCTCGACCCACTCCGGGGGTGTGCCCGAGCGGCCAATGGGGCCAGACTGTAAATCTGGTGGCTCTGCCTACGCAGGTTCGAATCCTGCCGCCCCCAATCAGGAAAGAACGAAATCCGAAATACGAATACCTCAAAGTAAGCTTCGGATTTTGAGTTTTGGATATCGGATTTTCGTCGCGCGGGTGTAGCTCAATGGTAGAGCTCCAGCCTTCCAAGCTGGTGGTGAGGGTTCGATTCCCTTCACCCGCTTCAAAGGCGAAGGGCGGAGGGTCAAGAGCCAAGGGGAAGAATGACTGAAAGTTGACTTGCCGGGGTCCCTTGGCCCTCAGCCCTTGACCCTCGGCCTACCATGCTGCTGTAGCTCAGTCGGTAGAGCGCGTCCTTGGTAAGGACGAGGTCAAGGGTTCAAGTCCCTTCAGCAGCTTTCCGGTGCAAGCCGGAGCGCAAGAGGAATGTTGCGGAACATCGTCGGAGCGGCCGTAATTGACGGGCGGCCGGCCTTGACATATCACGTTGGACCAGCGGGCGGTCTTGGTGGCCGCCGGCGTGCCCGTCAGCAGATCGTCACTCGGGAGTCTTGGGAGCAACCACAATGGCGAAGGAAGTTTTTCAGCGAACGAAGCCGCACGTCAACGTCGGGACGATCGGCCACATCGACCACGGCAAGACGACGTTGACGGCCTCGATCCTCGCGGTGCAGACCCAGAAGGGCCTCGCGAAGATGAAGAGCTACGCGGACATCGCCAAGGGTGGAACGGTCCGCGACGAAACGAAGACCGTCACCATCGCGGTCAGCCACGTGGAATACGAGTCGCCGAAACGGCACTACGCCCACATCGACTGCCCGGGCCACGCGGACTACATCAAGAACATGATCACCGGCGCCGCCCAGATGGACGGGGCCATCCTGGTCGTGTCGGCTTACGACGGCGCGATGCCGCAGACCCGCGAGCACATCCTGCTCGCGCGGCAGGTCAACGTGCCGGCGCTGGTCGTGTTCCTCAACAAGTGCGATCTGGTCGACGATCAGGAACTGCTGGAACTGGTCGAGATGGATATCCGCGACCTGCTGACCAAGAACGGTTTCCCGGGCGATGACGTCACGATCATCCGCGGGAACGCCAAGGCGGCGCTCGACAACCCGGGCGATCCGCAGGCCAGCGAGTGCATCAGCAAGCTGATGGACGCGCTGGACAAAGACATTCCGGAGCCGGCCCGCGAGCAGGACAAGCCGTTCGCCATGGCGATCGAAGACGTGTTCTCGATCGAAGGCCGCGGCACCGTCGTGACCGGCCGTATCGAGCGCGGCGTCGTGAAGGTCGGCGAGAAAGTGCAGATCATCGGCCTGCGGGACACGCAGGAAACCACCTGCACCGGTGTCGAAATGTTCAACAAGACGCTCGACAGCGGCATGGCCGGGGACAACGTCGGCATCCTGCTCCGCGGCACGAAGAAGGAAGATGTCGAGCGCGGCCAGGTGCTGGCGGCGCCGAACTCGATCAAGCCGCACACGAAGTTCGAGGCCGAAGTGTACGTCCTGAGCAAGGAGGAAGGGGGCCGCAAGACCCCGTTCTTCAGCGGATATCGGCCGCAGTTCTATTTCCGTACGACCGACGTGACCGGCGCGGTGACGCTGATGGGCGGCGCCGACATGTGCATGCCGGGCGACAACGTGAAGTTGGAAGTCGAGCTGGGCAAGCCGATCGCGATGGACGAAGGCAGCCGTTTCGCCATCCGCGAAGGCGGCCGGACTGTCGGCTCGGGCGTCGTGACGAAGATCCTGGTCTGAGAATCGCCGCGCAGGCCCGGGCCTGTGTGTGGAAATTGTGTTGATACAACTGCCTCCGCGCGGGTCGCGGAGGCAGGTCTTTTAAAACAGCAGAGGAATCCCGCCGACGGCCTCGGCGGAATTGAGCGGGAGCGTTTGTCATGCCGCGCGAATATGTCTGGCTGGAGTGCACCGAGTGCAGCAGCCGCAATTATCGGACTCCGAAGGAAATGCGGGGCACCGAACGTCTCGAGCTGAAAAAGTTCTGCCGCAAAGAGCGGAAGCACACAGTGCACAAGGAATCGCGGAAGAAATAGTTGTCAGCCATCAGGTGTCAGCCGTCAGCAAACAAGCTTGCTGAAAGCGAATGGCTGTCCGCTGACGGCTCGCAAACGGGAGTAGCTCAATTGGCAGAGCAGCGGATTCCAAATCCGCAGGTTGCGGGTTCAAGTCCCTCCTCCCGTGCTTGATCGGCAGCGGTTGGAACGTCACCGCACGGAACGAACGTCAGGCGAATCCATGTCACGCGGTATTGAGGAGACATCGTTTCTGGGGAACTTGTTCTCCGGTTCGATGTTCAAACGAAACCAGGGACGGCTGGTGCGGCGGCTGACGGCGATCGCCATCGCGGCGGTGGTGCTGTACGGTTGCTGGTCGCTGTCGGGCTGGATTGAGAACAGCCCCACGACGTCGGGCCTGTCGCGGAATTTGCAGATGCTGATCCCCACGGCCATCGCGCTGGCGGGGATGTGGTTCGCGTTTCGCGTGGTCAACTACCCGCCGTTTGCGAACTTCCTGGTGTCGGTTGAAGCGGAAATGGACAAGGTGTCCTGGGCCGACTGGGACTACCTGAAACGCGCGGCGGCGGTCGTCCTGTGCATGATGGTGTTCCTCGGATTTGTGCTGGCGTTGTACGACTTCCTGTGGGTCAGTCTGTTCACGGCGATCGGCATCCTGGATCCAGGCGGGCCGAGCGCGTCGCCGCCCGGCGGCTGAGGTTGGCCCTGGCCCGACGCCCGCAAGTGTCCCGGACAGTTGTCGACGCGTTGGTTCCTGAGTTTGGCGGTTGGCAACTGTCCGGGACACCGCCCGATTTGCAACGAACTTGAAATCGTCGCCCTGATTTCCCATGATGAGCGCCACGATGGACGAGAGAAAGGCCGGCGAGCCCTCCACTGACGATGCCGGCATGCAGTGGTTCGTGCTCAAGGTGCAGAGCAACCGCGAGAAGTCCATACGGGATTCGCTGTTGCGTCGAATCCGGCGCGAGGGACTCGAGGAGGAATTCGGCGAAATTGTGATCCCGACCGAAAAGGTCGTGGAGACCAAGGGAGGCAAGAAGAAAGTCAAGGAGCAGAAGCTGTATCCGGGTTACATGATGATCCAGATGCGGCTCACGGAAGAATCCTGGTATCTCGTCCGGGATACCAGCGGAGTCGGCGACTTCACCGGTGCGGCAGGCAAGCCCAGCCCGATGTCGGAGCCGGAAGTGATGAAGATGCTTGGCCGGACCGTGCCGGGCGAAGAAGAAAAGGTGGCGGCGCCCGTCGTCAAGTTCACAGTCCAGGTCGGGGACACGGTCAAAGTCAAAGAAGGCGCGTTCGAGAGTTTCGAAGGGACGGTCGATGCGCTGGATGAGGCGAGCGGCAAGGTCAAGGTGATGATCGAGATCTTCGGCCGCTCGACGGAAGTGGAACTGGAGCACTGGCAGATCGAGAAGATCTGAGCCGCATCGAGCGGGAGTCCCGTCGCCGCGCCGGCGTGGCTGCGGCCGTCGAACGTGACGCGTCTGCGACGCTCACACAGCGGGTGCCTGCGGTCGCGGTGTCGGTGAGCACGAGCAGATGAAGGTTTGAGGAATGGGTAAGCAGAAACAGGTCGTCGCGCAGGTGAAGGTGCAGATTCCGGCCGGGCAGGCGACGCCTGCGCCGCCGGTCGGCACGTCCCTCGGTCCGCACGGCGTGAACATCGGGCAGTTCGTGCAGCAGTTCAACGAGCGGACGCGCCCGCTCAACGGCACGGTCGTGCCGGCCCTGATCACGATCTACAACGACCGTTCGTTCGAGTTCATCGTCAAGAGCCCGCCGGCGTCGGTGCTGCTCAAGCAGGCGGCCCAGGTGGCAAAAGGGGCTGCGAACCCGAAGGCGGACAAGGTCGGCAAGGTCACGCGGGCCCAGATCATGGAGATCGTCAAGACCAAGGCCGAAGACATGAACGTGGCCAATCCTGAAGCCGCTGCGCGCGTGATCGCGGGGACGGCGCGCAGCATGGGCATCGAAGTGGTGGATTAGTCGGTCGTGGGTCCTGGGTCTGGGTAGCGCAGCGTCAGACAGCGAAGAGGCGGCAAGGCAATGACACATATTTCCAAACGACAAAAAGCGTACGCGTCGAAGCTGGGGGCACCGGCGCCGACGGATGTCGCGTCTGCGGTCAAAGCGCTCAAGGGTCTCGAAGCGAGTCTGCCGAAGGCCGTCAAGCCGGTGAAGTTCGACCAGACGGTCGAAGTCGCCGTGCGATTGGGCATCGATGCCAAGCAGGCGGATCAGCTCGTGCGCGGATCGATCGTGCTGCCGCACGGGATCGGGAAGTCGCAGCGCGTGCTGGTATTCTGTCAGGGGGCGAACGTGGCGGTGGCGCAGCAGGCCGGTGCGGACTTCGCCGGCGGAAAGGATCTGGCCGACAAGATCAAGGAAGGCTGGATGGAGTTCGACGTCGCGATCGCGACGCCCGACATGATGGGAGTCGTCGGTCCGCTGGGCCGTGTCCTCGGTCCGCGCGGCCTGATGCCGTCTCCCAAGGCGGGGACGGTCACTCAGGACGTCGCTTCCGCTGTGAAGGAGTACAAGGCCGGCAAGGTGGAATTCCGCAATGACGCGGCCGGCATCGTCCATTGCGTGGTCGGCAAGCTGTCCTTTGACGAAGGCAAGCTCGCCGAAAATGTCGAAGCCCTGCTGAATTTCATTCGGGGCTGAAACCGAATTCGGCCAAAGGTGTGTACGTCCGCAGCATCACGCTGTCTGCGACGCACATGCCGGGGATCCCGATTATCGCCGCCTAAAGGCGGAAGGTGTCTGGTGAGCGGTGGTCTGGTGGACCTGCCGCAGATTGTGGATCACCAGTCGCCAAACACCAATCACGAGACACCCTGGCTCAGCCATGAGCAAGCAAATCAAGCAGATGATCATCGACGAAATTCGCCAGAAGCTGGGCGAATGCCGCGACGTGCTGGTCGTGAACTCGTCGAAGCTGGACGCAATCACCGATAACAGATTCCGCGGTTCGCTGCGGGCGAAGGGGATTCACCTGCTCCAGGTGAAAAACACCCTCGCGCGGCGGGCACTGGAAGAAGTCGGTGTGAAATCCATGGACGGCGTCCTGGCCGGTCCATCAACGCTGGTCTGGGGCGGCGAGGACATTGTTTCGCTGTCCAAGGAGATTGCAAAGTGGGCCAAGGATCTCGACAAGCTCGAGATCAAAGGGGGCGCGGTCGAAGGCCAGGTGGTCGATGCGAAAGGCGTCGTCGACCTGAGCAAGAGTCCGGGCCGGATGGAGCTGATCTCGCAGATCGTGGGACTGGCGCTCAGTCCGGGAGCGCGTCTGTGCGGCGCACTTCTGGGGCCGGGCGGCAGAATCAGCGGTCAGGTCAAGACGCTCGCGGACAAAGAAGGCGAAGCGCCCGCAGCCGCCTGAAACCAGACATGAGCCGCGGCGAGCGTCGCCGCATAACCGAGTTTCGCTCCGGCCATAGTGCCGGAGGCACATACCTGTTTATAGACCACTGCCGCAGCGGAATCGCCAAGCCGCACACGGCGCTGACCCGAAGGGAGACCTGAGATGGCGACTGCCGAAGCGACACGTGAGTTTGATTCCTCGACCAAGGACCTGGGCGACAAGATCGTCGGGTTGACGTTGCTGCAGGCGAAGGCCCTCGCGGACTACCTGAAGGAAGTCCACGGGATCGAGCCGGCTGGCGGCGGCGTGATGATGGCGATGCCGGGGGGCGGCGGCGGTGACGGCGGCGGCGCTGCTGCTGCGGCCGAGCAGACCGAGTTCGACGTCATTTTGAAGGCATTCGGCGACAACAAGATCGGCGTTATCAAGGCGGTGCGGAGCATTACGGGTCTGGGCCTGAAAGAGGCCAAGGAACTCGTCGAAGGCGCTCCGAAGCCGGTGAAGCAGGGCGTGTCGAAGGAAGACGCCGAGAAGATCAAGAAGGAACTGGCGGACGCCGGCGCCGAAGTCGAGGTGAAGTAACGACCGGCGGTTTGGGGCGGTGGACTGTGCGTCCGTGGCGGCGGTCGCACGGCGCAAGTTCGTGTGCGGCCGGAAAAAACGTGCCCGCAGACTTGCCGTCCGGCCGTTGGCGGCGATAATCCCGCTTGGTCCCGCGTCGGCGCGTTGGTCGCCGGGCAGGAGGAATCCGGCGGGAGAGCGCATTGAACGACCGTCATTCAACCGGAAGGGGGCCGGTTTGAAGGACATAGGGAGTTGCACAGGAAAAAAGGGCAGGCTTGCCAAAGGGGGAAGGTGCGCGCGCCTATCCTCCGTTTCGGCGTTTTGCAGGTCGCCAGGCCTCGTGGATCCACGACCGGAGGGAGTTGGCGTGCAGCGGTCCGCGATCGAGTTCTCTGTTCGGCGGACCGCGCGCATCGGCCCCGTGCAGGCGTACTGGCCGGTGTCTGATCAGGCGGGGGCGTCCGCATTCGCGGCGGCGCAGGTTTTGTGCTGAGGGATGGATGGGCGGCGCTGTCGCCGCGGTTGTGAGTTCTGACTGTCACAGGGGGATGCATGCCGGTTTCTACACAGCGGACGCTCGAGTTCCAGGAAGTCAGGTCGTTCGGCCGTATTGCCGGGGACTTCGAACTGTCGGACCTCACGCAGATTCAGACCGAATCCTACGCGCGGTTCCTGCAATTGGACAAGCGCCCGGATTCGCGCACGAATCAGGGGCTGGAAGAAATCCTGCGCGAAGTCTTTCCGATCGAAAGCTACGACGGCCAGTATCGCCTGGAGTACGTGCGCTACGAACTGGGCAAGCCGCGGTACACGGCGACCGAGTGCCGCCAACTGCGGCTGACGTACGGGCGTCCGTTTCGCATTTGGTTGCGGCTGGTGAAGGAGCAGCCGATCGAGGAGGAAGTCTACCTCGGCGACATGCCGATCATGCTGGGCGGCGGCGAGTTCATCATCAATGGCGCCGAGCGCGTCGTTGTCAGCCAGTTGCACCGCTCTCCCGGCGTCGACTTCATGCTGTCGATGGAACAGGCGGACAAGAAGACCTACTCCTGTCGCGTCATTCCGGAGCGCGGCAGCTGGATCGAGCTGGCCGTCAGCAAGAAGGATGCGCTCGGCGTCCGCATCGACCAGAGCGGCAAGTTCTCCGCAATGACCCTGCTGCGTGCGATGGAGCCGGACTACTCGACGGACAACGCGCTGCTGAAGCTGTTCTACAGCGTCAAGCCGGTGAAAGTCTCCAAGGGGGGCGAGAACGAGGCGCTCGTCGGCAAATACGCGGCGGAGGACGTCATTTACCCCGCCGGCCACGAACGGTGCGGCGAGATCATGGTGGAGTGCTGCCACCCGATCACGAAGCTGCTGGCGGCCGAGATCGCCGAGTCCGGCCTGAAGTCGGTCGAGGTCATCGAGAAGCTCGACGACCAGTTGATCCTCAACAGCGTGCTCGAGGACCGCACGGCGAGTCACGAAGAGGCCCTGCTGAAGATCTACCAGCGGCTGCGGCCGGGCAACCCCCCGCAGTTGGAAAAGGCGATCGATCTGTTCAAGGAGAAGTTCTTCGACGTCAATCGCTACCGGCTCGGCCGCGTGGGACGGTTCCGCATCAACCGCAAGTTCCATCAGGACGTGCCGGACGACGCGATGACGCTCCGTTCGGAGGACTTCGTCAATGCGATCCGCTACCTGGTGAAACTCCGCGTCGGCGATCAGTCTGCCCAGGTGGACGACATCGACAACCTCGGCAACCGCCGGTTGCGCACGATCGACGAGCTGGCGTCCGACGAAATCCGCAAGGGCTTCCTGAAGCTCCGCCGCACGGTGCAGGAGCGCATGAGCCTGAAGGACGTCGAAGAGATGACGCCGCGCACGCTCGTGAATCCCAAGAGCGTGTCGGCGGCGATCGAGTTCTTCTTCGGCCGCAGCGAACTGTCGCAGGTGGTCGACCAGACCAACCCGCTGTCGATGCTCACGCACGAGCGGCGGCTCAGCGCCCTCGGTCCGGGCGGACTCAACCGGAAGCGTGCGGGCTTCGAAGTCCGCGACGTGCACATTTCGCACTATGGACGCATCTGCCCGATCGAGACGCCGGAAGGCACGAACATCGGCCTCATTTCGAGTCTCAGCATTTTCGCCAAAGTGGACGACTACGGCTTTCTGATCACGCCGTATCGCAAAGTGTCCAACGGCAAGGTCGGTGAGGAGATCGAATGGCTCCGCGCGGACGAAGAGTCCGAAGTGTACGTAGCCCGGCCGACACGCACGTTGAGAAGGGGAAGATCACTGACGACCGCGTGCTGGCGCGCTGGCGCAACGACGTGCACTGGGTCGAAACCAAGCAGGTCCAGTACATCGATATTGCTCCCTGCCAGATGGTCGGCATCTCGGCCGGCCTGATTCCCTTCCTGGAGCACGACGACGCCAACCGCGCGCTCATGGGTTCCAACATGCAGCGGCAGGCGGTGCCGCTGCTTGTGACCGAGCCGCCGGTCGTCGGCACGGGCCTGGAGGACAAAGTCCCCCAGTATTCCGGGATGCTGGTGCGGTCCGAGCGGGCGGGCAAAGTCACTTACGTCGATGCCGACCGCATCGAAGTGGAAGGCAAGAAGTACCCGTTGCGGAAATTCACGGGGCTGAATGAACGGACCTGCCTGAACCAGAAGCCGATGGTGAAGCTCGGCGACCGCGTGCGCAAAGGGCAGATCCTGGCTGACAGCGCGGCGACGAAGAACGGCGTGCTGGCGCTCGGCCGCAACGTGCTGGTGGCGTTCATGTCGTGGGAAGGGTTCAACTTCGAGGACGCGATCATCCTGTCCGAGCGGCTCGTGAAGGACGACGTGTTTACCTCGATCCACATCGACGAGTTCGACGTGGAAATCCGCGAAACGAAGCTGGGCCGCGAGGAATTCACCCGCGACATTCCCAACGTCAGCGAGAAGGCCCTGCGGCATCTCGACGAGCATGGCATCGTGCAGGTCGGGACGCGCGTCAACCCGGGCGACATCCTGGTCGGCAAGGTGACGCCGAAGGCGAAGGCCGAACTGACCCCGGAAGAGAAGCTGCTGCACGCGATCTTCGGCAAGGCGGGCGAAGACGTCAAAAACGAATCGCTGGAAGTCCCCAGCGGCGTGGAAGGGATCGTCATTCACACGGAGCGGTTCGCGCGGCGGATGAGCCTCACGGACGTCGAGCGCAAGGCGTTCGACCAGGAAGTGAAGCGCGTCGAGCAGGCCGGACACGAGCGCGTGGCCGCCCGCTTCCTGCAGTTCCTCGAGGAATTCGAGCGCACGCTCGGCAAGCATCTGACCGACGAGGATGGCCGTGAAATCCGCTCGCTGGACGACGTCAAAGCGGTCGCGACCTATGCGCGAGATTTCGAAAAGCACGTCGATGCCCTGGATCTCCGCAGCCCGCAGAAGCAGGCGGACATCAAGAAAATGATGCGGGATGACTGGCCGCTGGTGGTCGATGTCATCGATGAAGTCGAGCTGCAGTCGAACAGCATGAAGCGCGGCGAGGAATTGCCGAACGGCGTGCTGCAGATGGTGAAGGTCTACGTCGCGTCCAAGCGGCCGATTTCGGTCGGCGATAAGATGGCCGGCCGGCACGGCAACAAGGGGGTCATCTCCAAGGTGCTGCCGGCGGAGGACATGCCGTACCTGGCGGACGGAACGCCGGTGGACATCGTCCTCAATCCGCTGGGCGTGCCGAGCCGCATGAACGTCGGTCAGATCCTGGAGACGCACCTGGGCTGGGCCGCTGCGCGGCTCGGCTTCCGGTGTATTTGCCCGGTGTTCGACGGCTGCTCCGAGCAGTCCATGAAGGAGGCGCTGTCGTCCGCCGATCTGCCGCAGGACGGCAAAGTGCCATTGTTCGATGGCCGCACCGGCCAGCAGTTCGAGCAGAAGTCGACCGTCGGCATGATCTACATGATGAAGCTGCACCACCTCGTCGAAGACAAGGTGCACGCGCGGGCGACCGGCCCCTACTCGCTCATCACCCAGCAGCCGCTGGGGGGCAAGGCGCGGTTTGGCGGACAGCGGTTCGGGGAAATGGAAGTCTGGGCGCTGGAAGCGTACGGCGCCGCGTACATCCTGCAGGAACTGCTGACGGTCAAAAGCGACGACGTCGAGGGCCGGACGAAGATTTACGAGTCGATGGTCAAAGGCGAGAACACGCTCGAAGCCGGCACGCCCGCCAGCTTTGACGTGCTGATGAACGAAATCCGGGGACTGTGCCTGAACCTGCAACTGGAGAAGGCACGCGCGTAGGTGGTTGTCGGTGGTCGGTCATCGGTTCTCGGTGACCGACTCCGCGACGATTGGCAGGCTGTTTGTACCGACAACCGACAACCGAAAACTGAACACCGAGAACCCGTCCCATGAGCACAGCTGGCGAAGGCATTTACGATCGCGTCAACGACTACGGCGCCGTGAAGATCGGCCTGGCGAGTCCGCACGACATTCGCAGCTGGTCATTCGGCGAAGTCAAGAAGCCGGAGACGATCAACTACCGCACGTACCGGCCCGAGCGGGACGGACTGTTCTGCGAGCGCATCTTTGGCCCGGAAAAGGACTGGGAATGCGCCTGCGGCAAGTACCGCGGGATGAAGTACAAGGGGATGATCTGCGACCGCTGCGGCGTGAAAGTCACGCACAGCCGCGTCCGCCGCAAGCGGATGGGGCACATCGAGCTGGCCGCGCCGGTCGTGCACATCTGGTTCTTCAAGAGCATGCCCAGCCGCCTGGGCGCCCTGCTCAACATGAAGACCACCAGCCTGGAGAAGGTGATCTACTTCCAGGACTACGTCGTCGTCGACCCGGGCGACACGCCGCTGCGCAAGACGCAGCTCCTCACCGAAGAAGAGGCGCGGCAGGCGCGCGAAAAGTACGGCGAGGGGTCGTTTGAAATCGAGATGGGCGCCGAAGCCGTCTTCAAGCTGCTGTCGAACATCAACCTGGCGGACGAATCGGACAAACTGCGCGCCGAACTTGCCAAGACCGGCAGCCAGCAGAAGGCGAAAGACCTCGTCAAGCGGCTGAAGGTCGTCGAGGCGCTGCGCGACAGCGACAACCGCCCCGAGTGGATGGTCTTGCACTGCGTGCCGGTGATTCCGCCGGACCTGCGTCCGCTGGTGCTGCTCGAATCGGGCAATTTCGCCACGAGCGATCTGAACGACCTCTACCGCCGGATCATCAACCGCAACAACCGGCTCAAGAAGCTGGTCGACCTCAACGCGCCCGAGGTCATTGTCCGCAACGAGAAGCGGATGCTGCAGCAGTCGGTCGACGCGCTGTTCGACAACAACCGCTGCAAGCGGCCCGTGCTCGGTTCGTCGAACCGCCCGCTGAAGTCGCTGACCGACATGATCAAAGGCAAGCAGGGCCGGTTTCGCGAGAACCTGCTCGGCAAGCGCGTCGACTACTCGGCGCGGTCGGTGATCGTCGTCGGTCCCGAACTTGACCTGCACCAGTGCGGCCTGCCGAAGAAAATCGCGCTGGAGCTGTTCCAGCCGTTCATCATCCGCCGGCTGAAGGAACTCGGCCACGCCGACACGATCAAGTCCGCCAAGCGGATGCTGGAGCGCAAGGACGAAGAGGTGTGGGACATTCTGGACGAGGTGATCCGCAATCACCCCGTGCTGCTGAATCGCGCTCCCACGCTGCACCGCATGGGCATCCAGGCGTTCGAGCCGATCCTGGTCGAAGGGAACGCCATCAAGATTCACCCGCTGGTCTGCAAGGGCTTCAATGCCGACTTCGACGGCGACCAGATGGCGGTGCACCTGCCGTTGTCGATCGAGGCGCAGGTCGAAGCGCATACGCTGATGATGTCGACTCACAACATCTTCAGCCCGGCGAACGGCGCGCCGATCATCATGCCGACGCAAGACATCGTGATGGGCTGCTACTACTGCACGCTCAAGCGCGAAGGTCGCCCGGGCGCCGGGATGAAGTTCGCGTCCGTCAACGAAGTGCTGATGGCTTACCAGCAGGGTCGCGTCGCGCGGCACGCGATCGTCAAGCTGCGGCTGCCGAAGGAGAAGCGCGTCAAAGGCGAAGGGGCCGACGTGTACCGGTCCGGCAGGCTGGTGGAGACGACCGTGGGGCGGGTGCTGTTCAACGACATCCTGCCGGCCAGCATGGCGTACTACAACCAGACGATGAAGAGCAAGGACCTCGCCAACGTCATTTCAGACTGCTACCTGGAGCTCGGCCGGCGGGCGACGATCCGCCTGCTCGACGCCATGAAGCGGATCGGCTTCCAGGAGTCGACGCGCAGCGGACTGTCGTTCGCGACGAGCGACCTGGTGACGGCGCCGAACAAAGAGAAGGTGATCCTGGACTCCGAAGGGCAGGTGCTCAAGCAGCAGAAGCTCTACGACCGCGGCATCATCACCGGCCAGGAACGGTACAACAAGGTCATCGATATCTGGACGCACGCCCGCGAGCAGATTACCGAGTCGATGAAACACGAGCTGGAGCACGACCTGCGCGAGCACGGTGCCTACGTCAATCCGATCTACCTGATGGCGGATTCGGGCGCCCGCGGCGGCATCGAGCAGATCCGTCAGCTCGCCGGGATGCGCGGCCTGATGGCCAAGCCGTCGGGCGAAATCATCGAAACTCCGATCAAGTCGAACTTCCGCGAAGGCCTGACGGTGCTGGAGTACTTCAGCTCCACGCACGGCGCCCGCAAGGGTCTGGCCGACACCGCCCTCAAGACGGCGGACAGCGGTTACCTCACCCGTAAGCTGGCCGACGTGTGCCAGAACATGGTCATCACGACCATGGACTGCGGCACGACGAAGGGCGTCACGCGCGGGGTGCTGTACCGCGGCGAAAAGGTCGAAGTCAGCCTGGCGCAGGCCATCCGCGGCCGCGTCAGCCGCACGAACATCGTCGATCCGATCACCGACGAGGTGATCGTCCGCGAGAACGAGCTGATCACGGTCGACATCGCGCGGCGGATCGAAGAAATGGGCCTGGAGCGCATCCAGGTTCGCAGCCCGATGACGTGCGAGGCGGAACTCGGCGTCTGTCGCCTGTGCTACGGCATGGACCTGTCCACAGGGGCGCTGGTCGAAGAGGGTCTGGCGGCCGGCATCATCGCCGCCCAGTCGATCGGCGAGCCGGGCACGCAGCTGACGATGCGAACGTTCCACATCGGCGGCGTGGCGTCGAAGGAACTCGAAGAAAGCGATCTGAAGACGAAGAAGCCGGGTCGCGTGAAGTTCTCCCGCATCCGCAGCGTCGTGAACGCCGAAGGCCAGAATGTCGTGCTGGCCCGCAACGGCGAGATCACGATCATCGACCCGAAGGACCGCGAGCTGGAAAGCTACAACGTCCCCAACGGCGCCGTGCTGCTCGTTTCCGAAGACGAACTCGTGAAGGAAGGGCAGGTCCTCTGCCAGTGGGACCCGCACTCGGTGCCGATCCTGTGCGAAGTCGGCGGCAAGGTCCGCTATGAAGACCTGATCGAAGGCAAAACGATCAAGCTCGAGGCGGACGCCACCGGCTACACGCGCCGCACCGTCATCGAGCACAAGGGAGACCTGCACCCGCAGATCATCATCGAGGACGGCACCGGCAAGATCCTGGACTACTACTACATCCCCGAGCGGGCGAACATCGAAGTGCTCGACGGAGCGCACGTCAGCGCCGGTACCGTCCTCGCCAAGAACCCGCGCGAGGCATCGGGCACGCAGGACATCACCGGTGGTCTGCCCCGCGTCACCGAGCTGTTCGAGGCCCGCAAGCCGAAGGATCCGGCCCTCATTGCGGAAATCGACGGCGAAGTGGAACTCGTTGCCGAGAAGAAGCGCGGCAAACGCGTCCTCCTGGTCAAGGGCGAGGAAGGGACCGAAGTCGAGCACATCATTCCGCACGGCCGCCCGCTGCTGGTGCATACCGGCGACCGGGTGCGGGCGGGAGATGCACTCGTCCGCGGCCCGCTGGTGCCGCACGACATTCTCCGCGTCAGCGGAGAGGAAGCCGTCCAGCAGTACCTGCTGCATGAAATCCAGAACGTGTACCGCGCGCAGCGCGTGGATATCGACGATAAGCACATCGAGCTGGTCGTCGCCCAGATGCTGCGGAAGGTGCGCATCGACGACGTCGGCGACACCGATCAGTTGCCGGGGATCGTCATCGACAAATTCGAGTTCCGCAAGATCAACCAGAAGCTGCTGGAAAAGGTGCGGATTTCGGATGCCGGCGAGACGGAGTTCGAGGTCGGCGACGTGGTGCTGGCCGCAACCGTCGAAGAAGTGAACGCGCAGATCGACGCCATGGGAGGCAAGCCGGCGAAATTCACCAAGCCGCGCTCGGCCAGCGGCAGCACGCAGCTGCTCGGTATCACCAAGGCGGCCGTGCAGAGCGAGAGCTTCATTTCGGCGGCCAGCTTCCAGGAAACGACGAAGGTGCTGACGGAAGCGCGCTGGCTGGCAAGTCGGACGATCTGGTCGGCCTGAAGGAAAACGTGATCCTCGGTCACCTGATTCCGGCCGGGACTGGGTTCAAGTCGCACCAGGAGTCCGAGTGCATCCGTCCGGAAGCGATGATGGCTCAGAATGCCGAGAAGGAACGGATCCTGGCGGCCCGGCGGGGCGCTGCTGTCGGCCGACGAGGAACCGGCGGCGCCGCAGGTTTCCGAGGATGGCGGCGGTGGAATTCCGTCGCTGAAGGACCTGTTGGGCGGAGACTGAAGTTGTCCTGCGAGCGACGCGGTGTCAGCCCGTACGACCCGGGAGCCGACGCTTCCCGGCTCGCCACTGCCGACTCGAGACTCGAACACCCTGCCGAACTGGCGGGGTGTTTCATGCCTGTGGCTCAATGCGGACATCGCTGAAATGACCCGTGAAGAGGCCGAGCGTTCACGTCTGGAAACGGTCAGATTTGCCAACCGGATGATCGCCGGTTCGATCGTCGGTGTGGTTCTTGGGATCGTGGCAATCTGGACATCGTTTGAGGGCTGGGTATCGTTCCTGCGTTCGCTTGTGATTGGCTATGCCGTCTTCACAGCACTCTCAGTGGCGTTATGGGCGCGCTCTGGTTCTTTCGCGGCAGTGCCGCCCAGCCGCGCCAGAGAAATTCAGGTTAAGACGCGACCCGACTCCAATATCGCGGCCTGTCACGGTTGCCGACGGAATCCGTGCTCCGTAAACTCAAGTCTCACCTCGGCGGGCTGAGGTTCGGGCCATGTTCAATTCTGAACTCGGCAAGATTCCGCCATGACAGCTGCCAGCGCGTGTCCGACCAGTCGCCGTCGGCGACACTCTGCACTCCCGATACGCTTTCCGCCCTGACAGAGTCGTTTGAAGCGTTCGCGCACGAACCGCTCTCATCCGAGCTCTGGCACCAGTTCCAGCAGACGGTTGATGCCTTGCCGCCGTCGGATCTGAAGTTCTTTGCCGACCTCGCCAGGGTGCGCCGCGAACAATTCGAGAAGCACGGCGGGTTCACCCAGCGATTCGTGCTGAGCAAGGACGTTGGCCCGGACGGCTCGCTGCGAGAATTGCCTCGGCCGATTCCCGTGCGGGACGACACACGGACGAAACTGGCCAGGCTGGTGCGCGACAACCCGCAGAAATTTCCCGGCGGCATCCAGGAGCTGTTGAACACCGAACGCCCGTTGCAACAGGCGTCCTCCGCAAGCTACGGCAACTTAATTGCCGCCACGATCCGCACCGAACTCAATTCTCTGCTGCGCTGCGACCGAAACAAGTTGCTCAAGTGCAGCGCGACGCTGCTCGACCTCGCGGAGGCGTACCGTCATCTGCAACGCATTTCAGCCGCACATCCCAAAGTCGTGGAGACGATCGACAGCGGCGATACGACCGCGATGATCGAGTTCCTCTCTACCCTGCGCAGGACGCCCTTGACCGAGCCGGAACTTACGCGATTCGTCCAGTTGGCCGCCGAGGGGTGGGAGGGCGCCACCGACAAGGACACGATCGTTCGGGGACGCGTGCTGCAGACCGGTCTGGACAAGAAGTCGGCGCTGCTGACGACGTGGGTCGAGCCGTTCGCGGCGGAGGTCATTTTCCGGGGCCTGTTGACGGAGTTGCAGACGGCTTACAAAAGCGTCTGGTCGCGAACGCGGCGGCAATTCCGGCGGTTGCGGCCCCCCGTTCCGGCGGCAACGCCGACGAAAACGGGTGGTCCTACGACGGCCGGCTCGTTCAGTGCTCCGCTGAAGCCGTTTGCGTCTCAGCCTAAGAAGGCGGATGCACCGTCTACGCCGACCGCCCGCGCGGCCTCGGTGAGCGATACGGGACCGGTGGACCTGTCCAACACGGAAGCGTTCAAGATTCCGATCGGCGTGCCGGAGCCGCCGCGGCTGCATGCATGTGCAATTACCTGCACGTGTCGTCGGCGGCGACGGTCATTCGCCTGAGCGAGGCCATGCGGATGTCGGATGCCCGGGAGGACGTGGCCGGGCATCGGCAGTACATCCAGCGTGCATTTCGCGAAGCCGGCTGGGCGGTCATCGGCCAGAATCGGGGGGATCCGATGTTTTCCCGGCTGAGTTCGGTGACGGCCGGAGGCGCCATTCCGGGCTGAATCTGTTGTCAGTTGGGAGTCTCCGCGACACCTTCTGGCGCATTGGCGGAGTGCCGTCCCTCGGCAGCGACCGCAAATCAGCGGCCGCTTTCGCCCCCAAGCCATGGATTCCCGCGGTGCAACGTCGCTCTCCGATCGGAGCGTCGTCCATTGCAGGGGGCCACGCTGGCCTGCCAGAATTCGTTCGCCCTGCGCGACGTTCGACTGGCTTCCACGCCGTTGTGCCACGTGCCCCCTTCCGTTGTCTTCGACGTTTGAGGACCATGGAGGCTTCGTCGCTCTGGGAACATGGAGAATTGCCCGGTGATCCGGCGTTGCAGGAGGTCGCGTCTGCGGTACAACGCTGATGGACGAATAAAGGCCCGTTGCTCGACGAGCGACATTCGAGTCAGGACCAGAGTTCGCCAGGATTCCAACGGTATCGCATCACTTCGGCTGGCAGACGTCACGACATGCGCTTGGGCATCTACGGCGGGACGTTCGATCCGGTGCACTACGGCCATCTGCTGGCGGCCGAGCAGTGCCGTGAGCAGTGCGAACTGGACCAGGTCTGGTTCATTCCGGCGGCTGCACCGCCGCACAAACAGGGGCATCCGATCTCAGCGGGACTCGCTCGTGCGGAAATGCTGGAACTCGCCGTCGCCGGCCAGCCGCATTATCGCGTCGACCGCCGCGAACTCGAACGAACGGGGCCGAGCTTCACCGTCGACACGCTGGCGGACGTTCACTCGGCCGATCCCGCTCGCGAGCTGTTCCTGATCCTCGGCGCCGACTCCGTGGCGGATTTTGAGACTTGGCGCGAGCCGGATCGGATTCTGGAACTGGCCACGCTGATTGCCATTAATCGCGGGCGGACGCCGGCGGAGCTGACTGGATTTCGTCGTCGCTTCGGCGCCACCGGTGAACGGCGGCTGATGCACGTCGCGATGCCGGCGGTTGACCTGTCCGCGACGGACATTCGGAGCCGCGTCGGCGCCGGACGATCGATCCGGTTCATGACGCCGCGCGCCGTCGAGGCGTACATCGCCCAGCACGGGCTGTATCAGTGAGAAGTGATGGCCCCCGACGATTCGTGGGAGCTATGACGAACGCGGACGGTACGTGGCGCACGAGCGGACCGTCTCCCATAATGCGACCTCGATCACCGGAAAACCGCATTCCCGGGCGCGCTCATAGATCATCCGGGCGATGTTCTCGGCCGTCGGATTGCGGTCGATGAGGTACAGCGGTTCGCCGAGTTCCTGCAATTTCGCCACGGCCGGATCGTCCCGGCAAAGGATCATCCGGTGGTCGAGGTGCTCCTCGATCCATCGCCGCAGCGAGGACTTGATATCGGAGAAGTCGACCAGCATGCCGCGCTCGTCGAGCTGTTCCCCCTCCAGGACGATCACCGCCTTTCCGTTGTGACCGTGGAGATGCCGGCACTTGCCGCCGTAATTCAGCAGGCGGTGCCCGTAGCAGAAATCGATTTCCTGAGTCAGCCGGTACATCCGGGGAATTCTAAGTGACTCGGCATCATTTTGGGATAGGTGCCGATTGCAGCCAGTTTCTTCGGGGTGGCAGCCTGTCTGCGTTCGCGGCAGTCTGCGGGGACGATGCCGACAGCGACTTACAACCCGTGGCATTTCGGGCGAATACGCGAACCGGACCTTCCGGGCGGCATCGACCTGTCCCTCGTCGGCGATCTGCTACAATCAGGTCCGCGGGAACTTTGCGTGCGGACATCGCGTCTCAGCCAGTGCGGCGCGGATCCGGCCCGGTGGTTCGGTGACGCAGTGTTCGCCCCGCGCAGGAATGGCTGCCGCCGATGACCGACGCACCGCTCGAACTGCCGCGTGAAATTCGCGACGTCCTCGACGGCCTGCGGCAGCGAATCCGCAAGTACGTGCTGATCGAGGGCACCAGCGCCGTCGTTGCCCTGCTGTGCCTGGCGTTCTGGCTCACCCTCTCGCTCGACGTTGCGCACTTTGCCGTCCGCAAGCTGGAGTTGCCGGGCTGGTTCCGCACGTTGTGCGCGGTGGCGGCGATCTCAGCCCTCATCGCTGCGGTGATCGTGTGGGTGCTGGTGCGCTCGCTGCGTCGATTCCGCGCCCGTGCACTCGCGCTGGTCCTCGAACGCCAGTTTCCACAACTCGGCGACCGGCTCATCACGGCGGTCGAACTGGCCGGTCGCGGGGAAAGTGCGCCGGGCGAACTCGGCGGCGCTATGCTGCAACGAACCATCGCCGACGCGGCCCTGTCGGCCAAGAACCTGGATCTGGAGGCGGTGTTCGATCGGCGCCCGATGTTCCGCTGGCTGATCGGCGGACTGGTGCTGCTGGCAACGGTCGCCGGTTTTGGCGCGATCCGCGCGGACGCCATGGAACGCTGGTTCAACGCGTTCGTCCTGCTCCGCGACGACTACTGGGAACCGTACCGCCAGAGCGCCATGACCGTCCGCGCGTTGGCGCAACCGGGCGATCGGCTGAAAGAGATCCCCGCGACGGGATACAAGCATCCGCGCGGCGCCGACCTCACGCTGGTGGCGGATGTCCCGGAAGGCCGCCGGCTCCCGGACATGGTGACGCTCACTTATGCCGTCCTCGACAGCGGCGAATCGCGCGGCAGCGTGGCGATGTCGCAGTCCGGCGACCGCCGGTTCCGTCATACGCTGGGCCGTGTGATCGACGAGCACGAGTTGTGGGTCTCCGGCGGCGACTTTATCAACCGGACTCCGTACCGCGTCGTCGTCGTGGATCCGCCGCAGATCGACGAGATCGTCCTCGAGTGCGACTACCCGGACTACACCGGCCTGGACGCCATCTCCGATCGCGTCCGCAAAGTCGAAGGCGCGCAGGTCTCACTGCCGGTGGAAACCATGCTCGCAATCCGGGCCAGGGCCAATAAGCCGCTGGTCGCGGTGCAGCTGCGCTGCGCGCACTTCGACCTGGAGTTCTCCAGCGGTCGGCGGACGCCGACCGCAGATGCGACGCTCACGGTGCATCCGCAATCCGCCGATGGTCGGCCGGCCACTTCCCCTGCGCGGCAGATCAAGATCCCCGCCAGCGTCAGCAGCGCCTGGTGGACCGACGACGGCCTGTCGTTCCGTGTGCCGCTTCTGTTAGCGAGCAAGGCCTTGACCGCATTGCCCTCGCTGTCCGCCGACTTCACTGCGATCCCCGTTCCGCCGGACACGACGCTGCAGATCTATCTTGAAGACGCCGACGAGATCGTCACTGCCGATCCGGTGCTGCTCACGCTCCACGGCGTTGCGGATGAGCCGCCGATTGTCGAGACGCGCCGCAGCGGAGTCGGCTCTTCCGTGACGCGACTCGCCGAAATCCCGATCGTCGGCCGGATTCGAGACGACTACGGCGTCGCCGAGGCGCGATTCGAGTATCAGGTGGATGGAGCGCCCGACTCGACGCCGCGCGCCCTGTCCACCGGTCCAGCCGGCCAGAAGGACTTTACACTCGGAGAATCGCTGCCGGAGCACCGCGAGCGGTTTACGCTGCAGCCGCTGGATCTCAAGGTCGATCAGCAACTGACATTGACCATCGCGGCCGACGACGGAGACAATCTGAATGGTCCGCACACCAGTCGCGGCGAGGCGTTCACGTTCACGATCGTCACGCCGGAAGAGTTGCTGACGCAGCTGTATGACAAGGAACTGAATCTGCGGTTGCGTTTCGAGCAGATTCGCCGGGAAGTGCAGGAAGTCCGGGACGACCTGGCCGCGCATTTGAAGCAGCATCAGGAGCGCGTGCGGCTGGCGACGGAATCCGCGGCGCCGGTCGAGCGCGACAAGCGGCAGGAAGAAATCCGCCGGCTGGGGCTGGCGATCACTGCGTCGGCAGAACGTTCGCTGCAGGCGATCGGGAAGACCAGTTCCGAGTGCCGGGCCGTCGAAATCGGTTTCACCGACATCCGCGAGGAGATGGTCAACAACCGTGTTGATAGCAGTCTGAAGCTGGAACGGATCGACCGGCGCATCCTGGCGCCGCTGCACGCCATCAATGAGGAAAGCTACCCGGAACTGCACCAGCGGCTGGGGCTGTTCGGACTTGCGAACGCCAATCAGGCGGATCCGTCTTCGGCGATTGCGAACTCGATCACGTCGGCGGAGGGCCTGATTTTGCGGATGGACGCCGTGCTGGCGAACATGCGCGAGCGGGAGGACTTCGACGAGATGATCAAGATGCTGCAGGGCATCGAAAAACGGTTGAAACAGAACCGCGATCAGACGCAGCAGGAGCGCGAACGCCAGTTGTTCGACAACCTCGGCATCGAGGGCAAATGACATGCAGTCCATCACGGTGAGCAGCCTCATCGGACTGATTCTGGCCGTCGCCGCTGTGACGGCGCCGGCCGCCGCACAGGAGCGCGGTACACCCGCAGACGCCGCGGATCCGGCGGCGACGCCGCTGAACCTCAGCCAGCAGGTCCAGCAGATTCAGCGCGACTACGAGCGCTTCGAGCAAAAGCTGCTGGAACTTGGCGAGCTGATGCGGCCGACCGACCCGGACCGCGCGGAACTACTGACGCGCACGCGCAGCGAGAGCCGCGAAAAACGGATGCTGGAACAGATGCGCGTCATTGCGCGACTGCTGTCCGAGGGAAACGAACTCGGAGACGCTGTGGAGCGCGAGGACGAACTGCTGACCCAGGTCGCCGACCTGCTCAAGCTGCTGCAGAGCGAAGATGCCCGCGACCGGAACAAGAAGGACATCGAGTTCTTCGAGGGACTGCTGAAGGACACCGGCAAACTGATCGGCGAACAGAAGGACGCCCGTGCTGCGACCGAACGGGGGGGTGAGCCGGGCAAGCTGGAACAGGGGCAACAAGCGCGTGAACGATCACGCGAGCGGTCTCGCGGACAAGATTGATCGCCGCGACGCGGAACGCGCCGCAGAGCAGCAGGGACGCGACTCAGCAGCGGAAGACAAGGCCGGCGACGACTCGCAGTCGGCAGCACCCGGCAGCGAGGGAAATCCCAAACAGTCTGGCGAACAGGAACAGAAACCAGAGACATCGCCGGACGGCAAGCCGTCGCCGCCGGGAAAGACGCCGGAAGATTCCAAGCCACAGCCAGCCGAGAGTGAGCCGTCCCAGGGACAGCCATCCAAGGGCCAGCCGTCCCAGGGACAGCCATCGAAGGGACAGCCATCCCGGGGTCAACCATCCGAGGGACAACCGGGGGAATCGCAACAGGGATCCCAGTCTCCCAGTGGTCAACAAGAACAGCAGCAGCCCGGCGCTCGGCCGAAGCCGCTGGGACAGCAGCAGTCCGGCGATCAGCAAGAATCAGGCGGCCAGCAGGACTCCGAACAGCAGGCCCAGAAGACGCCCGGCCGCCAGGAGCTGCAGCAGGCAATCGAGGAGATGCAGAAGGCGATTGAAGAACTCCAGCAACAGAACCGCGGCGGCGCCTCCGACAAGCAGGATGCGGCCGTCGCGAAGCTCGAACAGATGAAGGCCCGCCTCGAGGAAATCCTCCGCCAGCTTCGCGAAGAAGAGCGGGAGATGATGCTCACCCTGCTGGAGGCCCGGTTCCAGGAAATGCTCCGGGTGCAGTTACGGATCAATGCCGAAACTGAGCGGCTGGACAAGGTCGCCCCGAAGGACCGCGAGTCCCGGCATGCGGCCAAAGCCACCGATCTCGCCCGCAATCAGCGCGAGAATGCGCTCGAAGCGGACCGGGCGCTCATCCTGTTGAAAGAGGAAGGTTCGTCGGTCGCGTTCCCCGAAGCGGTCGAGCAGATGCGGGATTCGATGGTGATCGTGGCCGGGCGGCTGGACAAGACCGACACCGGCGAGACGACACAGCTCATCGAGCAGACAATCGTCGAAACGCTGGACGAAATGATCCTGGCGCTGCAGCAGGAGCTGGAGAAAATGAAGCAACAACAGCAACAGCAGCAGCAACAACAGCAACAGGAGCAGGACCAGCAGCTCGTCAACTCGCTGGCTGAACTGAAAATGATTCGTTCCCTGCAGAACCAGATCAATCGTCTGACGCGGCAGATTGGGCTGAACGTCGAAGGGGAGCAGGCGGCCGACCCGGACAATCAGAATCTGCTCCGCGATCTGGCCCGCCGACAGCAGCGCGTCCAGGAGGCAACCTACGATCTGCAGGCCGGAAAAACCTCTTTAGGCCAGAAATTGAGGCAGGGACAGCAGTAGCAGCAGCTACAATTGACCGGGTTCCGGCGGACAGCGCCCACTGCCGGGTCATGCAGAACGAGGCAGTGATGCGCGTCGGCCGATTCCGGATTTTGATGGTGGTCGCAATCTGCGTGGTCTCCCGCGCGCTGGCCGAGGCGGCCGAACAGTTGTACGCGCCGCCGCCCGAGGGGCAGGTCCGGCAGGCGGCGCAGGCCTGGGCCAGGGAGCACGGCGCCAACGCTGAACTGCTGCACGCCGTGGACGCCCAATGGGACTTTCGCGGGCGGGCGACCTCCGCCGACGATCGGTTCGATGCACTGATCCGCACATTCTACCTCGTAGATCCCGAAGCGCGGGCGCTGATCGATGCCTGCCGCAACGGCGACCTGCGGCGGCTGGCCGAGGGCTTTCCTCTCATCGAGACCGACGGCGGTGCGTCGCTGCTTATCCAGAACCTGCGCTATTTCCTGGCCCGCTATCTCGCCGTCCTGACCATGTACGACGAAGCTCTGGGACTCTTCGAACGGATCGATCCGACCCAGGTCGCCGATCCGGCCGGGTGCCTGTTCTACAAGGCGGTCTGCGAACACAGCCTCTTGCGCAAGACTGAGGGACTGGTCACTCTCAAGGCCTTGCTGACCAGCACCGAGGACGTGCCCGTCCGCTATGCGACGGTCGCGGGACTGATGCAGTCCGATCTCGAGGCGCTCAAGGCGGATTCGCTCGATGAAGTCTCGCGGCAGATGCGCGACGTGGAACGCCGGCTGGCACTCGGCCGGGCCGGAACGCAGGTCCAGCGCGTCGAAGACCGGATCGTCACGACCCTGGATGCGATCATCGCGAAAATCGAGCAGCAACAGGGGGGTGGAGGCGGCAGCGGCAACGGCCAGGGAGAACAGTCGCCGAATCAACCGCCGCAGGGGGCCAAGGATTCGTATGTCGGCGGCGTCAAAGGCAAGGGGGAAGTCGATCCGGAAAAGCTCGGCCATAAGGACGGCTGGGGTGATCTGCCGGATAAAGCGCAGGCCGCCGCGAAGGAACTGATCAACCAGCAGTTTCCGTTTCACTACCGCCAGGCCGTGGAAGAGTATCTCAAACGCATCGGACAACGAGCCGCGGGAGATTAAGAAGGGGTTGATGGTTGATGGTTTATCGAGATTGCGATAGACGACGATTAACCGCTGACAACCGATTACCGATTAGCGACAACCGATAACCCTTTCCCCCGCATGCAATTCACGGCCCTGGCACTGCTGGCCCTGTTGTCGGCGACGCCCGTTGAAGTCCACACGCTGAGCGGAACCGTGCAGTCCGGTTCGCTCGTTTCGCTGCAGAACGGGCGCATGGCGCTGGAGGTCGACGGAGCTGCGGTCGACCATGCGGCCTCCGATCTGCTCGAAATCCGGCCGGTCGGTGCAACCGCGCCGGACGAGTTCCTGCTCGATCGCAGTGCGGCCGTCCGGTTAGCAGACGGGTCGGTGCTGCACATCAAGTCCTGCACGTTCCGCGACAAGCAGTTCACGGTCAGGTCTGAATTGCTGGGGGAATTGCCGCTGCCGCAGTCCGCCGTCCGCAGCGTGCGGCTGGCCGAGCTCGAAAACGCAGTCCGCGCTGCCTGGGACACCGTCCAGGAACGCGAAACGAAATCCGACCTGCTCGTCATCCGCAAGATGGACGCGCTCGATTTCGTCGGCGGCGTCGTCGCGGCGGTCTCCGACCAGGGGGTCACCGTCCTGGTGAACAACCGGGAAGTGACGGCGCCGTTGAATCGGGTCTTCGGCCTCGTGTTCCCGCCGCCGGCGCCCGTGCGACGGGATCCGGCGTGCGAAGTGCTGCTCGCGTCGGGAGACCGGCTGGTGCTCAAAGAGGTCTCGGTGCAGGAGGACCGGCTGTCGGGTGTGCTGCTGTCGGGTCCTGAGTTCGCCGTGCCGCTGGCGCAGGTCCAACGGGTGGATTTCGGACTGGGGCGCGTGCGGTTCCTCACCGATTTGCAGGAGGCGGCGACATACGCGCCGGTCGGGCTGATCACGTCGGAAGATGTCCTGCGGCTCAGAAAAAACATGAATTCGGTCGGCAGCGCCTTTGTCGTCGGGAAGAAATCCTACGCCCGCGGACTCTGGCTGCATTCCGGCACAACTCTGAAATACCGCCTGAACCGCGATTACCGACGGCTGCAGGCGATGGCCGGCGTCGATCGCAGCGCGACCGGGTGCGCCCAGGTGGCCCCGCACGTCCAGGCCACAATCCTCGGCGACGGCCGCGTACTGTTCGAAGGCAAGTTCGGCTGGGACACTGACCCACTGGCGCTCGATCTCGATGTCGCCGGCGTGCGCGATCTGGAATTGCGCATCGTCCCGGCCAGCGCAGAGACAATCGGCGTCTGCGAGCACCTGGTGTTCGCGGACGCACGAGTGATTAAGTAGCCGTCAGCAGTCAGCCGTCACTATAAGCAAGGGGAAGACGCGCAAGTCAAACTTCCGCCGCGCCCCCCTTGGCTCTCACCCCTCCCCCTTGTGGCCCTCCGCAACCGGCCTTGTCGCCGCCCCGGCCGGTTCCGACAATGCTGGCGGCGTTTGATGCGAGATTTCTGCGCAGCGCGGCGCAGAAGCGAACCGAGTGGCGGGGTAGGAGGCGACATGCGGCATGTCTGGGGAGTGCTTCTGTACGGATGCATTTTCGCACCGGCCGCGCACGCAGCGACCGAACCCGCTGTGCTGGAATCGCAGCAGCGGCGCGTCGACATGATCAAGCGGATCGCCCCGGCCGTCGTGGCGATCTTCTCCGACGATTCGAAAGGGGGGGGCTCCGGCGTGCTGGTCTCGGCCGACGGGTTTGTGGTCACCAATTTCCACGTGATCCAGGGGCTGGGACCGTTCATGAAGTGCGGTCTCAACGACCGCCGCATTTACGACGCCGTCCGCGTCGGCATCGATCCCACGGGCGACCTGGCGCTGATTCGCCTGCTGGGCCGGACTGACTTTCCGCACGCCACCCTGGCCGACAGCGACACCGTCCGCGTCGGCGACGAAGCCTACGCCGTCGGCAATCCTTTCCTGCTGGCGACTGACCTGCAGCCGACGGTGACCTTCGGCATGGTCAGCGGCGTGCACCGCTACCAGTATCCGTCCGGGACGTTTCTGGAATACACCGATTGCCTGCAGGTGGACGCCTCGATCAATCCCGGAAACTCCGGCGGGCCGTTGTTCAATGCGGACGGCGAAGTCATCGGGATCAACGGCCGCATCTCGGTCGAGAAGCGCGGACGCGTCAACGTCGGCGCCGGTTACTCGATTTCCAGCAATCAGGTGCGGTACTTCCTCAGTCATCTGCGCAGCGGGCGGATCGTCGACCACGCCACGCTGGGGGCCACGGTCGAAAGCCACGACGACGGAGCCGTGGTCGTCGATCAGATCCTTGCGGGTTCGGAGGCCTATCGCCGCGGGCTGCGGCAAGGGGACGAAATCGTGACGTTCGGCGGGCGCTCGATCCGCAGCGTCAACCAGTTCAAGAACATCCTCGGCATCTATCCGAAGGGGTGGAAATTGCCGCTGACGTACCGCCGCGACGGCCAGAAGCACGAGATCGCGGTGCGCCTCCGCGGACTGCATCGCGCCGCCGAGCTGACGCCGCAGCGCCGGCAGGCGCCTCCGGACGAAGGCCCCAGGCGCGACGGCCCGCGTTCGCCCGAGCAGCCGGAACCACAGAAGCCGATCACGCCTCCCGGCGCGCCACCGGAAGAGTACGCGCACATGTACGTCGAACGCACCGGTTTTTTCAATTACTACTTTAATGAGCAGGAGTCGGAGCGGGTCCGCAGCGCGTTTCGCAGCCTGGGGGACTTTCATGACCTGACGGGGCTGTGGACGTTCGCCGGGCACACCGACGACGGCCGCGCGTTCCAGATCAAGCTGGCGACCGACGCGGCCGCCGTGAAAATCGGCGACGCAGTCAGCGTGCAGCCGCTCAACCAGGAATTCGGCGACCTTCCGCCGAAGACGGGGGGCCTGCTCCCCGCGCTGCAGTCCCTGAAAATGATGCTCGTCGATCCCGACGCGTACTTTTCGGAGTTGTATTACGTGGGGCAGGAATCGCTCGACGGGCGTGGTCCGCTCGTCGATGTGCTGCAAACCTCGCGCGGTCAACTCACCGGTCGCTGGTATGTGGCTGCAGACAACGGCCGCTGGCTGGGATTCGACACCGGCGTCACTGAGGATGCGGACGAATGCGAGATCCGGCTCGACGGCTGGATGCCTGTTAACGGCCGCTCGTTGCCGCAACGCATCACGGTGCGGCATGGAGATGCGCCGGTGTCCGTGTTTCAGGTGGAACAGGTCACGCTGCCGTGAGTCGTCCCGTCGAACGGGCGGCACCCGTTCGGACGCACAAATCTGCCGACGGACAGCACCCCCGGTTGCTGCGAAGCCGCCCCGGTGCATTGCCGTTCTGAGGAGCATGCCATGCGGCTTTGCCGGTATCGAATGCACGACCGTGAAGAGATCGGTCTCTATCGCGACGACACCGTCATCGATATTCGATCGGTGGCGCTGACCGTCACCCACGAGAGCTGGTCGCTCGCAACGGAACTCCTCGATTTTCTGCCCGGCGGCCACGCGCATGACGAGTGGCGGATGCTGCGCGCGAAGCTGGTCGAGGACGACGTGTCGCTCCGGGCGGTCGCTGTCCCGGTCGACAAGGTCCAGCTCCTCGCGCCGATTCCCGGTCCCTCCAAAATCCTGCTGCTCGCGGGCAACTACTCCAAGCACATCGAAGAAGGCGGCGGCAAGGCCGAAGAACGCGCGAAGACCTTTCCCTACGTCTTCATGAAGCCCATCACCACGCTGACCAACCCGGGCGAGCCGATCCGCATTCCCGCCATCTCACCCGATCACATTGACTGGGAACTGGAGCTAGGCGTTATCATCGGCCGACGCTGTCATGGAGTCTCCGAGGCGCAGGCGCTCGACTATGTCGCCGGCTACACCGTGGTCAACGACATCTCGGACCGCGTCTTCCGCCCGAATCCCGGGCGCAATCAGCGGCCGAAGGACTCGTTCTTCGACTGGCAGCATGGTAAGTGGCACGACACGTTCTGCCCGATGGGCCCGTGCGTGCTGCCGGCCGACGACTGCCACGATCCGCAGTCGCTCAAAATGACGCTTAAGGTCAACGGCCAGATCGAGCAGGACGCGTCGACGGCCGACATGGTGTTTCCGGTCGCGGCCGTCGTGTCGTTCATTTCCAGCTTCGTGACGCTGGAGCCCGGCGACATCATCTCAACCGGCACGCCGGACGGCGTCGGTCATGCGAAGGGGAAATACCTGCAGCGCGCGACGTGATCGTCGAGGCGGCGATCGACGGGATCGGGATGCTGCGGAACCCGGTGGAATAAGCGCGAGCGTCAGCGTGCACCACTGAGCCCCGGGGTTCATCCCTGTGGCGATTCGCTGAGAGGCGTCGAGTCGGAACCGCTTGCATCTGACTCTGGATTTGGCGCCGCCGGAGCGGTGTCAGACTCGCTGGCCGCTGGTTTCGCCGGCACGGATTCCGCTGGCGTTGCGCCGTCATCGCCGGGCGTGTCCGACGGAGACTCGGTGCGTGCGTCGGAGCTCGACGGATCAGCCGGAGCCGGATCGGGATCAGTTGTCGCCGGTTCTGCCGGAGCGGGTTCCGACGGAACTGCATTTGTGTCGGGCTGAGCGGCCTCCGATGTTGACTGGTCGGCAGGCACGGGCTGCGCACTAATTGCGGCTGGTGGACCGCCGATCGCCGTCAGGTACGTGCGCTCGAAGTCTTTCAGATCGACACCCGGGTTTTCGGTGATCGTGACAACCAGCCAGTCCTTCGCCCACCACATCCGGCCGTGTCGCTCCGGTGGCTGGAATGAAAACGTCTGCACGCGCACCGGATCGAGGGTGACGTCCGATTTATTCCGCGATGAGTAACCGGCCCTGTCAATCGCCTGCCCTGCTTCCTGAAACACCTGGTTCTGTTCGCCGGCCGGCACCTGGTAGACGTAGACGTCGATCTTCGTCCCCGACGATTCGTACGTGCCGTGCCAGCCGTTTCTGGCGATCGCCAGTTCCGGTATTGCCGCCGTTTCGTTCTCGCCGGCCAGACTCCACGGGCCGATCGTATTCGGAAACAGCGAGTCGCCGTTGGCATCGGCGGAAGGCGGAGTCCACGCCTGTGCGAAGGCCATCAGCTCGGCATATTCCTGGACGACCGGCATGGCCTCCTGGGCAATCTGCCGTGCCGCGCGGTATCCGAGAAGACCGACGCCCGCGACGAGGCCGCCGCACAGCAGCACGGCCACGAACCCGGCGATCAGGCAGCCGATCACCCATTTCTGAGCGGAATTGTCGGACGACATGGCGGGTTCCTCGTGGCTCGACGCCCGGCGCTGCAACCTGCGCCGGCTGGATCATACCGATTCGCTGCTGCGTGCGCAGTCTTGGCATGTTTCGCCGACGGCCGGCATCCGTTTCCCGAAAAAAACGGTCTCCGGCGATTGGAGTGGATTTGGTATCACTCGCACCCAATGTCCGTCCCCCTCCCGATGTCGACCGACGCGCTCCCGGGTGCCGCTGGCGCGCAATCGACGCTTTGCAGGCGGGTGCCACTGGCTCCGCCAGTGCCGTCGCACAACCGCCGCCATCACGGCCTCGACTGGCTGCGGGCCGTCGCCGCGCTGGCCGTGATCGCCCTCCACGCCGGGATCGCCTACACCGTCCAGCCGTTCCCGGACTGGCCGCCTGGCCGGTGCACGATCCACAGCCCGGAGTCCGCTGGTCGACGCGCTGACCTGGTGGATCGACGCCTGGATTATGCCGGTGTTCTTCCTGATGGGGGGCTTCCTCGCCGCACAGCTTTTCGCGCGGCTGGGACCGGCAGAATTCCTGAAGCATCGCGCGCGGCGATTGCTTGTGCCGTTCGCGTTCGCGTGCGTCGTGATCCTGCCGCTGGACCTGTACGCATGGCTGCTCGGCTGGGTCGTCGAAGGGCGGATTCCCCTGCAGAAGCTGCGGAGCCTGAAGCTCGGAAGCCGGGCACGTCTATGGGGCGTGGCCCACCTGTGGTTTCTGGAGTATCTGTTCGTATTCTGCGCGGGAGCCGTGATTGTCCAATGGGGATGGAACCGGTGGAATGTGCGCAGCATTCGCCTGCGGCTCGGCTCCCAGCTCAACGGCTTTCCGCTGTCCGCTTTCCGCTGTTGATCGTACTCGCCTGTGCCTGCAGCGTGGCCGCGGCTGTACTGCGATCCGCAGCTGGTGATCGGATTCCGCCACGCGTGGCAGCCGCTGCCGGCCAACCTGCTGTATTACGCCCCCTGTTTTGCGGCTGGCTGGTGGCTGCTGCGTCAGCGCAATCGCGACCGGGCGGCGGCGTGGATCTGCGCTGCGGGAATTGTCGCTTCGCCGCTGTTGATCGCCGCCGCTCTGCCGCTCATCCACTCCTATGCCGCGGGGACTTCGCCGGCGGCAGCGCTTGGCTGCTCGTCTCGCTGTTTGCGGCATCCGGGTGGATGCTGGCTCTGGGGGCGATGCGACTGAGCCTGATTCCCTGCCCTGCCGCCGCCGCGTGTCGTGCAGTACGTCTCGCAGGCGTCGTTCTGGATGTACCTCTTCCACCATCCGGCCGTGGGATCAGCGCAGGTCGCCCTGCATGGCAGCCCGATAACTGCGGGCCAGAAGTTTCTGCTCGTATGGCCTCGCTGCGACGAGCGCTGTCGCTGCTGACGTATGCGGCCTTCGTGCGGCGGACCTGGATCGGCACGCTGCTCATTGGACGACGCGAGCCGCAGTCTGCGACGATGCCGGCCATCCCCGCGACTCAGGAAGAACCGCAGCCGGTCCGGCGCGCCGCGTAAAGGGGAATCCGACGGGGGCTGTCGCGTCGGTCGGGGTTGAAGTTCTAGCATCGCTGGGCGAAATTCCAGAGAACGAGCGCCGGGGCTCCAGTTGTTTTTCGCCCCGGCCAACCTCCGCCCCTGTCAGATCACACCTCTGGACGCCTGACGCATGCCCATCTACCGCGAGACTTTCGACGACGGCCCCGGCGGGTGGCATGGCTGGATCAGCAATTCGGCCGGGCCGAAACCGCTGGAGCTGCGGGACGGCTGCGTGCTGTCGCGCAGTCCGTGGTGGATCGACTACAACCACGCGCCCCCCGGCGCCGGATACATGAACCTGCTGTTCATGATTCTGACGCGCGGCGCGCCGGGCGAGCACCTCCGCGAAGTGGCGGGCGCGAACCGGTTCATCGCCGGCGGGTTCGGAACGGATTTCACGAATGCCCGCGTCACGTTACGGCTGAAAGGCGAACTGCTGGCGCGCGACACGAAGTTCGTGCTGCTCGTGCAGGGAATCCACGGCGGCATCTGTACCGGCTGGCTGCTGACGGGCCAGCCGTTTCGAGTCACCAGCGATTGGACCGAGCAGACCGTCACTTGCACGCCGGACGAATCGCAATGGACCTGCCTGGGAAGCCGGCACGACCGCGTCGACTACTACGGCCGTACGCCGCTGAAAACCGTCCTGGCGGACGTCAACGCCGACATTCTGCTGGTGCTCTATCCGCTGGACGTCCAGCCGATGGGGCCGATGGCCGGCGATCCGCATGTCCTGCGTCCGGAGAAAGACTATCCCGTCTGGCGGAGCAAGCTGCCCGAGGGATATGTCATGCTGGACGAAGTGCGGATCGAGCGGTGAGGGGGGCGAGGATTCGAGATTCAGACGTTGCGACGCCGACTCCCCGAGACCATGACTGCATTGCCTGTACAATGGCGGCCGGTCCTCACGCTCGACTCTGCGATGCGTCCGGTCGCCGGCAGCGCAGAGGATTTGCGGGCCGCGATCGCGCGCGGCGCCGATCTGCGGATTTACTCCGAGTTTCGGCATAACGAGCACATCGACGTCGATTCGAGCGACGACGACCTCGTCCAGGAAACGATGGACATGCGGGCCACGTACCTGGTGGACGGGCGCTGGGCCGCCGGGATCATTACGCTCCGCCAGCCGGTCACGCTGCCGGACCGGTTCGGGCCGCGGCCGAGCCTGTCGCTGTTCCTGTACAACGAGAACGGCGCGCAGGCGATCGCGCGGCCGATTCTCGACGGTCCGCCGGTTGCCGGACCACACGGACTCTCGCCGCCCGCCGACCACTCACGGATGCCGCGATACGTCGAACATGACCGCTGGGACGACGGCACGAACGCACCGTCGAGCAACTTCACGTATCAGTTCGACACGCTGCGGTACTTCGTGCGCGACGACTGGCAGCTTGTCCTGCACCACACGGGCGACGGCGACGTCATCGTCGGCTCACATGCGGAGCTGGCGGAGGCCTTTGCGCGCGGCGTGGAGTGGAAGGTCGGGATCAGCGGACTGTGTGACGATCTGGCCGGTACGAACGAGTCGCCGCTGCCGCACGAAGTCTTCATTCAGTGCGGGTCGTGCTATCTGTACACGCGGCGCAGATTATTGATCGCGGCGTCACATCCGGTCGCCCGCGTGCGGCCGGCGATTCCGCTGCGGTATCAGTCCGGCAACTGGGACTACGTGTGGCTCATCGCGCGGACCGACGGGCACGTCGCGAGGCTGGCTTATGATCCCTACAAGCTGCGGCCGTCACGCGCCAGCGGGCAGTATAAGATCAAGTGGTTCTGCCGGTGACGGCGGGGGGAGGCGGCTACTCCGAACTCGCCGTGGTTCGCGGCGGCGCCAACTGCAGATAATGCCACAGGGCATCGAACTGCTTTGTCGCGTCACCGCCGAAGACTGTCGTGATCTTCGTTGTCTTACCGTCCGATGAGAGAACCGGCATCCGCAGACCCGGATCGCACCGCGGCGGATTGAGAACGAAGCGATCATAGAAATCGCGGCGCAATCGCTCGCGGGAGTCGGAGAAGTTGACGCCGAGGGCGATCAGCGTCTGTTTGTCGCCGCGGGGTTCTTCCGGACCGACGCCGTGGCATTGGCGGCAGTCGAGCGCGGTCGGAGCAGCGAGCTTCGCCCCGATGGCGGCCAGCTCGGAATCGGGCGTGAACGGCGGTTCGGATTCGGCGGCAATGCCGTGCTGGGCGCGGAGGCCGTCGGCGAGGACGCTGGCGATTGCGGGGAACGCCGGCATGCGGGCTTTGAGCCACGGCCGCAGTGGGGCGTGCCGCTCGCCGGCGAGGAACTTCGCGAGCCAGTCGGAGCGGAGCTTTTCGCCGGTCCAGGTGAGCTGGGGAATGGCGTCAGGGACAATGCCGGAGCCTTCTTCGACCGTCAACATTTGTCGCGGCGCGGTGTCATTGTCGCGGGAGTGGCAGGCGCCGCAGTTGAACTGGCGGATGAGGCGCTCGGCAGCCTCGGCGGGGGTATCACGGTTCAGCGCATCGACATCAAGGGCGATGAAGCTGCGAATTGCGAGTCGCTTGACTTCCGATAACCGGTAATTGGGGACGATTGCGGCTGATCCGCCGGATTCGGCAAGGCATCCGCGCTCGAGATCCTTTAGGGGAATCGGTTGTGCCGCCGGCGCCGATCCTGGATCGATTGTGGTCGCATGACAGCGATCGCAGTTCTTCGCTGTGAACAACTTGCGCCCGCGCTCCACATCACCCGCAAGTGCCCCGTCTTGCGCAGTGCCCGCCGTGCTCTTTGAGAGCAGCATCGCGGTCAGCTCATCGGCCTCGTAGGTCGTCAGCCGAAAATCGGGCATGCGCGTGCCGGAGTGGTTCTGCTGGGGGCGCTGCAGATAACTCGACAATTCGCCGGGCTGGTACTTGCTTCCGACTTCCGCCAGTGAAACGCGGTCGTGCTGGTCCACCTCGCCTGGCGATGTGAACCGATGGCATGCCAGGCAAGCGAATTGCTCATAAAGCCGTGCTCCCGTCTCAATCTGCTGCGAATTGACCGTCACTTCAGACGCGGGGAGCGTTTCACGTGAAACGTCAGGCCGAGCTGCGCTGAGTGTGACAACATATGCCGCCACATCCGCAGCCTGTTGCGCGGCGTCCGGATCGCGTGCATCAAACAGTGCGGGCATCGTGGCCTGAGGCCGGTGTGCCAGCGGATCAATCAGCCATTGAGCGATCCACTGTTGATTGAGACGCTTCCCACTGCCGGCCAGGTTGGGTGGGTCGAGTTCTATTTCGGGCATGCGCCCCGCTGTCGAAGACTGCGATGCATGGCAACGATCGCAATGGAGGACGGCGAACAACTCGCGTCCCTCTCGAATCGATTGCCATTGCTTGAGGTCCGAGTTGAACGTGTTGTCGCGATGGAACAGCACGGTGGGAGGCACAGGCTCGCGCGAAAACGACTCATGCTCCCAGAGCAGCCGCAGCCGACCCGAGCCGTCAGCTTGACTCGTGTATTCCATGCTCAATGCATTGAAACCTGTTCTCAGCCGGACCCTGGCAGTGCCGAGCGATTTCAAATCTTCGGCGGTGCCGGTGATGAGCGCTTCGCCGTTGATTCTGAGGTCGGCGGTCCCGCTGCCCTCAAGAGTAAAGGTGTAGTCCCCACGGAGGGGAACCTGGATGTACCCAGTGTATTCTGCTTTGAACTTGCCCGGAGCTGACACGGAACGAACAGGCTGACTCACTTCAACAGTCAAGGCCGGCAATCGGTCGACGCCAGTGCTCCCCCAGATCAGGCGCCCATCGTTCACAATTGTTTCGTTCAAGATTCCCGGCTTCAACGACGCTTCCACCTCCGGCGGCAGGCGGTGACGCGGTACGCGGACGATTTGCGAGTCCGGCACGCTGGTTGCCGGCAGCTTGTTCAGCGTTCCGTAGTACGTGTTGCGGAACTCGTGGCCGTCGGCGGCCGTGAGCTGGTAGTCGATCTTGATCTGCATCACCGGCGCGAAGTCTTTGATCTCGAGGAAGACCGTCTTTTTATCTGGCTGAAGCGTGGCGGAGACGATTTCCAGCGGGTCGTGACCTTCGATGCCGGGCTGCGACGGTTTGTAGTCGGCCGAGCCGTACGCCTGCGACCAGAGGTAGTTCCACTGCTCGCCGTGGTAGCTGTCGGGATCCTGAGCGACTTCGGGATCGAGCGGGGCCGTGAACGACAGTGCGATGCCGTTTGCGTGGTGCTTCACAGCGATGGGCAGATACACCGGCTTCCCCGTGTAGCGGACGCGTTGCAGGCAGCCGTCGTCGGCGGCGCGGGTGGTCCAGCCCTTAAGTCCGCTGACCCACACCTGGCCGTTGTGCGGATCGACGCGGCCGCGCATCGCGCCGGATTGGAAGTTCCAGGGCAGCGAGACCGTGCCCCCCTGCCACTGGCCATCGACCTCTTCCATGAGCACCAGCATGGCTCGGCACTGGCCGAACGACAGATGCAGCATCTGGCCGTTGAGCGGACCCCATTGGTTGCCGGTCGCCCAGACCTGTCCGCCGCTGGAGTTGTCCATGACGCGCGGGATCCAGCACAGCGGCTGGTCGTAGCCGAGGGGACGTTTGTCAGTGACTTTCCCCCCCTTGTAGCCGAAGTGATTGCCTTCATGGGCCACCGCGATGTTCGAGACGGGCGTCCATTCCCCTTCCTGCGGGGCGGCGGTAACCATTCCTTGCGGGCCGACGCCGAGGCCATTCGGATTTCGCAGACCGGTGGCGACGACGGCGGCGTTGCCGCCCGATGGCGAAACTCGCATCACACCCTCGACGCCATGCGCAAAGTAGAAGTTGCCCTGCGGATCGGTCTCGAGGCAGGTCACGTAATCGTGACCGCTGGTCGACGTGAGATATCCGCTGGCGAAGTTTTCATAGAAGTCCGCCTCGCCGTCGCGATTGAGATCGTGCAGCCGGGTGATCTGGTCGCGGCCAATGACGTAGATCTCGTCGTTGACGATCTTCAGGCCCAACGGCTGGAACAGGCCGGTGGCAAAGCGCTTCCAGGTGACGGAATCGAGATCGGCATCGAGGCCGTCCACGAGCCAGACGTCGCCGTGAATGGCGCTGACGGCGGCGCGGCCGTCTCTCAAGAAGTCAAAGCCGCTGGTAAAAATCAGCGCCTGGTAGGGATTGTCGAACGGGACGGCGACGGTATCGACAGCGTAGGCGTCGTCGTCCTTGCCGAGCGTGCCGCGCGTCGTGATCGTCTCCGGCCACAAGAGTTTGCCCGGCGCAGTGAGCGCCGCGAGCGACGTCGGCGCGGCATGCTGACGGATGGCCGCGGCAAACGCGCCGAGCTGCTGCTCGTCGCAACGACTCATCAGGACGTCGAACTGGTTGACTTGCTCAGAGTCCGGCAGTGTCGCAACCACGATTCCGTCTCCGCCGACCTCCAGTGACGATGCTCCCTTGCCGGCCAGCGCGATGCAGACCGGCGTGCCTGTGCCACAGACAGCAATCTGCAAGCCGTCGCGCTCAATCAGCCGGGCCTGTTCGCCGAATTTCCCGATGCGCAGGATCAGCGGCGATGGATGGGCGGCGACCTCGAACTGGCGGACGAACGCGGTCCGGTCGCCAGTATTCTCGAACGTTGGCGACTCGAGGACGCGCGTCTCGCCGACGGTGTATTCGAGGACGACGCGGTTGTTGTGCCGGTGCTGACCGCGAAACGCGATTGCGCCGCCGGTCCAACCGTCGATGGGCGGCGCTTCAAATTGCAATTCGCCCGCCGGCGCCGGCGGCTTGATCAGCCCGAACCGCGTCGGATCAAACTTGAGGAACTTGCCCGTCCAGCCCGCACGGACGCACATCCGCTGTGTGTCGTACGTCATGGCGGCGTCGCCATTGTCGCCGAGTCGAATCGACAGGCCTTTCGCGACGGATCCGCTGGCGAATTCGACGATGCTGGCGAGCGCAGGGCCAAGCTGCGTCTGGTTCCAGCGTTCATCCTGACGGGACGCTTCGTCCGCCCAGAGAAAGCCCTGGGCCCAGTCGATCGCGTCCTGGTCCTTCTTCCGCTGCAGTCGGACGGGGGTGCCGCGTTCGCTTGTGCTGCTTTCCCATTTCGCGCCGTCTCGGCCGGTCTCGTCGGCGGCGAGAGTGTTGTCGAGTGCGTCGAAGCGCCAGAGGCCGAGCGTGTCGTCGTCCCGCGCGAGCGGTGCGTCGGGGGCCCTTTCAACGTGCCGGAGTCCGCGCGAGATGCGGACATCGTCGATCAGTCCGCCGCAGCCCAGTTTGCGCGAGATGAGTGAGCCGACTCCGAGTTCGCCTGGAATCTGCGGCAGCGTGGCTGGGGCGACCGGCGCGACCGCCTGATCGCCAACCAGCTTGCCGTCGACGAACAGGCGAATGCGGTCCGGCGCGTACTGCATCGCGATGGAATGCCAGGCATTGTCGACGATGTCCGTCTGCGTGTGGACGTGATCGGGCGCCAGACCCGGTGCGTACACCGTGAGGTGGCCGTTGCCGGGATGGCTGAAGATTTCCCAGTGCGTGGCGGACGCTTTGCTCTCATTGGCAAGCAGGATGTTGTAGTCGTCGCGCCGATCGAGCTTCGCCCAGAGTTCGACGGTCAGCGGCGGCGCCGAGAATTCCGGTCGCGGCGGGGCGAAGACGGCGCCGGCGTGGGCGTCGAGCGATCTGCCGAACTTGCCGTCTGCGAGCGGCGGTCGCTTCGAAACTGCAAGCGCGGGTTGCGATTCGTTCTTGGGTGGGGGAGCGGCGGCGGCGGGCGGCGCAGCGGCGAGAGTGACGTCGATCGGGTCGCGGCCGGCGGCCCAGGCTGCGCCGCGGCAGAGGAGCTGCGCGGCGCCGTCGGTGCGGAGCGATTCGGCCGCGTGGCCGAGGACGGTCTGAAACACGCGGCCTTTGCCGTAGTCGTAGACGAACGCCATCGGCTCCGGCTGGCCGGTCACCTGCGAGCGGGCGCTGGCCAGCACGTGGATCGGCGCATCGCCGGCCTGGCGGAAGTACAGCTCATCGATCGTCTCGAACGGTTCGAGCGATTTCGTGATCGGGTGCTCGTGGTCGTCGATCTCGACGATGAACTTCCCGTACTTGTCGTGTCCGCTGTCCCCCTTGTGGTTCCAGACACGACGACAGATGTTGCGATACTCCGGCCAGTCGGAGTCCTCCGCTTTCGGCAACGAGAAGTGGAAGGCGCCGTTGGCGAAATGGACGATGACGAGCCCGCCGCCGTCCTGGAGATACTTCACGAAGCCGGCTTTGGCGGCATCGCTGATACCGGGTTTCTCCCAGTTGCAGTAATTGAGGACCAGCGCGTCGTAGGCGTTGATCTTGTCCGTAGCGAGGTCTTCGATCTGCTCGCTGACATCGACCTGCATGCGGGCGTCACGCTTCAGGGCGTCCGCGATGGCCGGCGTGGTGTCCTGCCAGACGTGCCCGGGATACTGGTGGCCAGTGAGGATCAAGACCTTGATGGGCTTTGCCTTCGCCGGTTGCGTCCCGTCGACGCCAGCGAGAGCCGCGGTGATCTCGGCGTGCGTGTAGTACGGGGCCTGAACGCCGGCAGCGGGAACATCGAGCTTCGCGGTCCAGACGAGCGCGTTGAGGATCGTCCGGCGGAACTCGGGCGACTCCCAGTTGGCGTAGAAGTGACCGCCGGTGGTGCCGAAGCCGCGGCCGCCGCTCGGGCGTTCGCGCGCCCAGGCGACGACACGTCCGTCCGGCTCGCGACCGGGGAGTGCGGGGACGGTCCAGATCGGCGCGATGCCGTGAGACTCGGTGTTGAGCCGCAGGTCATAGTAGAACTCCTCGTGAACGGTGAACGGGCCGACGCCGCTCAAGATCGGGTGACCGGGAGTCGCCGGTTCGACGTCGGCGTCCATCGTCTTGATGTTCGAGTACCACTTGCGCTCGCCGTCGGTCTCCCAGTCGAAGTAACCGCCGCTCCAGTCGAGGATCTGCTGGGCGTACGCGTCCGGTGCGAACGTCGAAAAGTGGAATGTCAGGAATCCGCAGCCGCGGTCGATCTGCTTCTGGACGGCGGCGATGTTCTGCGGCGAGGCGAGGTGCGGCGCTTCGGCAAAGGCGGGTCCGTCGCGGCCGTCGGAGATCACCATGATCGTCGCGGCGTCATCCAGCGTGGAGGGATCGGCGGGCCAACCGTCGAGATGAATCTCGACGCGCACCCGGTCAGCGACGTTCGAGTTGTCGAGCATCACCTTCAGCAGCTTGGCCGACCAGCCGTAATCGTGCATGCCGTTGCCGACCGGTCCGTGGCTCTTGGGACCGGCGATGATGACGATCTTGGGCTTGGCGGTGTCGGCGGCAAATGACAACGCGGGAGCGACGCAGAATGCGGTCAGGAGCAAGCAGAATCGACGCAACATGAGGACGCCCTGCGGCAGAGGAATCGCGAATGTCAGAGACCAGCGATTCTACTGGCAGGCAGCGGCGGCCACGAGCGGAGGGCGTCGTTGTGTCCGTTGTGCCGTCGTGGTTCGTCCCTTTAGGTTGCGGTTAAGAGATGGACCACAACGGCACGACGAGCACGACGACAAGGAGCCGGCCACGCGCGGTTCCAATGCAAGTTGAATTCTCGAATGTGATTTGACTTGCTGCACCCCTCACCCCGGCCCTCTCCCCCGGTTCAAATCGCTTTTGAATTCAATGCGTTTCGCGGGGGAGAGGGGGAATAACGGAGCACTGCTTACTCTTGGCTCAAGAGCCTGGACCCTCCGCCAAACGAAAACAGGCCGGTCCGTCTTGGACCGGCCTGCGAGGTGAAGCCAATCTGTGTCGGCGTATTGCCGACCCGCATGTGCGGCGTCGTGCCGCACTCGACTCACGGCCACATCGTGCGGCCGAGAACTTCCATCGCGACTACTGAGGAACGGAGCAGGTCGGAGCCGTGCAGGTCGCCGGGGCGCTGCACGTCGGGACACACTCGGACGGGGAGGCTGCGCACGGATCGCACGGGACCTGCCGGCAGACGCAGCGCGGCACGCAGCGGGTCTTCTTGACCATCACCGTGCGGGCGCAGCACTTCGGCTGGCAGACGTACTTGGTTTCGCACACCTGACGCGGCACGCAATACGGCACCTTGCGGGTGCAGGTCTGCGTGGACATCGTGCAGGTCGTATACGGAACCTTGCGAGTCTGGACCTCGCAGGTGTAGGTGCAGGTCGTGTACGGCACCTGCTTCTGGACGCACTCTTCGGTCCACGTGCAGGTCGTGTGCGGGACACGCTTCGTCTGGCACTCGCGAATCATCGTGCAGGTCGTGTACGGCACGCGCTTCGTGATCGTCTCGCAGGTCCACGTGCAGGTCGTATAGGGTACCTGCTTCTTGACGCAGACCGGCACCTGGTGGCAAACCGTCTGCGGCACGCGGCAGTGCTTGACTTCCTGAACGTAGCGGGTGCAGCTGATCTGCTTCATCACCTTCTTCGGGCAGTACACCTGGCGGCAGACGGTCTGGCCGGGGCAGTGCACGCTGGGGCAGCAGGGGTCATAGGTGCACGAGCAGCTGTTCGGGTCCCAACCGTAGTGACCCTGGCCGCACTGGCTGGCCACCGGGCCGGGGACGTATTCCGTGACGGTCTTCCACTCGCCGCACTCGACTTCGACGCACTTCGTCTCCGTCACCGGCCGGCAGCAGGTGTAGCAGACGTCGGTGTAGCAGGTGGACCGCTCGGTGCGGTACTCCGTGCAGCAGATTTCCTTGTAGCAGGTCTGGTAGCAGGGCTTTTTGACGGTGCAGCAGACGTCGCGGTAGCAGGTCTGATAGCAGGGCCTGCAAATCGTGTAGCAGACGTCCTTGTAGCATGTCTTGTAGCAGGGCTTACGGACTTTGCAGCAAACGGTGCGGTAGCAGGTCTTGTAGCAGGGCCGCTTGACCGTGAAGCATTCCTCACGGTAGCAGGTCTGGTAGCAGGGCTTGCAGATCGTGTAGCACTCGTTGCGGTAGCAGGTGTCGTAGACCGTGCGGGTGCACGTGACCGGCACCTGCTCCATGACGGTGTCGTACACCGTCTCGGGGCAGCAGTACTCTTCATTCTCCCAGACGGTCTCCATCACGGTTTTGTAGCTCGGGCAGTGATTGACACGTGCCTGGGCGTATTCTCCCGTCGGAGCACAGCAGCTTGGCGGGCAGCAGTCGTAGCCGCCCACTCCACAGAACAGGCCGGCGTCGGCGCTGTCCGCTCCGGTCCACGACAACAGCGCGGCCACCAGAGCGATCCACATCTTGCGTTTCATGGCTTCGGTCCTCTCAGATCAACTTCACGGCAACGGTCCGGTGTCGCGATGACCCGTTGATCTGTTGGTCGGCCGGAAAAGTCTGCCTGCTTCAACCAAGCTCACTCGTTACCGCAGCTTCTCAACGGCAAACCGGTTGCGTGTTCCTATCCGTGGAACAGGTCGCAACTCCCGTGAGATGCGCGGCATACGCGTGTTACGCAAAACAGGATCGTCCATGTCCATATGGCACTTCATTGCAATCGCGCTGAGTGTTGCAACCGGAACCGACCAACTCCCGAAGAAATGGAATGATTGGTACAGTCGTAAAGGTCATCGACCGACACGCAGCAGGCGCCTGAGGGAATTTGAGGTGTTTTCTGGTTTTTTCAGATTTTCCTTCAAGTTTTGGACGTTCGCGCGCGCCGTTCGTCAAGCTGTCAAGGTCAGTCCCGACCAGCGCGGCCTGTCGTGGGCCACATCGGGACTTCGCGGCCAATTCCCGGCAGCATCTGCCGGTCAAAATGGCAAACTGACGAGGTCTGACGATCGACCGTCGTCGAAAGAATCGTGAGAATCCGCAGAACCTGAGCAATGTCGGCAGCAACCGGGCGCGTGCGCCCGTGCGGGAGACTGCCCGATGCTTGTCTGGCCCTTGAGAGACCCCCATGAAATTCGCCATCTGCCAGGAGCTGTTTGAAGGCTGGGACTGGGACCGCCAGTGCCGATTCATTGCCGAGACCGGTTATACGGGCGTCGAGGTCGCGCCGTTCGCGCTGTCGGGTCCGCCCAGCCGGCTGACTCCCGCCGACCGGGCGCAGTACCGGACGATCGCCGAGCGACATGGACTGGAGATCATCGGCCTGCACTGGTTGCTGGCAAAGACACAGGGCTTCCACGTGACTTCGCCCGATGCCGCGATCCGCCGGGCGACCAGCGCGTACCTGAGAGCGCTCGGCGACCTGTGCGCCGATCTTGGCGGCGCGATCATGGTGTTCGGCTCGCCGCTGCAGCGGAACCTGGCGGAGGGGATGTCGCGGGCGCAGGGCCTCGAGCTGGCGGCGGAGGTGTTCCGCGACGCGCTGCCGAGGATCGCGGAGCGAGGCGTCACGATCTGCATGGAGCCGCTGACGCCGAAGGAGACCAACTTCATCAACACGTGCGCGGACGCTGCGGAGTTGATCGAGCGGGTCGGTCATCCGCACTTCATGCTGCATCAGGACGTCAAGGCGATGCTGTCGGAAGAAGAACCGATTCCGGCGCTGGTGCATCGCTTTCGTCAGCTGACGCGGCACTTTCACGTCAACGACAGCAATCTGCTGGGTCCGGGCATGGGCGAGACGGACTTTCATCCGATTCTGCGCGCGCTGCAGGAGACGCAGTACGCGGGCTGGGTGTCGGTCGAAGTGTTCGACTATGCGCCGGGCGCCGAGCGCATCGCGCGCGAGAGCATCGAGTGTCTCGAGCAAACGCTGCGCGATCTCGCGCGGTGATGCGCGGCGCGCCGGGCCGCACAGAGACGCGCCGAGGGGTGCGGAGGCTCGATGCCAGGTCGGCGCGCGAGTCGCGCGAAAAATCGCGAACAAGGCGAAATGCACTTGCATGTCTGCATCGATTCCCTACGATATTCCGCAATTGAGTGTTGTGCATTGATGAGCGACGTGTGTGGTGGATGTGTCAAGACGCACTCGTCACTCGAAGGTCGCTCGCAGATGTCAACACACGGCTCGTCACGGTTGGCGAGTCGGAAGGGAATCGAGGTAGTGGTGAACGCCGCTTTGAGCCCGGTAGCCACGGCGCAAACCACGAGTCTCTGTAAGGAGAACGACGATGGCTAAGAAGAAAGCAGCGAAGAAGAAGGGTACGAAGAAGAAGGCCGCGAAGAAGAAGTAACGGCCCCACGCTTCGCCTTCACAGGCGACGGTTCGCCGTCGCCTTCGCAGGCGACAAGTGAGTAGAAGCGGTCGCAGATGCGGCCGCTTCTTTTTTTTGGGCGGTCAGGTGTCGGCCGTCAGCTATCAGCGATCAGAAGTCAGAGAAGGCAAATCGCTTTGCGGGCGCGGGCGCAGAGGTTTCAGGGCCGATCAATGTCGCGGACGGCTTGAATCTGAGATCTGAAATCTCAAATTTCAAATCTCACGAATGGTCGCCGAAGGCAGCGCGCTGGATGCTCGCTGTTGAGATCTGACGGCTGACCGCTGCTCATTCGGTCACGTGCGGACAGGGCTGATCGGCGAGTTGAGCGAGGGCGTTCTGGGCGGCGCGCTGTTCGGCTTCCTTCTTGCTCGGGCCCCAGGCGGGTCCAAACTGCCGGCCGCCGACGATCGCCGCGACCTTGAAACATTTCGAGTGGTCCGGCCCCTGCTCGTCGAGGACGACGTACACGGGGGTGTCGCCGCTGGCGCTTTGGGCCTGCTGCTGCAGGACGCTCTTGTAATTGACTCCGTGCGCGGTATCGACGGCGTGCTGGATTTCGGCCCCCAGTTCGCGGGTCACGAACTCGCGGACCACTTCGAAGCCGCCGTCGAGGTAGATGGCGGCGACGACTGCTTCGAACTGGGCCGCGAGGATCGAACCGGGCATCCCCCGCTGCAGCGCGACGCCCTTGCCGGCGACAAGAAACCGGTTGAGGTCGAGCTTCCGCGTGACACGCGCGCAGGTGGCGCGGCTGACGACCGCCGACTTCACCTGCGTGAGCTCCCCTTCTGGGCTGTCGGGGAACATCGTGAACAGCGTCTCGCACACGACGGCGCCGAGTAGTGCGTCTCCCAGGAACTCCAGCCGCTCGTTCGATTCCAGCCGCGTGCGGGCGGCGGACGCGTGTGTGAGCGCGCAGCGCAGGAGGTCGCGATTGCGAAACCGGTAGGCCAGCGCCTGTTCGCACTCATCGAGGAGTTGATCGGTGAGCGCGGCGGGGGTCGTCGGCGGCACGGACATGGTCAATGGCGGATGGTCGATGGACATTAGCGGAGGGTCGACGGGCGACTGAATCGCCGTCCATTGTCTTGCGTCCTTCGACGATCGTCCATCGACTATCGAACATCCGCCCTCCGCCATCGACCATCAGCCATCCGCCATCACATCGTTGATGGTGTCGACCAGTTGCCGCAGCCGGCCGAAGTCGCGGCGATTGAACCGGAATGCGAGCCGCGGCAGATCCTGGAGGTGATCGTCGTCGGCCTCGAACGGATGGGCCTGGGTCAGTTCGATGCGGCCGCGCTCGACGATATCGGCGAAGTCCTGGTTCAGCTGTGCAATGAATTCCTCCGTCGGTCGCTTGTGCAGACGCAGGTACAGCTTGTCGTGTACGTACCGCATGCTGTTGTACACGCTGTAAAAGCCCATGATCTCGTCGAACGCTTCGTCGAGATCGTCGGTGACCTTGATCAGCGACAGGTCGGCGGGGGAAATCAGGCCGGTCGTGAGCAAGTGCTTGCGGATATAGTCCAGCCAGTCGCGCCAGTAGGAGCCGCCGGGGCTGTCGACGCAGACGATCGGCATCAGGTCGCGCTTGCCGGTCTGTACGAGCGTCAGCGTCTCGAAGCATTCGTCCTGAGTGCCGAACCCGCCCGGGAACAGGGCAATCGCGTGGACTTCCTTGACGAACAGCAGCTTGCGGGTGAAAAAGTAGCGGAGGTTGATGAGGTTCTTGTTGCCGGCCATGACCGGATTGGCGGACTGTTCGAACGGGAGCATGATGTTGAGGCCGATGGCCCAATCGCGGCCGGCGCCGACATGGGCGGCCTCCATGATGCCGCCCCCTGCGCCGGTCACGACGAACCAGCCCGCTTCGGCCATCCGGCGTCCGAATTCGACGGCTTCGCGGTAGGACGTCTGCTCCGGCGTGGTGCGGGCGGAGCCGAACACGGTGATCTTCCGCTGTCGGCGGTAGGGCTTGAAAAGCTTGAACGCGTAGCGCAGCTCCTTCAGCGAGCGGGCGAGGATCTTCACGTCCCCCCGCGTGGCGTGGTCGCGTTCGAGCTTGTCGGCGGTTTCGCGAATTTCGTCGATCAGCTCGAAGGTGCGATGCGCCTCCGGTTCGTGCTCGGTCGGCAGGACGTTCGATTCAGAAACGTCCGGCAGAGCGCGACGTTGCTTCCGTGCCATGAGAAAGTTCCGACTCGTGCGCAGGGGAGAATGACGGGCGACTGCTCGCGGGGGCGCTGCAGACGGCGGACGGCCGGCAGTCAGGCGCCGACGGCTTCCAGCGCTTCGTCGCGCGTCTCATAGATCGCCCAGAGCGTATCCAGGTTGGTGATCTGCAACAGTTCGCGGGCGAGCTGGCTGGCGCCGCAGAGCACCAGTTCGCCCCCTTTCTGCCGCACCAGCTTGTGGCACCTGAGCAGCAGCGCCAGGAAGACGGAACCGAAGTACGACACCTGGCTCAGGTCGAAGACGACCAGCGGGACGCGCTGCCGGGCGAGCGGCGCCAGCACCAGATCGGCGGCCTGCTCCACGACATCCCAGGACATGCCCTCGACGTTGCCGGCCGGAATGACAACGACTGCATCGCCGTGGTATTCCAGTTCGAAGTCGTCCGCGTCTTTCTGGGGAGTGGTCATAGCGGGCTATGCCGTCGCGGCCGGGCCGCGATTCGCTGCGGGATCGGGATCAAACATGACGAAGGCCCGCTGACCTGGCGGCGGCCGTGCGACCGCTACCGATTCTTCACAACCGGCGGACCATTGCCTTCCGACTGCTCCACCTGCTTGCTGGACGGAGTCGGCTTGCGGTCCTGCGGCCGGTTATTCTGCAGCCATTCGTCGAGCGACTTGATTTCGTCGGCGTTGATGGCGCGCGGGTTCTTGCTGCCGATGACGGCGTTCACGACCGGCAGAATCGCTTGATATGCGGCCTGGACACTCGGCGCGTACTGCGTGTAGCCGGGCTGAGTGACTTTCTGCAGCAGGCCCCAGTTCTTCTGCTTTTGTGCGGCGGTCTGCGGGTTGAAGGCGAGGTAACTGCAGAGGAAGCAGTACTTCCAGTGCGGGGCATTGATGTTGGCGGGGACGTTTCGGACCTGGGCTGCCTCGCGGACGAAACTGCAGATTTCGTACGTCACGAGCGGCACATTCACGGCGTCGCCGGGGAGCCACGGCAATTGCGTGACCGCCCGCAGGGCCGTCGCCCGCACCATCGGGTGCTCCTTACGATTGGAGCCGACCGACATCAGGGAATCAATGATCACCGGCTGCCGCTGGAGGTTGTAGAGCTGGCCGACATCCCCGAGTGAATCGATGATCCGCAGCCGGTACCACCAGTTCGCCTGCGACTGCGCGTCAGTGGCATTCAGCGCGTCGGCGAGGTGCGTCGCGATGCTGTCCCGCTGCAAGGCCGAAACGTCCGTTTCGCGGGCGATGCGGGCGAGCCCTTTGACGGCCCAGATCTTCGATTCGGGGAGTTGCTCAGGATCGTCCACGACGCTGAGGAACAGCGGCGTCGCGCCGTTGAACGGACGCGGCGGATCGGTGGACGGGTCGCTGCTGAGGTTGGCGGCCAGGATCAGGACGTTCAGTCGCACGCCCGGCGGCTGTCTGAGGAGTTCCGGGGCGAGCCGCACGACCTCTTCGTTCACAAAGTTCCGCGCTTCAGGGGATGCGAGTTTCAGCGCATCCAGCAGGCGCTGCACGGTGGTGTGCATCTTTTCCTGCTCTTCCTTTTCGCGGATCGTCATCCGATGCAGGTAGACCTTCAGAGCATTGGTGAGGACTTCCCGATCGGCGTTGGCGAGGCGCTCCTGCTTGAGAGCCGTCTTGAACCGCAGTTCCCCGTTCTGCTTCGTTTCCCAATCCTTGACCTTTGCTTTATCGGTCAAAGGGGGAGGGTATTTCGAGGCGTCCGCCGCCGGTGCTGCGGCCGGTGGCGTTGCCGCGGGGGCTGCGGCTGCGGGGGCCGTCGGCGGCGCCTGGGCGAGGACGACCGGGGCGGTGAGCCACAAACAGGCCGACGCACCGAGCGCGACGATGGCCCGGAAGTCGCGGTGGTGTCGAGTGCAGACAAGAACGATCGGTTCCACCACGAGTCCCTTTGACAAGGTGTGGCCGGCGCAACGGGTCGAGAGCGGTTCCTGCCGCACTAGCCGTGCGCCAACAATTCAGACGTGAACTACCCGGCCCGCGGACGCAAAGCACGCCGAATCGCCGACTCCCCTGGCGCGGACCGAACCGCACAAGAGCATAACCTCAATGCCGACCGGCCGCTACGCCGACTCCGCGTGAATCCCCGGATTCACGACCTTGATGGGACGGCCCCTGAGGAGTCGTTCGGACCGGCCAATCGGTGCTGGCGTTACAAAACGGACGAGCGGAGAACTGCGATGCGACGGTATCAGCGTTCTCCGACAGGTGTCAAGAGGCGCGATTCTCGAACGGGGCTGCAAAGTCCGGGCTGGCAATACATTCCGTTCCCCGCACCGATTGACACCCGGCGCGGCGATCCACGATTCTGTGAAAGGGTTGATGGTTGATTGACCGGATGGGCCGCCGGCGACTGTTGGATGACCAATCCAAAATCGAAAATCAAAAGATCGAAGATCCCCTATGTCGTTCGTCCTCGCGCTCGATCAGGGAACCACCAGCAGCCGCGCGATCCTGTTCGGTCACAACGGCCGGCCGGCCGGGCAGGCGCAACAGGAGTTTCCGCAGATCTATCCGTCGCCGGGACACGTCGAGCACGACCCCGAGGCGATCTGGCAATCGCAACTGGCGACAGCGAAAGGAGCGCTGTCGGCCGCCAAAGCGACGGCCGGAGACGTGTCGGCGCTGGGGATCACCAACCAGCGGGAGACGACGATCCTCTGGGACCGCGCGACCGGCAAGCCGGTGGCCAATGCGATCGTCTGGCAAAGCCGGATCACGGCGCCGATCTGCGAGCGCCTGAAGCAGGAGGGGTACGAGCAGACGATTCGTGACAAGACCGGGCTGGTCGTCGACGCGTATTTCTCAGGCACCAAGATCCGGCACCTGCTGGACAAAATTCCGGGCCTGCGATCTCGCGCGGAACGGGGGGAGGTTCTGTTCGGGACGGTCGACTCGTTTCTCATCTGGCGGCTGACGGGCGGGAAAGTCCATGCGACCGACTACAGCAACGCCAGCCGGACGCTGCTGTTCAACATTCGCACTCTCGACTGGGACGACGAACTCCTCAAGATTCTGGGCGTACCGCGGGCGATGCTGCCGGAGGTGCTGCCATCGAGCCACCGCTACGGCGAGACCGATCCGTCGCTGCTGGGCGGAGAGATCCCGATCGCGGGGAATGCGGGAGATCAGCAGGCGGCGACGTTCGGTCAGGCGTGCTTCGCGCCCGGTGAGGCGAAAAACACGTACGGCACCGGTTGCTTCCTGCTGATGAACACGGGCCACGCACCGGTGGCGTCGCAGAACGGCCTGCTCACGACGATCGGCTGGGGCCTGGGGGGCAAAGTGACGTATTGCCTGGAGGGAGCGGTGTTCATCGCGGGAGCTGTTGTGCAATGGCTGCGCGACGGGCTGGGCCTGATCTCGTCGTCCGCCGAGGTGGAGCCGCTGGCCGCGCAGGTCGACTCGACGGACGGCGTGTACCTTGTACCGGCGTTCGTGGGACTCGGCGCACCGTACTGGGATCCGCATGCGCGCGGAGCAATCGTCGGGATGACGCGAGGGACGACGAAGGCGCACATCGCGCGGGCCGCCCTGGAAGCAATGGCCTATCAGACCCGCGACGTCCTTGATGCCATGCAGCAGGACAGCGGCATTCAGCTCGCGGCCCTGAAAGTCGACGGGGGGGCGTGCGCCAACAATCTGTTGATGCAGTTCCAGTCAGACGTCCTTAACGTCGCCGTCCGCCGCCCGGTCGTACAGGAGACCACGGCGCTCGGGGCGGCTTACCTGGCAGGACTGGCGATGGGGTTCTGGAACGATGAACGGGACATCGTCGCCAATTGGGCACTTGACCGCGAATTCGCACCGGCCGGCGACTCACAGGCTCGCACTCGCGGCTACGCCGACTGGCAGCGCGCCGTCCAGTGCGCCCTCGGCTGGAATCAGACGTAGGTTGGAGTTCCGCGTTCAGGCGGCCGAACAACGATCGACTCTGTTCCGTCTCAAGGCGGTACTCCAACGACTGCCTGGCCTGAATTTACAGTCCCTCCGGCGCCGGCGGATGCCGCGCCCATTCCTGGGCTTGCTCGGAACCGGGCAACACCCATTGCACGCGGACGCCAAACTTTTCGGCCGGACCGCCCCGCGTTCCCGGGAGAACCTTGGAGACCAGCCGGGTGGAGAGCGGGACCGATGCGTTCAGATCGACGGCCTCGACGACCCAATCGGTGTAGGCGCCCGACGTGGTCACCACCGCGACGTGAAACGTCAGCGGACGAATGGGCGAAGCGTTGCGGAGTTCCCCCTCGACACGCATCTGTCCGGAGACGACGTCGATTTCGGCGCTCATGTGGACTTCGGCCAGATCGTCGTCTGTGATGGAAACGCCGACCGGCGGCGACTCGGGCGGCGGCACGCGCTGCCGCTGCATGCCGACCTCGAGCACCCGCGGAAACTGCCGGGCGATCTGATCCACCGACTGGCCGAAGATGGCTGTAAATCTTTCGGCGCGATGTTCGGCCGGCAGGTCCTCCAATGGAGTCCGCGCGGCGAGTTCCTGCACGTACTTGCGATAGGCGTCCTTGTGCTGCGTGACCAGCATCCAGTGCAGCGACCACGCTTCCACGTAGGCTTCGTTCGCCAGGATGTCGCCGACGAACGAAGCATCGTCGCTGACGATGTCGTTCCACGCGAGTTCGCCGGCCGGCATGCTCTTGGCCAGCCACGCGTAGTGGCCGTTGATTTTCGCCGGATGAATGTCGACTTTTTCGCCGTTGTTCTCGAAGCCGGTCGCGATGCCTTCATCGAACCAGGTGGGGATCGGCGCGTACCTCTGGAAGACGCGGTTGTACACCTGCTGATGAATGGCTTCGTGCAGCGGCACACGGTAGGTGCGGCATTCCTCAAGTCGAATGGCGAGCCAGTTGGTCGCGGGCGCATAAAAGCCGGCGATCCGGTGCGCGGACAGACCTGCGCCGCGGGTGTTCTCGTCTGCAAACTTGTTGAAGTCGGCGTCGGACTCGAAGACGACTGTCACGAGCGGATACTCGGGGTCGTGTAACGGAAACTGCATCTCGCGTGCGAACCGTTCGAAGACCGAATCGACGCTGTCGAGGAACCGGTTGACCTTCTGCAGCAGCCCGCGGACACGGGTTTCCGCTTTGCGATCGAGCGGACCGGCGGCGATGAACCCGGTCACATGCCGCCGGCCGACGAGCGTGCGGAGCAGGTCCCCGCCGAACCGGGACTTCAGCGTGTCGACCATTTCCGCCGGCGTGAGCGGCGCCGGTCCGTCGGCCGGTTCGCGTTTCTCGACTACCTGTTCCGGGATGACCAGCGCCTGCCCGTCCGCCTTGAAGAGCAGCAGTGCGTGCTGGCCCGATCCAGCGAGCCGCGCCTCGACCGTTTGCCGATTGCCGTCGCGGTCGATGTAGTGGAACGTGTCGGCCTGTGCGGCACTGGCGGCGATCATGGCGGCGGCCAGTGCCATTGAAAGCCGTCTGCGGGCAGCGGCGCCGGCGCATTGCTTCCTGAGAATTGGCCGCATGCGCAGGACTCCAGATCGAGCGCCTCGGGACGAGAACAATCCCGATTAGATACTCGGACGCGCGCAGGGGCAACTGCGAAATGTGTCCGCCGGACACACCCGGCGGTGGCTATTCGCGCGCGGCGGCGAAGCTCAGGTCGAGATCGACAATGGGACCGACCGGTTGCGGCACGAATTCCGGCTCCGGTTCATCGCCGGCCAGCGGCCGGTTCGGCAGCGAACCGGTCAGCGTGACGCGTGCCGCTGCAACCAGACCCTTCAGTGAACTGAACGTCGCGTCGACGGCCGAGGGCTCGTAGCCGCAGTGCACCATGCAGTCGCGGCACTTGAGATTGCCGCTTGATCGGCCGTACCGCGACCAGTCAGTCGTGTCCATCAGCTCCTGGAAACTCGCTGCGTAGCCTTCCTGCAGCAGATAGCAGGGCCGCTGCCAACCGAAGACGTTATACGCCGGGCTGCCCCACGGCGTGCATTCCAGGTCCCAGTTCCCCTTCAGGAACTCGATGAACAGCGGCGACTGGTTGAACACCCACTTCTGCTTGGCACCCGCCAGCATCCGCCGGAACAGCGAGGTCGTCTCGCGGCGATGCAGGAAGTGGTCCTGATCCGGAGCTTTCTCGTAGCTGTAGCCGGGCGAGAGCATCATGCCCTCCACGCCCAGTTCCATGAGCGTGTCGAACATCTCCTGCATCCGGTCCGGATTGACGTTGTTGAACAGCGTCGAATTCGTCGTGACGCGATGCCCGCGCGCGACGGCGGCCTTGATCGCGCTGATGGCCACGTCGTAGATCCCCTCGCGGCAGACGGCGTGATCGTGTTCTTCGCGCGGTCCGTCGAGATGGATCGAGAATGAGAGGTACTTCGACGGCGTGAACTGATCGAGGTGCTTTTCCAGCAGGATCGCGTTCGTGCAGAGGTAGACGTATTTCTTGCGCGCGACCAGGCCGCGGACGATCTCGTCGATCTGTGGATGCAGCAGCGGCTCGCCGCCGGGAATTGAAATAATCGGCGCGCCGCATTCGTCGGCGGCCTGGAAGCATTGCTCGGGCGTGAGATTCTTCTTGAGGATCTCGGCCGGGTACTGGATTTTGCCGCAGCCGGCGCAGGCCAGATTGCAGCGGAACAGCGGCTCGAGCATCAGGACGAGCGGGTACCGTTCGCGGCCGCGCAGCCGCTGGCCGATGACGTACTTCGCGACCGTCCACATCTGTGAAACCGGGACACCCATCTTGGTCTCCGCTTTGCGGATAACTCGAATCCCGACCTGTCGGGATCGAAGTGCCGAAGTCGTTTCGGCGGCGTCAGAGTGCGGGATATAGCAGGTTTGGGGCGGAGTGTCACTGGGGGAAAGCCCCCTCAGATTTTAAGAGTGACGCAGAATGACACGACCGATGCCCAGCTTCCAAGCCGGACATATTCACGCTTGTACACAATTTGTTAGATGTGTACATTTGCACAAAACTGACCAGCGCGGAGCGTAGCTTTGGTGAACCGACAGGTAACCGGACCTTCAATACGGGGAATCCTCTCGTGGAATTTCCAACGTCAGAGATTGTCGGTTTGGTTTACAAGTTGTTGCCGGGGTTTGTGGCAGCGTGGATTTTCCACGGACTGACTGCTCATCCGAAACCCACGCCCTTCGAGCGCGTAATACAAGCGCTCATCTTTACAGCCTTTACTCAGGCGATCGTAATACCGATTGGCGTCGTGCTCGTCTGGTTCGGCCGACATCTATTCGAAATTGGACAATGGACTGAGAACAGTGCGCTTTTCGTCGGGGTCATCGTGGCGGTGGCGCTCGGATTCGGATTTGTCTGGCTCGCAAATACGAATAAGCTGCACAACAAGCTCTTTGAATTGGGTATCACCAAGCGAACGGCCTATCCGTCGGAGTGGTACAGTTCATTTCATCGCAGTCCGCGATTTGTGTACCTGCACCTGAAGAACGGCCGAAGAATTTGGGGCTGGCCGGAAGAATGGCCTGATCTGCCTGCAAATGGTCATTTCGTCTTGCAGAATCCGGAATGGATCCTCGATGACAATCGTAGAATGCCACTCCTACTCACAGAACGAATTCTCATCCCGGCAATTGACGTCTCGATGATAGAATTTGAGAAGCCTCAGACGGAATGGACGTTTGATCCAAATCAGCAACAACAAATCGAAGCGATATTGACGTCGCTCCAGAAATCCGACGAGGGCGATGATGAAGGAAAACGCGAAGTCGAGCGGCCCAAAGGGCAGTAAATCGTATAATGGACCGGTTCCGGCTGCGGCCCAGCAGCACTCTCGCAGTGCGCCGCCGCAGGCGAGCAGAAGGACAAACGATCAATCGCGACCAACGTCCCCATCACCACCCCCGACCAAGAAATAGGAGCACTCAATGACTGAACGATCGAGCAAACTACCAGCTGACATCAGTCATGTCGGCCCGCGCTCGGTTCAGGGTGGTGCCAATGGACCGGCACCTGAGACTCCCTCAAGCGTTGGTCGACCGACTATGTCGGGATTGCGGAGCCAGCCCGAGGACGATCCCGAACACGACGGAGTTCGTCGTGCCGTTGGTGGTGGACAGCGGCAGGCCGAACGCTGCTGTCGAGGTGTCCCAGCGGCTTGAACTGCAGCAGCTTGGTGGCGGTGACGTCCTCGACGAGCGTCTGCAAGGCGATGTGCGAGTTCGGCAGACGGGCGGATCGTCAATATTTCCTCAGTCGCCGGTGTGCGGGCCTCAGTCCTCGGCGGCGTCGCTTATACCGCCAGCAAGTTCGCGCTGACGTCGATGAGCCACGTGATGGCCCTGGAAGAAAAGGACCACGGCATCCGCATCACCAACGTGCACCCGGGTGAAGTTGAAACGCCGCTGCTCGACGCGCGACCGGTCCCGGTGCCTCCGGAACACCGGGCGAAAATCCTGCAACCCGAAGATGTGGCGGCGATGGTGCTCGCCATTGCCTGCCTGCCGCCGCGGGCGCACGTGTCGGACATTCTCATCAAGCCGACGACGCAGCCGTTCTCCTGAGGAATCAGGAGTCGGTTCTTGCAGGGTGGGCCGTACCCACCGACGGTCGGTGCGCACAGCCACCCTGCAATTGAAGATTCACCCCGGAGAACACTGAGGATACGGAGAGTGCTCCTTCACAAATCTTCGTCTCTGTGATCTCCGTGCACTTGTATGTTGAAACACTCAACGGGAACAGTTGTGATGCAGCGAGTCTCGGGCCGGGCTGCGAAGCGGAGAGACTCCAAGATCTCTCAAATCGCCGCAGTCCGGACCGCGACGGCCTACGAACCGCATTCTCGGCGGCCGATTCACCTTGCAGTTGCCGGAACGCAACAGCGCCGCGCGATGCGTCATTTGATTGAGATCGTCGCCGAGACGCGGTTGATCGGACTATGGACGGCCCTCCTGCGTGCCTAGAATGGCCCCAGGCTCCGCAGACTCATCGGTGCGGGGACGTGACACCGCACCCGGCAGGCCGGCGGAGAGCATCGTGGCAGGTTTCGACTGGCTGATCGAACAGATCAAGTGGCTGATCGGCCTGGCCGATCCCGACAATCTCAAGGCGCTCGTCAACCTCGGCGGCCCCTGGTGGGTCAGCTATGCCGTGCTGACGGCGGTGGTGTTCAGCGAGACGGGGCTCCTGATCGGGTTCTTTCTCCCTGGCGACTCGATGCTGTTCGCCGCCGGGTTTCTCGCCAGCCAGAACGTGTTCAACTACTGGCTGCTGAACCTGTGCCTGTGTCTGGCGGCCGTCATCGGCGATGCGGTCAACTACTACTTCGGCCGCAAGACGACCGAGCAGGTGTTCGAGAAGGGGCACTTCCGGTTCGTGAAGCAGGAGCACCTGCTGGCCGCCCGCGAGTTCTACGAGCGTCACGGCGGGATGGCGATCATCCTCGCGCGGTTCGCGCCGTTCGTGCGGACGTTCACGCCATACGTGGCGGGGATCGCGCGGATGGATTACCGGCAATTCGCGCTCTACAACATCATCGGCGGCGTGGGCTGGGTTGCGTCGATGACCACGGCCGGCTACTGGCTCGGGCAGATCCCCTGGGTCGAGCGCAATTTCGAGAAGGTGGTCCTGACGATCGTACTGGTCAGCGTGCTGCCGGTGCTGATCGGTGCGGGGAAGACGTGGCTGCAGTCGCGGGGGCGGGTGGAGAGTCGAGAGACGAGAGTGGAGAGTTGAGGGGTGAGGACTGAGGGTCAAGAGTCATTCGATGACCTGGACGACCACGTGATGGCCTGAGATCAGCCGGACCCCGCTGAAGTGGCAGGGTTTTTCATGGCTCTGGTTGAGTGCTCACAGGTTTGAACCACCAACAGATTCTGGGATTCACGCATGCCGGATCGAATGTCGCTTCGCGAGAGAGTCGCCGTCGCGAGCGGAATCCTTGCGGCAATCCTGATCGCGTGCAGTCTCTTCCTGTTCCGCGGATGCCGCGATGTACTCTCGACGTGGTCCGGTCAAACCGCCGCAAAGAAGGCTGAAACGGACGCCGAGACGAGGGAACAGGTCGTTGACAGGTTGAAACAACAGGCTCTGGATATGCATAAGCAAAATGCTGTCGAGCCAGATCAACCAGACGCGGACCGAGAGAATTCAAATTAGGACACTACCGGCCATTGGCAATTGACCGCGTTGCTTGGGCAATTCGCCGTAGTTCGCGTACGATGCTCCTCTCTAACCTCTAAATCCTGACCTCTGACATTTCCACCCGCCGTGTCCGCTCAACTCAGCGATTTCGCCCGTTCACTCTCTGTTGAAACCGCGTTCACCGTCCTCGCCGTCGCCAAGCAGTTGAAGGCCAAAGGGAAGGACGTCGTTGAACTGGAGATCGGCGACAGCCCGTTCGACAGCACGTCGCACGCCCGGCTGGCCGGCATCGACGCGATCAACAAGGGGCACACGCACTACTGCCCGTCGCCGGGCCTCCCGGAATTCCGGCAGGCCGCGGCCGATTTTGTACGGTCCGAGTTCAACATTCCGGCGAAGGCGGAGAACATTGTCGTCGGACCGGGCGCTAAGGTGTTCGAGCAGTTCTTCTGCGAGGCGTTTCTGAATCCGGGGGACGGCGTCCTGGTCTTCAGCCCGTACTTCCCGACGTACATCCCGAACATTCAGCGGCGCGGGGCGCGGGCCGTGTACAGCGCGCTCAAGCAGTCGCAGCAGTTTCGGCCGGACGTGCACGCGATCGAGCGGTTCCTGAGCGATGACCCGTCACCGAAGGCGATCCTGCTCAATTCGCCGCAGAACCCGACCGGCGGCGTCACGACGGCGGAGGACCTGCGGCAGATCGCCGATGTCGTGCGCGGCAAGAACGTGGCCGTGTTCAGCGACGAGCCGTACTGCCACATGGTGTGGAAGGGGAAGCACGAGTCGCTGCTGTCGCAGCCGGGGATGCTGTCGCAGTGCGTGGCGGCGTACACGTTCAGCAAGTCCTACAGCATGAGCGGCTGGCGGCTGGGGTTTGCGGTGTCGTCGGCGGAGATCGTCGATGCGATCGGCAAGATGATCAACACGACGCTCTCCTGCACGCCGCCGCTGGTGCAGCTCGCCGGCGCGAGCGCCCTCAAGCAGGACGCGCAGGAACGCAATCAGCAGATGCAGCTGTTCCGCGAAAAGGTGGTGCTGTTGGCGGAGGGGCTGAACCGGATCGACGGCTTCCGCACGCTCGATCCGGCCGCGACGTTCTACGTGTTCCCCAACGTGGCGCCGATCTGCAACAAGCACGGCATCACCAGCCACGGCCTGGCGCTGTATCTGCTCGAAGGGGCCGACGACAAGTTCGGCGTGGCGTGCCTGGGGGGCGAATGCTTCGGCGACGCCGGCCACGGCTTCCTGCGGTTCAGTTGTGCCGAGCCGAACGACCGGCTGAAGCAGGCGCTGGAATTCCTGCCGAAGGCGCTCGGCCGCGCCGATCGCATTGGTGCTTATCTGGAGAAGCATCCGCAGTTCCGGCTGGCGAAGCCGTACGCCGTCGATGGGTGAACATCGGACGGCCCGGCGAGCCGAACGGCCTAAGCCCTCGGATTCTTCGACGAAGCAAGAAACGTGGCGGCTGACGACGATCCGCGCCGGGATCGCCGTTTACTGGCTGGCGATGTTCCTCGCGACGCATCTGCCGGTGCAGCGCGTCATGGAACAGCTGCCGACGACGGACAAGCATCTGCATTTCGGCGCTTATGCGGTTCTGGGATTCGCACTGCCGTGGTGGGGCCTGGCGGCGACCAGGGGACGCGCAGCACGATTGTGGATGGTCATCTTGCTCTACGCGGCGCTCGATGAACTGCTGCAGATCCCTGTCGGCCGCAGTGCCGAATGGGGAGACTGGTTCGCCGACGCGGCCGGAGCGATGATCGGCGTCTGCACGGCAGTTGTTGTCGGTCGTCGATTGTCTGTGCAGAGCCGTCCGGCGGACTGAGCGCCAGGCTCGTAAATCGACTTTCCTCCGGCGAAGCCAGCGGTCATACTGTGGCGCAGCAGAATGATCCGGGGTTTCTGACGGCCGCCGCCATGCTGACATTCATCGACCGGACGCCGTTCCGCCAGTGCGATGGACTGTCGCGCCGCACGTTCCTGCAGGTCGGTGGCCTGGCGCTCGGCGGACTGTCGCTGCCGCAACTGCTGCAAGCCGAATCGACTGCCGGCCGGGCGTCGCCGCACAAGGCGGTGATTATGATCTACCTGACCGGCGGACCGCCGCATCAGGACATGATCGATCTCAAGCCGCTGGCCCCGGCCGAAATCCGCGGCGAGTTCGCGCCGATCGACACCAGCCTCCCCGGCGTGCAGATCAGCGAGCTGATGCCGCGGCTCGCGCAGCGGATGGATCGGGCGGCGCTGATCCGCACGGTCGTCGGTTCCGATGGGCGACATTCGTCGTTTCAGTGCGTCACGGGGCGGCACTTCGCGAACCAGCCGCAGGGAGGCTGGCCGGGGTTCGAGTCGGTCGTCTCGAAACTGCGGGGACCGGCGGATCCGGCCGTCCCACCGGGCGTCAACCTGTTCATGAAGATGGCGCACGGTCCGTACAACCATCCGGGACCGGGCTTCCTCGGCGCCGCCCACCAGGCGTTTCAGCCGGAAGGTGAGGCGCAGGCCAACATGCAGCTGGGCGCGGTGACGGTCGACCGGCTCGACGAGCGCCGTTCGCTGCTGGGCGGGTTCGACCAGTTCCGCCGCGACGTCGACCGGCAGCGTCAGTCCGGCGCGCTCGATCCGCTGACCGAGCAGGCGCTGAATGTCCTGACGTCGAAGCGACTCGCCGATGCGCTCGACCTGGGCCACGAAGACCCGGCCGTGCGGGCGAGCTACGGGACGGACGATCCGCAGGCCCTGCCGTACAGCCACTTGGGGTACCAGGCGATCATGTCGAAGTTCCTGCTGGCGCGCCGACTGGTGCAGGCCGGCGCACGCTGTGTGAGCGTCACGTTCGCCGATTTCGACTGGCACGGCGGCAATTTCACCAACGGCCGCCGAGTAATTCCGCTGCTCGACCAGGGGCTCTCGGCGCTGATCGACGATCTCTACCGGCATGGACTCGAACGCGACGTCACCGTCATTGCGTGGGGCGAGTTCGGCCGCACTCCCCAGATCAATGCGTCGGCCGGCCGCGATCACTGGAACCGTAACACGTTCGCGCTGCTGGCCGGCGGCGGCATGCGGGTCGGCCAGGTCATCGGCACGACCAACAAATACGCAGAAGAGCCGATCGATCGCCCGGTCCACTTCCAGGAAGTGTTCGCCACGCTGTATCGCAACCTGGGCATCGACGTCGGGACCGCTGCGATCACCGACCACGGCGGACGGCCGCGGTATCTCGTCGATGCCGGCTACCATCCGCTGCCGGAACTGGCCGGCGCCTGATCGACGTCAAACGTGCCACGCCTCGACACGACCGATTATCGCCGTCTGTCCCTGGGCGAACAGATCCGCCGGATCGAGGTCGAGGGGTACGTCGTCCTGCCGGACCTGTTGAGCGGCGAGCAAATCGCCGCACTCAAGGCCGAGACGGCGCGGCTGCCGACGAAAGCCGTCGACTACAGCGTGTATCAGCGGGGATGTCCGAACATCCAGTTCCAGGGGGGCGCGATCACGCGGCTCATCGCGCATCCGCCGGCGATTGCGTTTCTGCGCGAGATGTTCGGTGCGGAGGTCGTGATGATGACGTACGCCTACGCCCGCAGCGAACCGGGACATCCGGGGATCAGCCTGCACGCGGACGGCCAGCCGTATGGGTCGCGGATCTTCGGATTCGAGGGGAGCTGCCCGTGGCTGATCCGCGTGCTGTATTACCTCGATGACCTGACGGAGGAGGTGTCGCCATTCCGCGTCGTACCGCGCTCGCATCTGTCGATGCATGCCGACGCGAATCCGTACCGCCGCTACGAAGGCATCCCGAAGAAGTCAAGTCACCGCCCGCGCCCGGCTCGGCGGTGCTGATCAATCACCGTGTGTTCCACGGCAACTACCCCAACACTGGCGATCGTCCCGCCGAGTTGCTGGCGATTGCGTACCGGCCCGGCCAGGCGGGACCGATCGAGCCTGTTCCAGAATGGGATCCGGCCGATCTCGAGAAATCCCGGCCGACGTCCCGCCGCCGGTTCGCGCAACCAGCGACTGTGGGAATTCGAAGAACGCTGCCCTATGCGCGGGCTCGCCGGGGATGAATGGTCGGTGGGAGAAGAGTTGAGAGACGAGAGACGAGTTGAGAGGGGCGTTGAAAGTTGAGGTTTACGTTGAGGCACGATCCCGACCTATCGGCTTGACCGGTCGAGCGTGGGGACAGTGAGCCGGTCGCTCTAACTCATCTGATCAGCGAAACCTGGGCGATGCGGTTACAAGCGCGGTCGAATCGTCCTCCATTGAGGTTGCGATACCGCTCCAGGTTACGCATCTGCGCCGCTTCCTGCGCATTCACTCGGCACGCAGTCGGGCCGGATGGTTCGAATTTCAGCCCAGATCACCCCACCGGCAGGACACCGTTTACACTGCGTCCGCCTGGTCCAGAAAACTTTGACCTCGCAGTCAAACTTCTGCCTCGCCGTATAGACGCAGTCAGCACCGCAGCCGATGCATGCGGTATCGTTCACTGAAGTATGCGTCGGCGGCCCCATGATCGTTGCGACGCGGGTGAGCGTGTCCGATCGAGCGTACTGCCTCGCTGGGTGGACCGCCGCAGGCGGCTTCTTCGGCGCGGCTTGCGGCGGTTCTTGCGTGACATGGCCAGAATTCGTACGCACTAACCTCGGGACCGCACAAATCACAATACGTGGTCTCGGGGATTGAAGTTTCGCACCGCAGCCTATGCATTCCGTCGTCGCTGTCGTGCACGCGAGCCGCTCTCGCGAGTCAAATCGGGAACTGATACGGCACATCACAACGCCGATCGGGAGATCGATGAGGGCAAGCAGCGAATAGCGGCTGGCACGAACGCTGAATCCGGCGACACAGTCGAAACCAGGATGGCGTAGAACCCAAGATCCCCGAACAGCGACCCTCCGCCGCATCGTCATTCGAACAGAACCACGTTGGCGGCTTCCTGACGGATGCGAAAGTATCGAGAGAGGAAGCGGATTGCGGCCGAATCATCACGACCTCAACGTCAGCGCTCTGCTGGCGATGTCGTACGAGCCGCCCGTCAGGAAGCGATTAAGCGTTCTTCGCCTGACGGTCGCGGCTAGTCAGGTCAACGCCGTGGCCGTTCACCACGTTGCCGTACCGGTGAGCCGGCAATCGCGCCCTGAACCGGTAGTCAACCTGGTGTGATCGATCCCCAGGCAGCGCAGAGCAGTCGCGTTCAGGTCGTGGATGTGCACCGGATCCTTGACGATGTTGTAGCAGTAGTCGTCCGTCTCGCCGTACGTGATGCCCGGCTTCATGCCGCCGCCGGCCATCCACATCGTGAAGCAGCGACCGTGGTGATCGCGGCCGTAGTTGTCGGCCGTCAGGGCTCCCTGGCTGTAGACCGTGCGGCCGAACTCGCCCCCCCAGATGACGAGCGTGTCTTCGAGCAGGCCGCGCTGCGCGAGGTCCTGGATCAGTGCCGCTGAGGGCTGATCGACGTCGCTGCACTGGCCGCGGATCTGCTTGGGGAGATTGCCGTGCTGGTCCCAGCCGCGGTGCATGAGTTGCACAAACCGCACGCCGCGCTCGACCATCCGCCGCGCGAGCAGGCAGTTGCGGGCGAAGCCGCCGTCGACGCCGTCGTCCTTGATGCCGTACATGTCGAGGACGTGTTTCGGCTCGCTGGAGAGGTCGGTCAGCTCCGGCACCGACGTCTGCATGCGGTACGCCATCTCGTATTGCGCGATCCGCGTGTTGATTTCCGGATCGCCGAATGACGCAGCCGCCAGTTCGTTGAGCTGGCCGATGCCATCCAGCATGCGGCGACGCGAGTCGGCGTCGATGCCCGGCGGGTTCGAGAGGTACAGCACCGGGTCGTCTCCCGAGCGGAACCGCACCCCCTGGTGCTGGCTCGGAATGAAGCCACTGCCCCACAGCCGCGAGAAGATGGGCTGGTCGGTCTTGTTCCCGCTTCCCTGTGAAATCATCACGATGAACGCCGGCAGGTTGGCGTTTGACGACCCGAGTCCATAGCTCAGCCAGGCCCCGAAGCTCGGGCGTCCGGGCTGCTGCGAGCCGGTCTGGATGAACGTGATAGCCGGATCGTGGTTGATGGCCTCGGTGTTCAGCGACTTCACGATCGCGATCCGGTCGGCAATCTTCGCCGTGTGCGGCAGCAGCTCGCTGACCCACGCGCCGCTCTCGCCGTGTTGCGCGAACTTGAAGATCGGCGCGGCGCACGGGAACGACTTCTGGCCGGCCGTCATCCCGGTCACGCGCTGTCCCATACGGATTTCGGCCGGCAGGTCGGTGCCGTTCAGTTCCCTAAGCTTCGCTTTGTAGTCGAACAGGTCGATGTGCGACGGCCCGCCCGACATGAAGAGGTAGATCACGCGCTTCGCCTTGGCGGCGAAATGCGGTTCTGCCAGCACACCCGGCAGGCCGGAGACCTCCTCCGGCGTCCCGGCGAAGAGTTGGGGATTCAGCAGTGACGCGAGCGCCGCCGTGCCGATACCGGCCGCGGTGCGGCCGAAGAAGTGGCGTCGCGTTTGTGCGAGCTGCATGGTGGATTGGGTTCATAATTCTTCTGCGATCAAACTGTAGGCTCGGCGTCCGGCTTCAGGAAGTGGGTCCGCTGCGATGCTCAATGAGTGGTCGGCCGTAGAGCCGAAGGAACAGCGCAGGATGACGACGAGGCGAACGGGCTGAAGAGGAACGCTGTGTTTGCCAGCCTGTACCATCGCCAATTCATGCGTTCTCTCCGCCAGCCCATCGCGCGCTCATTACGCAGCATCATTGTGCGTTCGGTCAAAGTCTGCCGTGTCTCGATCATTGCAACGGGCTTCGAGTTGAGGCAAGGTCGATTACTGGGTCGACCCAATCTGCTTAATCTGACCTCAACGTATCTCTGCGCGTCTCCGTGCCTTTGCGACTCTGCGTCGAAGCCTTCCTTCGTGTCAGTTTCGATTTACTACTTCATCCAGGTTCAGCAGCGCACTCGCGACCGTTGCCCACGCCGCGAGTTCACCGACGTCCTTGGATGCATCGCGCGGGGATTCGCCAACCGCGAGCAGCTTTTCCGCGGCGGCGTGGTCGGCGCGGTACTTCGCAAGCTGGCCGTCGAGGACGTGGTTTAGAATCGCAATCTCTTTCTCGCCTGGATGCCGTCCGGTGACGACGCGGAACGCGAAGCCGAGCCGGGAGTCAGTCGAATCGCCTCCGTCGGCACCGAGCACGCCGCTCCGCCAGCTTTCGCGACGCTTCGACATACGTCGGATCGTTGAGCAGCACCAGCGCCTGCAACGGGGTGTTGGTGCGGCCGCGGCGGACGGTGCAGACTTCGCGATCCGGTGCATCGAATGTCGACAGCGTCGGCGGCGGGCAGGTGCGCTTCCAGAACGTGTACATCGTCCGGCGGTACAGGTCCGGGCCGTGACTCTGGACATACTTCTGCGCCGTGAACCGGTCGTTGTCTTCGCGCGACATCAACTCTTCCCACAGCCCGGTCGGCTGATAGGGCGAGACGCTGTGCCCGCCGATCTTGGGATTCAAGAGTCCACTGACGGCCAGCGCCTGGTCGCGAATGAATTCGGCTTGGAGCCGGAACCGCGGGCCGCGTGCCAGCAAGCGGTTCTCCGGGTCGCGGGCATAGAGCTCGCGCGACGCGTGCGACGTCTGACGGTACGTGGCCGAGGTCACGATTAATCGCACGAGTCCCTTCACATCCCAACTGCGCGATTCGGGACCGGCGCCGTGCATGAACTCGGCCGCCAGCCAGTCGAGCAACTCGGGATGACTCGGCGGCGCCCCCTGCGAGCCGAAATCCTCGCTGGTCTTGACCAGTCCGCTGCCGAAGAACATCTGCCAGTAGCGGTTCGCCGTCACGCGCGCCGTCAGCGGCTGGGTCGGCGAGACCAGCCATTGTGCCAGGCCGAGACGGTTGGCCGGTGCGCCTTCCGGGAGCGGCGGGAACGCGGCTGGGATTGCAGCGGTGACTTTGTCCCCCTTCTTGTCGTACTGACCGCGAATGAGCATGAACGTGTCGCGCGGCTGCGGCATTTCTTCCATGACCATCGCTGTCGGGACCGATTCGTCGAGCTTTGTCAGCTTGTCCTTTTCCTCCTTGAGCTTCGCGGCGATCGCCCGGGTCTCTTCACAAACCTCCGTCCGGAAATACTTCTGCAGATCGGCACGCTGGGTGTCGGTCCGCTGGTCGGCCGGCGTTTTCACGATGTCGCGCACATTCTGCGGCAGGGAGTCCGGCGAGCGCAGTGCGTTGGACGTCGTGTACGACAGCTTCACCCGGCCAGGGTTGTGACGTCCCCACGCTGACTGGCAGTCGAGGATGACCGTTACCTGCGCCCGTTGGCCGGCGACGGCCAGCGGCTCTTCAAACTCCAGCGTGGCGTGGTGCGACTTGCCGATCGCCGGATAGATGGCCCAGCCGGATTTGGGATCGGCGTCGATGGCCTTGTCGACGCCATAGTCGGGCTGGCTGTAGTCGGCGGTGGCGGCGCGAATCTTCACCGGCTTCGATTCGCCGGAGTTGCCGTCCGCGCCGACACCTTGGGCGCTGACGCGGATGTCGGTCAGGACGAAGTTGCCGTTGTCGAACCGTCCCGGACCACGCCCCGGCAGGCTCTCGTCCGACAGCACTTCGAGGAACAGACCGTTGATCGGCTGAGCATCCGCTTCGAACGTGATCGTGTATGTATCGTTGACCGGGTTCTCACCGGAGAGCAGCACCGAGCGATCTTCCAGCACCTTTGTCGTTGCGCCGCCGGCGGAGACCAGGTTGGCCTTGCCGTCCGCATCCGCGGCTGTTGCTGGCGTCCATTCGACCATCTGGTTCGCGGCGAGCGCCTGTTCCCACTCACGCTGCTGCGCGTCCAGGTCCTCGCGCGGCGAAGTTAAGCGGCTGTCCAGATCGGCCGTTTCCGATTTCAGTGTTGCGAGCTGTTGCTCCTGTTCGGGCGTCGGCAGCTTAAGGAACGGAGCGGCGTTGCCCTTGATCCCATCGAGCCCCTTCTCCGGCACGTTATGGAAGAAAGCGTACAGCCCGTAGAACTCCCGCTGGGAGATCGGGTCATACTTGTGATCGTGGCACTGCGCGCAGCCGACCGTCAGTCCGAGCCACACCGCTCCCAGCGTGTTGACGCGATCGACGATGTAGGCGACGTGGTATTCGTCGGGGATCGCGCCCCCTTCGTAGTTGATCATGTGGTTGCGGTTGAAGCCGCTGGCGATCTTCTGCTCCAGTGTCGCATTCGGCAGCAGGTCGCCCGCAATCTGTTCGACCGTGAACTGATCGAACGGGAGATTGTTGTTGAACGAGTCGATCACCCATTCGCGCCATTTCGTCATGTCGCGGCCGGAGTCGATGTGATATCCGTGCGTGTCGGCATAGCGGGCCGCATCCAGCCAGTCGACGGCCATCCGCTCGCCGTAATGCGGATTCGCCAGCAGCCGGTCGACGACCGCTTCGTAGGCGTTATCGCTGTTGTCCGCGAGGAAGGCATCGATTTCCGCCAGCGTCGGCGGCAGGCCGGTCAGATCGAGCGTCACGCGCCGGATCAGCGTCTCGCGATCGGCTTCCGCCGACGGCGCCAGTCCTTCCGCTGCGAGCCGCGCGAGAATGAACCGGTCGATGTCGTTCCGCGGCCACGTCGAATTCGCGACGCCCGGAACCGCCGGCCGCTCGATGAGGCGAAATGCCCAATGCTGCTGGTAGGGCGCTCCTTCGGCGATCCAGCGTTCCAGCACATCCTTCTCGCGATCGGACAGCGGCTTGTTGAGATCGGGCGGCGGCATCTGTTCGGCCGGATCGGTCGAGCGGATTCTCGAAACGAGCCGGCTGGCGTCCGGCTTGTTCGGCACGATCGCTGTTTCGCCGGATTCGAGCGGCTTGATCGCCACGTCACGTACGTCGAGCCGCAGGCCGGCCTCGCGCGTCTCTGCGTCCGGTCCGTGACAGCGGAAGCACTTCTCCGACAGGATCGGCCGCACGTCGCGGTCGTAATCGACGGGAGGAGCCGCATCGGCCCATGCTGCCAACATTCCCACCACGGCCGCGCCCACCACCGCGTGAGCGCCCTGCCGCAAGACCGCCGCAAGAAAATCGCACGCTCCCCCGCTCATCGGCACTCACTCCCGCGCATGGACCCGGTCCCTGGCCGGCAAATTGGCGTGAGACCGCCAGCGGCCTTTAGTCGTTGATTATAGCCGCCTCGAGGACGGATCAGGTACGCAAACAGGCTGCGGGTGAGTCCCGCAGGCAAACCCGGTCGTCGGCGCGCCCCCCTTGCGAAGTCTCGGGCCGTACTGCATTCTATGCTGACCGTGCTGCACCAGGACGGGGCAACGTCCTGGGCCTGAATCGGGGAGGATCAACCATGCGACAGGCGACCATTCGCAACCGCCGCATCGGGGTGTGGAAGACCCTGTTGCCGCTGGCATTCCTGGTCGTCGTCGCAATCGCGCCTGCACGCGGGGACCATTGGCCGCGATTTCGCGGGCCCAACGGGACGGGCGTCAGCGACTTGCAAGGGCTGCCCACCGCCTGGACCGAAAGCGACTACGAGTGGGTGGTCGAACTGCCGGGGAGTGGGCATTCGTCCCCCGTGATCTGGGACGAGGCGCTGTTCCTGACGACGGCACTGGACGACGGCGCGCGCACGCTGCATCGGTACAACGCGCTCACGGGCAAAGAGGAATGGAGCCAGATGACGCGGCTGGGCGTGCCGCCGACTCACAAAAAGAGCAGCCTGGCCTCGTCGACCCCCGCCCTCGACGGCGAACGGGTGTATGTCGCATTCGCCGACGAGCATCAGCAACTGCTCATCGCGTACACGTTCGACGGCGACCAGGTGTGGTCTTACGACCTGGGACCGTACAAGAGCATGCATGGGATCGGGGTCTCGCCGATCGTCTACGGCGACCTGGTCGTGATGTCGAACGAGCAGGCCGGCGAGAGCTCGATCGTGGCGCTCCATCGGCTGACCGGCAAAGTGGCCTGGTCTCATCCGCGTCCCGCGAAGGAAGTCTCGTATGCGACACCCATCGTCCTGGAGTTGGACGGCCGGGCGCCGCAGTTGATTGTGCTCGGTGAGCCTGGCGGACTGGAATCGCTCAATCCGCTGACAGGCGAATCGATCTGGCAGACGGCGGCGATGCCGCAACGGACGGTGGCGTCACCCGTGTATGGGGGCGGGGTGGTGATCGCCTCGTCCGGCCAGGGGGGTATGGGAAAGTACCTGCGGGCGGTGGATCCGACCGGCTCCGGAGATGTGACGTCGACCCACGTGCGGTTCGAACGGCCCGAGAAAGACACGCTGAACTACGTACCGACGCCGGTAGTGCTCGGCGAATATGTCTATCTTTGGTGCGATCGGGGAATTGTGTGTTGCGTCGAGTTGTCGTCCGGGCGGACAATCTGGAGCGAGCGGATCGGGGGGAACTATAGTTCGTCTCCGATCGCCGTGGACGGCAGGCTGTATGGAGTGAGCGAAGAGGGAGAGGTTGTGGTGCTCGCGGCCGCACCGGAATTTCGGGAGTTGGGCCGCAGTCCGCTGGGAGACGGGTCGCACGCGACGCCGGCTGTGGCCAACGGTCGGTTGTATGTACGGGGTTTCGGGCGGCTTGTCAGTTTGCGGGCGAAGTCATTGGTCGAGGCAGCGGGTTCAGGAAACTAAGCAGACAGGGAGTTGGGATGCCAGCCTGGCCGGGCGGTCCGTGCCCGGAATGCGGCGACGAGATGCCGGCCAATCTCGTGCGTTGCGTTTCGTGTCGGGCCATGTTGAATCCGGAGTTGTCGCCGCGCGAGATTCTTGCGCCGGAGTTCGTACCACTCCCTGAGGTGGAAGCCGTGATAGATACTCCCATTGTCGGCTACTTTGTCGCCTGCCCCAAGTGCCAGAAGGAGTTGCGGATCAACGCGCGGTTCCTCGGCCAGCACGTGGCCTGCAAATTCTGCAACGGCCAGTTCCCGTTCCAGATCGAGCCGCCGACGGTGCAATCGCCGGCGTTCTACACGGACTGTCCGCATTGCAAAAAGGAGCTTCGCGCCGCCCGCAAATACGCGGGACAGAAGGTGGCCTGCAAGTTCTGCAACGGCGCGATCCGGTTTCTGTAACGCGGGCGAGACGTCAGAGGCAACACGTCGGACGCCGGGGAGCGCAACCTCGCCGGGTGAGTGACGGGAGCAACAGCCAGAGCAGGCCATGCGAGTCAGGGACGGATTCGTGGCGGGCGCCAATTCCTCTCGCTGACGTCTAACCTCTGAATTCTGGCTACTTTTTTGCTATTGGCCCGGCGGGCCACTTTTGGTACACCGCCCCGCTTTTTTGGCGAGCGCTCGTCTCTCAAAGGAGTGAGGGATGTTTACGCCGCGGCAGGCGCGCCAGGGATTGGCGCTGCTGTCGGGCATCGTCCTCTGGACGATGTCGGCGACGGCAGAGCCGCCTCCGGTGCAAGCCGATGCGTCCTTGACGGCCGGGGAGGGGGACCAGGATCGGGGTGTTGCTCGACCCCGCAACCCGGCAGCTGGCGGAGATGCCCCTCCCGTCGCTCCGCCGCAAGCCGACCGCCGCAACACCGCCGCAGCACCAGAGGCGCCGGGACCTGCAGCCCCAGTCGACGATGCCGCCGCCTTCGGATCGGCCGCGCGACAGTCGCTCAACGAGTATCTGATCCGCGACCGGGCGATCGCGATTCAGTTGACGACGGCCGCTCAAGATGTCGCCGCCCGGCGGTACGACGATGCCGTCACGGCGCTGCAGGCGGTCTGTGACGCACCTTCCGATGTGTTCGTCTGGCCCGAAGACGGACGCCCGCCGACGCCGGCCTGCGCCCTGGTGGCCGATCTGTTCCGTCGGCTGCCCTCCGAGATCCTGGCCGAGTACGAGCGCCGCCAGGGCGCCGATGCCCGGCGGCTGTTGACGGAGTTTGAGCGAAGTTCCAGATTCGAGTGCGAACGTGAACTCCTGCGCCGATACGAATTCACGGCGGCCGGCGCCGAGGTCCTGCTGCGGGCCGCCGAGCGGGCCTTCGATCGCGGGGAGTTCGCGGATGCCGCCCGCGGGTTCCAGCGGTATTTCGCGCATCCCATTGGTCAGCGGACTTCGACCGCCGAGACCTGCCTGCGGGCCGAGGTCGCACGTGAACTGGCGGCCGCCGGCGGCATTATCGTGAAACTCCCGGAATTCGACGGGAGTCGGCCGGTGCACCGCGCCGGCCGCGTGCAAACGGGCGGGGCCTGGCGCAAAGAACTATTGGAGAGTCTCTGTCGGCGTCCGCCGCCGGCCACGGCTGCTGAAACGGACTGGCGGCTCGCGATGGGCAACGGGCAGGCGCATCGGCCCGTGACGGGGAGCCTGCCGACGCTGGAACCGCTGTGGTCGGCATCGCACGACGAACCACGGGCTGTCGAAACGGCGGAGTTGCAGACGGTGTCCTATGAGACGGCCCCGCGCGGTTCGGACTTATTGGAGCACTGGGCAGCGACACGACACGAACGGCGGCTGCCGTGCGCCGGCGCCAATTTTGCCCTTGTCGACGGCGAGCGATTGCTGGTCCGCGATTTCTCCGGCGTGTCCGCCCGCGATCTGCGGACCGGGGCGGTGCTCTGGCAGTATCCCTGTGCTGCCGGCCTGGTGCAGCGCGCCACGGAGATCCAGGCTGCGTCGAAGGCGTCGGCAACCCCGCCGGCGCCGTTCGATCCGACTCCTCTGTTCAACGAATTTTTCGCGCAGAACTCGGTGCTGGGAATGCTCGCCAGTGACGGCGAGCGCGTGTACTGCGTGGACCTGATGCAGGACGCACCGGCGGGTGCCGGCGAGGGTGCTGCGGCGGGATCGCTCAACCGCCTCGTCGCGCTCGCGCTGCATGACGCAGGCCAGACGGCTGGCACTCTCGTCTGGCAGGCCACGGGGGAAGGCTGGTGTTTTCTGGGTCCGCCGCTGCCGGCGCACGACCGGCTGTACGTGATCGCGGAACGCGAGAGCATGGTATCGCTGCTGGCGCTCGACGCGCGCACGGGCAACACGATCTGGTCGCAGCCGATTTCACTGGTGGACGCCGCGGTTGCCGACGATCCGCAGCGCGCGCGACAGGCATGCAGTCCGACGATGGCCGGCGGCATCATCGTCTGCCCGACGCAGCTCGGGACAATTGTCGGCGTCGACGCGCGGACAGGTACGCTGGCCTGGGTGTACTCGTATGCGGAGGCGAACGGTCCCTCACAACCGTGGCGGAAGTCGCGCGCTTTCGACCGGGAGCACGGCACACCCGAGTTTCCCAATCTGGCGGCCATCGTCGGCGGAACGGTGCTCGTCCTGGCGCCGCAATCCGGCAGCGTGCATTGCCTCGATCTCCAGACCGGGACGCAGCGGTGGACCGTGGATCGCGATGAAGCGCACTATGCCGCGACCGTCGGTGAAGACCTCGTGCTGCTGGTCGGCCCTCGGACCTGTGTGGCGCGGCGATTTTCCAACGGGGAAGAGGTCTGGCGACAGCCGATCGATACGCCGACCGGACGTGGCCTGGCCATCGGTGACCGGTTTCTGCTCCCTACGGCGGACGGTCGCATCCTGTCGCTCGACTTGAGGACCGGCCAGGTCGCGCCGGACCTGCTGCCGCGGCTGGATCGCAAACGCAGTGTCGCACTGCGCGCGGCCGATGGCGTCGATCTGCCGAGCGATCTGCTGGAGGACGATCCGATCCCGATTTCCGGCAATCTGCTGTGCAGCGGCGAGTTCATCGTGGCTTGTTCTCCCAGCGGAGTGGCCGTCTACCCGCAGGCGCAGGTGGTGCTGGACGCGATTCGCGACGAAAGTCGCACGGGGTCGTTGTCGGCTGCGGGCTGGCTGGAGCGGGGTGAACTCGAATTGCGGCTCGGTGACGTTCTGGCGGCGGAACGGTCGCTGGTCAACGCTCTGCAGACGAATCCCTCGCCGCGAACCCGCGCCGTGGCGGAATCTCGGCTGCGCGAGCTGCTGTATGCCGAACTTTCCCGCAACGCCGACATCCAGGCACGCCTGGCGGCGCTGGACGGACTGTGCGTCGAGCCGGCGGATCGAGCCCGGTTTCTGTCCGAACGTCTGCAACGCGAACTGCAGGCCCGTGGCGTGGATGCGGCGCGCGACGGCCGTCGAGATCGCGCGGCTGTCCGTGGACTATCCGGTGCCGATGGATGCGCGCGGGGCGTACATGGTCCTGCCGGCGCGCCGGGCGGCGGCGGCGTTGGCGCCGGTCCGCTGGTGGAAATGCTGATCGCGAGTCGCTGCTGCGGCAACTGCCCGAACGGACTGCGGCGGGGCACGCTTGTCGGACATCGCCGCCAGTGTCACTTGGTCCGCCGCGGTGCGCGACGAACGCCGCACGCGTGCAGGCGCTGATCGACGGCGATCAGTTCCAGCCTGCGGAGCTGCTGCTCATCGCTGAAACGCGACAGTCGGACACGGACCAGCGACGATCGGCGACAGATCGACTGGCAGCGCTCTGGATGCGGTGCGGCTTGTCGCACGACGCGGAGAGATTGCTGGCGGAAGACAACCTGACAGGCCCGCAGGAGGATGCGTCCCGACCCTTGATCCGGGCCGAGATCGATCAGCGCATGATCCGCGGCGAGAGTGACGAGGCGCGGGCGGCGTCAGCTCTGGATGAGTTGCTGGAGCGTAACCGGGATTACACCCGGCAGCCGGCCGGCTCGCGGGTGTTGTTGACCGCGGCCTGCAGGGGACGCCGGAGCGATATTCGTCGTTGTCGGTCGTGGATACGGCGGAACCGCGGCTGGTCGCCGATCTGGCGCCGCTGCCACCGCGCGTCTGGCGGGTGGGAGACAGTTACCGATACGACGCGGGGCACTTCCTGCCGATCGCCGGGAACGGCGACGTACACGGAATTTCGCTGCTCGAAGGTCGCATCGTGTGGACGGCGACTCCGGAAACCCACCGGACCGGGGACAAGGTCGCACTGGGTCCCTTCGGCCCGGAGTTCTGTATTCTGCAGCGCAGGAAACCGTGACGGCGGCTCGACCCGGCCGACGGGCGTGCTGTGGCGACGGACCGACATCCCTTACGACGCCGGCCTCGAGCGGGATGATCTGGCGATGTTCGCCGACGACACGGCACTCGTCATCTTTAATGCGGACTTCGCAACGTATCGCGTGCTGGACCCGCGGAGCGGCGACCTGTTGAGCAGCGGCGAACTGGAGCCGTCCGCCGAGCCGCGCCGCCGGGGCTGGTGCCTGGGCCGGCGGCTGCTGTATGTCAATGCCCAGAAGACACCGCGGCTGCGGTTGTGGGACCCGCTGCAGGCGGAATTTGCGCTGGATGTCCCGTGTGAAGGCCGCTGTCTCGTCGATCCGGGGCTTGGCGATGGACTCGCGGCAATCCTGAACGGACGCCAGCTGTTTGTGCTGGATGCACGGGATGCAAGCATCGTCTGGTCCACACGGCTGACCGAAGCGGACGCAGCGGCCGCGCGGCAGGTGCGGGCCGTCCGCGACGGCGACCGGTTCTGCATTCACGTTGAACACGACGTCACGAACTCTCCCTCGAGCCAGGCGACGCATGACATCAGCGGCGTGCCAAACGTGCCGTTGCAGGGGACGCTGTACGTCGTGGACCGCCGGTCGCAGGAACACTGGTCGCGCGTGGCGCCGCGCTGCAACCTGCTGCTGTTTCCCAACGATCGGCTGCCCGTCCTGGTGACGCTCGGCCGGACGCGCGAAGGGGAGACCGATCAGGGCACATCGTTCGTCATGGAAGTGATCGACGCCGCCACAGGCGCTACCTTGGGCAAACGCACGAATCTGACACGGACGAGCAAGTTGCTGTTGCACTCGCGCTACGACGCCGAGCAGGGCCGGCTGCTGCTGCGAGGCGCCGATTCGGAGATCGCCGTGCGGCTCGTGCGCTGAACATGTGGGAGGGCGATCCAACTGCCTCGGGAGGGGCGCGATCAGATAAATCGACGACTTTCCCGGCACTTCGGCTCGGCAGGAGCCTCGCCCTCCCGGCATTGAAAGTGCCGCCGCCTATTCCACGACGCCGATATACGGCAAGTGCCGGTGTTCGTCGTTGTAATCCAGGCCGTAGCCGACGACGAACTGGTCCGGGATCTCGAAACCGACGTAACGCGGCGCTATCGGCGCCGTCGTTCTGGCTTTCTTCCACAACAGGACCACCGTCTCCACGCTCGCCGCGTCACGCTGCTGCAATTCGGCGACGACGGCGGAAAGCGTCCGGCCGGTGTCGAGAATGTCATCGACCAGCAGGACGTCGCGGCCCGCCAGTGGCGGCAACAGGTCCAGGTTGAGATGCAGCGTGTCGGGGGACGTGGCCGTGCCGCGATAGCTGGAGGCCTGGAGCAGCGAGATCTTGTGGGGGATGTCGATCCGCCGCATGAGGTCGGCCAGAAACACCAGGCTGCCGGTCAAGACACCCACGAGTGTCAGCGGGTGCCCCGCATAGTCGCGGGTGATTTGCGCTGCCAGTTCATCGACGCGCTGTGCGATCCGGCGTTCGTCGATCAGGCAGTGCATTGTGAAAGGACTTGGGATTCAGGGGACAGACTACCACGACGATCGCCGTTCGTTTACGAATTCGACGCAGGCAGTAACCTGCTTCGGCGCGAGTCGGGATTGCAAGTGTATCTTCCTCGCGACGTCACCCCTGAATCCTGAATGCCGAAACCTGAATGCTCCTTCCGTCACATCGTCAGCCCCAACACCGCTGCCACTTTCCGGCATTGCTGCATCGTTTCCGCGAAGACCTCGGGCGTAAGTGACTGCGCGCCGTCGCTGATCGCGTGATGCGGGTCGGGATGGACTTCGACGATCAGCCCATCGCATTTGCAGGCGACTGCGGCCACGCACATGTCGGGCACCAGCGACGCGATCCCCGTACCGTGACTGGGGTCGATGACGATCGGCAGATGCGTTTTCTGATGCAGGAACGGGACCGACGCCAGCGGCAGCGTGAACCGGGTGTGCGTCTCGAACGTGCGGACACCGCGCTCGCAGAGCATCACGTCCTTGTTTCCCTGGTCGAGGATGTACTCGGCCGCGAGCAGGAATTCTTCCATCGTGGCGGCGGGTCCGCGCTTCAGCAGCACCGGCTTGCGCGTCTCGCCGACGGCCTGCAGCAGGTTGTAATTCTGCATGTTGCGGGCGCCGATCTGCAGCACGTCCGCATACTTCACCACCAGGCCGACCTGCTCCGGCGCCATGACTTCGGTGACGATCGCCAGTCCGGTCGCGTCGCGAGCGGCGGCGAGCAGTTTCAATCCTTCTTCCTTCATCCCCTGGAACGAATACGGGCTGGTGCGCGGCTTGAAGGCGCCGCCGCGAAGCGCCGTGGCGCCGGCCGCTTTGACCTTGCGGGCCGACTCCATGATCTGGGCCTCGCTCTCGACTGAGCACGGTCCGGCGATCACGCCAACGTGGCCGGCGCCGACCTTGAGACTGCCGACTTCGACACATGTCGGCTGCGGCTTGAGTTCGCGGCTGGCAATCTTGTAGGGCGCGAGGATCGGCACGACCTGCTCGACCTCCTCGTAGGACTCGAGCTTCTCGCGCTCGCCGTTCCGCTTCTCGCCGACCGCGGCGATCACGGTGCGTTCGGTGCCGACGATCACATGGGCCTTGAGGCCCATTTCTTCGACGCGGCGGACCATGTTCTGGATCTCTGCGGCGCTGGCGCCGCGCTTCATGACGACGATCATGGGAGGGACTATGGATTAGAGGCTAAGGGAAAGTGGAGGACTCAGGGTTCAGGGGCTTGGTCAATTTTCAATTGATAATGGTCAATTGTCAGTGCCGAAGGTGCCGACCGTTTTCGGACTTCCGGCTTCCGACCTCTCCAGAAAGCTGACCGCTGATGGCTGACGACTTTTCACCGACAACCGATTACCGATCACCCCAAAACCAGAAAGCCCTGAATCCTCTGCGAGAGAGGGTTCAGGGCTTGTTCATGTTCGGGTTGTCGGAGTTGGTCGCTCCGCAGTCACCCGGCCCCGGAACCCCCGGCGGGATACCAAAAATAAAACCCAAACCCGAAGCGGCGATCGAAGATCGCGGCGGGGCGGATTTCCAGGGTGTGCCGGGGGAGAGCCATCGGATCCACGGAACGAGTGTGACTTCGACCAGTCTACGCAGGGAGATTCATCGGCGTCAACGACGTTCGCGGGCAATGCAGGAAATCATCGCATCCGACAAGCAGACGGCCCTGCAACCGTCCGGCGTTGCGCAAGCCACAAACTTCGCCGGATCAGCGCCGGTCTGGCCGCCGTCTGTACTGAGCCTTTCGAGTTCGTGAGACGGCAACATTTCCCTAAGTGCTGTTCCGCCGCGAATCGTATCGCCTCGAAGTACACAGGAATGCCATTGTACAGCGAGCCAACGGGGCGTCAGCCAGGTATCGAAACTGAGCTCATCGATCGCTTGGGCAATATCCGGACAAAGCGGCACAGGTTACCGCGGTAGATTCTGCAGAGACTTGTTGTGTACATCCGCAGCGTGTGGGCGCATGGACACAAGTAACACCTGTGCCGGGCCTATTGATTGACACTGGTTTCGTTAGTGTTAGCCTGAGCCGCGTTACGTTTCACTCAAGCTAGCTGGAGACTACGACTGTGGCGAAAAAGGCGAAAGGCGACCGTTCTGATCCGAAATCCAATAAGTCCCTGGCGATCCGCACCGTGCTCGCCAAAATGCCGAAAGCGAAGGCGGCCGACGTGGCCGCCGCCGTCGAAAGTGAATATGGCCACAAAGTGGCTGTCAACATGGTCTACCTGGTCAAATCGAAGGTCAACGTGAAGAAGTCCGCGCGGAAGCGCAAGCAGGCCGGTGCTCCCGCGCCGGCGGGCATGGGCGCACCCAATGCCTGGATTCAGTCGATCAAGCTGGCCCGCCAGCTCCTGCAGTCTGCCGGCAGCGTGGAGAACAGCGTGGCGATCCTGAAGGCGGTTGAGGGCTGAAACCTCTCTTCTTCCAACAAACTATGCATGTCCCGGACGTTGACCGACGTCCGGGACATTTTTGTTGGCGTCGTGCTTATGCTTCTTCCGCGACGACGGGATTCGTCAGAGCGCCGATCTTCTCGATCTCGATTGTCACCGAATCCCCCGGTTGCAGGAACACCGGTGGTTTCCGCGCGGCGCCGACCCCGTGCGGAGTGCCGGTCAGGATCACCGTGCCCGGCGAGAGCACCGTGCTGCCGCTGAGGAACTCGATCAGCGTCGGTACGTCAAAAATCATGTCATCGGTCGACCAGTCCTGCATCGTCTGGCCATTGAGGATCGTCTTGATCTTGAGGGCGTTGGGATTGGGGATTTCGTCGCGCGTGACGAGCACCGGCCCGAGCGGACAGAACGTTGCGAACGTCTTGCCGCGACACCATTGACCGCCCCCCCATTTCAACTGCCAGTCGCGGGCGGAAACGTCGTTGGCGCACGTGTAGCCGAGGACGTACTCCAGCGCGTGCGCCTTCGAAACATTATGGCATTCCTTGCCGATGACGACTGCCAGCTCGCATTCATAATCCACGGCGTCACTGCGGAGCTTGCGCGGCAGGCGGATCGGCGCCCCCGGATGCTGAACGGCGGAGGACGCCTTCATGAACAGCACCGGCTGCTCGGGAATGGGGTTCTTGCCCTCTTCGGCATGCCGCCGGTAGTTGAGACCGATGCAGAAGATGTCGGCCGGATGCAATGGCGCGAGGAGTCGTTGAACGTCGGCCGGTTGCTGCGTATCGCGCAGGCCCGAAAACAACTCTCCTTCCAGTCGCGTTGCCGAGCCGTCCGGCCGCTGGCTGCCAAAGTGCGTGTTTCCCTGTGCGTCGCGGTAGCGGATGATTCTCATGGAGGTGCGTCAGTGTGGAAAAGGAGCTGAGAGCTTAAGGCTAAGGGGTTAGGGCTGAGGGTCAAGGGGAAGTGTGGGAGTGGCAATTCACTAACCCTTAACCCTCCTCCCTTTGTTTTTCTCAAATGCCTTCACCGGACGGCGGTTTGACCGACGTGCGCGGAGTACGGACGCGCATGTTGATCATTTCGACAACGAGTGAAAAGGCCATCGCGAAGTAAATGTAACCCTTATTGAAGTGCGTGCCGATCCCTTCGGCAACCAGCAGCACGCCGATCAGAATGAGAAAGCTGAGGGCCAGAATCTTCAACGTCGGATGGCGTTCGATGAATGCGCTCACCTTGCCCGAAAAAGCGAGCATCACGATCATCGACAGAATGATCGCCACCACCATGATCCACAGACGCTCCGGCGGGACCATTCCGATCGCCGTGATCACCGAGTCCAGAGAGAACACCATATCCAGCAAGCCAATCTGGGCCACGACGGCGGCAAAGCCGGCGGGTTTCACCGTATGCGGATTCTCGAGGCCTTCAATCTTATGATGAATCTCGTGCACGCTTTTGCCGATCAGGAACAGACCGCCGGCCAATAAGATCAGATCGCGGACGGAGATTGCATTGATCGCGATGCCGCGGCTCACGTGGACTGTGGTCGAGGTCGCCTGTGCAGCACCTGTTTCCGCCGCCGCTGCCAGGACGTGTGGATCAAACCAGGCGGCCGGCAGGAAGTCCGACAGGTGAAAGAGCGGCGCCGTCAGTCCCAGCACCAGCTTGATGCCGAACAGCAGCAGGATCCGCGTGACGAGCGCCAAACTCAGGCCCAGGGTGCGAGCCTTGCCGCGTTGTTGCTCCGGCAGGCGACCGGCGAGGATCGCGATGAACACGATATTGTCAATCCCCAGGACGATTTCCATCGCCGTCAGGGCCACGAGTGCAATCGCGATTTCCATCCGTCGGTCTGCTCAGGAACTGCCTGGACTTCCGGCCGATGATAGAGTGTGCAATGCCGATCGCGTAGAGACGCATGGCTTATGGTTGATCGATATGGCGGGATGGGCGACCCGCCAATGTGTCGGGTGTTGATCGTCGCCACGGAATCCTGCATCCTCAGATGTCCCTGAATCCTGAACCCGGTCCCGGCGCGCCGGGACGTTCTCCTCCTCCCGCCCGCGTTTTCGCCGTCGTTCCCGCGGCGGGGCACTCGCGACGCATGGGTCAGCCGAAACTGCTGTTGAACATCAACGGACGCACAGTCATTCGAGGCCTGGTTAACGCTTTGTGCACCGGCGGAACAACCGTCGTGTACGTGTTGGTGAGGGAATCAGACGTGGCATTGCAGTCGGAACTCGCGACGACGGCTGCGCGAGTCGTGCTCACGGCTGGTACGCCCGACATGCGCGCCAGCGTGGAAGTGCTGCTGGAGGCAGTGCAGCGGGAACAGTCGCCCACGCCGAGGGATGCGTGGCTGCTGGCGCCGGCCGATCATCCGCTGCTCGAGTCCGCAGTCATTTCGGCACTCCTGGCGGCCCGTCGGTCTGAATGCTCGCAGATCCTTGTGCCGGTGTATGCGGGCCGTCGTGGACATCCGACCTGTTTCTCGTGGGACCTGGCTCAGGCCGTGGCGGGCATTCCCGAGGGTGCAGGACTGAACCGGTTGGTTCGCGACCATCCGGAACTGGTGTGCGAGATCGCCGCAAAAACGGAGGAGGTGCTGCTGGACCTGGACACGCCGGCCGACCTGGATCGGCTGCAGCGAAGCTAGTTCCCGTGTCGGGAACGGTTTGCGGCAAACGCGCTTGTCAGCTACGCTGCCGCAGTCCCTGGTGAGCGCACTGGGGCGCCGTCGCCGCGGGAATCCGCAAAGATTCACCGCCGCAGCGAGTTGCGCCCGTAAAATGCCACGACGCCGGGTTCAGTGAAGCAGTCTTGAGCGGGTGATGCATGGCGGAAGAACGGGAAACTCTCTCCTCGAACGCGGGCGAGCGACAGAACGATGCCTCGCGCACGCCCGGAGCGCGGGGAGCGCGCCGCACCGCTGAAGACGCTCCGCGCAGCGGCATTCCGCCGTTCTGGGTGATCGCCCTGCTGGTGATCCTGCTGATCGCCTACTGGCAATGGCAGGCCTCGCCGGAACGCACCGGCACGCACGTCGATTACAGCTTCTTCCTCGAGCAGCTCGACAAGGACAACGTCGCCAGCGTGGAAATCGTCGGCGCGACGCTGATCGGCCGCTGGCGGACGATTCCCGAGAATCCGGCGGCCAAGCCGGGGGTCTCTGCGCCGCCGCTCAAGGAGGCGTTCAACACGACCGTCATGAATCTCGAGGACCGCACCCTGATCAACACGTTGATCAAGAACAAGGTGCCGTTCTCCGAACTGAACCAGTCGATCGGGCTGTTCACCGAGCTGCTGCTGTGGTCGATGCCGTTGTTCATCCTGATGGGATTCTTCCTGTACATGATGCGGCGCACGGCCGATCCGCTGTCGTCGGGAATGTTCGGCAGTTTCATCCGCAGTCCGGCGAAGCGGTTTCGAGCCAGCGACCAGCGAAACACGTTCGATGACGTCGCCGGCATGGAACACGCGAAGCGCGAGCTGCAGGAGGTGGTCGAGTTCCTCAAGGACCCGGCCAAGTTCCAGCGACTGGGCGCGCAGATTCCCAAGGGCGTGCTGCTGATGGGACCGCCAGGGACCGGGAAAACCCTGCTGGCCCGCGCAACGGCCGGCGAGGCCGGGGCGCCGTTTTTCTCGATCAGCGGCTCGGAATTCATCCAGATGTTCGTCGGAGTCGGGGCGAGCCGGGTGCGGGACATGTTCCGCACGGCAAAGGAGAATGCGCCGAGCATTCTGTTCATCGACGAGATTGACGCGGTCGGCCGGATGCGCGGTGCAGGCCTGGGAGGCGGACACGACGAGCGCGAACAGACGCTGAACCAGATCCTGAGTGAAATGGACGGTTTCCAGCAGAGCGAGGCGGTCATCGTCATTGCGGCGACGAACCGGCCGGACGTGCTCGACCCCGCCCTGCTGCGTCCGGGACGGTTCGACCGGCACGTGACAGTGGAACGGCCGTCGCGGCAGGGGCGAGTCGGAATTCTCAAGGTGCACGTGCGCAAGGTCGCGCTTGCGGACGACGTCGACCTTGAAAAAATTGCGGCGGGCACGATCGGCTTTTCCGGCGCCGACCTGCGGAACCTGGTCAACGAGGCGGCGCTGAACGCCACGCGGGAAGGCAAGAACTCCGTGACGATGGAGGACTTTGAAACCGCCCGCGACAAGATCCTGATGGGCGCCAAGCGCGAGGAAGTCCTCAACCCGCATGAGCGGGAGATGACCGCGTATCACGAAGCCGGCCACGCGCTGCTGGCGTGGCTGCTGCCGGACGTCGACCCTGTGCACAAGGTGACCATTATTCCGCGCGGGCGGGCGCTGGGCGTGACCCAGATGCTGCCCGAAGAAGAACGGTACCACATTGGCGAAAAGCGGCTGCACGCCGAACTGACGGTGTTCCTGGCCGGGCGCGCCGCAGAGAAGCTGGTGTTCGACGAATTCTCGGCAGGCGCCGAAGACGATCTGAAACGGGCGACGCACATCGCGCGGCGGATGATCGGCTACTGGGGGATGAGCGACGTCGTCGGTCCCGTCGCCTTCCGCGACGGCGAAGAGCATCCGTTCCTCGGCAAAGAGATGCACGAAGCCCGCCAGTACAGCGAAAAGACGGCGTTCACGATCGACCAGGAGACGCAGCGGTTCCTGAACGCGGCTCATGATCGTGCCACAGCGATGCTCAACGAGCATCGCGAGAAGCTGGACAAGATCGCCAAGGGGCTGCTGGAGCAGGAATTGCTCGATCGCGACGACATCGCCAAGCTGATCGGGCCGCCGGTCCAGCGAACTCCGGGTACGCCCAAGGGAGAACCGCTGGTCGCCGCCGGATAGCCTTCCGGGCGGACGGACGGTTGTCCGTGGACGCAGGGCAATCAGGGAATCACGGCCGCGGTCGTCGGAGCCGCCGGCGGAATGTCCTCTCCCCCCAGGCGGAACGGGCGCCGCGCGATGTCGAGCCCGTCGTATCGCAGCACCCACTGGTAATCGCCAGGGGGCAGCCCTTCGCCGAACGTATGCGTATGGCTCACGCGAAAGAATTCGCGCGGAGCGAACTGGCCGTTGCGGGAGATGATCCGACCCTCGGCGTCGTGCAGATTGAACTCGATCCACATGTCCTCATGCGGCCAGATCAGGCTGCACTGGACGACCACCGGTTCGTTGTACTCGAACGTGTCGCGGCGGTTCGCCAGGATCCCGCCGATGACCGTCGATCCAATGTTGAACGCGAACATCTTGTCGTGCGAACGCAACCGCGTGTCAGAGCGGAGCAGTTCCCGCGCCCGCGCCGGCGACAGCTTTTCGAGCGCATATCGCCCCTCCGGCCGGCGCTCACCGTACAGGTCCGCGCGGTGATCCAGTTCCACCGCAGTCACAGCGGTCGCCGCCAGCAACGTCGCAAAGAGTGCGGCGCTGGGCGCCGGGCCGAACCAGGCGGCCCACCGCGAAGGGCCTGCTTCGCACGCGGTCGGTTCCGCGTCGATTGTCCGTCCTGTTCGGCGACGCCACCAGGCCGCCAGCCTCTCGACGTCCGATTCGTGCAGCCAGGACAGGTACAACACGCAATACAGCAGCGGGAAGACGATCAGACCCAGCATGAAGAACGTCAGCGCGTGGAACACCAGGCCGACCGAGAGCATGCACGTCCGGCCCACTCCCCGCCACGACACGAAGATGAACGCCACCTCCCAGATTACCGTCAGGTAGCCCGTCACGGGGGCTAGCGCCGGGTACATCGACATCCAGTCCCCGAGGGGATTGCTGGCCGTCGTGTCCGTCAGCATCCAGAACACGAGTTGATCGCCGCTGAAGAAGCTGGGCGTATGCATCTTTGTGAATGCCGCCGCCAGATACACGATGCAGATTAGCAACTGGATCAGTCGCTGCGGCCAGACTGCAAATCGCGGTCGTTGCAGCGGCGCTCCGGTCCGTCGCCGCGCCAGCCACGCATCGACCGACCACACGCTGCCGCACTGGGAGACGCTCAGCAGGAACATCACGTGCCCGCTGAGCACCGTGTACTTGTTGAGCGTGCTGATCATGTCCAACGGGATGAAGTACATGTACAGCACGGTCGCACTGATCAGCGACAATCGCGTCAGCCACCCCGCCGATGCTGCCAGCAGCAGGAAGATGAGCGCTGCGTAGCCGGCCACCGCAACCGGCGCCGGAAAAGTCGGCACGAAGGGCGCCGACCCGTAGGCTTCCCACAGCGGCGCCGTGGCGCCGTCGCTGGAATACAGCTCACGGACCTGGAACAGCCGCGGACCGCCGTCGATCAGCATCACCCACGGCAAGAAAATGCGGATCAGCGCCAGGCCGTACGGCGTGCGCTCGGCATAGAAGAATTCCCGCACGTGGTCGATGAGGCGTTTTGGCGCGCCAAGTTCCAGAGGGGACTGCATGGGTCGCATCCTTGTGACCGGGTCTGAATCAGGGGAGGGCCGCGGGACTCGTCCATCTCGCCGGCGCCGCCGGCGCTCGGTGACTCCGTGCTACGGAGAGCCGGGCTGTGGCACGCTGTATCCCGCCGGCGTCACACCGTTGCCGTACGCCTCTTTCAGCGACGGGTCGACCGCAAAGAACGTATGCCCGCGCTTGACGTCCGCCATCAGCCGGGGATTGTCCTTGAGCATTTCGTTCGCCAGCGCATTAACCCATTCGTTGCCGCGTGAGACCTCGCCGGTGTCGAGGTCCTTCACGCAGCGGACGTGATAATACGAGTGCTTGTCCTTAGGTTCGTTGTGCCGCAGCGCCCAGAGTTCGTCGGGCAGGTTGAACTTCTTCGACCAGGCTTCCTCGACCACGATCAAGCGGCGGATCGGTTCGTGTTCCGTATGCTCCAGCACAAGCTCCGCCATCCGCGGCACCACCAGCGTCCGCGTGTCGTAGTGTCGCCGGCTCGGCCCCTGGTACGGGTGAAACTCACCCCAGGGCGCCGGGAGCACTTCGTAGTGCTCGCCTCCATACGTTTCGGCCAGCACGTGCAGCCGCGACTCGAACGCCGACCAGCCGCAGTACATGTCCCAGACGATCAGGTACATCAGCGGGTTCTTGTGGCTGTAGTACATGACCGCATGGCTCAGCAGGCCCAGCGCCAGCGCGCCCAGATATCCGGCGATCGTCAGGTTTGTGATCCACCGCTTCATGCCGCACCATCCCTGGTCTTGAGGAGTCCGCTGCGTCCCCGCAGCGGGCGCGGGACTATGCGAGATCGCTGAAAAACGGTCAATATCAGTGCAGATTTGTGAGAATTCGGTGTGCGGTGACGGCACGCTGTGCACGGTACAGGTGGGCCGATTGAATGCGCCGCTGAGCGGGTGTCGCGCACCGCCTCAGTCCATTGTCGATCGGAAGGAGCCTCGGTGCGTTCTTGCAATGGACCATGGACAGTGGATCCCGATCGGGATTCGACTCGATCATCAAAGTCCGGCGTGGGAGGTATTTGGGGCTCAAAAACCTCTCTTGACCCCCTCTCCGACACCCCGCGTATACTCTCGCCCCCCGTTGGGCCGATCCCCCAATTCTGCGCGCCAGGACACCTCGCCCGATGACCAGCCGTCCGTCGCTGCTGTTGCGCCGCTTCCTGCTGATCGCTGCACCGGTTGCCCTGATTGCAGCCTTTGCCGGTGCGGAGGAGCCAATCCCCCGGCCGCTGCTGAGGTCCACTCCCGGCACCGCCGCCCGCAGTTCGACAAATCCGCCTGCGACAGCCACCGCCACAACAACCCCCCAGACTGCGCCCGACGCCTCGACTCCCCAAACCGGGTCGGAGCAGCCCGTCGAAGAGCACCCGCTGAAACCGGCCATTCGCTTGGCGCAGGAGAGCCTCGATCAGCTCGCCGAAGTCCGCGACTACCAGGCGTCGATTGCGCGGAAGGAGCTTGTCGGCGGTGAACTGGTCGTCGAAAACATGCAGATGAAGTTCCGCGAGGAGCCGTTCAGCGTGTATCTGCTGTTCGGGGGCGCGAACGCCGGCCGCGAGGTGATCTACTTCGATGGGCGAAATGAAAACAAGCTCCTCGCCCACGAAGGCTCAGGCTTCAAGTCATTCTTCGGCACGATTTCGCTCGCTCCGGACAATCCACAGGTTCTCAAGCACAGCCGGCACAAGATCACTGAAATCGGCCTGCGCAACATGCTGAAGTCGCTCGTCGCCCGTTGGGAAAGCGAGTCGCAATACGCCGAGTGCGACGTGAAGTACTATCACAACGCCAAAATCAGCGAACGTCCGTGTCTGGCGATCGAGTCCAGCCATCCGCGACCGCGAAAGCAATTCAAGTTCCACATTACGCGGCTGTACATCGACAAGGAGCACCGCATCGCCACCCGGCTCGAGAACTGGGGCTTCCCGCCGCAGCCGGGGGCCAAGCCGGTCCTGATCGAGGAGTACACCTACGGCAACTTGAAAACGAACGTCGGATTCACAGACTCGACTTCGACCGGACGAATCCGAAGTACCGGTTTTGAGCAGAGGTCAGAAGTCAGACGAGACGGGACGCGGAGGGCTCAGATTCAAATGATTTGCGCAGATGTGGATGCGACAACGGCGAGCGGTGGAGTTGAGCGCGGCTGACCTGCTTGTCTGATCTGCGTGAGTCTCTTTAATCTGCGCCATCTGCGTCCTTGCTTCGCCGATGCAAACGTTCACTCGCTGGGCTTTCGCACGCCGATCGTCAGCAGCAGATTGGCATACAGTGCCTGGTCAGCCGTCTGGATGGTGAGGACGTGTCTCGGGGACGACGCCGCCTCGTAGAAGTCCCATCGCGAGATCGGCTCGAGCGCGACGGCGACTTCTACTTGAAGGATCTGCCGGAAATCGGCCCAGATCGGTGGCTCGCCGGACTTCGACAGCGGATCGCTGTCGGGAATCCCCATCGTGTTGGCCGCCTCGATGGGAATGGCCGTGACGAGGGCGCGGAGCACGTCGCAGCAGCTCACGATCCCCGGCGACAGGTTCAGGCTGACCAGTTCGGCATTTGGGCCGAGCGTGTGGGATGCCGGATAGTTGCCGTCGGCAATCAGCACCTGCGAGCTGTGACCGGCGCGGGCGAGCACCTGGCTGATGTGCGGATGCAGGACAGCGTGTGCTTGAGCATCGTTGGTGAAGGATTCAGGATTCGGGATTCAGGATTCAGTAAATGCGCAACTCAATTTCGGAAGCGCTGGTAAAGCGTGCCACGGAGCTGTGCCCGTGCGTAGCAGTTGACATCGATTTTCAAAGCAGCGGAGCCAGTGGCACCCCGCAACTTATCTTCCCGCTGAATCCCGAATCCTGAATCCTCCTTCGATGCGTTGCCTCGCCGCCTGCCTGCTGCTCACTGCCATCGCCGCTGCCGCCGACGTTCCGCCGGACTTCCGCCTTCCGCCGCCGCCGGGACCCTACGCCGTTGCACCGACACCACCGGCGTCGAAGTTCCGCACCGGCTCGCCATTGGTCGCTACCACGTACTTCTACTGGTACGACATCGACACCAATCTGCACATTCTGGACGGGGACGGCAGCGATGCGCTGACCGACCATCCGCCGACGCTCGCCGGCTTCAGCTACAAAAGCGTCGACTGGCATGCGCAGCAGTTGACGGATATCAGCGCCGCCGGCATCGATGTCGCCATGCCGGTCTACTGGGCGACGCCGCTGAGCCACGGTCACTGGAGTGACGACGGGCTGCCGAAGCTGGTAGCCGCCCGAGAGAAGCTGATCGCCGCAGGAAAATCGCCGCCGGCGATCGGTATGTTCTTCGACACCAGCACGCTGGAGTACAACGAAGGGGGCTATCACGTCGATCTCACCACAGACGCCGGGCGATTGTGGTTCTACGGCACGATCCGCAATTTCTACAGCCAGATCCCGCCACAGCACCGCGCGACGGTCGAGGGGAAACCACTGGTGTTCCTGTACACCGTCGCTTTCGCAAAGAATGCGGATGAGAACCTGTTTCCGGCCGTGCGACAGATGTTTCAGCGTGACTTCGGCACGGACATCTTTCTCGTCAAGCAACACGGCTGGCCCGGCCCGGCCGACAGCGAGTATCAATGGGGCGGCGCACTGTCGCCGCAGTTTCTCGACACGGCCGGCATCGGCCCGGGCTACGACCATTCTGCCGTCCCCGGACGGACACCGCTCGGTGCGCAAGCGAAGGACGGCCAGTTCTACCGCCGCGCGTGGCAGCGGCTGCTGACGAAGGAGGTCGCGCAGCGGCCGTGGCTGGTCCATGTCGAGACGTGGAACGAATTCCACGAGGGGACCGAGGTCTGTGAGACGCGCGAGTACGGCCGGCAATACATCGAGCTGACGCGCGAATTTGCCGACCAGTTCCATGCCGGCCAACAACTGGACCGTGCGATCCTCCGTTCAGCGCGGCGGTCCGGTTCCGCCTCTCCCGGCAAGTCCGACGGCGTGGCGATCTTTCCGCAGCCGGATGGCGACGGCCCGATTGTCGAGAAGGCCAGTCGCCAGACGTCCCGCCTGGAGCACCACCCGCAACAAGCACTCGCCGAATGGTCGCTATATGTACTTCGATGTCGACGACGGGTTCCTGTTCGACGAGGATGAAACCGTCGAGTTGATCGTCAGGTACCTCGATGAGGGGCCGGCGGAGTTCCGCGTTGACTACGACTCCAGCGATCCTGCCTTGGAAGGACTTGCCCAGCAGTTCCGCCCCACTCCCGCCCTGAAGATCGCCGGCAGCGGAGAATGGAAAGAGGCCCGGTTCGACCTGCCGCACGCACGGTTCGCCGGCCGCAGCAACTTCGCCGACTTCCGGTTCGCCGCAGACGGCAAAGATCTCGTCATCGGCAATGTCGAAGTGCGGCGGCCGTGAGACATAAGAGGTCAGACGTAAGCAATGCCCGTTCCGCGTCAATCCCCAACGTCTTACAGCGAACCTCTCTGCCAATCTTCCTCTGGTCCCCAACCGGACACTCCGACATAATATTTCACCGATTGCGGCCTATCCGCCGCAGCCCTTCCCGCTCAAGGAACCGCTTATGCGTCTGATCCCCTCACAGTGGCGGCTGCTCGCCTGTGCCCTCGTCGTTTGCCTGCTCGTCCAGACCCTGGCGCTGGCCGACGGCACCATCGCCCGCTGCGGCCAGGGCTGGCTCGAAGAAATCAACGGCTACCCCGTCCTGCACCTCAAGGGGACGCCGTACGAGATGGGCTACCAGCACGGGGCGCTGCTCAAGGAAAGCGCCCTGCGGAACTTCACCAACATCCTCAACATGGACGAGGGGAAGAAGGTCGAGCTCGGCCCGATCGAGGTCAAGCCGACCGACGCCATCAAGACGATCGTCGGCATGCAGCGACGGTTCGTGCCGCCGGAGTACTTTGAGGAACTGGCGGGGATGTCGGCTGGAACGGGAATGAAGCTGGAGGACGTGCAGGTCGGGAACTTCATCCCGGAACTGTTCCACTGCAGCGGGTTCGCGATCATGAACACCGCCACTGCGAACGGCAAGCTGTACCACGGCCGCGTCCTGGACTACGCCATCGACTGGGGGCTGCAGGACCACGCGGTGATCATCATCTACGAGCCGGACGGCGGCATTCCTTTCGTGAACGTCTCGTATGCCGGCTTCATCGGCTGCGTCACGGGGATGAACGCGAAGAGCGTCTCCATCGGCGAGATGGGCGGCGGCGGCGCCGGTCACTGGCAGGGGATGCCCATGGCACTCCTCGTCCGGCACGCCCTGCGCAAGGCCGAGACCCTCGACCAGGCGATCGAGATCTTCGAAAAGACGCCGCGCACCTGCCAATATTACTACGTCGTCGCCGACGGCAAGACGAACCAGGCCGTCGGGATGGAAGCCTCGTGGGACGTCTTCACCGTCATCAAGCCGGGCGAGAAGCATCCGCTGCTGCCGACGCCGGTGAAGGACTGCGCCCTGATGTCAGCCGGCGAGCGCTACACCGAACTCGTCCGCCGCGTTGAAGCGGGCTACGGCAAGTTCACGCCGGAATCCGCCATGCGGCTGATGGACCGCGGCGTCGCCATGAAGAGCAACCTGCACAACGTCCTGTTCGAGCCGGAAACGACCCGCTTCTGGGTTGCCAATGCCACGCACGACAAGAAACCGGCGGCGGACCAGCCGTATCACGCGTTCCAGCTCACCGAACTGCTCAAGCGCAAGCCCGACAGGCAGAGCCGGGAACTGCCGCTGGTGACGCGAGCCACGGCGGCGAAGTGAGGGCAGTCTGACAAGTCGCCTGAAAATGCTCGTGTCGCACTGCGACGCGAGTATTTTCTTTGACTGCCAGTGCTACTCCCCGCCAATCGCCGCCAGGACCACCGTCACGTTGTCCTTCCCGCCGTTCGCGAGTGCCCGTGCCACGAGCGCATCGCAGGCCGCCTGCGGTTCGGGGTTCTTGCCCAGCTCCGCGGCAATTTGTGCGTCCGGCACCATGTCCACGAGCCCGTCGGTGCACAGCAGCAGGCGATCGCCGGGTTCGAGCTCCACGTAGTGGATCTTGGCCTCGACCTGCTCATTCCCGCCCCCGAAGCTGTTGAGCACGATGTGGCGGAACTTCGTCACGGTCTCCGGCGGCAGTCCGCCGTCGATCAGCGCCTGCGCCATCGTTTCGTCGCGCGTGATCTGCCGCAGCGCTCCGTCCCGGAACAGGTAGGCCCGCGAATCCCCCATGTGTGCCAGCACGGCCTGGTTTCTGAGCAGATGCGCCGACGTCCACGTCGTTCCCATGTCGGTCGCCGCCGGATCCTGCCGGCTTCGCTCGCATAGCGCTTCGTGGATTTTTCGGACGTAGGCCTTGATGCGTTTCTCGATCTGCTGAAACTCCGGATTGGTGAGCGTCATGTTCCAGCTCGTCGCCTGACTGACGAGTTCGAGCATCGTCTGCAGCGCGAGGCGGCTCGCGAGTTCACCGGATTTCATGCCCCCCATGCCGTCGGCGACGACCAGTGCATGCGCAAGCGCATCCGGCGCGTCCGCCGCATCTTTCGGCAAGCTGGACTTGAGCAGTTCCAACCGGCGGCGCAGCCGTACCACGGCATAATGGTCTTCGTTCTGGGTCCGGACGCGGCCAATGTGGCTGGCGGCCCCGAACGTGACCGAATGCTCCGGTTCCCCCTCGGCGAAGAACAGGTTGGCGAATTCGGCCGTCCTGGTCGCAACGGATGTGTCGCCGTGCGGATCGTACATGGTCCTGATTCCCTGTTCGCGCTACAGCCGATGGTCGGCCGGTCTGATGCCGCGCTGGAAGCCCTTGAATCCATACGCCGTCGGGTGGTATTCGCCGACCAGTTCGACATTCGCCCGCTCGGGAATCTTTGACTCCAGCCCGACACACCAATAGACGCCGTTGACGAGCAATCGCCGCAATCCTTCGCTTTCCAGATCGGTCGCCGCGCCCATCGTCGTGGTGAGCACGCGGCCGGATTTTCCGTTTGACGCCGTGTACGTTTTGATCCAGGCGACCGGTAGCAGCGGATCGTTCTGCGGACCGACAATCGGCGGATCGGCCGGCTGCATCCCGGTCAAAACCTGGCCGAGGATCAGTGGCTGCGAGTCTCCCGGCAATGGCAGCCGCACGCCGTAGACGTCGGTCGGCCCCCAGATATCGTCGCAGCCGCGGACGACCGGGTGCTTCTGCGCTCCAGGCGCGACGATCCCGCGCGTGCTTTGTTCCTTGTGCTTGCCGTGATGGCTGATCCACGTCTCACCGAGGATCTGCCGGCCGAAGCCGCCGTCCCACTCCTTGCTCTGCCAGCCGTACTTCGCATAGGTCGCGTCCGCTGGAATATTGAACGCGTGCGTCGCCGTCCGCAGACCGATGATCGGCTTGCCGGACTCCACAAAGCGGACGACGTGCTGCATCTGGTCATCCGGCAGGTTGCGGAACCGCGTGGCGATCACCATCAGGTCGGCATGGTCGAGTGCCTCGAGACCGGGGATGTTGTTGTTGACGTCGGGATTGATTTCGCCGGTCGCCGGATCGATGGCAAACAGGACGGTGCACTTGAAGCCATGCCGCACCGACAGAATCTTGCCGAGCTGCGGCAATGCTTCTTCTGAGCGGTACTCTTCGTCGCCCGAAACCAGGACGACATGTTTGCCTGCGCCGGCTCCCTGACCGCCCGCGTATTCGACCCATTGATCCGCTCCGCGGCCAATGGTTCCCGAAGCCAGACAGACAGAAACGACGACGGCCGTGAGCCAGTCAATCCTGAGCATCGGTGCACTTCCCGGAAAAGACGTTGCCGGCGGCAAACTCCACGCGTGTGAACGCTTCGTCGCGGCCATCCGACTCCACTTTATCCGTCTGTGTACGGCGCCGGCAAACGCGGCGCCATTTCGATGGGCCGAAGCACGTCGTCCGGCCGATGAACAGGGCGTGCGATCCTATCTGTCCAAATCGGTTGTCCTTCCGCTGCCGTCGCCGCCGCGTTCGGAGCCCCCGGAGACGCCGCACGCCGTCGACCGGTTGGTCGATTGCGCCGCCAGCCTGACCGATCCGCGCTTGCAGCGGCTGCTCCTGCGCGCCGGCGAAGCGCTCCTCGACACCGGGCCGCGATCAGCCGTCACACGCGTTCAGTGACTCGAGCCGCGCCACGATTGCCTGCAGGCGGACTTGCTCGCGAGCAGCCAGCGGCGCTTGGGACGCACGCTCCAGCCAATGGGCCACGCTGAGGACGATGCTACTGCGGTCGAGGACGCGGATCAGTTTTCGTTCAACGGCCGACAGCGGGCGGATCACCGCATACGCGTCGAGTGCCGTCTCCCAGCGCTCAAAGGCATCGCCGAGGAAACTGCCCAGCAACCGCGACAGGTCGGAGGCGACGTGCTCGGTGCGCGCGGCCGACGGGTCGATGATGCCGGTGACCGCATCGCCCGTGAACAGGACGTGGTCGTGCCACACGTCGCGCAGACAAGAATGCAGCGGCAGGTGAATCGCTGCGAATTCGGCCAGTTCGGCGGCGACGCGGGGGGCGACGCGCGCCACCAGTGCGCCAGCATTGCGAATACAACGGTCGTCGTTCTGACCAAGCGGCTCGGCAGGAGCCTCGCCCTCCCGAGTTCGAGCCGCGCCCTTAAGCCGGACGAGTTTCTCCCGACGCTCGGTGACAGCCGGCGGCACATCGACTCGTGTGCCGAACCAGGCGGTGCCGTCACTCGTCGGCACGTACCGTTCCGCCGCGTGCCAGCGGGCGAGCTCTGTGAATGCGGCACGGAGCCGGACGTCGATCGGCTGCGCCGCAAAATCGGCGACGCCCGGCAGCCACGGTTCCAATTGCCAGAGCCGGCTGCGCGCCTCAATCAACGTGTCTCCGCTGCCGGCGCGCAGCGGCACGGCGACGGTCGTGATTCCACCGGCCGCCTGCGAGGCCAGCCAGCGATGTAATTCGCGCAGGCGCGCATGTGGGAGACCGGACTCGCCCGCGGGCCAGCAGCGCAGCGCGAAGTCACCTGCGGCAGTGGCGATCCGCTGCACCGACGCGCCGCTGAATCCCGGCGTTGCGCTCGCAAACTCTGCGCCCGCCGCGATGAGCGGCCAGTGAGCCAGAACGGCGCGGATTTCGGCAGGATTCATGGGGCAAGCACCATCACGGGCACTCAGACAACTCGAATCATCCGGGGGCTAACGCCCGCCGCATCGCCGTACTCGCACAATTGGCATTTCCGGTTGGTGCATCAATGACAACTGATGTATCCTTAATGGACGTCTGCCATTGTAGATTGAACCGGTCCCGATCGCCGTTTTGGCCGCAGTTTCCTGATGCCCCGCGGATCGACACATCGCCGAGATTCTCGCCAACCGCTGCACGCGATTGCGGCGGCGGTCGGTGTGTGGGTCTGTGCGGCGTCGGTGGCGAGTGCTCAGCCGCCGGTGCTGGACGTCGTGTTTCCACCGGGTGGCCAGGCCGGCCAGACGATCAGTGTCACCGTCGGCGGCAGCCGGCTGGAGGCGCTCCAGTCCTTGCATTGCAGCGCTGCCGATGTGAAATGCGAACCGGCCGGTGCTGGACAGTTTCGGCTGTCGATCCCGGCTGCGACGCCCCCCGGACTCTACGACCTGTGGGCGTACGGCAGCAACGGCGTCAGTCCGCCACGGTCGTTTGTCATCGGAATTCACCCTGAGCAGACTGAGGCCGAACCGAATGACTTGTCGTCCGCTGCGAGCCCGGTTTTGCTGAATACGGTGACGAACGGGCGGCTCGAGAAAGCCGGCGACAGCGACTGGTTCCGGTTCTCCGCGCAGCGCGGACAGCTCGTGCTGATTGAATGCTGGGGCGAGCGGATCGACGGGCGGCTGCGCGCCGTGCTGGAAGTGTTCGACTCCGCCGGAAGACGCCTGGCCGTGAATCGAGGCTACTTCGGAATCGATCCCTTGATTCTGCTGGCCGTGCCCGAGGATGGCGAGTACGTCGTGCGGGTCCAGGACCTGATCGCCGGCGGCAGTCCCGAACACTACTATCGGCTGTCGATCGGCACGAGTCCGCGCGTGGCGTTCAGCCTGCCGAACGTTGTCCAGCGGGGAACGGCATCGCGCGTTGCTCTGTTCGGCTGGAACCTGCCCGGGGCAGTCACAACGGCCGCCGGCTTCGACCGGCTCGACCTTGAGATTCCGCCGGCCGCCGAAGGTGAATGGCCCCTGCCCGCATTGTTGCATCCCGCGCAGGCGACACTGGCTGCGGAGTCGTTTGTCTTTCGATTGCCGGGGAGCGCCTTCGGGGTGCCGATCAGTCTGACCGATGCGCCGGTCACGCTCGACAATGCGGCGAACCACACGGCGGATTCCGCCCAGGTGCTCGAGATTCCGTCTGACATCAGCGGACAGCTCGGCGAGGGAGACGAACGAGACTGGTTTGCGTTCCGGGCCGAGCGCGGCGAAGTGCTCTACTTCGAGGCGTACGGTCAGCGGCTCGGGTCGCCGGTCGATCTGCAGCTGTCGGTCTGTGACCAGTCAGGACAGGAACTCGTGACGTTTGCAGACGAGACGCGGAACATCGGCGGCACATTTACGACGAGCCATCTGGATCCGGCGGGCCGGTGGGTCTGCCCGGCAGATGGGCAGTATCTCGTGTCTGTCCGCAACCTGATCGGCGGTCTGGCCACCGACCCGCGCCGGACATACGGGCTGAGCGTGCGCCGCGAAGAACAGAGTTTTGAAGTCGTGGCGGTTCCGAGCCTGACGGAACCGGCCGCATTGAACGTCTCGCGCGGCGGACGAGCGACGCTGGAACTGCTGGCGTTTCGCGAGCGCGGGATGTCCGGGGGGATTCGCGTGTCGGCGCGCGACCTGCCACTCGGCGTTGAATGCCCCGACGCGTGGCTCGGCCCCGGTGTCGATCGTGCCTTGCTGGTCGTCTCGGCGGAACCGACGGCGGCGCCCGGTTTGTCCGAATTGAAGCTCGTAGCGATCGCGGACGACGACTCGCTCGCCGCGGGTCGGCCCGTGCGGTTCGGCACCGTCGTTCGGGCCGGTTCGCCGACCGGCTGGGGACGCCTCGTCTCGCGCATGCCGCTGGCGGTCGCCGACGAATCGCCGCTGCGCGTTTCCGCACGGGTGGAGGAGACACTCGAGCACCACCTGTACGGTGAGCTGAAATTGCGATACTCCCCTGGAACGATCCTCGACGTCGTCGTGGACATTGAGCGTCGCGACTCGGCGCACGCCGCGCCGGTCAGGCTTATCGGCGTCGGCTTGCCCGGTGTGATCGAGAACCAGACGGCGATCATTCCGGCCGGCCAGAGTCGCGGGTTCGTGAGTTTTTACCTGCCGCCCCATCTGGCGGTCGGGACATACTCGCTGGCCGTTCAGGCGGAGACCACTGCGCCGGTGGCCGGCGGGGGGATGGCGAATGTGCGGGCTGTGAGCAACGCGGTCGCGTTTCACGTGAAACCATCGGCGTTTCGAGTGGAGATCGATCCGTTCGCCGTGCGGCGCGTGCGTCGTGGTGAGACGTTCCAGGTTGCCTATTCCGCCGTGCGGACGAACGGGTTTCTCGGCAAGCTGCATACCGAGCTGGCAGCTCCGGGCGTCGTGACAAACATTCCCGGCATTCGCGGACGCGGCGAGACGTTCACCGGCCAGACCGATCACGGCTCACTGCAGATTACGATCAATGACGACGCTCCTTTGGGATCGCAGCCGTACCTGCGGCTGCTGACAGTCGGTGTTGTCGAAGATCAGCCGACGTATCTCGGGAGCTGTTGGTTTCCGCTGGAGATTGTCGAGTGACGGAACTGAAGCCGAAAGCCGAAAGCGGAAAGCCGAACGCAGCGCAGCGGGGGATTTGCTCGCTCGCGTTCTTCGCGATTTTCGCAGCATCTGTGAGCGGCAATCCGGCCGTGCAGGCCGAGGACGCGCCGCACATCGCGTTCGGGACCGATGTGGTTCCGATCCTGACGAAGCTCGGTTGCAACGGCGGCGGCTGTCACGGAAAAGCGTCGGGCCAGAACGGTTTCCGGCTGTCGCTGCTCGGTTTTGAGCCGGATTTCGACTACGAAGCGCTGGTCCTGGAAGGGGGCGGGCGGCGATTGTTTCCGGCTGCGCCCGATCGCAGCCTGCTGCTGCTGAAAGGGACGGGAAAAGTCCCACACGGCGGTGGACGCCGTCTCGACGAAGTCAGCGACGACTACCGGATTCTGCGGGAATGGATCGCGCAGGGGGCGCCGGCGCCGCGCGCCGATGATCGTCAGCTCGTGCGGATCGAAGTCTTGCCGACTGAAGCAGTCTTACCGCGTCAGAGCGAAGTGCAGTTGCAGGTCACGGCGCACTTCTCAGATGGAACGACGCGGGACGTCACGCGGCAGGCGGTGTGCCTTTCTAACGCGGCCGAAGTGGCCGACGTCGACGCCGACGGCCGCGTGCGAACCGGCGATCAGGCTGGGCTGGTTGCAATCATGGCGCGGTTCGGCGAGCAGTTTGCGACCTTCCATGCGGCGATTCCGTTTGTGTCCGACGCCGCACAAATGGCCGCCGTGCAGTCACGGCTGGATGCGCTGCCGCCGCCCGCCCACGGAGCGACGGTCGACCGGTTCGTGCGGCAGCAGTGGCGACGGTTGGGTGTACTGCCATCGGGACCAGCCGACGACGCGACGTTCCTGCGGCGCGTCACGCTCGACATTTGCGGCACGCTGCCGACGCCGGCGGAGGTTGCCGCGTATCTGGCGGATTCGAACAGCGACAAGCAAGCGGTTTTGATTGATCGACTGCTGCAGCGGCCGGAACACGCGAGTTACTTCGCTCTCAAGTGGGCCGATATTCTGCAGAACCGTGGCGCCGGGTATTCGACGAGCAAGCAGCGTGCGGGGACGACGTTGTTCGCCGCGTGGATCCGGGATTCGATCGCGGCGAACAAGCCGTACGACCAGTTTGTTTCCGAGATCATCACGGCCAGCGGCAGCCAGGCGGAGAATCCGCCGGCGATCTGGTATCGGACGGTCCGGAAGACGCCGGAGTACGTGGAATCTGTCTCGCAGGCGTTTCTCGGCGTGCGGGTGCAGTGTGCACAGTGCCACCACCATCCGACGGGCAGCTGGAGCCAGGCGGACTACTACGGGCTGGCAGCAGTGTTCGGGCGGGTCGGACGGAAGGGAGGCTTTGCCGACGCCGAAGTGCCGACGGACGAGATCATCTTCGTGAAGGCGTCCGGCGACGTGCGGCATCCGCGAACCGGAGCGCAGATGCAGCCACGTCCCTTGGGGGTGAGGCGTTTGATCTGAGCCGTGACGATGACCCGCGGCGGGAACTGGCACGCTGGATGACGAGCCCGAACAATCCGTTTTTCGCGCGGACGATGGTCAACCGGACGTGGGCGCATTTCCTCGGCCGGGGCCTCGTGCATCCGATCGACGACGCCCGCAGCACGAACCCGCCGAGTCATCCCGAACTGCTGGATGCGCTCGCGCACGAGTTCATCGCCGGCGGTTTCGACGTCCGCCAACTCATCCGGTCAATCACGCTCAGTGACGCATACGGATTGGAGTCCGCGCCGCAGCCGGGGAACGCCGGGGACGTGCAGTCGTTCGCACGGTTTTATCCGCGGCGGCTTTCTGCCGAAGTGCTGCTCGACGGGATCAGCCAGGTGCTGGACGTGCCGACGGCATTCGAGGGAATTCCTGCCGGGACGCGGGCAATCGATCTGCCGGATGAAAATGTCGCAGCGCACTTCCTCGACGTGTTCGGCCGGCCCGCGCGGCTCAGCGCGTGCGAATGCGAACGGGTCGACGCACCGGCGCTGACGCAGGCGCTGGAGCTGGTGAACTCGACTGAGATGCAGCGCAAACTGACGGAGCCGAGCGGGTACGCCGCGCGACTGGGAGCTGATGTGCGGCCGCCAGTGGAAATCGTGCCGGAGGTGTTCGTGCGGGTGTTCGCGCGGCCGCCGCGGCAGTCGGAGATCGAGGCAGCGGCGAGCTACGTGGAGTCGGAGACGGACCGGACGGAGGCGTACCGTTCGCTGCTGTGGTCATTGCTGGCGACGAACGAGTTTTTGTTCAATCATTGAGGAAGACGGTGTCTGGTGAGGGGTGAGAGGTGGTGCTTCGTCGTTTGGTGAGTGGAGAGTGGTGACGGTTTAGCCGGAATCCGAAGGCGACCGCGTCGCATGAGGACTGAGTCATGCTGCAGATGGCGGGAAATACGTTCTGGAACTGTGCCGGCATCCGGCGGCGGAATTTCCTGCAGCTCGGTGCGCCGGCTCTGGGGCTCGGACTAGCCGATCTGCTGCGGGTCGAAGCGCACGCGTCGAGCGAAGGACGGCCGGCGAGCCGCAGGTCGCTGATCGTGTTCTGGACGGACGGCGGCATCAGCCAGCAGGACACCTGGGACATGAAGCCCGCCGCACCGGTCGAGTACCGGGGCGCGTATGCGCCGATTCCGTCCAACGTGCCAGGCATCGTGCTGGGGGAGCGGCTGCCGTGCCAGGCGCGGGTGATGGACAAGTTGTCCCTTGTGCGTTCGGTCCATCATGAGAACGGCATCCACGCCCCCTCCGCGCATTGGATGCAGACCGGCTATTTCGGTCCCACGCTGGCACGCAACGCCCCGCAGAAGCCGTCGCTGGGCTCGGTCATTTCACGATCGCTCGGCACGCGCCGTCCGCCGATGCCGGCGTATGTCACGATTCCCAAGCTGGAGGCGTTCGGCTACCAGGGGGCCGTCTACCTCGGCAAGGCGTACAACCCGTTTGAGGTCGGCGCCGATCCGAACGCCGACGGATTCAGGGTGCCGAACCTGTCGCTGCCGGAGGGCCTCACCGAGCACAGCGTCGGCGCGCGGCGGAAGCTGCTGGCGACGTTCGACACGCTGCGACGCGACATCGACGAGACAGGGGTCATGGAAGGGTTGGACGCGTTCAAGGGGCAGGCGCTGGAGATGGTGGCCGGCGACGCCATGCGGGCGGCCTTCGACCTCACGGTCGAGAGCACCGAACTGCGCGACAAGTATGGCCGGCACCGGTACGGGCAGAGCGCGCTGCTGGCGCGGCGGCTGGTCGAAGCCGGGGCGCGGATCGTCAACATCAACACCGGCAATTGGGACCATCACAACGACATCGTCAAAGGGCTGGACGAGCATCTGCCACCGCTGGACCGCGCGATCGCCATGCTGGTGGAGGATCTCGATCAGCGCGGTCTGCTGAACGACGTGCTGGTGTACTGCGTGGGAGAGTTCGGCCGGACGCCCCGGATGAACGGCCACGCCGGCCGCGACCACTGGTCGGACTGCTTCAGCGTGCTGCTGGCCGGGGGCGGAATCCGCGGCGGCCGCGTCGTTGGAGCGAGCGAGAAGTGGGGAGGCGGCGTCCAGGACCGGCTTGCAACGCCGCAGGACCTCTTGGCGACGATCTACGCGCAGCTGGGGATTCCGCTCGACACGCACTACGAGGACGCCAGCGGACGTCCGGTGAGCATCGTCGGCAACGGAAGGCCGATTGCGGAACTGGTGTGACGCCCGTTGGCGTTCCGCCTGCAGGCGGTCGAACGTCGAGCGACTTCGCCCGAAAGAAAGAGTGGAACAGAAGGTAACGAAGGAAACGAAGAAGGGTTCAACCGTCTCGGATTCTGGCTGTCCTTAGTTGCCTTCGTTCTCTTCTGTTCTTGTTCGGATGAACGCCCGGTGCTTTGTTTTCACGCGAACATCGTGCGGCTGCTGCGTGTCCCGTTTCTCATGGAGAGACTGCGCATAAGGACCGGACGATGAAGGCCCAGCTTGAGAACCGATCGCGCTCACACGTGGCGATGACCGTCGCGCCGGAGGACCTTGCGCGCGGCGCGTACGTCGCCGTCCTCAATGAAGTCATTGAGGTGCCGTCGTTCAACTGGTGCGAGCTGCCGGCGCATCCGCCGGAAGAGCCGGTCCGCGTCAAGATCATGGCCCGCGACTGCGGGACGCCGCTGAAAGTGCAGGCGATCTGCCTGCCGTTCTTGTGCGTGCGGCATCCGGACGGGTTCACCGAGACACTTGACGTGCGACGCGTGCAGCTGGTCCATGTCACCCGCAGCTACGCGCGGTGTGTCTGGAAGGCGGCGCGGAAGGCCCAGAAGCGGCAGTATCCGCTGTGCTGAGATGATACGGCCGGTGCGGGTGCCACGGGCTTTGTCCGTGTCGTTCGGTCCGATGGGGATTTGTGAAAGGCACTGGCGGAGCCAGTGGCACTCGATGACGACGATGTTCGTCCACCCCTCACTCCGACCCTCTCCCCCGACTCACGTCCAGCGCGAACTTACAGTGATTCGCGGGGGAGAGGGGGAATCGGAAGGAGCCCAGCTCCCGAAAATCCAGCCGGGCTGCTTCGAGCAGTTAGGCGAACAGCTCGTCGATCGGCGTACCGTCGCTGACGAGGTGCGTGGGGCGACCCTGCGGCGTGTAGTAAACCTTGTTGGGGTCGATCCCGAGCTTGCGGTAGACGGTCGCAGCGAAGTGCTCTGGCGAGAGCACGCGATCGACGGCCGAGTAGCCCGCGCGATCGGTTGCGCCGATCACCGTACCCCCCGGGCAGCCGGCGCCGGCGAACATGACCGACATTGCGTTCGACCAGTGATCGCGGCCGGCGTCCTTGTTGATCTTCGGCGTGCGACCGAACTCGCCCAGCACGATCACCAGCGTCGAATCCAGCAGCCCGCGCTCGTCGAGATCACGGAGGAGCTGGGCAATCGTTCCCGTAAACTTCGGCAGCCGCTTGCGCAGGTTGTTGAACAGGTCGCCGTGGTTGTCCCAGCCCCCTTCGTAAAGGGTAATGAACGGCACGCCCGCTTCCACCAGCCGTCGCGCGAGCAACGTCCGTTGGCCGAAACTATGCCGGCCATAGGCGTCGCGGACTTCCGGCGCTTCGCTGTGAATGTCGAACGCTTTCTGCGCGTCCGGCGAGCTGATCAGGTTGTAGCTCTGCTGGTAATAATCATCGAGGACCGTGACCGGGTCGCCGGCGGCGGGAGCGGCAATCCGCTCCAGTCGATCCACGACGCCGCGCAGGTCTTTGCGGGTCTCGAACCGGGTCGTTTCCAGGGCCTTGGGAATCGCCACGTCGCGGACGCGGAAACCGTCGCTGTTGGGGTCATCGGGGACGACGAACGGGGCGAACTGCGCGCCGAGGAAGTTCGGGCCGCCTGAGCGCGACATCTGCGGCATCGAGAAGTACGCCGGCAGGCCATGCTGGTGCCCGCGCTCGTAGGCGGTCACGGAGCCGAGGCTCGGATGAAAGCTGACGAATGCGCCGCAGCCGACCGGAATCCGCGGGGGCGCACCGGTCATCATGTAGTGGTTGCCGGCGCCGTGATTTCCCTGATCGTGGCGGATCGAGCGGACGATGGCCAGCTTGTCGGACATCGCCGCGAGCGGCTGCATGTGCTCGGAGAAGAAGACGCCCGGCGTGCGGGTCTCGATGGCGCCGAACTCGCCGGCGACTTCGGCCGGGGCGTCGGGCTTGGGATCGAACGTCTCGTAGTGCGTCGGTCCGCCGTCCTGCCAGATCAGGATGCAGCTCTTCGCACGGGCGTGACCGGGGTTCGCGTCACCGCCGAGCGCGCGCAGCCGCAGCAAGTCGGTGAGACCCGTGCCAAGCGCGGCCGTGAGACCGAGCTTGAGGCAGTTGCGGCGCGAGACGCCGGCACAGTTTTGATACAGGCGGGACATTGCGGGGAGGACGCTTGGGGTGGGACGCGCGGGAGGAGCAGAGGAGTAAAGGATCAAAGGCGCAGAGGGTGTAGTCCCCTTTAATCCTGAGCGCCTCTTCAATCAATCTTTGAAGACGAACTCGGGTGTGTTGAGCAGCGACCAGAGGAGGTCTTCCGTGGCCGCCCGGCGCTGCTTCCCTTCAGTATCGTATAAACCGGTTCCGATGTTCAACTCCTCTTTGTCAGGGAGTCGGGAATACACCGAAAGATATAGCTCTTCGACGATTTGTGCGGGGGCGAGTTCCGAGCCGGCGAGCCGGGCGGCGGTCCCGTTGTCGTTGGCGACCTTCTGATACACACCTTCGGAGTTCATCAGGTGCAGCACCTGGACGACCGTCGGCTCGGTAATCCGCTCGCAGGGGGGATCCTGGTTGGGATCAGGCCGGCCGAATGAGTCGAGGAACAGCGACTCGACGCGGTGGGTCCAGATCTCGCGCGAGCTGCTGCCGGCGGGCATGGCGTCGAAGTCCTCAGGGACGCCGGTGATCTGGCAGACGGAGTCGAGCAGTGTCTCGGCCCGCAGCCGGCGGCGGTAGTGCCGGGAGTAGTTGCGGGTGTCGACCACGTTGCGCTCAACTGGCGTAGAACTGAGCCCGTACACGTACGACGTGGCGATCGTGCGGATGAGGTGTTTCAGATCGAAACCGTGGGCGGCGAAGTCGTCGCCGAGCGCGGCGAGCAGCGGCGCGTTGGTCGGCGGATTGGTGGCCCGCAGGTCGTCGACCGGTTCGACGAGACCGATGCCCATCAGGTCCGCCCAGACACGATTCGCCATCGTGCGGGCGAAGTACGGGTTGTCGCGCGACGTGATCCACGCGGCGATTGCGGTGCGGGGGTCCGTTCCTTCCTTGATCTCGGGGGCTGTGCCGAACAGCGGGCGCGGTTCCATCACCGCGCCGGTCACCGGGTGCTGGACGGCGCCGTCGGCAGCGGTGAACACGTACTCTTCCGAACCGGAGATGGGGGGCGACAGCCCGGTCCCCTTACGACCGAGTTTCGCGAAGTACGCGGCGAACGAATAGAAGTCGTCCTGGCCGTAAACTTCGAATGGGTGGTGATGGCACTTGGCACACTCCAGCCGGACGCCGAGGAACAGCTGGCTGACGATGGTCGTGAGTTCATCCGGCTCGCGGCGGTCGCGGAACAGGTTGACGCTTCCGGTCCGGAACGTGCCCCCCTGGGCGGTCAGCAGGTCGCGGACGAACTGGTCATAGGGCCTGTTCGAGCGGAACTGCTCGCGGATCCAGGCATCGTAGTTGAGCGTGTTCTTGATGCCGACGCGGTACGGGTTCGGCCGGAGCAGGTCGGCCCATTTGTTGGCCCAGTGCTCGGCGTATTCCGGCTGCTGGAGCAGGTGGTCGACGAGGTTCGCGCGGCGGTCGTCTGACGTGTCGGCCAGGTACGCGCGGGCCTCGGCGACCGTCGGGACACGGCCGATGATGTCGATGTAGGCTCGGCGCAAAAAGCGGTGCTCGGGCGCCGGCGGCGACGGCAACAGCTTGAGCCGGGCCAGCGTCGTCCAGACGTGCTCGTCGATGAAGTTGTATCGCGGCAATTGCGCGTACTCGTCCGGCGAGACGTCCCCTTCCAGCGGCAGCGCGACCTGGCAGAGGGCGAACTGGCCGAGATAGCGGGCCATCACCGCCACTTCACCGACGACGGTGCCGGCCGTGACGTGGCCGCGGTCATCGACGGCGGCAGTCACGCTGTCATTGGACTGGTACGTCGCCAGCGCCGTGACGTCGCGCTTCGTGCCGTCGCTGTAGTGGGCCGTCACGATCAATTGCTGCTGTTCGGCCGGGTGCAGGCTGCGGCGCGTCGGAGCGACGCTGACGCGCTGGAGCTGTGGCACATCGGGGACATTTCGCGGCGCGCCGGCGTCGATCCAGCGGAGGAGGAGCCGATATTCGTCGCCGTCGCGGGGGATGCGCAGTCCGCCGCCGTGCGGGAGAATGCCGGCGGGCTTCTGAAGGAACAGGCTGCTGGCCGGCGCGGAGCGGGCGAGCCGGCGGCCGCGGGCTTCCTTCGCGATGGCGTTGTGATCGAAGTCGGAATCGAAGCCGAGCAGCGAAAGCTGGAACCCGTTCTGCCCGCGTTGTTTGCCGTGGCACGCGCCTGAGTTGCAGCCAAAACGCGTCAGGATCGGCTGGATGTCGCGCTCAAAGTCGACCGGCTGTGCATCCAGCGAGCCGATTTCCACCGGGACTTGCGTCGAGATGCCATTCGCGGTGACTGTGACGCTGCCGGTCCCAGCGGCAACAGGGCGAACAATCCCGGCGGCATCCACGGCAACGACGCCCGGCGTTTCAGAGACGAACGTCGCCGCACGCGTGAGATCGACCGCGGTGTCGTCGGCGCCGGCGCTGACAATGAGTTGCTGTCGCGGCGAACCGGCGTCCAGGCGGACCGATTCCGGCTGCACCAGGAGTGCGGCAGGCTCGTCACCGCAGGCCAGACACGGCAGCCCGCCGATGGCCCACACACAGATTGCGATTTGGACTCGCCGCTTCATCACGCTCCCGCACGCTGCTGCCGCCGGTATTCGATGTACGGATCAATGGCCGTTCATCTCATGGTCGGCGACTGGGGGGCGCGAGTCAAGAATGGGGAGCAATCCTCCGCAGGCGTTATCTCGCGGCCGACGTGATCCGGCGGGCTTCGGTCATGCGGCGGGAAAGGGACCGCTCGACGGCCGATTGCGGTTCCGCGGGGCGCTGCGGCTGAAACGAAACCGGCTGCGTCTGGGCCTGGACCGATTGCGGGCCGCGCGGCGCCCCGGCGAAGTCCTGCCGGCGCGGGCGCGCCACGCTGAGGTCCGGCGCCCGGTGAGTCGGACGGTTGGCCGCCAGACCCTCCGGGCGTATCTCGCCGTTCAGATAAGCAAGGAACTTGGGGCTCGCCCGGTTGATAATCACGACACGGTTCTGCGACGGCTTGGTCTTCGAACGAATGATGACGACGACTTCGGCGTCGCCCGTTTCCACATCGGCCATGACGCCTGCCAGGTCGGTCGGCGTCGCCGGTTCGCCGGTTGGGCCCGCGGATTCCGGCGCCGTGTCCGTTTCGGTCGCCAGCGTCTGCTCGGCCACGAGTTGCGTGGGAAAGTCGGCGGGAGGAGCGTCGGTGGGGCGTGTGTCGTCGTTGGCGAATGCGCCTTCGGCAGGCTGCGACACGGGACGATAGAGTTGCGAAAGATTGTTCTTGTCGAGGAGCTTGTGGACGCAGAACACGTGGGCATAGACTCCGAGCGGCTCTTCCTTCACCGCGGCGATGCAGACGCCGATCAGCTGGCCTTCGGCGTTGAAGAGGCCGCCGCCGGAGCGACCCTGGACGGGCGTGGTCGAGCACTCGATCGTGTCCGGTCCGTCGTACTTGTTGATCTCGGTGATTTCGATCTGATCGCGGGTCGGATCGGCGCCGCCGCTGCAACCGATGCAGCCGACGCGCTGCAATTTCTTCAGTACGACCGTCGCCGGGGCGACGGGCGCGCTCGACACGGTGCTGTGCGTCGTAATACGGAGGAGTCCCACGTCGGCTTCGAGGTCGAAATCTTCGATCGAGGCCACGTAGGTCGCCGACTTGCCGTTCTCAAAGACGTCGACCTCGACCTTCGCGGAATCGTTCACGTTGCGGAAGATATGGCCGCAGGTGACGATCAGCGTGCGGCCCGGTTCACTGTGAACAATGGTGCCCGACCCGAAGCTGATCTCCCCCTTGACGGTCGTACGAATGCGGACGCTGGCCCGCATCGGGTCATTGGTGGGAGCGGCAGGAGGCGCGGCGGAGGCGAGGTCGTCGCTGTTGCCCCGAACGGCGCTGGGTTCCTCGTGCTTGCTGCGCAGGAAGTCCAGGATGCCCTGCGGCTGCGGCTGGCTCGGCTTGTCCTCGGTTGTCAGGACCACCGACTCGGACGCTTGGTTGCGGGCCGTCGGCGAATCGGCGGCGACGGCCGGCTCGGCCTGGGGAATGCGGCTGCACATCCGCCGGAGCTCGGTCTCGCTGACGGGGCCTACGACGCGATGCGCCTCCTCGCCGTTGATGACGAGCACGAACGTCGGAATCTTGGTGATGTGGTAGCGATCAGCCAGATCGCGATGCTGCTCGATGTCGACCTTGCGGATCGGCAACCCTTCGCGTTCGAGTTTGGCGACGATGGGGGTCATTGAGCGGCACGGACCGCAGTAACTGGCGCTGAAGTCGAGGACTTCGCCCGCCGGTTCACCGCCGATTGCCGCTGCCGCAAGGACGAGCGCATGCACAAGGGACATAGAGACACTCCGGCTGAGGTCGCAGAAGGGGTTGTCAAACAGCCGAACGGCCGTTCAACGAGGGGAAAGGGCGCCGCGAAGTGACGAGGGCCCTGTCCCGAGAGCCGGAAGACAATGTCGCCACATAGCAGGCCTCCATGCCAGATTCGTGTGAGTCGGTGCATCCGCCGCGCATCATCGCGGTGCCGAAGGGTGGCTTCGGTGGCGGACGCCGCACACTGCTGCTTGTAGGATTTACAAGCCGGTGTGTGCGGTTCTACAAGTCATATTGCCGGGGGAAAGGGAGCGGCAGTGACCGGAACGCCGGGAAGGATAGGAGTTGCGTCGATTCGGAACGATTCGACGGCAGGTCTGGGCGCGTTTCGGACATGACGAAGTGTAACGATGCACGTCGTGTGCCGGATCGGCAGATATTGCTGGTGAAGGGCTGAGGGTCTAGGGCTAAGGGCCAATGGGATTGATGGTGTATGGTTGATCGAAATCGATTCGGTTCCTGAGATCGATCTACGCAGGATGGCACGACCTTTGTGCGGCGAAGTTCGTAGCGAGTTCGACACCGCAAACCTGTTTTGCCCTTGAGCACGATTGCAAAGCCAATCACGTCGGCGTGACACGTGAAAATCGAAAGTCGAAAATCGGAAATCGAAAATCGCGGGCTGCTCGCGGTCACGCTGGCCGCGGTCGCTCTGACGTTTGTGTTCTGGCGGACGCTGTGGTTGGGAGGCGGGCTCGTCGGCGGCGATACCTACTCGTATTACTACCCGCAGAAGACGTTTTACGCGGACGAACTGCATGCGGGTCGCCTGCCGCTGTGGAATTCGCTGGTCGGCCACGGCTACCCGACCATGGGGGAAAGCCAGACCGGCGTGCTGTACCCGCCGCACCTGTTGCTGTTCTCTTTGCTGCCGGTGAACACGGCCTACAACGCGAACCAGCTTCTGCATTACGTGCTGGCGTTTGTCGCGACGTGGCTGTTTGCACGACGGATGGGACTCGCAGGTTGGGGAGCGGCGCTGTGTGCGGTGGTCTATGTCTACGGCTGGTTCGCGCCGCGCATCTGTCTGGAGTGGGCGATCATCGGCGGAGCCTATCTGCCGCTCATGGCGTGGTGTGCGGAGTCGTACCTGCAGAGCGGGCGCGTGCGATGGCTGGGGGTGATGTCCGTCGCGCTGGGCGTGCATCTGCTGGCCGGGCACTACAACCTGGCGTTTATTGAGGTGCTGGCGGTGACGGCTTATGCGGCGCTGCGTTTGGTCCTATCCCGATCAGAAATTGCGACGGAGACATCGACGGCGGCAGGACCTGAGCAGCTCGGCGGGAGCCTCGTACTCCCGGAACGGCGATCTCGCCTAGGTGCGTGGGTCGCCGTTGTTGTGGCGCTAGTTGGTGGATTTGGTCTCGCGGCGGTTCAGCTCGCCCCGACGTGGGAACTCAAACTGCGATCGCAGCGGGCGGACGTCGGCAAGACGCACGATCCCGCGTATGGGCATATTCCGCCGTGGTACCTGGTGCAGGTCGTCACCCCCTGGATGTGGTACGCGCCGGACGTGAATGCGGACGAAGCGCTGGCATCGATCCGCACGCTGACGTATCCGGCCGCGACGAACAAGGTCGAGGCGCACCTGTACTTCGGGCTGGTTCCGTTCTGGCTGGCCGTCGTCGGGCTGTGGCAACGCTGGCGCAGCGGCGAACGCTTGCCCGCGACATTGCGAATCTGGCTGTGCATCGGAGTGGCGGCCGCGGTCTACGCGACCGGGTGGCTGCTGCCGGTGACGCGACACCTGCCTGGGTTCAGTTTCTTCATCGGGCCGGGCCGGTACGGAATCCTGACCACGCTCGCGGTCGGACTGCTGGCGGGAAATGCGCTGGATCGCTGGTTGGCGAGACCGCGAGCAGGGCTGGTGCGCGGAATTCTGATTGCGGGTGTGTTTGGGCTGACGGTGGGTGACTTCTGGAACGTCCGCTGTCATTGGAATCGGCGCGTGGACGGCGCGCCGAACTGGTATGCGGACTTGGTCTCCAACCCGCCGATTCTGCATCGCGACGAAAGCGTCGTCCGGAAGCTGCTGGCTGAGTTTCCGCTGCCGGTGCGGATGTGGGGGACGTACCAAAACATGCCAACCATCACCGGCTTCGCAATGACGCCGACGTATCTTGGACTCAGTCCGGCGGAGTATCTTGATCCGCAGTTGACGATCCCCAAGCCGGCGGGCGACAAAGCGACACCGGCGGAGGTCGCGGCGCAGGTGGACTGGCTGCGGTGCGCAGGGGTGACGCACATCTTGAGTGAACGGCCGCTGGGGCCGACTGGCCGGTCGACACGGTGTGGTCAGGGTTTGATGAACTGCTGCATCGGGCGTGGGGGCGATCCGGAACCGCTGTGGCTGTATACGCTCCGCGACGGCCGCGGGCGCGTGAGCCTGGATCCGCCCGGCGTCGGGCATGTTGACGCGATCTCCTATTACCCGGAGCGGATTGCCGTCAGCGTGCTCGCCGACAGTGATGCGAACTTGGTCCTGACGGACCTGGCTTATCCAGGATGGACGGTGACCGTCGACGGCCAGCCGACAGAGTGTTCGACGGTAGACGGAATGTTTCGCAGCGTGCCGATTCCCCGCGGAGAACATGCGGTGGAATGGCTGTACCGGCCACGGAGCGTGTGGATGGGAGCGATCGTCAGCGCGGCGTCGGCGGTAATGTTGTGTGTCGGCCTATGGATCGGCCGACGGCAGAGCCGTCGGCTTGGGTAATTCCGCCGATAGCCGTCGACCGATAACCGACAATCCTTCACCGTGCGTGCATCACGACCAGCTTCTCTTCTGTCATCTCACGGATCGCGTACTTCGGTCCTTCCTTTCCCATGCCGCTGTGCTTGAGGCCGCCGTAGGGCATCAGGTCGGCTTGCGCCACTGGCTCGACCAGTTGATGTGGATGTTCCCGCTGTCGAGTTCGCGGGCGAAGCGGAGCGCGCGATCAACGTCCACGGGTGAAAACGCCGGCCGACAGGCCGAAGCGTGAATCGTTGGCCAGCCGCAACGCGTCGTCGACACTGCTGAACCGGGTGATCGCGACCGCCGGGCCGAACAGTTCTTCGGAGCTCACTCGCAGCTTCCGGATCATTTCGTCGAGGATTGTCGGCTGGTAGAAAACGCCGTCGCGGCGACCGCGGCCAGCAGGCGCTGGGCGGCGTGGACCGCTTCGTCGATCCACTCGGCGACGCGCTGGGCGTCGCAGCCATGAACCAGCGGCCCCATCTGCGTGCGTTCGTTCAGCGGGTCGCCGGTGACGATGCCGTCCACGCGCCGGGCGGAGGGCGTCGAGGAAATCGCCGGCGATGTTGTGGCTGGTGATGATCCGCTTGTGCGGAGATGCAGACACGGCCGGCGTTGGAGTATCCGGCTGTGGCGATGGCAGCGGCCGCGCGATCGAGATCCGCGTCGTCCATGACAATGACGGGACTGTTGGAGCCGAGTTCCATGGTGACGCGCTTGATGCCGGCCAGTTTGCAGATCGCGTCTCCGGTCTCGTAGCTGCCGGTGAAACTGATTTTCCGCACGCGGTCATCGGTACAGATCGCGCGGCCGAGCGCTCCGCCCGGACCAGTGACGCAGGCAATGGCTTCCGGCGGCAGGCCGGATTCGAGAAGGATCACCGTCAGCTTGAGGGCGGACAGCGGCGTATCGCTGGCCGGCTTGATGATCACGGCGTTGCCGGCGGCGAGGGCGGGGCCGACCTTGTGGGCGACGAGATTCAGCGGAAAGTTGAACGGCGTAATCGCCGCGACGATGCCGCAGGGGACACGGAGTGTGAACCCGAGCTTGCCGGCGCCGTGCTCGGCGCCCTCGAGCGGAATCATTTCGCCGGCGATGCGGAGGGCCTCCTCGGCGGAGGTGGTGATCACGTCGGCGGCGCGGCGGGCTTCGGTGCGGCTTTCGGCGAGAGCTTTGCCTTCCTCGCTGCTGATGGTGCGCGCGAGGTCTTCGACACGCGCCCGCATAACCGCGGCGGCCTTGTGGAGGATTTCCGCACGGCGGAACGCGGGGAGTTGCCGCATCGCGACAGCGCCCGACTGCAGCGTGGCGAGCGCGCGGTCGACATCGGCGACATCGGCCTGGGGGACGGTGTCGATGACCTGTCCGCTGTAGGGGCTGACGACGTTAGCTGTGACCGGCGTATTGCGCCACTCGCCAGCGAAGAACATGCGCATAGGGGAACTCGTTACGGATTTCGCATTCTGGATTTCCGATTTTGGATTTTGGATTGAGAGGAGGCAAGCGGGAGCGGTTTGCCCGTCCCACAGTTCTTGGTGGCCTGCGTGTCTTGGTGGTCAACGATTTTGAACCACCAAGGCACAAAGAACCCGGCGCGGCCGGCGGCCGCAACCCAAAGGGGTTTTCCACCCAGGTAACAGAGGTCACCGAGAATTCAACAGAAATACCGTTGTCTCAGTGTCATCGGTGATCTCGGTGGCCCAAATCCGGTCATGGTCTCGGTTGGTGGCGGGGAAGAATTTGCGCAAGAAAACAAACGTCGAATCGTTAGTAGCACAAAGGTGAGCCGATCGGACTGCTTTGGGGGCTTGGGGGCACCGGCGCAACGGTCGATGGGCGCGCACGCAGCGATGCGACACGCCGATATGCGCCGCGTTGCAGCCGTTGAAGCGAAAGGGCGGACGACGGTGTTACGGTTTCTGCAGCGGGTGCTCACGTGTTGAGAAGTATCCGCCGCCAAAGCCGCCCATGCCGCCACCCATGCCCATCCCACCCATGCCCATGCCTTGCGATTCACCGTTTTCGACCTTGTCGATCAGTTCGGCGATCTTTTCGTGCGTGGCGCGCTTCTGCTGAATGATGAGCACCGCGTATTCGACGACCTGTGCCGAATTGCGGCCCTGTTCCTTGGCATTTTCCACAACCTGGTTTCCGTGCGAGTCGAGAACTTCCTTGACCGAAGCCAGTTGAAATATTGTGCCGTTGGCGTCGGGATGCTGGTCATTGCGCCACGAGCCGGGTTCGACCAGAGCCGGTAGATACTGCCTGAGTTCGGTCGCAATCTGTGATTGCAACCGGTAGTACCGGGTAATGATGTCGTCGGGCTTCTCCTCGGTGCGTGCGCGGCGTTTGGAACTCCTCAAAGCCGTTCGGTAGTCCTCAAGCAGCTGCAGAATTGCATCGAGTTGGCCTTCGGTCTGGCGGACGACCATCGTGCCAGAGCGGGCAAATTCCAGCCGACCATGCTGACCGGCGCCTGTCGACCAGGGGCCGGCCGTGTATTCGACGATGGCATCCTTCAGTGCCTCGCTTTCACTGTCATCACGACACAGGTCGCGAACATCGAACATGGCGGTTTTCTGCGTCTGGCTGGCTTCGTCGGCCGAAGTGGCCCACAGGATTCCGTCCCGCAGAACCCAGTCGAGCTTGAGCGGTGTAAGGACGGCCTGCAGGACGACGTGCATGGGTTGTGCGGACAGTGTCGCGGACACCGGTTCGCGGTCGCGAACGCGCTCTTCCCGGAATGCCGCAGCGTCGGTGCGAATTTCGACGGCCGCCTGCTGCGCGATGTCCGCTAATACGTCGATCAGCGGAGCATCCTGAACATCTAGGCTGACCGGCGCATTCAGTTTTTCGCGGATTGCGAAGTGCTGCGGTTCGTCATAGGTGAAAGTCCGGCGGCCATGTTTGCGGAGCGCGGCGAGCAGGCCTGCGATTTCACGATGCCCTTGTTCTGTCTGCCGGATAAACAAGACATCCCCCAACGCCTGGACTTCTCCACCCGAACCCTCCTCGCTTTCCCACTTCGAACCCGTGCAGGTTCGAATCGAATCGAGCACGGCATCAGACTGATAGCCAGCATCAAACAGGTCGCCGACGGGGTAGGGCTGCGTCCGCAGCGGCTGATCCTGCATATTGGCGGGCATCAGCCGCAGGATGTCGTCGCGATAGGACCAGGTGACGCCGACGACCCGGAGGCGGTTCAGCAGCAGATACAGCGGCTCGTTGTTGAGCGCATCGGTGATCGGCTCTCCCAGCGAGATCCCGGCGTCCTGGAGGTGTTTCGCGTCGGCGATGCTGTTGATTTTCTGGTCGTCGCGGAGCCATTCGACGACTTCGTTGAGGGAGGCGTTGTCGAACTGAACGGTGGCGGGCTGGGCGAGGCGCTGTGGAACGAGCGTGGCCGGGTCGATCGTGCGGGGTTCATCGGAAATGACGATGTCGAGCGTGGACTGGGTAGCGGCCGGCTGGTCGGCCGGGGCCTGAGGGGCCGCCTGGGCCGAGGCGAGTCGCGCGGCAGTGAGGATCGTCAGGCAGGCGGCAGCAATTTCGAGCGGGAAACGGCGGGACATAGGCGAGCTCCGGGCGCGGGGGCGTGGCGTCATCAATTCTGGACACCGCGAGCGGGCGCGCACAAGAGGGCGGCCGGTTGCCGACTATCTTCAGAAGAGGCCGAAATATCGCAGATTGATTCGCCGCCGACGCTGCGATAGTGTGGAACCTGCAACGTTCCGCGTCCGTCGCGGTCTCTCAATCCTGATCGACAATCTTGAACGGAAATCCGGCATGCCCGGTCGCTGGACGATCGACTGCGACAACGTTCGTGACTGGTTGTGGCTGCGCGTCGCCGCCGTGCCGCCGCAGAATGGTGGTCTGGGACAGCCGGGACCGGAGGAAACCGAACTGGCCGACATGCTGATGGCCATCGCCGGGCGGCAGGCCAATCATCGGCTGATTCTGGAACTCGATGGTCTGTCCCTGTCGAGCCTGCTGGCCGGACAGCTGGTCCTGTTGCACAAGCGCGTGCACCTGAAAGGGGGCATACTGCGTCTGTGCGGGCTGTCGGACTTCAACCGGGACGTATTGCGGCTGATGGGAGTCTTAGATCGATTTCAGATCTATAACGATCGAACGGCCGCGGCCATCAATTGAGATCGTCAATCGCGGTCGCGGGTCGTGCGAACGATCGGCCGCGGCCGATGTGACGCAGAATTCAGCCAGGTCAGCACGGCGACCGTCACGAGTGCGGCGACGCCCAGCAGAAACGAGTCGTGCGCGACCGCGTAACGGGCAGCTTTCTCGATGAGTGCCGTGATTGGATCGATCATCAAAGCCCCAGGAATGTCGGTTGCGGCCCGAAGCGCACCAGCCCAATCCGTTGGGCCGTCTGCGGTCGTTGCACGTTTCAGTAGGAACTCGTGGAGATGCAATTGGTGTGCCGCACAATGGCGGTGCCAGACTACGGCCTGTTTTCGCGGTCTGGCCGCGGCGGCGTGCGCACTTATGAGGCAGAGTGGACGACCAGAGGTCCGGCCGCAGTGTCGTGCGCCCGAACGGGAGGTGCGCTTTCTCGCCCGTCTCAGGCGCCGGCGCCGAGCAGCGGGTCGGAGAATCCCGCTGCGGCAAAGCCGTCGCGACGGATGAGGCACGAGTCGCAATGTCCGCAGGGCCGGCCGTCCGGGCTTGGGTCATAACAACTGTGGGTGAGGGCGTAATCGACGCCGAGCGACGTGCCGAGCCGAATAATGTCGGCCTTGGTCAATTTGATCAGCGGGGCGTGGATGCGAAACCGGCCGCGGCCCTCGACGCCGGCCTGCGTGGCGACGTTCGCGAGACGCTCAAACTGTTCGATAAATTCCGGCCGGCAGTCCGGGTATCCGCTGTAGTCGACCGCGTTGACGCCGATGAACAGATCGAACGCACCCAGCACCTCGGCCCAGCCGAGCGCCAGAGACAGGAAGACCGTGTTCCGTGCCGGGACATACGTGATCGGGATACCGGACGCCATTGCCGCATGCGACCGGTCCTTGGGAACGGCGATGTCGTCCGTCAGTGCTGAACCGCCGAACGTGCGGAGATCGAGCGGCAAGACCAGATGTCGGCGCACGCCCGCGGCAGCGGCGACGCGCCGGGCCGCATCGAGTTCATGCCGATGTCGCTGGCCATAGTCAAACGACAGTGCAGAACACACGAATCCCTCGCGTTTCGCGACGGCGAGCGTCGTGGCGGAATCGAGCCCGCCGCTGAGGAGGACGACGGCATGGGGCGGGTCAACACTCATTGGAAGTACAAAGAAAAACGGGAGCCACCTGTTTGTTCTGCCTCACCCGCGAATCTGTCCGTTGCCTTCGACGACGAACTTGTACGTCGTCAGCTCGCGGAGGCCGCACGGGCCGCGGGCGTGCAGCTTGTCGGTGCTGATGCCGATTTCGGCCCCCAGTCCCAGCTCGCCGCCATCGTTGAAGCGCGTGCTGGCATTGACCATGACGGCGGCCGAATCGACCTCGGCGCAGAATCGCCGTGCCGCTGCGAGATCATCGGTAATGATCGCGTCGGTATGGTGCGAGCCGTACTCGTTGATGTGAGTGATTGCTGCGTCGAGGTCGGGCACGACCTTCGCGGACAGGATCAGGTCCAGATACTCGGTGCGATAGTCGGAGTCGGTTGCGGGTTTCGCCCACGAGAGGAGCTGACGGGTGCGCTCATCGCCGCGGACTTCGACGCCGGCCGATTTGAGGGCTGCGCCGGCCACACCGAGGAACTGAGCCGCCACGTCGGCATGAACGAGCAGCGATTCCGCCGCGTTGCAGACTCCCGGTCGCTGGCACTTGCTGTTGAGGAGGATCGACTGGGCCATCGCCAGGTCGGCGGTGCGGTCGACATACACATGACAGACGCCGTCGAAATGTTTGATGACGGGCATCGTCGCCTCCGCGACGACGCGCTCGATCAACGATTTGCCGCCGCGCGGGATCGCGACGTCGATCCATTGCGAGAGCGCCAGGAAACAGCCGACGGCCGCGCGGTCCGTCGTCTCGACAAGTTGCACCGCGGCCGGAGGGAGTCCGCTTTCAGCCAGCGTCTCATGCAGAATGCGGTGCAGGGCCTGGTTGCTGTGCAGCGCCTCTTTGCCGCCGCGAAGGATCACGGCGTTGCCGCTCTTGACGCAGAGCGCGGCGGCGTCGGCGGTGACGTTGGGTCGGGACTCGTAAATGAAGAACACCACTCCGAGCGGGGCACGCACGCGCGTGATGCGCAGGCCGTTGGGGCGGACGTGGCCGTCAATGACTTCGCCGACAGGATCTGGCAGCGTGGCGACGTGCTCGAGGGAGGCCGCGATGTCGGCCAGTCGCGCCGGCGTGAGTTTCAGGCGATCAGTCGCTGCGGCGTTGAGGCCGTAGCCCGGCGCCGCCGCGAGATCGAGGGCGTTGGCGGCGATCAGCTCGTCGGTGCGGGTGCGGATGGCGGCCGCGGACCGGCGGAGCCAGTCGTCCTTCTGGCGGGACGTCGATTTCGCGAGGGCGCGCGACGCAGCGCGCGCGGCTCTGGCAAGGGTTTCACAGTAGGTCTGCAGGTCGGACGTCACGGTGAGCGATTCTCTCAGGTTCGGGACGCCATTGTATCCCGGATGGAGACACCTGACACGGGCGGGTTGCAGGGGTTCAGGAGCGAAACGGCGACACGTATGCGACGGGGAGACCTGCGGTTGGGCGTCTGGCTCGGTCAGGAGACCGGCCACAACAGAGTCGAAAGACCGGCCAAAGCGGGCTGAGGGCTTTCGCTACGGCACCGCTGGCACTGACTCCAGCAGCCGGTCGATGACGCGTTCGACGTTCATCCCCTCCGCTTCGGCTTTGTAGTTGAGGAGGATGCGATGACGCAGGACCGGGTGCGCGAGCGATTTGATATCGTCGGCCGAAACATGGGCGCGACCCAGCAGCAGCGCACGGGCTTTGCCGCCAAGGATCAGGTTCTGCGAGGCACGCGTGCCGGCGCCCCAACTGACGTACTGGTTGATGAAATCCGCCGATCCGGGACGTCCGGGTCGGGAAGCGGCGGACAATCGCACGGCGTACTCGACGAGCTCGCGGGCGACCGGCACACGGCGGACGACCTCGTGAAACGCGAGCACGTCCGCCCCGTGGAAGATCGACTCAATCTTCGCCGAACCGCTGGAGGTCGTGCGTTCGACAACCGCGACTTCGTCGGCCGCCGGCAGATAGTCGATCACCACGTTGAGCATGAACCGGTCGAGCTGGGCTTCCGGCAGGGGGTAGGTGCCCTCCATTTCGATGGGGTTCTGCGTGGCCAGGACGAAGAACGGTTCTTCGAGCCGGTAGGGTCGGCCGGCCGCAGTCACCTGGTGCTCCTGCATCGCTTCGAGCAGTGCCGCCTGAGTCTTGGGAGGCGTGCGGTTGATTTCGTCCGCCAGGATCACATTGGCAAAGATCGGACCTTTGACGAAGACCATCTGGCGGCGGCCGTCGCCGGTTTCTTCGAGAATCTCGGTGCCGGTAATGTCGGCCGGCATGAGATCAGGCGTGAACTGCACGCGCTGGAACTTGAGATCGAAGATTTGCGAGATTGCCTTGACCAGCAACGTCTTGGCGAGACCCGGCGCGCCAGTGATCAGGCAATGCCCGCCCGAGAACAGCGCAATCAGTGCCTGTTCTATGACGCCTTTCTGGCCGACGATGACCTTCGAAAGCTCGGTGTCAATGCGTTGCCGGCCGTCGCGGAGCCGCTCGACGATCTGCCGTTCTTCCTCGATGCTCCACGTGCGGGGGACTGCGCTCACCGGCGGTACTCCTGATGCGGGGGGACCGCACGCAATCGTAGCGGCACAACTAGGCCCGCGTCACGCGGCAGGCGGATTTCGACAACCGGCGTCCCGAACGGTGGAATCGAACGTCCACGCGGGGGATCGACGCTCCGACCACTGTCCGGGACGCTTGCCGGTGCGAACGTATCGATTGCGCTGGATTTATCGCGCCGGGAGTTATGAGTTCGCCGTTAATCCCCCTTGTGAGCGCCTCGGACAGGGACGAAGATGATCGGCTCAAACTTCCGCGCACGGGTGACGCGCGGGCAGGACAGAGGGGCCAAGACGTGTACGAGACGCTGCTGCAGCGAATTCGGGACAAGCAGGCGACGATTGGAGTCATCGGGCTGGGGTACGTCGGTCTGCCGCTGATCGACGCGTTCGTCGCGCGCGGACTGAAGGCGATCGGCTTCGATGTCGATGCGGCGAAAGTCGAGCAGCTCAACGCGGGCCGCAGCTACATCAAGCATCTGGCGTCGGAGAAGGTCGCCGGCTGGCGGAAGTCCGGGGCATTCGAAGCGACGGCCGACATGCGCCGGCTCAAGGAGCCGGATGCCCTCCTGATCTGTGTGCCGACGCCCTTGTCCGACAGCCGCGATCCGGACCTGTCGTTCGTCGAAGGGACGGCGCAGTCGATTTCCAAAGCCTTGCGCCCCGGCCAGCTGGTGGTGCTGGAGAGCACGACCTATCCGACCACGACGCGCGACGTCGTGCTGCCCATACTCGAACAGAGCGGACTGAAGGCGGGCGTGGATTTCTACCTGGCGTACAGCCCGGAGCGGGAAGATCCCGGCAACCCCGTGTACTCGGCGGCGGGGATTCCGAAAGTCGTCGGCGGGCACGACCCGCACAGCCTGACACTGGCGATGGCGCTCTACGGGCACGCCGTGGTCAAAGTGATCCCCGTGACGAACATGGAAGTCGCGGAGGCCTGCAAAATCCTGGAGAATACGTACCGCGCGGTGAACATCGCGCTGGTCAATGAGCTGAAGATGCTGTTCGACCGGATGGGAATCGACGTCTGGGAAGTCGTCGATGCGGCGAAGACCAAGCCGTTCGGGTTCCAGGCGTTCTATCCCGGGCCGGGGCTGGGCGGGCACTGCATTCCGATCGACCCGTTCTACCTTACGTGGCTGGCGCGGCGGCAGGGGCTGACGACGCGGTTCATCGAACTGGCCGGCGAGGTCAATTCGCGGATGCCGGAGTACGTCATCAGCCGGCTGGCGGAATTCCTGAATGACGCAGGCAAACCGATCCGCGGCAGCAAGATTTGCGTGCTCGGCGCGGCCTACAAGAAGGACGTTGACGACCCGCGCGAGAGCCCGTCGTTCGTGCTGATGGAGTTGCTCCTCGCCCGCGGTGCGGCGCTGACGTACAACGATCCGCACGTGCCGCGGATCCCGCCGATGCGGCAGCACCATCTGCCGGCGATGACCAGTGTGGAGTTGACGCCCGAATTCCTGGCAGCGCAGGACTGCGTGCTGATTGCGACGGACCACTCGGCCTACGACTACGCGTTTATCGCGCAGCACGCCCAACTGGTGCTCGACACGCGCAACGCGATGCGGAACGTCCAGCGGCGCGACAATATCCGGCGTGCGTGACCGCGGAAGTCAGAGGTCGGTGAACAAAAATGTCCCGGACGCTCCGAGCGTCCGGGACATTCCGTATTCCGACGTCAGACTTCTGATCTCCGACCTCCGATCTCAAGCCTGCACTCGAGGCTATTTCGCGTTCGGCTCCGTCGTCTGCTTGGACACGATGTTCAGCTTGAGTTTGCCGGGCAGCTTCTGCTCCTGGCCGTTCAGCTTGATCGTGAATTCCAGGTCCCCCTCAATCTGGACGTTCTCGTTCTGCGCGGTCACCTGCTTGAGATTGCGGTCATAGAGCATCAGCCCTTCGGACGAGGTGATCTTGAGGTCGCTGCTGTTGAGCGTCAGCGGCAACTGCGAGCCGGCGCCGATACTGTAATCGACCGACAGCGTCTTGACGTCGATGCGGTCGAAGGTCTTCCCGTCCTTGGTTTCTGAGCCCAGGTACTTGAATTCCTTCTCGTACTTTAGAACCTGACCGCTGCCGATCTGCGATTCTTCCGTGCGTTTCCAGGTGTCTCCGACGGCCACAGGTCCGTCCGGATATCGCTGGAGCTGGGTGTTGAACTCCTGCTTGAACCGTTCGGGCGTGATTTCGCTTTTCGCATTCGGATCGAGGCCCTCAAAAGGATTGCCGTCGAACTCGATGGATTCGATCTCCGGCTTGGAATTGAGCGTGGCAATCCATTTCGCCTTGGACGTTGCCTCGAACACGTCGTACAGAGGAGCGAGCGGTCCCTGCGCCTGGTCCTTGCCGCTGGCGTTGGCGGAGTCGAACTTGAACGTTCCGACCGGGGTCTGGAGGTCGACGATGAAGTACTCGAACTCCCCGCCGAGCGTCGTCTTGCCGTCGGAGGTCGCCTCGCCGACGGTTTCGCGCGTGGCCGTGAAGCTTTCGACTTTCGTGTCGATGTCCTGGCCGGCGAGCGTGAGCGTCTGATCGACTTTCGTCTCGCCCACCTGCCGGACCACGTTGCCGGTCTTGAATTCCGGGTTGAACTTCAATTCCACTTTGTCATCGGCGAGCGCCGCTCCGCCGACCATCGCTGCCACCAACAGCAGCCGCACCAGTGATCGCATGAGCCTCTCCTGATTGGTGTGAAATCGCTGCGCCGCGCGCCGCTATTGTGGCCTGCGGTTGCGACACTGCCTTCGTCAAAAAGGACAAATCAGTCCTGGGCGGGCCGGGGCGGATTGGCCCAGTGGCCGTCCGGGTCAATTCCACTGACGACCACTCCCTTGCCGTTCCAGCCCAGGTGCGCCCGGACATCGACTGCCGCGTAGCGCAGCGTAAGGCCGCAACGGCGGCGGTCGGAGTCATTCGCGTCGGAACCATGCAGCAGCAGATCGCTGTGCATCGAGGCTTCGCCGGCCTGGAGGCAGTCGTCAACCGGTTGGCCGTACTGCTCGGCGTTGTCGACCGTCTGGTTCAGTACGTTGTGCTCGGCGGAGTCGCTCGGGCGATACGTCAAATGCCCGAAATGGTGCGAGCCGCTGATGAACCGCATGCAGGCGTTTTCCCGGTCGGCATCGTCGATCGCCAGCCAGACTGTGACGGCTTTTGTCGGCGTCAGAGGCCAGTAGCTGGCGTCCTGGTGCCAGGCAACGGCTTTGCCGTCGTGCGGCATCTTGCAGAAGAAGTGCGAGCCCCAGCCGACGACATTTTCGCCGAGGACGTCGCGGACAATCGCCACAATTCGAGGGTGCGTCAGGAGATCGTACACGCGGCCGTATTTCAGGTGGGCGCTGCTGATGGAATAGCTGTCGCCGCCGGCCGCCATGACCCGCGCCAGCAATTCATCAAAGTATTCGCGGATGCCGGCGATTTCTTCCTGAGAAAAGACGCGCAGCGGACGTATGTAACCATCGCGGTTGAACCCCTCGACCTGTTGGGGGGTCAGTACGCGCGGGGCCGTCACCGTGCTGGGATAAAACCGGAGGTCGCGCGGAAGGGCGTCGATCTCGGCCTGATCGGGAATGATTTTGTAGGTCGTGGACATGGGACAATCGCGTGGACCAGCGAGAGCGCCTGCGGATCGCGGCGACCTGTGCTATGGTACGGTCTGCGTCCACTCGACACCATGCCGTCGCTCTTCGGCGGCCAGCCGCCCTTTTTCAAGTGGAGGAGCAATGATGTTCCGCTTCGCACGCATTCCGTTCGCGATTCTGGCGACCCTGGCGGCGCTGGCCGTCGCAGCAGAACCTCTGGGTGCTCAACAGAAAGTGACCGGCGTTGTGCGACTGCCGGATGGATCGCCGGCGGCGGACGTCGAAGTCCATTACAACAACTTCAATTTCCAGATCGAACAAAAGGACTTGGCGGTCCGCACCGACGCGGAGGGGAAGTTTACGCTGCCGCTCCAGCCACAGGAGCTCTTCGGCCGGACGATCACCGCAAAGAACGCCGCGGGCGACCTGCTGGGGTACAAGTTCTTCATGTGGCAGCGGACGGGGAATGAGAAGCCGCCGGGATTGATCGAACTCAAGCTGGAGCCGCCGGTCTCGGTGCGAGCGAAAGTCGTGGACGGCAGCGGACAGCCGCTGGCGGGTGTGCCGGTGTCCGCCCTGGCCGACTATTCGTTCGTCATGACTAAGGAAGCTGATGCCAATGGTCTTGCCGACATCCCGCTGGCTGCGGCGGCCCGGTTACGAACGGTCTTCGCGAAAAAATCCGGGACGGGCTTCGACTATGTCACGTTGATCGACGACCAGCAGTTCTACAACAACAACAACGCAGCGATCACCAGTCCGCCCCCCACAGAGCTGCTGGAACTGAAGCTGGACGGCGCCCGAACGGTTACGGTGAAGCTGGAGGATGACAAAGGGGAGCCGATCGCCGGCACGAAGATTTACCCCTGGCTCTTCACCAAGGGGGGGGCAGGTCAAAGATCACCGTTCAATTCGTCATTTGCGACCGAAGAGTTTGCTTCAACCACCGATGCGAGTGGAAATGCGACATTCGACTGGTTCCCAACCTGGGAGAAAAGCAAGCAGTTCGTATTCTGGCCGATGATCGGGAATCGGATGAATGAGCAGCGCATTCAATTCGACGCAGGTTCCGGGGCGGAGAGTGTCACACATCAGATCGAACGGGGCGTCTCGATCAGCGGCCTGGTGAAGAAACCGGACGGTACGCCGGCGAGCGGCGTCAATATTTCGGTCCGCGGCATCAATGCGGACGGCAACCAGTTCATGAACAACGCGCAGTCGGGAGCCGACGGCCGCTATCAACTGGAACTGCAACCGAAGGTCATCTGCATTCTGGTGGTCGATGACCAGGAGTGGGCGGCGCCGATCAAGACCGGCATTTCGGCCAAATCGAATGAGGATCCGAAATCGCTGGACTTTGAGCTGCGGACGCCGACCAAAGTCACCGGGCGGGTCACCGCCGGCGCCGGGAAAGTGGTCGCCAATCAGGAAGTGACACTCGAGCAGTTCGGGATGGACACAAACTCCACCCCGGAGCTGCGCCGCAGCGGAAACCAGTACATTCCTCCGCTGAACCACTACCGCCGGACACAGACCGATTCGGACGGGCGGTTCGAGTTCAAAGTCGGCCCGGGACGATTCATGCTGCGGGGGTCGCGAAACGGCGGGCCGCAGCAGTTCACGGTCAAGGACGAGCCTTCGCTGGAATTCAGCTTCAAGCTGGAGCGGCCGGACCGCGGGCCGCTGACCGTGCAGGTTGTGCCGGGGGCGGAGGCCAGCGGTGCCAAGGTGGGGTCGGCCGTCGCGGAAGTGCGCGTCCAGGAACAGTGGTGGACCCCGGATATGGGAGTCGCGGATGGGGACGGCAAGCTGACGTTCGAGCGCCGGCTTGCGAAGGGTATGCTGCTGGTGCGGACGGAGGACCAGAAATTCGCAACGGTCCAGGAACTGACTCCCGACACCAGTTCCCTCAAAATCGAAGTCCAGCCGTGCGGCGAGTTGACCGGCCGGCTGGTGCATGGCGTCTCGGGTAAGCCGCTCAAGGACACCGACTTCTCTTACGGGATTCAGCCCGATCTGGGGATGACGCTGTACGCCGGCCTGGGCTTTGGCGGAGGGAACGGACGCACCGACGGCGAGGGCCGGTTCAAGATTCCCAATCTGGTCGTCGGCCAGAAGTACGATTTTCAGGCCTACCTCCCGGATCAGCCCCTGCGCACGCAAACGCAACTGCCGGTGCCGAAACCCGAGTCGACTGACGTGGGGGACGTGCGGATGATCGCTCAGAACGCGCCGGTGGCGGTGACACCTGCGGCGATTGCCGTGGATGAGGAGGCGGCCGCCGCCACCACGAAAATGTCGTGGTCGCGGATGCTGATCATCGCCAACCTGATCGGCGTGCCGCTGGTGGCGATCGCATTTTTCATCTGGCAGCGCCGAGCGTAGCTGGTCTCGCGGCGGAATGGCATGGTTCTCCGGCGTCCCAAAACGACGAGGGATGGATTCGCCGAGGTGCTGCGCCTGGCGTGGGCGGTCATTGTCGCGGCAGTTGCCGCAGCGGCATCCGCACAGGATTTGCAAGGTGTCCAAAATGCCGAACGTCGCCCGGCTGCGGCGGCGAGGCGAGCCTCATTAGCCGTTCAGGTGCTGCGCGGTCCCGACGCAAGGGACGCCCGCGTCGAGTCGTCGATTGTCGAAGTGCGCACGGAGTTTGACTGGTCCACCGCGCAGCGGGGTCAAATCGACGCTGACGGGAAGATTCAGGTCGAACGCGGTCGCGGCCGGGCACTCGTGCACGCCCGCACGCAGGACGGACTGTTCGCAGCTCTCGCCGAATTGTCGCCCGACGCCGATTCCGTGAATCTCAGCCTGGAGCCGTGCGGTGAGCTTACGGGGCGACTCATGAGCGCCATCACCGCCAAACCGCTGAGGAACGCGGAGTTCTGGTATGGAGTTCGACCCGACTGGAATGTGACGCTGTACGCAGGATTGACCTTCGCAGGCGGCGCCGGACACACGGATGCGGAAGGCCGGTTCAAAATGACCTACCTCGTCGTCGGCCGGAAGTATGGTATCGACGTCCGTTTACCACAGCAGCCGCTGCATACGAGGACGCCGCTCGCGGTCGCCGCGGCCGGGACGGCCGAAGTCGGAGACGTGCAGGCCGATTTGCAAGCGTTTATTCCGCCGTCGCCTACGGCAGCTGTCGCGGTGGATCAGACAATTGCCCCGGCGACCGAAAAACAATCCTGGCCGCGACTGCTGATGATCGCCAACCTGATCGGCATGTTGCTGGTGGCGCTGGCATTCTTCATCTGGCGGCGCCGGGTGTAGCGGCCGGCGCGGGTTCGGTGGCGAGGAGCGCGAGTGTGGCCCAGGCCGTCGTCGAAATCATGTGCGGATAGCTTTCGAGGCCGGCAGGACGGGTCGTCGCGGGCCACCGGCCGGCTGGAAGCTGTGTGGCAATCAGAAACTCGCGGCCGCGGGCAATCATCCCTCGTGCAGCGTGGGTCGCTGAAAGCTGCTGGAGAGCGAGCAGGACGACGGCCGTGTCGAACGGCTCCGGGGCCGAAATCATGTACGGACCCCAGCCGCCGCGATCCGACTGTGCGGAGCGAATCGTCTCCAGTTTCCGCGAGATGCTCATAGACGCATCCGGCGTGTCGATATCCGCCAGTCCCCAGGCGACAGCGGCTGCGTCCAGGACGGTCCTCGGTTCGGCGCTTAGCAGCCACGCATTCGCGCGGCTGATCGCGGCTGCAAACCGTTCACGATCGGCGCGCTGCAGGATGTCGCGGGTCATCATGGTCGTCAGGGGACGGCCATAGCCGATCGGAGAGCCGATCACACCCTCGGCCTCAAATGCCCAGGAGCCGTCGGATGCCTGGAGACCGGCGAGTGTTGCTGCGGCCGATTGCAGTGCGGTGCTGGTGTGCAAATCGTTCCGGTCCTCGGCCAATGCGGCCAGCGCGGCGCCGAACTGGACGTTCAGCAGCGTCTGGTCGTTGTAGTCAGAGTTGCCGCCGTTGGCTTTCCAGTTGGCGGGCGTCAGCAGCCAGGGGATCGTCTCGGCGAGGGCCGCATCAGGGACCGCCCAGCCGCGACGATGCGCTGTGAGCAGCGCCCGCGCCCCGTCCCCGCTGTTGTGGCAGGAAAAGCAGTGATTCTGCTGCGGCCAGGCGGGGACTTCGGCGACGAGAAAATCGAGCGCGCGGCGGGTGGCGGCGGTGGCGGGTTCGTCGGCGCGTAAGTCGGCGGGTCGGCCCGTCGCGCAGAACAGGCACACGGCGACGAGGAGTGCACCGCGATGCCAATCGCAGTTGGTCAGAGTGATGACCGAATGCATGTAGGCATCATACACGTTGCGATCATGCCGCTCACAAGCGAATCAGCCCGGCTGCTGAGGAGCAGCCGGGCTGCGGTTGCGCTTTACCGGTCAATCATGGTCAAACGCGGACGCTTGACCTACGCGACTGACGCGTCGGGCACGACGTAACCCTCGCGGTACTCGCGCGTCAGCAGCTTGTTGGCGCCATCGTTGCTGACGAATCGCTCTGTCGCCGGGTCCATCTCCAGCCACGGACCGAGGGTGAGCGCCGACTGCTCGATGTCCACCCCGTTCGCCGTCAGGTGCTCGGCCAGCCGCTTGAACGAGTCGGCGTACAGTTCCTGGCCTTGCAGCTTCTGCGCGATCTCCTCGCGCGGCGCGCTCGCGCCGATCTGGTGCGAGATCCCGCCGGTGTGGCACAGAGCGCTCGACAGGTGCCCATTGAGGATGTCGGCGTTGAGCTCCTCGTGCTTGCGCGACCGGACGGCGTTGATGAAATTCGCATGATGGTGCGAGAACGGGTCTTCGCCGAACTCGAACGTCTGCACTTCGGTTCCGTCGTTGTTGTAGACGATCGCCGTGTGGTACGTCGGAATCACCACGTAGCCCTGTTCGCACTGGACAATCACTCCCACGCGCGAGCCGCGGTAGTTGTCCATGCCGTTGTCATAATTGAGGCCCGATTTTGGCAGGCCGCGGGTCTCGAAGATCAGCGGCGCCTTCTCGTAGGCGTGGAACACGATCTGCGAGTTCGGCGTGTTGCCGGCATCGGAATAGCCCAGCCGTCCGCCGACGCTGGCAACTCGCGGCGACACCTGCATCTCGCCCAGGAACCAGCGGGCGATGTCCATCTGGTGGATGCCCTGGTTCCCCATGTCGCCGTTGCCGGTGTTCCAGTCCCAGTGCCAATCGTAGTGGAGTCTGGGACGGTACAGATCCACCTTGGCGGCCGGACCGCACCACAGGTCGTAGTCGATCGTCGCCGGAATCTGCAGCGGCTGGTCCAGCTTGCCGATGCTCTTCCGCGGCTTGTAGCAGGTGCCGACGGCGTACTGGATGGCGCCCAGCTTGCCGCTGTGCACGTAGGCCTGCGCCTCGTGGAGGCTGGGGCTGGAGCGGGACTGTGTGCCGATCTGGCAGATGCGGCCGAGTTTGCGGGCCCAGTTGACCATTTGCCGGCCTTCCCAGACGTTGTGGGAGGCGGGCTTCTCGCAGTAAACGTCCTTGCCGGCCCGCAGGGCGGTGATCGTCACCAGCGCGTGCCAATGGTTCGGCGTCGCCGTGGACACACATTGCACGGCGGGATCTTCGAGCGCCTTGCGGAAGTCTTTGACATACTGCGGCGTCTTACCGGTCTTTTCGCCGACCAGTTTGCAGCGATGCTGGCCGACATCTTCGTCGACGTCGCAGATATACAGGATTTCGACGTCGGGACGGTCGGCGAGCGCCCGCAGATGGTTGCTCCCCTGCCCGTTTACGCCGACGACCGCGTATCCGATCTTCTCTGCGGGGCTGGAACTGGGCTTCTGTTCGTCGGCCTTGACGATTTCGACTTTGCCGATGGCGGCGGCGGACGCGGCAAAGGCGGAGTTCCGTAAGAAGTTGCGGCGCGAGAGAGACATTCGCGGTTCTCCTGAAGGTCGCTGGCGAACAGTTAAGACGCGTCTAGAATAGCGGTACTGCTTCAAGCCGCGACGAAGGCGGCCGAAGACGAGCATACCACAACACCCTACCACGCCGCACGTTCGGCGTCCCGCCGGATCGCTGCCAGAACGCTAAATCCCCCCTCCCGGCCGCAGATCGCCCCGGTCGGCGAACCGTTCGCAATCACACAAAGCTCATGGTTTCTGCCACACAGTTCGTTGCCAAAGAAAATCCTCAAGTCGCGAATCGGTGCGACGTCGTGGTGATCGGGGGAGGGCCTTCCGGGGCCACCGTATCCACTCTGCTCGCCCAGAAGGGACGCCACGTCCAGCTCTTCGAACGGGAACGCTTTCCGCGGTACCACATCGGCGAGTCGCTGATCCCTGAAACGTACTGGGTGCTGGACCGGCTCGGCATGCTGGAGAAACTCCGCCGCAGTCCGTTCGTCAAGAAGTACAGCGTGCAGTTTGTCAACCAGCGGGGGCGGCTGTCGGAGCCGTTCTACTTCATGGAGCACAAGCCGCACGAATGCTCACAGACCTGGCAGGTGACGCGTGCGGACTTCGACACCATGATGCTCGCCAATGCCCGCGAGCAGGGGGTGCGGGCTTTCGAGGGAGCACGGGTCCTCGACGTGCTGTTCGAGGGGTCGCGGGCAGTCGGCGTGAGGGTCGAACTGGAGGACGGTGCACAACATGAAGTTCGCGCCGACGTCGTCGTCGACGCCAGCGGTCAGAGCACGATGCTGGCGTCCCGGCTGGGGCTGCGGGAGTGGGATCCGGACCTCAAGAAGGCGGCGGTCTGGACGTATTGGCGCGGGGCGCGGCGCGACACGGGCCGCGACGAAGGCGCCACGATCGTCCTGCAAACCGAGGGAAAGCTGGGCTGGTTCTGGTATATCCCGTTGCAGGATGACGTGATGAGTGTGGGCATCGTCAACGCCGTCGACCAGCTCTTTGCCAGCGGCGGGACCAAGGACCTTGAGACCATCTACTTCCAGCAGGTCGACCGCTGCCCGGGGGTGAAGGAGCGGCTGGCCGGGGCGACCCGGATCGCGGAGTTCCGTGCGGCGAAGGAGTATTCCTACAAGTCGCGGCAGGCGGCGGGGGACGGCTGGGTGCTTGTCGGTGACGCGTTTGGTTTTCTGGACCCGCTGTATTCATCCGGCGTCCTGCTGGCGCTCAAGTCCGGCCAACTGGCGGCAGATGCGATCGACGCGGCGCTTGCGCAGGGAGACACCTCGGCGGCACAACTGGGGCTGTGGACCGACGATTTCAAGCACGGTATGTCGCGCATGCGGCGGCTGGTGTGCGAGTACTACGAGGGCCTGAGCTTTGGCCGGTTCGTGAAAGAAAACCCGCACCTGAAAGGGCACCTGACCGACATGCTCATCGGCGACCTGTTCGATGATCACGTGGACGATCTGCTCGCGCCGCTGGACCGGATGAAGGCGGAACTGGCGGGGTCGGAAGAGTGATTCCCTGAAGCCCCCGCTGCGGCGATCACTCCTGTAGTGCCCGGGATGCGTCTGTGCGGACTCCGGAGCGACTTGGCGAGAGTCGAAGACTTCTCTGCGGAACCAGATCTAGATCGATACGGTCGCCCTGGCGACTGGTCCGGCCCGGCGGGATACACCCGCCGGCTCATGGCGCAGGTCACTCTGCGGGTCTATTCGTACAGCGGCTTTTCCTCGCCTTCATCGTCGATGATCTTGACCTTTTTCGTCTCGCTTTTCTTGACGTCGAAGTCCTGATTGAACGTGTCGCCTTGAACGTCAACTTCTCGGCTCCAGGCGCCGCCCCACAACGGCTTTCCACCGGGACCGTCCAGACCGACGATGCTGACGGTGTTCTTCCCGATCAGAGGTCCCGCGCCGCTTTCGCTTTCATAGGTGCCGTCGGAGATCATGCACTCGGCCGTGTTGCCTGACTCCTCGTGCCGGAACGCGATGCTTCCGCTGGGGACCGGCTGGCCGTCAAACGTCACTTTGCCGGACGCGGTGGCCTGCGGCCGCGCATTGCCGCCGGCGGGAGCAGAGCCACATCCGGAGATCCCAATCACGATTGACGCGCCGATGACAATGCCCCAGACGCCCTTTGTCCGCGTTACGCGGTGGCAACTCATCCGCATGGAACTGTCTCCCTCGTCTGGCGGGAATTCGACCGCAGATCATCTGATCGGACGGACGTGCCCGTTGGTCAGTCTATCAAAGACAGACGGTCTGCGGAGCCGGCCGCAGACCGTCTGCCGACGAAATCAGAGAGGGCGACTTAGAACTCGCCCAACACGCCGCCATCGTACGTGCTGCCCATCCGCTCCTGCGTCAGCAGGTCTGTGTTTTCGGAGATGAACCGGACGCTGCCGTCGCACAACAGCAGGTGGCCGCCGCCGATGTGCCAACTGCTGTATCCGCCCATCAGCATGCCGTGCGCGTTGGCACTCCCCTGCCGTTTCATTGCCGTCTGGTAGGTGAAGTTGATGCACGGCTTGTTCATGCCGCACAGTGTCGCAGCGGTGTTGAAGACAATCGGATTCGAACCGGGGTGGGGGCGTGCGGCGGAAGCCCAGGTCCACCAGGCCTGCGTCGTGTTGGCCGGCGGGTTGGTGTAGTTCTTCTTCAGCCCGACATACATGCTTTCGCCAGCCAGCACCTGGTTCGACGTGCCGTCAGTGATGGCGCTGACGTTGACGGACGAATTGATGAAGACCGGTCCGTTGTTCCAGAAGATACGGTTGCCGTTCGGAACCTGAACCACGAGGTTGCTGGCGTTGTAGCAGGGCAACAGCGGATTGCAGGAAAATGGCTGGTTGTCTGCAGGGCGCTTTGCGGAGCGGTGCCGTCGACGGCCGGAGCGCCCGTGGTCGGGTCGGTTTTGAACGCGCGCCGCCGCCTCCTGCAGGCGTAGTTCGAGACATACCGGTCGAGTTGTAGACCGGGTCGACGGACAGCGGAAGACAGACGGGGCGTCGGTATTGAACTGGATACTGTAGTTCACCGACGGAGCGGCCGGGTCGAAGAGCGTCGAGTGTCCCGGCCATCCGGCGAACGGTTGCGTTTGGTCGAACTGGTTGAACAGCGGCGCCTGATCGATGTACGGCAGCAGCTTCACCGTCCAGGGCGAGCGGACGTAGCCGTGCCGTAGCTCGTCACGTTTCCGATGGGATGCGCAGGCGTTGTACAGGCCGTTGTTGGTGGCGTTCATGCCGGCGGCGACCGAGTCGATCGACACGGACGAAGGGAACATGTTGAACGCGTCGTGATAGTTGTGAAACGCCAGCCCGAACTGCTTCAGGTTGTTCTTGCACTGCGTCCGCCGGGCGGCTTCCCGTGCCTGCTGCACGGCCGGCAGCAGCAATGCAATCAGCACGGCAATAATCGCGATCACCACCAGCAGTTCAATCAGCGTAAAGCCCGTTCGCAATCGCCTCATGACGAGTCCTCCGAAAAATGGAAAGGAAACGTACAGATCCACCGCGATCAGGGCGGAACCGCCCGGATTGCGGACGATACACTCAGCTTAGCGAAGACCAAAACTCGCCGGCGAAATAGCCCGCCAGCAAGAAGAACATCATGAATTGATGGCTCACAGAATACCCTGCTCTTCAATCCACTGACAAGTGTTCACAAAGCCGATTTGTACTCTGCGGGGGCAGGAGTGGGTCTCGGCAGGCAGTCTCCGCGACTGTTGTCATTTCGGGTTTCCCCGGCGGAACCATTTCCTATCACGGTCCGGGATGCCTCTGGCCGTGGCAGGCGCCTGTGACCCGGTGTCCCCTCCCGCGGCCGACGGCGTGCCGCCGAACGCGACGTTGCCTATGATGGCCTGATGGTCACAGCCACGAAATCCCATCCTGACGAGGCCGCGAAATTCATCGCGAACCGCCCGCGCGCGCAGTGGCATGACCAGGCGCTGTGGTTCATGCGGTCGAAACGCGACAAGGGCGCGGCACTGATCCCCGAATGGGAACAGCTCCGCGAGACCGCCGCCGACATCAAGCGGTACACGATGGACCACCTCGCGGAGCTGCTCGAGCAGTTCGAGCGGGCCGCGACGGCACATGGCATCCAGGTGCACTGGGCGGCGAACGCGGCCGAACACAACGACATCGTCCTGGGCCTGCTGCAACGGGCCGGCGCGACTCGAGTCGTGAAGAGCAAGTCGATGCTCACCGAAGAGTGTCACTTGAACCCGTATCTGGAGCGTCACGGAATCGAGGTCACCGACACCGACCTTGGGGAATGGATCGTCCAGTTGCGCGAGGAGCCGCCGAGCCACCTGGTGATGCCGGCCATCCATATCACGCGTCAGGAGATCGGCGACCTGTTTCATGAAAAGATCGGCACCCGGGCGGGCGCGACCGATCCGCAGTACTTGACTGAGTCCGCGCGCGGCACGCTGCGACAAAGGTTCCTGGGAGCCCAGGCCGGGATTACGGGTGTCAACTTTGCGATCGCTGAGACGGGCGGAGTCGTCGTCTGCACGAACGAAGGCAACGCCGACCTGGGAACGTCGCTGCCGAAGCTGCACATCGCCTGCATGGGGATCGAGAAGCTCGTCCCCCGCGCAGAGCACATGGGCGTGTTCCTGCGGCTGCTGGCCCGCTCATCCACCGGCCAGCCAATCACGACGTATTCGACGCATTTCCACGGCCCCCGCGCGCCCGATTGCCAGATGCACGTCGTGCTGGTCGACAATGGCCGCTCGGAAATCCTCGCCAGCGACGGGTTCCGCCGGTCGCTCAATTGCATTCGCTGCGGCGCCTGTCTGAATACCTGTCCGGTGTACCGCCGCAGCGGCGGCTACAGCTACAGCCATACGATCCCGGGACCCATCGGGTCGGTCCTGGCGCCGAATGTGAATGCAGCCGATCACAAGACATTGCCGTTTGCCTGCAGCCTGTGCGGTTCGTGCGACGACGTTTGCCCCGTCAAGATCGATCTGCATCTGCAGCTGTACGCGTGGCGGCACGAACTGGCGAAGCGCGGACTGCTGGCCCGCAGCAAGCGCTGGAGCATGAAACTCGCGGGCTGGTTCCTGCAGACGCCGGGCCGCTACGCCTGGGCCGGGCGCTGGGGCCGACGCGCGCTCCGGTGGCTGCCGCGGTTCGTCGTGTACAACGGGCTGAATCCGTGGGGGCGGCAGCGCGAATTGCCCCCGCCGCCTGCCAGGAGCTTCCGCGAACTGTGGGCACAGCGGCAGACATCGGGAAAAAATCCCAGGTGATGCAATGTCGCCGCCGGTTCGGGAGCGGATTTACCTCGACAACGCAGCGACGAGCTGGCCCAAGCCCGACGCCGTCTACGCCGCCGTCGACGAGTATCAGCGGCACTGCGGCGCTGCGGTCGGGCGCGGCACGACGCGTCAGGCCGGAGAAGTGCGGCGGATCGTCGATCGCTGCCGGGAACGGGCGGCGCGACTGCTTGGAGCGCCGTCCGCCGAGACGATTCACTTCGCCTTCAACGGTACCGACGCCCTCAACATTGCCCTGCACGGCGTGCTGCGCCCCGGCGATCACGTCGTCACGACCTCCATCGAGCACAACTCGGTCCTGCGTCCCCTCGCGGCGCGCTCCGCGAACGGATCGGGATTACCGTCACCCGCGTTCCGGTCAATCCACAGGGATGCGTCGATCCCGCCGACATCCGGCGGTCGCTGACTCCGCGGACGACGCTGGTCGCAATCACTCACGCGTCAAACGTGACCGGCGCGATCCAGCCAATTGATGCGGTGATCGAGTTGGCCCGCCGGCATGGCGCCCTCTGCCTGATCGACGCGGCGCAGACCGCCGGTCACGTGCCGATCAACGTTTCGAACAGCGAAATCGATCTGCTGGCCTGTTCCGGACACAAGGGGTTGCTCGGACCACTCGGGACCGGACTGCTGTTTGTGCGAGCGGAGGTCATGGGACGCGTCTGGAGCTTCCGGCAGGGGGGGACGGGATCGCGCAGCGAGAGCGACGCGCAACCGGACTCCGGCCCGGACAAGTACGAATCCGGAAATCACAATGCGCCGGGATTGGTGGGACTGGAAGCTGGATTGAGCTGGATCGAGGGCCAAGGCGGCGTCCCCGCACTCCGGCGGCATGAACAGGAACTCGTGCAGCTGTTGCTGAACGGCCTCGCGCAGTGGCCGTCCGTCACTTTATACGGTCCTGCGGAACCGGTGGCGCGCACCGGCGTCGTCAGCCTGAACGTTGCCGGTCTCGATCCGCAGGACGCCGCGGCGATCCTCGACGAAAGCTTCGGCATCGAAACGCGGGCCGGGCTGCACTGCGCGCCGGGGGCGCATGCGGCGCTGGGAACACTGTCGAGCGGCGGTACGCTGCGGTTGAGTCCAGGACCGTTCACAACGCGCGAACAGATCGCGGCGGCCGTTGCGGCAATCGGCGAAGTCGCAGGATATTGAATTTGGCCAGCGGTGTGCCGGCTCATCTACGCCATCATTTTGTTGGCGTCGGAGTAAACTTTGGCCGTGAAGTCGCGCGTCAGGGTGGACACGGCGTCTCGCACACGGGCCAGGTCGGCGTAGAGTGGTGTTGACGGCACAGCTTCCGCGTTCGGATCGACGGGGGGCTGCTCGTGTTCGAGCCGCGTCGAGATCTCAGCGGCGGCCGCCACCACGGTCGCGATGGTCGAGTGCTCGCCCGCGGCATCCGGTGCATGGTGATGCTGGATGGCGGCCACCAGCGGCGCCGGGAGTTTGTTGCGCTCGGCAAACTCGCGGCCGATCTCGCAGTGGTCGGTCCCCAGCCGGGACCGCTCGACTTCCAGCGTGCGCCGCGTGTTCGTCCCGATTTCGCTCACGACCTGCTGATAGAGGTCGGGCACGGTAGCGGCAATCAGGCAGCGGCCGAGATCGTGCATCAGTCCGGCGGTGAATTCCTCGCCGTTGAACCGCAATCGCAACTTCTGATTGAGATGCATGCAGACGACGGCCGTGAGATAGCCATGCCGCCAGAGCTGCTGGCGAATCTGCGTGTGTTGGAACGGCAGTTTCTTCATCAGCCCGGCGGTGCAGGTCGCCAGGATGAGCTCCTGGCATTTGACCAGTCCGAGCCGGTTGACGGCGTCCAGCAGGGTCGTCACGGGCGCTCCACCCGAATTCAGCCAGCTGTTTGCCATGCCCAGGATTTCGGCCATCAGACGGTGATCGCGTTCGATGGTCCGGGCGTATTCCTTCAGACTGCACGCGGGATTGCGTCCCACCTGCATGGCTTCCATGGCGGCGGCAGGGATCATCGTGAACTCGTTGACGCCCTGCAGGATCCGCGCCTTGGCACTTTCGATTTCGGACGCAGGGAGGGTTGCTGTCATCATTCAGATTCCCGGCGGGCAGTCGCTCAAGCCGTTGTGCGGTAGCGATGCCCGGCTTCGGTCAGGCAATCAGTCGGTGCGATTCCGCGGCGGCGTCGTGCGCCATCGTCGGCGTCACGCCGGCGAGTGCGTCACGAACTCGTTCGCGCTCGGCGAGGAACGAGATACACGGGTTGTCGCCTGGCTCTTCCGACTTGCTCGCCGCGCTGCTCTCTGCGCGACTGGCCATCTGGTCGGCCAGGGCGACCATGGCGACAAGCTTCTGAAACGGATCGGCATGTTCGGGACTGTGGTGCTGCTGGATCACTGCGATGAGTGCGGCGGGCAACCCGCTCCGCCCGGCAAATGCGGCCCCTAACTCGCAATGGTCGGTCCCCAGCACCTCGCGTTCCTGATCCAGAATTGCCGTGCCAGGTTCACCGGCGTCGTGCTCGCAGACTGCAACTCGTTCGGGGACCGTTGCTGCGAGCAGCGAACGTCCCAGGTCGTGCAGGAGCCCGGCCGTGAACTCCTCGCCGTTGAATCCGAGCCGCAACGTCTCATTGAGGTGACGGCAGATGATGGCAGTCAGGTATCCGTGCCGCCACAGCGCTTCGCGGACTTCTGCCTGTTCGAATGGCAGCGAGCGCATCAGCCCCGCAGTGCAAGTCGACAGGATCAGTCCGTGGCAGCGACGCATTCCCAGCCGCCGGATGGCTTCGTTGAGGGAGGTCGCCGGTGCTCCGCGGGCGTAGAGCGAGCTGTTGGCCATGCTCAGGACGTCGGTGGTCAGCCGGACGTCGCATTCCACTGCGGCGGCAAACTCGCCGACGCTGCACGACGGATTTCGGCCGAGTTCCAGGGCCCGCATGGCCGCCGCGGGAATCATCGTGAATTCGCCCGCGCGCTTCAGCACGTAGGCCTTGACCTCAGCGACGCCTTCCGGGACGACGGGCCGGGGACGGAACGCAGTCAGCAGCGACATCGAGGGGAGCTCCGAGCAGCGCCCGATGGATGTGCCGGGCAAGCGCCAGATATTCCACGAAACATAGCTCGCGACTTTCCGGCCCCGCCGCCGGCCCGGCGACAGTCAGATCGTTCCGGGCGACGTCCCGGAAGGGGTGTTCTGTTTGGAACGATTGCGCAGGGGGCGCGCTCCATTCTGCCGGTAGCAATCGACAGAGAGACGCGCTTCGGATCGCCCGGATTCAGCCGCTCAAGGCTGCGGAAGCCATGCAGGTCATGTCATCGGCGACCGCTGGCGGCCATTGACTTGCGGCGGTTCCCAAACCGCGAGCGCGAGAGTCCCGCCGAGACGGAACGCCAGGAAAGCCGCTGCCTCTGTCGCGGCTCTCCCGACGAGCTGAGATCGCCCTGCCACGTCACAAGCCCCGGAGTTCTGAAACCGGCCCTTACGCGGAACGCGTGTCGCGCAACGGAATCAGCTTGGGAATCGGCACCTGCAGGCCGACGACGGCGCCGTGCCGGCGGACCAGTCCCCGAAAGTCGTGCCTCAGGAACTCGGACAGTTCCACCGGCGGACGCCCGGCGAGGTATTTGCGCGCCAGTTCGGCCGCCTGGCGGTCGAACTCTTTTTGCCGCGGCGAGTGCATATAGCAACGACCGTCAAACCGCCGCAGGTCGCCGTCGAAATGGGGACTGACATGCAGCAGTTCATGCGTGATCGTCGTCAGCTTCTCCACGAAGGGCTGATCGAGAAAACGCGGCAGGTAGAACGTGAGGATATAGAGCATCTCGCGGCCATCGTGGATCAGCCGCTGGCAGGTCCAGAGCCGGCCGTTCCGTTGCGTGGTCACCGCGCCCCCTTCGAACCGCATGGGGGTCAGTTTGGCCTGCAGGCCGTGCAGCACGCGGCGGCGCGTCTGGGCGAACGACACGGCCACCTGGGACATGTCGACGTGGAGCAACTCGTCGACGCGGTCCGTAACATCCTCGCACAGCCGCGACATCGCGGAGGAGAAGTCAAACGTTGCTGTGCCGCCTGGAGGACCTCTCATGCGAGCTTCCGTTCTTCGCAGGAGAAACTTCCCGTCCCGTGTCACGCCGGCTGAATCTTCACTCGGATGCCACGACGACCGGAGCGCTGCGGCGCCGCTTCACGCGGTCCCGGTCGCCGACGAACTCGATCATCGCCTGCGCTCCGGAATCGCCGAGCCGCGGCTTGGCCAGCCGCACGACGCGGGTGTAACCGCCGTCGCGGTCCCGAAACCGGATCGCCAGTTCGTTGAACAGGATGTCGACCGCCTCGTTGTCGCGCAGGACGGCGTACGCCCGGCGGCGATAATTCAGCGCCGGCGCCATGGCCGCGTTCCACTTCTGGTACTGCGGCGACTCGCGCCATTTCTTCCAGCCGGGGCTGTTGCGCTCCTCGGTGGTGCCGAACTCGGCAGCGCGTTCGGTGTGCGGCGCGGCTTTCTTCGCCAGCGTGATCAGCTTCTCCACGACGGGCCGGAGTTCCTTGGCCTTGGGCACAGTCGTGATGATCCGACCGGCCACCTTCGGCGCGCCGTCTTCTTCAGGATCGGTGCGCAGCGTGCGGATCAGGCTGGCCGCCATGTTCCGGAACATGGCGACGCGGTGCGAGGGGGTCCGGCCGAGCACGCGGCCGCGCAAACGATGTCTCATAACAGCACCCGTTCTCGATCTTCCGTCTAGCCGCGCACGTGATGCGGCACCTTCATACCCAGCCGCAGCCCGATGGCCGCCAGGCGCTCCTTGACTTCCAGCAGAGTTGTTTCACCGAAATTCCGCACCTGCAGCAACTGGTCGTCGCCGCGCGACACGAGATCGCGGACCGTATTGATCCCTTCGGACTCCAGGCAGTTGGTCGCCCGGACCGACAGATTGAGTTCGGCCAGACTCATGCCCAGCTTTTCTTCCAGTTCCAGATCGATCGGAGAATAGCCGGTGGCCTCGAGCATCCCCTTGAGTCCCGATTCCGGCGCCAGTTCCGGCCCCGGCTCGCGGAAGTTGATGAACGGGTTCAGGTGCTTGCGGAGAATCTTCGCTGCCTCGACCAGCGCCATCTCCGGGCCGACGGTGCCGTTGGTCCACAGCTCCATCGTCAGCTTGTCGTAGTTCGTGCGCTGACCGACGCGGGTGTCTTCGACCTTGTAGCGGACCCGCGTCACCGGTGAAAACGCCGCGTCGAGCGGGATCACGCCGACTTCAGGCACTTTGTCGTATTGCTCGCTGGCGGGGACATAGCCGCGGCCGTTCTCAATGGTCAGTTCCATTGCCAGCGGCACGTCGTCCGTCATCGTGGCAATGATCAGATCCTTGTTGATCACGTCCACCTGGTCATCGGTGATCACATCGGCGCCCGTCACCACGCCGCGGGCGTGCTTGTCGATCCGCACGGTCTTCTGCGCCGTGCTGTGGTTCTTGACGACCAGCGACTTGAGGTTGAGGCAGATGTCGGTGACATCCTCGACGACGCCGGGGATCGTCGTGAACTCGTGCTGGACGCCGTGGATTTTCGCGCGCGTCACGGCGGCGCCTTCCAGGCTCGAGAGCAGGATCCTCCGCAAGCTGTTGGCGATCGTATGTCCGAAGCCGCGCTCAAACGGCTCAGCGACGAAACAGCCGTACGTGCCGTCGGCCTTTTCTGTGACAACGCGACTGGGCAGCTCAAGATTGCGCCAACGAATCCGCATGGACGAAGCTCCTTGGAGGGCGGGCGACTGCTGGGCCGAATGGACGAAAATGCCGCGGCGGGCGATCAGACGCGGCGGCGCTTGCGGGGACGGCAACCGTTGTGCGGCAGCGGCGTAACGTCCTCGATGCTCTTGATCGAGATGCCGCTGACCTGCAGGCCGGTAATGGCGCTTTCGCGACCTGAACCCGGCCCCTTGACGCGGACTTCGAGTTCCTTGACGCCGAACTTCTTCGCGCGGTCGGCACACGTTTCTGCGGCACGCTGCGCCGCAAACGGAGTGCTTTTGCGCGATCCTTTGAATCCGCTCGTGCCGGCTGTGGCCCAGCACAGCACGTCGCCGTTCGTATCTGTGATTGTGACCGTCGTGTTGTTGAACGTCGCTTTCACGTGGGCGATCGCCCGGCTCACGTTCCGGCGGGCACGCTTCTTTTTGGGTGTTGCAACTGTCTTTGCCACCGTATGACTTCCCCTTCCGTCAGAATCGTCTTTCGAGCCCCACGCGGGCGAACCAGCCCGATCGGCCGCCCGGCATCCCCGTGCACGCCGTCACGAGGGTCAGTGACGCATTTCCTTCACGCCCTTCTTGCCGGCCACCGTCTTGCGCGGACCTTTCCGCGTGCGGGAGTTGGTCCGCGTCCGCTGACCGCGCACCGGCAGCCCGCGACGATGACGCAGACCGCGGTACGACTGAATGTTCCGCAGCCGCCCGATGTTCTCCTGCGTCTGGCGACGCAACTGGCCTTCCACCACGTATTCGTTGTCCAGCAGGTTGTTGATCCGCTGGATGTCGTCGTCACTCAGCTCGCGGGCGCGCCGCTGCGTACTCAGCCCCAGACGCTGGCAGACTTCGATCGCCTTCGTCTGGCCGAGGCCATGCAGATACTGCAACGAAATATACGTCGGCTTCTCGTTCGGAATGTCGACGCCGAGCACGCGAGGCATGTCTTCAATCGCTCCCTGTCATTTCCCAGTCGGCGGCCAACGGGACCCGCCGTCCCCTGCCGCCGCAATCGGCAGCCACCGACGACCGCTTACCCCTGCCGCTGCTTGTGACGCGCGTCGGCCGAACAGATGACATAGATCCGGCCTTTGCGACGAACCAGCTTGCAACTTTCACAAATCCGCTTGACGGCTGCGCGAACTTTCATAGGGCACCAGATTCATCAGCAATGGCGGCCAGAATCGTCCCGCCGACGTCGAAGGCTTCGCCAGCAACGGCAGTCACCGCAATGCGGAAACACCTTCTCCGCAGCCCGCCTGCCGGGAAGTCGGAGAAGTATACTCACACCGCTCGGCGTTTCACAAGTTTCCTGCCAATAATTTTTTGCGGCGAATGGATTCGCCGCAGCCCCCCTGGACCTGCGCCCCCACCTGCACGGGATCAGGGTTCATTTTCCAACCCCCTCGGTCAGCAATTCCGGACCGTTCGGAGTCAGTGCCACGGTGTGTTCAAAATGTACAGCCGGACGCCCGTCGGTCGTCACCGCCGTCCAGTGATCGGCGAGAATCCGCACGTCGGGGCTGCCGGCGTTGACCATCGGCTCAATCGCCAGCACCAGCCCCGTCCGAATCTCGAAATCCTCACGACGGGTCAGGGACGTCAGGTGATTGGGCACCTGGGGCGGCTCGTGCATCTCCCGGCCGATACCGTGCCCCACGAACTGCTCGACCAGCGAGAAACCGGCCCCCCGGGCGACCTGCATCATGCGGCGGACCACCCCCGACCACTTGCGTTCCGTACCGAACGCTTCAATGGCAACGGCCAGGATCCGCTCCCCGGCCTGCAGGAGACGGCGTTTTTCATCATCCACCTCTCCTACCGGATAGCTCCAAGCGGCGTCGGCGCACCAGCCGTCCAGCTTGCAACCCGTATCAACGCTGACGATGTCTCCGGCCTGCAAACAGTACGAACTGGGGATGCCATGCACGATTTCGTGATTGACGCTCATGCACGTCACGGCCGGGAACGGCACTTCCCCGGGAAACCCTTTCAGCAGCGGGATCACACCGCGTTCAGCCATCAACGCTTCCACGGCGGCGTCGATTTCGGCCGTAGTGATGCCGGGCGCGATCATGGCACGGGCCAACTGGTGGGCCTCGGCGACGACCGCACCGGCGGCGCGCATGCGGTCGATCTCGCGGCGGCTCTTGAGCGTGATCACGTCACAAAAAAATCCGGACGCAAAGCCACAGGGTCACAAAGACGCACAGAGAATTCTCAAGTCACGTGCCGGGAACGCGAGAGTCAACAAGCACGAGCCCGCAATATCGATGTCGTAAGGTTTCTGGCTCTTTGTGCGTCTCTGCGGCTTTGTGTCTCTGTGTCGAATTGCTGATTTAGACGGCTTCGGTTTCCAGCAGGCCCGGCTTGTTCCGCATGACAAGGTGACTGTCAATCTTCTGGACGACGTCGAGGCATACGGAGACCACGATGAGCAGGCCCGTGCCGCCGTAAAAGCTCGCGACGAGGTACGGGATGTTCATGCTCGTGGCGATCACCGTGGGAATAATGGCGATGATCGACAGGAAGCCGGCGCCGACGTAAGTGATGCGGGTCATCACCGCTTCCAGATATTCGGCGGTGCGGGCGCCGGGGCGATAGCCCGGCACGAAGCTGCCGTAGTCTTTCAGGTTGTCCGCCATGTCCTTGGGGTTAAACGTGATCGCCGTCCAGAAGTAGCAGAAGAAGTAGATCAGGCTGACGTACAGGATGTTGTAGACGAAGCCGTGGCTCGAACTGAACATCGCCTTCAGGTCCATCAGGACCGGGCCGGCGAATGTCTCGACAAACCGGCTGGCCAGCCAGGCAAAGCCGAACATCGGGAACATGAGCAGGCTGGACGCGAAAATGATCGGCATGACGCCGGCCTGGTTCACCCGCAGCGGCAGGTATTGGCGCTGACCGCCGAGCACCCGGCGGCCACGCACGTGCTTGGCGCTTTGGATCGGGATCCGTCGCTGCGCATTGGTGATGGCGATGACCGCGACGATCACGGCCACGAAGAGAAACGCCAGCAGCAGCAGCTTGTCGATGCCGGCGTCGCTCCCCAGGCTGACGTTGACTCCGTTGCTGGTGAAGGCCGGCCGCAAGAGTTGCCAGCCCGCGTTCGGCATGCGGGCCATGATGCCCGACATGATCAGCAGACTGATGCCGTTGCCGATGCCGTATTCGTCGATCTGCTCGCCGATCCACATCAGCAGGATCGTGCCGGCCGTCATTGTGACCGTGCCGACCAGGTGCGGGAAGAACCAGTCGTATTCGTCCATGATCAGACCGCCCGAACCGGTCCCCAACCCCTGCCGCAGCATGCGAATCCAGAAGTAGCTCTGGAACAGGCAGATGACGACGGTGGCGTACCGCGTCCACTCGTTGATCTTTTTGCGTCCGGCTTCCCCTTCCTTCTGCAACTGTTCGAGGGGGGGGTACACCGTGCCCAGCAACTGGAAAATGATCGACGCGGAAATGTAGGGCATGATCCCCAGGCCGAAGATCGTGGCGCTGCCCAAATCGGATGCGGAAAACAGCGCCACGGCCTGCATCACCTGGCCGAAGCTCCCCTGCTGCTGCGAAAGTTTGCTGACGGCCTCACGGAGGACGTCGCGGTCGACGAACGGCAAGGGGATGGTAAAGCCCATCCGATAGACCGCGAGCAGAATCAGCGTGAGGATGATTTTCTGCCGCAGTTCGGGAATGCGGAGGATCGATACGATGCGTGACAGCATGCGCCCAAGTCCTTACCAGGCCGTGGAACCATTCCTCCGGCGTCCGTGGTCTGCGGCAAACACGCCGCAGTTTGCGACGATCCGCACCGCCGGGAGCGACGCCGCACCGGCCGCTTCGTGAGCCGTGTCACCCGGACGTCCTGCACGGGGAAGGGGCCGGGCGGCCTCAATTGCCGCGCCGGCGACCGTGAGCCGATTCAGGATGCGCACGACGAATTCCGTTTCGGAGCGAACGGCTCATCGGGTTGGCGTGTTGGGCCCGGTTGTTGTGACGTCCTGGCCGTTTCACACGCCTCGCGATCTCTGCCGCCGCCTGTGACCGCACCCCCCGCCGGGCTCACACTAGTTTCTCGACCTTGCCGCCGGCGGCCGAAATCTTCGCCTCCGCCGACTTCGAAAAACGGTGGGCCTGAACGGTGAGCTTCTTTTTCAGTTCTCCGTTGCCGAGGATCTTGATCTCGTCGAACCGCCCCTTCGCCAGGCCGCGTTCGGCCAGCGAGGCGGGGTTCACGGTCGCGCCGGAGTCGAATTTGGACTCCAGCAGCGAGACGTTGATCTCCAGGATCTTCGCTGCAAACTGGTTATTATTGAATCCGCGCTTCGCGATCAATCGCGCTAAGGGCATCTGGCCCCCGGCAAAGCCCCGGCGGCTGCGGCTGCCGGAACGGCTGCCGTCCCCCTTGTGGCCGCGGCCGGACGTCTTGCCGTGGCCGGAACCGATGCCCCGCCCCACGCGTTTCCGCGTCTTGTGCTTGGTGATTCCCTGATGGACGTCGCTGATAATCATCAGACTTCCACTCCTCGCAGCCGGGCCACGTCCTCGCGCGTCCGCAATTTGGAGAGCGCGTTCATCGTCGCCTTGACCAGGTTAACCGGATTGTTCGAGCCGCGGCTCTTCGTCAAAATGTCGCGGATCCCGGCCGACTCCACCACCGAACGCACGGTCGCGCCGGCGATGATGCCCGTCCCCGGGCTGGCCGGCATCAGCAGCACTTTCGACGCCCCGAACCGCCCCACGACCTGGTGCGGGATCGTCGTCCCCTGCAGCGGGATGCCGCTCAGTCGACGGTTGGCCTGCGACTTCGCCTTTTCGACGGCGATCGGGACTTCCTGGGCCTTGCCATATCCAGAACCGACGCGGCCCCGTTCGTCGCCGACGACGACGAGCGCGGCAAAACTGAATCGCCGGCCCCCTTTCACCACGCACGCGCAGCGACGAATCTGCACGACGCGTTCCGGTGATGTTCCATGGCTGTCGCTAGACACTGCGCTGCTCCCCGTAGTCAAAACCAACAGTCATCAAAACTGCAGTCCCGCCTTGCGGGCGGCGTCCGCCAGGGCCGCCACGCGGCCGTGGTACCTGTACGATCCGCGATCGAAACTGACTTCACTGATGCCGGCCGCCAGCGCTCGCTTTCCGATCGCCGCTCCGACCTTCTCCGCGTCTTCCTTGCCGCCGCCGGCCGTGCCGGCGCCGCCGAGTTCCTTTTCGGTGGTGCTCGCCGCCACCAGCGTTTTGCCGGCGACGTCGTCGATGATCTGCGCGTAAATATGCTTGTTGCTGCGGAACACCGATAGCCGCACCCGCCCCGTCGCCCGCGACACGTTGCGGACGCGATGAGAGCGGCGGACGCGCCGCTTCGCGATTCGCTTTGCCAGTTTCATGGTTCTCTCGACCGCCAGCTCAAACTTGGTTCGAAACTTTTGCCGCGGGGATCATCCCGCGGCTCATGGTGCCACAGTCGATCAGCTGCCGGCGAAGGCCTTGCCGGCCTTCCGCTTGACCTGCTCGCCGACGTAGCGGATGCCCTTCCCCTTATACGGTTCCACCGGCCGGACGTTGCGGATATTGGCCGCAAACTGTCCGACCGCATGCTTGTCGATGCTCTTGAGGTTGATTTGCGTCGGCGACGGCAGCTCGACCTTCACGACCTTCGGAATCGGCAGCTTGATCGTGTTCGCGTAGCCGACCTGGAGATTGAGCGTCGTCCCGCTCACCGAAGCCTGGTAACCGACGCCCTGGATTTCCAGGGATTTTTCGTACGGTTTCTGAACGCCGTTGACCATATTGGCGACCAGCGCGCGTGTCAGCCCGTGCAGCGCCCGGCTCTGGGGGCCGTCATCCGGACGGGTCACCTTGATCTGGCGGGCGGCGCTGTCCCAGGCGACGGCGATGTCCGGATGATGCCGCATGGTCAATTCACCCTGCGGACCTTTGACGCGGACGGCGCCGTCCTGGATGGCGACGTCAACGCCGGCGGCGACAGGTATGGGGTTCTTTCCGATCCGTGACATCGATCCGCTCTCGTTCAACTGCCCTGCGCCCTGCGGCGCAACTGTTTCAATTCACTTGCCGCTCGCGCGACCTGCTACCACACTTCGCACAAGACTTCGCCGCCGACTTTCTGCGTCCGCGCCTCGCGGTTGCTGAGGATGCCCCGATTCGTGGACAGGATCGTCACGCCGAGCCCCTGTCGCACGTCGGCGGCGTCGCGGATCCGCGTGAACACGCGCCGGCCGGGAGTGCTGATCCGCCGCAGGCTCTGGATCACGCGCTCGCCGTTCGGGCCGTACTTGAGGTTGATCCGCAGGACGTTCTGAGGGGCCTGCTCAATGACCTCGAAGTCCCAGATGTACCCCTCGCGCTGCAGTGCCTCGGCAATGCCGCGCTTCAGGTACGACATGGGAATGTCCACGAACGGCCGCTCAATCTGCAACGCATTGCGGATGCGGGTCAGCATGTCGGCCACAGGGTCGGTCATCATGGCAGGGTTGTCGGTTATGAGTTCTCGGTAAAGTTCGTGCTGGCGTCGTCGCTTACCGAAAACCGATAACCGACGACCGACAACCCTTCACCAGCTGGCCTTCTTGGCGCCCGGCACCAGGCCGTCGAGGCACAGGTTGCGGAAGCAGATACGGCACAGCGTGAATTTGCGGTACACCGCCCGGGGCCGGCCGCACAACGCACAGCGCCGCTCTTTCCGGCAACTGAACTTGGGTGTCCGCTGGGCTTTGATGATTTTTGCTTTGCTGGCCATGGAAGTCTTTATTCAAAACGGATTTCTTTGACGCAAAGTCGCGGAGTCGCAAAGACGCGCAGAGAAAATACCTTCAAGAACTCCTTCTTTGCGCGTCTTTGCGTCTTGGTGTCTTTGCGTCTTGGTGTCTTTGCGTCAAAATTCTTATTCTCACTAGGCCTTCTGGAACGGCATGCCGAACTCCCGCAGCAGGAGCCGGCCTTCGTCGTCGTTGCGGGTCGTCGTCACGATGGCGATGTTCATCCCCTGCACGTGCTTGACTTTGTCCGCGTTGATTTCCGGGAACACCATCTGTTCGTTCAGGCCGAGGCTGTAGTTGCCGTTCCCGTCGAACGCTTTCGGGTTGAGGCCCCGAAAGTCCCGGACACGCGGCAGCACGAGCGTGATCAGGCGGTCGAGGAACTCGTACATCCGCTTGCCGCGCAGCGTCACGCAGCAGCCAATCGGCATCCCCTCACGGAGCTTGAACTGCGAGATCGACTTGCGCGAACGGGTGATGACCGGCTTCTGGCCGGTGATCACGGTCAATGTCTCCGCGGCGTCATCGAGGATCTTCTGATCCTGGATGGACTTGCCGACCCCCATGCTGACGACGATCTTCTGCAGCTTGGGGAGGGCGTGCGGGTTGCTGCGGCCGAGCTGTTCCGCCAGTCGTGGCAGAATCTCGGAAGTGTATTGTTGCTGCAATCTGGCCATGTTCGATTGCCGGTCAGTTCTGTCAGTCGGCGAGGCGCCGTCGTGGATGCACCCGTCGTCGGGCACTGGTCAGGTTCGTCGTGATCAGCTCTTCGCGTAGCGGGGACGCGGGCCGCTGATCTGGCCGGCCGACGCTCCGCAACTCTTGCAATGCCGCTCCTTGGCGCCGTCGTCCTTGTAGCGATAACCCAGCCGCGCCAGCTTGCTGCACGACGGGCAGAAGTACATCACATTCGAGCCGCTGATGGGCATCTCCAGCCGCAGCCGGCCCCCCTGGGGGCTCTTGGGGTGTCCGCGCTTCACATGCTTGTAGACGAGGTTCACTCCTTCGACGACCACCTTGGCTCCGCCGTCGAGAACCTCGGTGACGCGCCGGGGCGCCTGCTCGGACGGCGGCGTCTCGGCCGCGATCTTGCCCGAGATGATTTTGACCATGTCCCCCTTCTTGATTTTCATGGCTATACCACCTCGCTCGCCAGGCTGACGATTTTCATGTACTTGCGGTCGCGAAGCTCACGGGCCACCGCGCCGAAGATGCGCGTCCCGCGCGGCTCCCCTTCGTTGTCCACGAGCACGATCGCATTCTTGTCGAACTTGACGTAGCTGCCGTCCGGCCGCCGAGTCGCCTTCTTCGTGCGGACGATCACGCCTCGCGTGACCTTCCCCTTCTTGACCTGCTCGTTGGCCCCGGGAATCGCCTTTTGCACGCTGACAACCACGACGTCCCCCAAACCGGCCGTCCGCCGGTGGGTGCCCCCCAGCACGCGGATGCACCGCGCGGTCTTCGCCCCGGAATTGTCCGCGACGTCGACAATGGTCTGCATCTGGATCATGACGCGATGTTCCTGAATCTGCCTCTGGCAGCGTCGTCGCTGCTTCGTTCACTACAGCGTCGCCGCCGCTTCGTTGGCCGACGTGTCCGCGGCGGCCGCCGCTGCCACTTCCATTCCACTGGCCGCCTTGACCACGCGGACCAACTCCCAGCGCTTCATCTTCGAGCGCGGGCGGCATTCGATGATTTCGACCTCGTCACCGGACTTGGATTGGTTCGCCTCGTCGTGCACGTGGCAGACCGTCCGATCGCGAACGATCTTCCCGTACTTCGGATGACGGTACTGCCGCGCAACTTCGACGCGACGCGTCTTCGCGCGCTTGTCGCCGGTGACGATGCCGATGAGCGTTCTTCGCATACTCTGCAGGGTGTCTGGTAGTTTGGTGCCTGGTCGTCTGGTGGTTGGGCGGTTGGTGAATCAGGTCTACTGTGTGTCACTCACCAAACACCAAACGACAATTCAAGATTTTGATTTCGCCACGGCCGGCTTCCCGCCCGCCAGTTCGCGTTCTCTCTGGATCGTCCGAATCCGGGCGATCTCGCGCCGCAGCTTCTTCAGGTTGCTCGGCGCGTCCAGCTTCTCGGTGGACGCCTGAAACCGCAGACGAAACAGCTCTTGCTTGGCCTCGTTGATGGCAAAGCCGAGCTGCTCATCGCTCATTTCACGGACTTCGGCCGGTGTGCTCATGATCGTGTCAAAACTGATGTCTGCCTTCGGATGAGTGGTAAGGCGGGACTGGTGAAAAGAAAACACCACTCACCGCTTGCCAGACACCGTCTTTCTATTCCTACGCTCCCGGTCGGCGCTCAATCAGCCGCACTTTCAGCGGCAGCTTGTGGGCCACACGATTGAAACAGTCGCGGGCGGATTCCCGATTGGCTCCCGAAATCTCAAACAGGACGGCGCCCGGCTTCACCACCGCGACCCAGTGGTCCGGTTCGCCTTTGCCGGTTCCCATGCGGGTTTCCAGCGGGCGGGCCGTCACCGGCTTGTTCGGGAAAATCCGGATGTACAACCGGCCGTCGCCGCGAATGTACTGATTCGCGGCAATGCGGCAGGCTTCGATCGTGTTCGCGCTGATGTGGCCGGCCTGCAGCGACTGCAGTCCGAAATCACCAAACGCAACGGTGTTTCCCCGAGTGGCGTTACCTCTTATGCGTCCTCTTTGGCTTTTTCTGTGCTTCACCCGTTTTGGCATAAGCGCCATCGCCGGTCTCCTCGTCTGTATAGTTCCCGCGATCGATCCACACTTTCACTCCGATCGCCCCCTGGGCGGTCTGAGCGACGGCGAACCCGTAGTCCACGTGCCGCTGCAGCGTGGACAGCGGAATCGATCCACGATTGGCTTTTTCCTGACGCGACATCTCCGCGCCGCCGAGGCGGCCGGACAACTGCACCTTGACGCCGTGCACCCCCGCTTCCATGACCTGGTCCAGCGTCTTCTTGATGGCGCGACGGAAACTGCCGCGCTTCTGAAGCTGCTGGGCCACGTCCTCCGCCACCAGCGTGGCACTGCGGAACGGGTTGTTGATTTCGATGATCTTGACGTCCATCCGGCGGCCGGTGAGGTTCTCAAGCTGCGCCTTCAGCTTGTCGATCTCCTGCCCCTTCTTGCCGATGATGATGCCCGGCCGCGCCGTGTGCAGGTGGACCACCACCTGATCGCGCGTCCGTTCGATTTCGACCTTCTCAATCGCGCCGGACCGGTACTCCGTCTTGATGAACCGGCGGATCTTCTGGTCTTCGACCAACAGTGCGCCGAACTCCTTCTTCGGCGCGTACCATCGGCTGCGCCAATCTTCGACGATGCCGACGCGAAAGCCAGTGGGTCGGGTTTTTTGTCCCATAGGGCAACAGTGTCTGGTGGTCTGGTGGTCTGGTCGCTGGTGGTTCCAGCTCTTTCGTTTTTTTCTACCGGCCTCTGGCCTCTCACGTGACTTCCGGAACGTCGATCCCAACGTGGATGTGTGCGAACCGCCGGCGGATCGTGAACGCCATGCCGCGCGACATCGGCCGAATCCGCTTCATCATCGGGCCGCCGTCGGCGCGGGCGTCGGTGATCGTCATGCGTTCGACGTTGCGGGCGCCCCGGTCCTCGGCGTTGGCCTGGGCGCTCTTCAGTACCTTCTCGATGAACCGCGCGCCGCGATTCGGCTGGTACTTGAGCGCGTTCAACGCGTCCTCGACGCTCATCCCGCGGATGAGGTCGGCGAACGGTCGCACTTTCGTCGCCGAAATCCGTGCGAATCGATGTGACGCTTTGACGATGGCCATGTTGTTCAAATTCCTGCGTCGAGCGAAGTCGCCCGCACCCACAATCGTCCGTTGTGTCTGGTCGTGTGGCGTTTGGTCTATTGGTTCCAGGTCTCCACCAAACACCGGCTTCGCTTACCTCGACCCCTTCGCTCCGTGTCCGCGGAATGTCCGGGTCGGAGCGAACTCACCGAGCTTGTGACCGACCATTTCTTCAGAGACGTACACGTTGATATGCGCTCGGCCGTTGTGCACCAGGAATGTATGCCCGATGAACTCCGGCGAGATCGTCGACCGTCGTGCCCAGGTCTTGATCGGCTCCTTCCGATTGGCAGCGTCGAGCCGCCCAATCTTCTGGAGCAGATTCTGGTCAACAAACGGGCCTTTTTTGAGTGAACGTCCCATGGGAGGTTGTCGGTTATCAGTTCTCGGTTATCGGTATTCCCAGTTCAGCGGCCGGCAACTGTCATCGGCTGTCGCAACACCGACAACCGATCGCCGACGACCGAAAACCTATGTAATCAACTGCCCGTGCCGTCGCGACCAGCGGCGCCGGACAATCGCCTTCGACGAAGGCTTCCGACGCTTGCGGGTCTTACCGCCCTTGGAAAGCTTGCCGCTAGGACTGCACGGATGGCGTCCGCCCGACCTACGGCCCTCTCCACCCCCCATCGGATGGGCAACCGGGTTCATCGCGGAACCGCGCACACGCGGCCGCCGCCCCATCCACCGCTTGCGGCCAGCCTTGCCAATACTGATGTTCTGGTGATCGAGGTTGCCGATCTGGCCGATCGTCGCTCGGCATCCACTATGCAATCGGCGAATCTCGCCCGACGGCAGCGTGATCTGGGCCCACTCTTTTTCGCGGGCGTTCATCGTGGCCGCGCCGCCGGCCGTGCGGACGAGCTGCCCACCGCGACCGGGCTGCATCTCGATATTGTGGATCGGCATCCCCGGAGGGATCTGCGACAGCGGCAGCGAGTTTCCGACCTTCGGCTCCACACCCTCGCCACTCATGACCGTCGCGCCGGCGACGAGCCCTTCCGGCGCCAGAATGTAACTCTTCTCGCCGTCCTCGTATTCCAGGAGGGCAATGCGCGCCGACCGGTTCGGATCGTACTCGACGAACGTCACCTTGGCCGGGATGCCGTCTTTGTTCCGCTTGAAGTCGATGATCCGGTACTGGGTCTTGTGACCGCCGCCGCGATGTCGCGCGGTGATCTTCCCCTGGTTGTTGCGGCCCGACTTCTTCTTCAGGCGCACCGTCAGCTTCTTCTCGCGACGCTTCTTGCGGTCGGTGATTTCGGCGAAATCACTGACCGACATGCCTCGCTGGCCGGCGGTCGTCGGTTTGAGGAATCGCAGTCCCATGGGTGGGTTTCAGGTGCTTGGTGGTTTGGTCGTTTGGTGCCTGGTCGTGTGGCCGGTGCAGTGTCACCAAACGACAAAGCACCAAACACATCTTCCTAGAAGAACGAAATCCTGTCCTCTTCGTGCAGTTCGACGATCGCCTTCTTCCAGTCGGCGGTGTGCCCCAGCGCCATCCGCGTCCGTCGCGGTTTACCCTTGCGGGTCTGCGTCCGCACCGAAACCACGCGGACGTCCCACAGGGCCTCAACGGCGTGCTTGATGTCGTGCTTGGTCGCGCGCGACGCCACCTCGAACGCATACGCGTTGTACTTCTCCGACTGGTGCGTCCCCTTCTCGGTCACCAGCGGACGCAGCACGACCTGCTGCGGATCCATGACGGGCGTCTCGCTTCCGGAGTCCATCGCAGTTATTCCTTCGCTCGCAGTTGATCGATGGCTTCCCGCGTGATAACCAGCCGCTTCTGATGCAGCAGGTCGTACGCGTTGAGTTCGGCGGCCGGGGCGACCTGGACCGTCGGGATGTTGCGGGCCGACCGCCAGACTTCGTTATTCGCACCGGCGATCGCCAGCAGGCACGACTGGCGATCCACGCCCAGCGCCTTGAGCATCGCCGAAATCGTCCGGGTCTTGGCCTCTTTGACGGCCAGCTTGTCGACGACAATCGCCTCACCGTCCTGGAACTTGCTGAGCAGCGCCATCCGCGTCGCCAGCCGGACCGCCTTCTTGGGCAGCCGATAGCTCCAGTCCTTGGGAACCTTCGCAAACGCATGACCGCCGCCGCGACGCACCGGCGTCCGGCGATTACCGGCCCGCGCCCGGCCGGTCCCCTTCTGCCGGTACAGCTTCTTCGAACTCCCCTTCACCATGCCGCGCGACTTTGTCTGCGCAGTCCCGACGCGGCGGTTGTTCTCGTACATCACGACCGCGTCGTGCAGCAACTGCTTGTTGATGCCGGGCGCAAGGTCAGCGGGGTCGAACTTGTAGGTTCCGACCTCTTTGCCTGCCATATCGAGAATGGGTGCCGAAATCATCGCAGTGAGTCCATTGTCAATTGACCGCGTCAGCGCAGCTTGTTGGTCTTCCTCACCATCACATACCCGCCGTTCGGGCCGGGGATCGCTCCCTCCACCAGGATCATATTGCTTTCCGCATCGATCCGGACGAGCTTCAGGTTGCGGATCGTGCAGCGGTCCACGCCGTAGCGGCCGGCCATCCGCTTCCCCTTCTTGATGCGTCCGCACCAGCCGCGGTTGGTCCCGTGGGCCGACATACTGCCCGGCATACGGTGAATCTTCTTGGCGCCGTGGCTGGCCTTCTGGCCGCTGAAGTTGTGCCGGAACATCACGCCTTCGGTGCCGCGCCCCTTCGTCGTGCCGATCACATCGACGTGCGTCACCCCCTCGAAGTGCGCCGCCGTCAGTACCTGGCCGACCGTATGCTCGTGCTTCTCGCCGTCCGTCCGAAACTCCTTGATGAATCGCGGCGGCTCGCAACCCGCTTTCGGCGGCAGCTCCACGCCCGCCGCCTGCCGGGCCTTCTGCCGCTTGCTGCTGAGCTGGACCACGTGCCCGCGCTCCGCCCGCGACGCCCGCGAACGGTTCCGCTGTTCCGCCGGACGCTCGATGTCCGCCTGACTCAGCTTGTCGCCGTAACCGAGCTGCACGGCCTCGTACCCGTCACGCTCTTGCGTGCGGATCTGCAGCACGGTGCACGGACCGGCTGCGACGACGGTCACGGGGATGATGGAACCATCCTCGCCGTACACCTGCGTCATTCCGACTTTTCGACCCAATAATCCGACCGACATGACGTCCCTCGCTCAGCGTGGAAGGTCCACCTGCCGCAGCTTTATTTGACTCTGCAATTCGGGCGAATTGCAGGCACGTTCCCCACTTCTTCGCGGCACGGAAGGCTGCCGCGAAAGGCTCACAGGTCCCGACGCTGCTCACCCGCTTGTCGCGGAGTGCGTCAGGCCCAGGCCTGGCCGCAGGCAAAACACCACCCGGAGTCGCTCGCGACTCTAGGCGGTCGCCTTGATCTTGATGTCGACGCCCGCAGGCAGCGACAACTTGTTCAACGCGTCGATCGTCTTGCCCGTCGGTTGCAAGATGTCGATGACCCGCTTGTGCGTCCGAATTTCAAACTGCTCCCGCGACTTCTTGTCGATGTGCGGGCTTCTCAACACCGTATACCGTTCGATTCGCGTCGGCAGGGGGATCGGCCCATGCACGACCGCGCCGGTCCGCTTGGCCGTATCGACGATGTCCGTCGCCGACTGGTCCAAAACCGTGTGGTCGTATGCTTCCATGCGGATCCGGATCCGCTCGTTCCCAGCCACGTTAACCGTCACCTCTCAAATGAGTTACATCCGCGCCGACAATGGGCGCACTCGCCCGTCAGGTTATCGGGAATTCGGAATCCTAATGATGCCCTAACAGCTTGTCAACGAAGCACTCTCAGCAATTTTTTCGGCGTCTTTCTGGGGGGCCGGAGGTGCTTGAGCGTTCGGCGTCAATGGTCAATCGTCAATGGTTCAGGGAGTGAGTCGGAAGGCCGTGGTATCATCGAGGCATGGAACGCAGTTTACGTCGTAATCTCGGGTACTGGTTCTGGACGTGGCCTGCACTCGGTTCTTTTGCAATCACAGAGCATTGGTTCGACCCTTCGGCGTTTGATCGGTGCCCGCACGTATTGTTCATGGCGCCTCTGATTGGCACCGCGACCGTCGGCTGGACATTGATCCGCAGACGGGAGCGCCGATATCTGCTGCAATTCCTGTTATCTGTGATTCTGCTCGGTGTCGGAGTGACGCTGTATTGGAAGTCGTCTTGAGCATGACGCCACTCCTGCCTTGGTATGATGCGGTCATGCACGAACAGCCCAAGCGAAATCGCCGACCATTGGTGAGTCGCGGAGGACAAATCACGCTGTACGTAATCGTCGTCGTGATTGCGCTGCTTGCCGGCGTATACGCAGGCGGCGTGTACTACGCGATGACTGACGATATCTCGCGAATTCTGAACGCGAATGGCTTCCCTCCCAACAGCCGGGAGCATGGTAATATCACGGCGATTGTGTTGATGGGCGTTCCTGCGATTGCCCGGTCCCGTTGGGCGCGGTGCGGTCTTTTGCGTTGACCGGTTGGGGACTGTGCCTCTTCGGCCGGAGAGGCCTCAACCTTCCCGTTTAGAAGGCTGGAAATTGACCATTGATAGGCAACAATTGACCGCCTTACCCATCATCTCCTCGAGCACCGACGGCGGCGCGGTCGTATACAGCAGCAGCTCCATCGGTGCGACGCCCCGGCCCTGTGACAGGCTCCGCACGTGCGTCGAAGCCCATCCGAACATCCGCGCCCAGCGGCCATGGCCGTCAGCACTGTCAGGTCGCCGCGGAACTCGCTCTCCCGGTCGTGCGATCCGCTGATTTCAGGTCCGCTGGATCGATCCCACAAAATCGGCCGGCGTCACGACCTCGAGCTTCATGATCGGCTCCAGCAGCGCTTCGGCCTTGCCGAGGGCGTCGTGAACCGCCAGCGGCACGAGGCGGCCCGCAGGGCTTGCTCCGTCGATTCCCCTTCGCGATACCCGACTTCATTGATCACGCACCGCGTGCATCAGCGGATATCGAACAGGCCGCCGACTTCCGCGCGCTTCCGCGACCGCTTCGATCACGGTCTTCTGCGGCTTCGGCGGAATCTCGCCCGGCGAGGCCCCACGCCACCCGCAGGCCAGCACGTCCACGCGGAAAGGCTCGACGCGACGTCCCGCGCGGTACCGTCTGCCCTGCCACCGCCCGCTGGAACTCGCCCGTCCCGTCCAGCACTCTTCACCGTCTCGCGATACGACACGCGGCTTGTGCACCTTCACGTTCAGGCTGTAATCCTTGCTTTCCAGTGACGAGCTTTCCGCGGATAATCTCCAGGTGCAGCTCGCCCATGCCGCTGATGATGGTCTGCCCCGTCTCCTCGCTGACCTTGGCCTTGAACGTCGGATCCTGCTTGGCCAGCTTGAGCAGCGCCTCTTCGAGCTTCTTGCGGTCGGCACTCGAATCCGGCTCGACCGCCATCGAGATCACCGTCTCCGGGAACGTGATGCTCTCCAGCAGGATCGGATGCCGCTGGTCGCACAGCGTGTCGCCCGTCACGACCTCCTTCGGGCCGATGACGCCGACGATATCGCCGGCCGTCACGGCATCGGTCTCGATCTTCTCCCGCTGGTCCGCCTGGATGTGCCAGAGCTGGCTGATCAGCTCCTTCTTGCCGGTCTTCGGGTTCAGCATCCGCGAGCCGCTCTTGAGCGTGCCCGAATAGACCCGCACGAAGCACAGGTCGGCATGCTTGTCCGCGACGATCTTGAAGATCAGCCCGGCGAACGGTTCGTCCGGCTCGGGTTTGCGAATCTCCTCCGCGGGCTGGTTTTTCTTGGGCGCCGGATTGATCCCCTGCACCGGCGGCACTTCGATGGGGCTGGGCAGGTAGCGGTTGACGCCGTCGAGCAAAGGCTGCACGCCGCAATAGTCGAGCGAGGAGCCGCAGAACGTCGGCTGCAGCGCGCCGGCCAGCGTGGCCGTGCGCAGTGCACGGATGATGAGCTCGGGCGGCACTTCGCCGGAATCCATATATGTCTGCATCACTTCGTCGTCGACGAGCGAAACCGCATCGAGCAGCTTCGCGTGCCACTCGGCGGCGGCGTCCGCGTAGTCCTCCGGGATGTCGCGGACGTCGATGTTCTGGCCCTTCGTGGCCGGGTCGAAGTACAGCGCCCGCATCTCCAGCAGGTCGATGATCCCCTTGAACTGGTCGCTTTCGCCGATCGGCAGCATCACGGCGACCGGATTTGCCACGAGCCGGTTCGCGATCGCGCGGAACGTGCGCTCAAACCCGGCGCCGATCCGGTCCAGCTTGTTGATGAAGCACAGCCGCGGCACGTGGTACCGGTTCGCCTGCCGCCAGACCGTTTCGCTCTGCGCCTCGACCCCTTCGACCGCGCTGAACACGACGACCGCGCCGTCCAGCACCCGCAGGCTGCGCTCGACCTCCGCCGTGAAGTCCACGTGCCCGGGGGTGTCGATCAGGTTGATCGTGCACTTGTTTTTCTGCCGCTTGTCCTCCCACTGGCAGGTAACGGCGGCCGAGTAGATCGTGATCCCGCGCTTGGCCTCCTCCGGGTCGAAGTCGGTCTGCGTGGTCCCCTCGTCGACGTCCCCCATTTTGTGGGACGCACCGGTGTAGTACAGGATCCGCTCGGTCGTCGTCGTCTTGCCGGCATCGATGTGGGCGACGATGCCGATGTTGCGAATCTGTTGAATCGGAGCGGTCATGCGAGGGACGAGGGGTCAGGGCTAAGGGCCAAGAGCATTTTCGATATTGGGTTTCCGATTTTCGATTTTAGCGCCTATCCGAAAACTGTGCAGCGGGTGGCCGGGCCTGGACCGAAGGGAAGCCCCGGCGCGCGTCGAGCTCCACCCCCCTGAATCCTGAATCCCGAATCCTCCTTTGGGCGCAACAACAAAGCCCACGGACTGCGGTCCGTGGGCTTGATCGTGATCAGCAAATTACCAAGCGAAGTGGGCGAACGCCTTGTTCGCGTCGGCCATCTTGTGGACGTTTTCGCGTTGCGTGACGGCGGTCCCTTCCCGCTTGTACGCAGCGATGAACTCCTCGGCCAGCGATTGCGCGATCGGCTTCCCCTTCTTCCCCCGGACGGCGGCGAGGATCCAGCGGATCGACAGCGCCTGCTGCCGCTTGTAATTCACCGGCGTCGGCACCTGGTACGTGGCGCCGCCGACGCGCTTGGAGCGGACTTCGATGCTGGGCTTGACGTTGTCCACCGCCTGCGTGAAGACCTCGATGGGGCTCACTTCCGGCACTTTCTTCTGCACCATGTCGAGAGCTTCGTAAAACTCCCGCATCGCGACGCTCTTCTTGCCGTCGTACATCAGGCAGTTAATGAACTTCGACGCCAGCTTCGATCCGTACCGCGGATCGGGCTTCAGCTGCGTGGCACTGGCGGTGAAACTTTTGGACATGAGAGAACTTCAGTGGTTTGATGGCAATCGCCAGACAAATGTCGAACGAGGTCAATTGTTAATCGTCAATTGTTCAATCCTGTTTTCTGAACAATTAACCTTTGACTATTGACCTTTGACTATTTCGGCCGCTTCGCCCCGTAGCGCGACCGGGCCTGACGGCGCTTGTCCACGCCGAGCGTATCCAGCACGCCGCGGATGATCTTGTACCGCACGCCGGGAAGGTCGCGGACGCGGCCGCCGCGGACGAGCACGATCGAGTGCTCCTGCAGGTTGTGCCCTTCGCCGGGGATGTAGGCCGTGAGTTCCTTGCCGTTGGAGAGCCGCACGCGGGCGATCTTCCGCAAGGCCGAGTTCGGCTTCTTGGGCGTCATCGTGCGCACCTGCAGGCACACCCCGCGCTTCTGCGGGCAGCCTTCCAGGAGCGGCGTCTTTGTCTTCGAGGACTGCTTTTTCCGCGGCTTGCGGACCAACTGATTGATCGTAGGCATTCGCGCTGGCTCAACTCACATTCCGGCGGCTGCGGAGACACTCCGACCGCCTTCCCCGGTGTGGGAACGCACCAATGTATTGACCCGCCCGGATGCCGTCAAGCAGCGGTGAACGGCGTTCCGCAGCGGGTCGTGTCCTAATTTGAATTCTTTGACCTGTTCCGCTGAGTCAATGTCGATGACGTCGAACCGGTTAGAAGCAGCTTCTCCGTCCATATCTGGCAACCGGTGAAATACTCGGCATACGCATTGGATCCGGGAATGTCGTGCTCTCTCGCATAGGCCCGCGCTGGCAAATAAAGACAAGAGGAGGCTCGGTTTGCCGCGGGGAACTGAAGCTTAACCACAGCCATCGCGATCGGCGCGCTGCCCAAATACAAGGCGAAACACAGCAGGACCACAGCCGCCCACGCGACGGTGCGTTTCAGGTTCAAGCCGCGGTGGCGATGTTCAGCCATGTTGGCATCATACCACGGGCGCATGAAAACCCCGCCACTTCGGCGGGGTCCGGATGATCTCAGGCCATCACGCGGTCGTTCATGTCGTCGAGCAGTACGCGCGATCGTGGTAAACTCTCGCCATGCCCGCCACCCGCCCACGCCGGATCGTCAGACGCACCGTGATGGTGCTGGCGGTGACGTGCGCGGCCTACGTCAGTTCCTGGCTCAGTTGCTGTTTCGTGACGGGGGCTGGGCTAATGCCGGGCTGGGCCTACGGCCCCGCGCATATCGTCTTTGCACCGATCGCTCTCTACGTCCATCAAGGACCGGGCTGGCAAGAGCTTCATGGCATCGGGCGCTGGGCAAGCCGGCAAGGCCGTAGTTGGAATCCGCCGAGACGCATGACTGACTGAGGCGTCGATAAGCAACCCGCGTGCTGAATTCCGGCCGGCGATTTTCAAATAGGACACACCCCGCTGCGGGTAGTGGTACAGTTTGAAAAGTTTTCGAAGTGCGGAGCACGTCGCCACGGATGCCCTCGTATTGATGTGACTGCTCATTTCATCCGGCGGTCCCCCATCGCACGCAATACGCGGCTTTCGCCATCTCCCGGTCCTTTGCTTCCGCCGCGCGCGGTTGCTCCAAGTTCACGGCGTAGTCGCTCTTGGGAGTCTTCTGACATTGGGTGTCCGGTAACTCTCTTATACTCAGCGATCGCCTCCTCTGGCGTTGCTACCAGGCTGACGCTGCCATTTGCGATGTCCGTGAGACGCGCGACGAGGTCAATCTGGCCCCCCAGGTGTTGGTGGACGCCCACACCGAATATAAACCCTTGAATGAATTCATCGTATTCCATTTGCGCGCTCCATTATCTCCGTGGTGGTTCGGAGTAGTAGCAGTCCGCCGCCATTGCCCGCATTCTACCACCGCATGAAAAACCCCGCCACTTCGGCGGGAGTCCGGCGGGTCAGGCCAGCACGCGGTCGTTCAGGTCGTCGAGCAGCACGCGCGTCGTGCTAACTCCTCTATGCCTGCCACCCGCCTCCGCCGGATCGTCAGACGCGCCGTGATGGCGGCCGCGTTCGTGGTGCTGCCGGTGGGCTACGTGGGAAGCGCGGTCAGCATGACATTCGCCCGAGCCGCTGGGTGGGTTCCCGACTCGGTCATGCCGGTAGTGGGGCCGTTGTATGAGCCACTCTGGTTGTACAATGACGCCGGTTATCCAGGCTCCGATTCCATCGAATGGGCGTGTCAATCAGCGCTCGACGCTGGAATTCGTTGCCGCCGATAGCAACCCGCGTGCCGAATGCCGCCGGCTCAAGTTTCAAATGAGCCCACTACCCGGCGACGAGTCAACGCTCGTCGGCATCCCTGAGATAGCGTCCGAAGATCGTCCGCCATGCGCCGCCGCGCGCCGCAAGCGGAGCGGCCGGTGCGGTTTTCGGCGTAGTCTCGCGAAACAGCAGAAACCCCAGCAGGAAGATGCCGGCGGCCGCGCACAGCAGGTTCCGGCGCAGCGCTGCATCCCCCGCGATCCGTCGCAGCGTCGGCATGTACCAGTCGTCTTTGGGAGGCGCGATGTCGGCCCGCGCAGGCGGCTCGCGCGGATCGCCATTGAGTTCCGGGGGGAGGGCGATTACCCGCGTGCGGGACGGAGCAGCGCCTAGTTCCGCCCGTGCCACCCGCCCGGCGAATTCCGGATCCTGCTCCAGGGCATCGGCGACCCGCTGCAGATGGCGGAGGTCCTGCTGGATCCCGACCAGCTCAGCCTGATTTCGCAGATGCCGGTACTGCAATTCCCGCCAGGCGACGAACCGGCCGGCCAGGACGCACGGTGCGTACAGCCCCGCCGCCACGAGGAGGCAGATCCAGAACAGCGGCGCCGTCGGCGATCCGCGTGGAGGCGCTTCGGCGGGGGCGGCAATGGATCGTTGCGCGGACATGCGAAACCGCCAGCGGAGTCTGGCATTGGAGTGCAGGCCTCAGGCTGCGGGGGCATATCCCGGCCGCAGGAAGGCTGGACTCCAACAGTATCGACTCTCCGCAGGGACTCGCCGGAGTCAGATCGTGCCGCCGTACACGGCGGACGGACCGAGAATCTCTTCGATCCGCAGCAACTGGTTGTACTTGCAGATGCGGTCCGTCCGGCTCGCGGAGCCGGTCTTGATCTGCCCGGTCCCCAATGCGACCGCCAGGTCGGCAATCGTCGTGTCCTCGGTCTCGCCCGACCGGTGGCTCATCACGGCCGTGTAACCGTTGCGATACGCCAACTGCACCGCTTCGATCGTCTCGGTCAGCGTGCCGATCTGGTTGACTTTGACGAGAATGCTGTTGGCGACGCCTTTCTCGATGCCCTCGGTGAGGCGCTTCGAATTCGTCACGAACAGGTCGTCGCCGACGAGCTGGCACTTGGTCCCGAGCTTGTCTGTCAGCAGCTTCCAGCCGTCCCAGTCGTCTTCCGAGCAGCCGTCTTCGATCGAGCAGATGTGATACTCGCTCTGCCAGCGGGCCAGCATGTCGACCACGCCAGCGGCATCCATCGTCTTGCCTTCAATCGTGTACTTGCCGTCCTTGAACAGCTCGGTCGCGGCGCAGTCGAGAGCGATCTTCACCTGTTCGCCCAGCTTGTAGCCGGCCTGCTTGATCGCCTTCGAGATCACCTGCAGCGCTTCCTCGCTGTTCTTCAGATCGGGTGCGAAGCCCCCTTCATCGCCGACGGCCGTGCTCATTCCCATCCCGGCGAGAACCTTCTTCAGTTCGTGGAAGATTTCGGCGCCGCAGCGCAGCGCGTCGCTGAACGAGTCGAACGCCAGCGGCATCACCATGAACTCCTGCAGGTCGATACCGTTGTTGGCGTGCGCGCCGCCGTTGATGATGTTCATCATCGGCGCTGGCAAACGGTTGGCGCCGACCCCGCCGAGATACCGGAACAGCGGCAGGTAACTGACCCGCGCCGCCGCGTGCGCCGCCGCCAGCGAGCAGGCCAGGATTGCATTCGCACCGAGTCGCGATTTGTTGGGCGTGCCGTCGCAGTCGATCATCGTGTGATCGATCTCGGCCTGATTGGCGACATCGAGGTCGATCAGGACGTCGGCCAGCTCTTCGTTGATGTTCTGCACCGCCTTCTCGACCCCCTTGCCCAGATATCGCTTTTTGTCGCCGTCGCGAAGCTCGCAGGCCTCATGCGCGCCGGTGCTCGCGCCGCTGGGGACGGCCGCGCGGCCAATCGTGCCGTCTTCGAGTTCAATGTCCGCTTCGACGGTGGGGTTGCCGCGGCTGTCGAGAATCTGCCGTCCACGGACGGCGGCAATGGCCATGCTCATGAGGGTCGTTCGTCTTTCGAATCGGGATTTGCACTCAGATTCGAGTTTTAGCGGACCGGCGCGGACCTGCCAACCGCTGGGAAAGTGGTGGAGGGCCAAGGGCTAAGGATCAACGGGAGGAAGACGACTTCAATCGCCTTGCTGCTGCTCGCGGAGCCAGCGGAGGACGTCGGCAATGGTGCGGAATCTTTCGTCTGCGTCATCGGGGATCGATGTGCCGAACTGGTCCTCGAACTGCATCACGAGTTCGATGATTTCGAGCGAGTCTGCGAGATGCTCGGTGATGGAATCCGAGAGTGCGATCGACTGAATCGGCGACAGTGTGATCGCCTCGAGCGAATCGCGGAGTTTCCAGAGGAGCTGGCCGCACTGCGGACACAGAGAATCACCGGCGTCGCTGGTTTCGAGAGGCGCGAATGCGCCACAGACCGGGCACAGATACGGCTCCCCTTCGGGCGTGCGCGACGCAACGTTCAAGCCTGAACTCCCGATGGAACTGGCTGACAGACCGGAGTGTACCGCACTCGACTGCACGATTCCGAGTGGCCGATATCTACGCCAAGGTGGAGTTCGGCCCCGAGAGGCCGATGCATGACGACGGCAGCGGCGGGCGGCATCCCGATCGCGGATCTTCGGCTCGAATGACGCGGACGTCGGTTCAAGCAACTGGCGCGACCTGTCGTCCCCCAAATCGGAACGGCTCCCCTCCCACCTCAAATCCAGGGCGCAGACCGACATTCAGGACCAGGCCCAGCGAGACGCCCGTTGTCAGCAGGCTGGAGCCGCCGTAGCTCAGCAGCGGCAATGTGAGTCCGGTGATCGGCATCAGTCCGACCGTCATCCCGGTGTTGATAATCACCTGCGGCCAGCAGCGCCGCGATTCCGACGCACAGCAGCCGGCCGAACGGCTCCTGCGTAGAGCCCGCGACGACCAGGCAGCTTCCCAACAGTCCATACAGCAGCAGGGCGCCGGCTCCCCCCCACGTGCCGTAGCGTTCGCCGACCAGACAGTAAATGAAGTCCGTGCGCGAGGCATACAGCCGGTATGCCGCCGCGTCGCTGACCGGCATGCCCGTGATTTCGCTCCCCCACAAGCCCCCCAGCGCCAGCATTTGTTTCGACTGGTGCAGGTGATAGCCGTCGCCCGTTGGGGCGAGCCCGCCGTCGGCCTGTGTGAACACCGCCGTGATCCGCGAACGCTGCTCGGCGCTCATCACCTTCCACAAGACCGGCAGCATCGCCACGCCCAGCAGGCCGATCGCCACCAGGTGCCGCAACCGCGCACCGGCGGCGAACAACATGGCGTACAGCACTGGAAAGAACAGCAACGATGTTCCCAGGTCCGGCTCGCGCAGGATCAACACGACGGGCACGGCGGTGATCGCGAACGGCAGCAGCAGGCCGGACAGGTTGCGGTAGTTCCGCCGATGCCGCAGGTAAAAGGAGAGCGTGAGGATGTAGGCCAGCTTGGCCAGTTCCGACGGCTGAAAATCGGCGTTGCCCAGCGGAGTCCAGCGGTGCGAGTGATACTTGGCCGGAAACAGGTACACCGCCACCAGCAGCACCAGGCTGACGGCGTACAGCGGGTAGCTCCACCTCCTGAGCCGGCGGTAAGAAACCAGCGTCGTCGCGAACAGGGCGACGACGGACAGTAGCCCCCAGACCGCCTGTCGCCTGGCGAACGCTCGCTCGCCGCCAGTTCATCCCGCGCGACATCGCCAATAGACCGACTAACGCTTGCCGCCATCAACGGCACCAGCCACACAAACCGCGAATGACGCAACGTCCTGTTCGCTCGTGATCGAAGAAGACACTTGGACAGGCGCGACCGTCGGGGAGCAGATCCGCTCTCGTGGGCTCGACCCGGTCGCGGCTAGTGGAACAGCTGCGGCCATCCCCGTCCTGGCGTTCGTAAGCGTCGATGAGCGGTTCCTCTGCCTTCATCGGCGGCGGCGGTTTCTTGCCGATTCCGGGCGCAGCTCTGGGAACGACAGTCTCCGGACGCACAATTCCCCGCCTTGACGCTGGTCGCGGAATTCCCTAGTCTCCCCTCTCCCTTGGAGATTGCTGTCTCCCCGCGTGCGGGATTCGCGGAATCCCGGCGTGAATCGACACCGGCCCGTCGCGGGCTCCCTACCAAGTTGTTGTGCACAATGGCCGAATTGATTGCTCCCCACGGCGGACTGAAGGAACCTGTCTGCTGCACTGTCCCCGCCGCCGAAATCGAAGCGTTCAAGGCCGAGGCCGCCGGACTCCCCAAGGTCCCGGTTTCCGGCGCTGATTTGTCCAGCGTCTATCGCTTCGCGGACGGCACCCTGAGCCCGCTCACCGGTCCGATGGATCGCGAGACGTTTGACCGGGTCCTGGCCGAATCGGTCGTCATCCACAACGGCAAGAAGTACGCCTGGACGATTCCCATCTCGTTCCCGGTCACATCCGAAGTCGCCAAGACCCTCGCGAAGGGACAGAAGGTCGCGCTGACCGCGCCCGCCGGCGACGTCGTCGCCACGCTCGACGTCACCGACGTCTTCCCGTGGGACAAGTGCGGCTACATCAAGAGCGTCTACGGCACCGGCCGGATCGACCATCCCGGCGCCGACATGGTCATCAAGGGGGACGAAGGCAAGACGCACCTCGTCGGCGGGACGATCAAGGCCCTGCCGCAACCGAAGAACGCCAAGTTCGGCAAGTACGTCCTCACCCCGCGCGAAGTCCGCAAGCTCCTCGGTGAGACCGGCTGGGAAGCGGTCGTCGCGTTCCAGACCCGCAATCCGCTGCACCGCGCCCACGAGTACGCCCTCGTCTACGGCCTCGAATGCTGCTCAAGCAGGGCAAGAACGCTGGCGCCGTCCTCAATCCGCTGATCGGCGAAACCAAGGGAGACGACGTCAACGCCGAGATCCGCATGGAGACCTACGAGCACCTCATCACCGAGCGCCAGCTCGGCGAAGGGGACAGCGACCAGAGCCTGTGGAAGCCGCGCAATGAAAGCGTGCCGGACCGCGTCAAGCTGCTCGGCCTCGACATCAAGATGTTCTACGGCGGCCCGAAGGAGGCGATCATGCACGGCATCTATCGCCAGAACATGGGCTACACGCACATCATCATCGGCCGCAAGCATGCCGACGCGCCCTACTCCGACGGCTCCGCCATCTGGGGCGACTTCGACGCCCAGGAGATCTTCGACAAGCTCAACGGCGAGCTGCTCATCAAGCCGGTGAAGGTCGGCTTCGCGGCCTACTACGACTCGGCCAAGCGCGTCGACCTGATGGAGCTGCACAAGGACGAGAAGCCGGTGTTCATCAGCGGCAAGGACGTCCGCAACACGCTGCTCAAGGGCGACATCGTCGATCCCCGGATCATGCGCGAGAGCACGTCGCGGATCCTCGCGGCAGCGATGAAGAAGTGATGACGAGCCGCGTCCGTCAGGAAGCGACGGGGTTGTCGGTCGTCAGTTTTCGGTTGTCGGTAAAGAGACATCCGAAATGCGTGTCGCGTGGCTGGGGGCGTAGCGCAGCGAAGCCCCCAGCGAACGCGGCAGACGTTCGCGCAGACCGACGGCCTTGTCTGCCAGCGGACTCGCTCGCGGTATACTCGTGCGCATGTCCCGCGACGACGTGCTGCCAGATGAACCCATCGCCGAGGCCCGCGCCTTCAGATGGAGTTCACTCTTCGGTTGGGGTTTTTTCGTCGGACTCGGCCTGCTGGTCTGGGAGTTCACCGACCAGTCAGGCCTTGCCATCTGCGTCGCGTGCACGAAATTCGGGTGGGATAACCTCGCGACGGCGGTGTGGCTGCACGATCGCGATCCGGTTCGGCCAAGGTACCGTGGATGCAGCCTGTTTTTTGCAGCGAATGCCTTTCGTAACATCGGACTGACTGCTTTTCTGGTCACATATGCCGGATCGAAGTTGATGGCTCTTGTGGACTGGTGGCAGGGCAAGCCTCAGGTTTTACCTGCAATCAACTGGGCCTGGGTGCATATCTCGATTGCGGCCGTCTGTGGAATCGTGGCCTGGTGGTTTCTCGGCGGTATTGCTGCAGTTGTCGCCTGGCACAGTCGCTCGCGAGTCTGGGTGGATCCGACCTTACATCTCTTCCGCCGGACCCGCAGTTGGCCTCCTGAACCCTGGGGCCGAAATCAAGTCCGGCTAACCGCAACATTGGGAATTGCTTTTCACCTGTTCTTTTGGCTCATTCTTCCGATCCACATTGCGGTTGGCTTTCGGGATTGGGCGGTCTGGTCGTCGTTGCCTCTTGGACTGCCCGCGGGTTGGTTCATTGCTCAACGGATCGCCGCGCGAACTCCCGAAGAATGTTGGCCCAGGGGACCGAGAGCCAAACTCACAATCGAAACGGTATACTCAGGTCCGGCCACGCGCTGAGCGTGAAATCCGACGTTCATATTCCCGACCTCCCCATGACCATCGGCAAGATCGTCGTCTGGTTGATTCTCGGAGCACTCGCCGGTTCGCTGGCTGGAAGTGTGGCGACGTTCAGCAGGGCCGGCTACGGCCGCTGGGTTAACCTCGCCTTCGGCATGCTCGGCGCGGTCGTCGGTGGGTTCTTGTTTTCGTTGCTCAATATCAACTTCGGTGTCGATCTGAAGATTACGCTGGAGGACGTCGTCTCCGCGTTCGTCGGATCACTGTTGTGCATCGGCGTGTGGTGGCTGATTCGTTGGCGGATGCGACGGTCTGCGTCGAATACGGCGGAGTCGAGTTGAGTGGAGTCGTTGCCATTGAGGGACTGTTGATGTCGCTACAAGCTCAGCACGCGTCTACGTCCAGCCTACCGGACGACTGGGAAAGCGATCTCCTCCGCCGCTACCCCGATCCGGCCGAACAGACGTCCGCTCCTGCCGACGCAGACGAGTTCCGCAATTACGCGCCCGACACGCGCGCCGGCGTCCGCGAGTTCTACCGCCAGAACCACGCACACCAGACGGTCGACTTCGTCCGATCAATGCGCGCGAAGTACCTGCCGCTGCGACATCGGCAAATGAGCGTCTGGGAGGCGATGGACTGCCTCAACACCCTGGTTGACGACAGCGACCCGGACACGGAGTCGGCCCAGATCGCACACTCGGTCCAGACCGCGGAGGCCATTCGCGCCGACGGCCACCCCGACTGGTTCATCCTGACGGGCCTGATCCACGACCTCGGCAAGGTGCTCTGCCTGTTCGGCGAGCCGCAATGGGCCGTCGTCGGAGACACGTTCCCGGTCGGCTGCGTGTTCTCCGACAAGATCGTCCTGCCCGAGTACTTCGCAGACAATCCGGACCGCCAGGTCCCGCAGTATCAATCGACCTGCGGGATCTACGAATCAGGCTGCGGGCTCGACAACGTCCTGATGAGTTGGGGACACGACGAGTATCTGTTCCAGGTCGTCGGCCGCTACCTGCCGGTTCCCGCGCAGTACATGATCCGCTATCACTCGTTCTACCCGGCGCATCGCGAAGGGGAGTACGGGCACCTGATGAACGACACCGACCGCGAGATGTTCGCCTGGGTCCGCGCGTTCAACCCCTACGACCTCTACACCAAGCACGACAACCCGCCCGACCTCGACCGCCTGCTGCCGTACTACCGCGAGCTCGTCGCCCGCTACCTGCCCGAAACGCTCGACTGGTAGTGACCCGCGGGCACGGGCTGTACCAGACTGTGTAGCCGTGCTAGATGAACGCGTCGCTCAGAGGTTGAAAGATCTCACGGTGCTCTTTAAAGAGCTCGCGACGCTGCACGCGGAGTTCGTCCCACGCTTTGCGGAGTCGCGCGTACGTCGGCTCCCGCTGCCATCGCACAAGGATTATGCCCTTCGTCAGGTCCGCACCCCCTGGCATCATCAGTGAAAACGGTCCCTTCGGCGCCTGGTCGGGAACGCCACTCGTCAAAACTGTACTTCGGCTGTCGATGTACTCCTGCACGGCGGCCTGCAGCGATTCCGCTTGTGCGCCGACGGATTTGTCGCGGTTGACGCTCTCCAGCAGATCGGCCAGCGTGGCGCCGGCGATCTTGATGCGGCGGAGCAGCTCTTCATCGGCATGACCGCTCCCCTCGGGCCGGAGCGCTTCCATGACGACTGACTGCTCATGCTGCTTGAGGACCCGGTGGGCCTCGTTGCTGCGGCTCTGCAGATTCCTCAGCGCTTCGCGGCTCGTGGCTTCCGCGGGCGCGAGCTCCGCCATGGCCATGAACACGTTTCCCGAAGGATTAAGTGCCCGCAGCAATTGCACGTAGCGACGCGTGTGCGGTTCGAAGTCGGCGATCATTTGCTCGGCATCGTCGGCCGTCTGCACCTGTCGGACCTTCGACGCGTAGAAGCGGACGATTTCAGAGATCTCTTCCACGACGTCCTGTCGCGTCATGCGGGCTGTATCTCCCCCCGCGACGGGAGTTTTTGTCGGCAGATCCTCAGCCGTCTCGTCCTCGCCGGCCCATCGCTTCTGCATCGCCTGCATCATTGTCTGGCCGAAGTTGAGCAACCCGGCCATGGCGCCCTCAAACTCAGGCGGAATCCGAACTGGGGGACGCTCTTGGAAAAAGCCCTGTTCCTGCAGCGTTCTCGCAAGTTCTCTCAATCCCGGCTGATCCTGAGACAACAGCAGGGCATAAATTGGCACTCCCCGGCTCCGCTCGATCTTCCATTCGCCGTTGGAGCGCAGCTCGGACGTGACCCAGTGAATGTCCTCCGTTTCAACCGGCTGCAGATGCAATGAAGCGAGGTTGCCCGCATTGCCGAACGGTGCGACCTGCAACCAGGTTTGATCGATGCCTTCGGGCAGCGACGCACGTTGAATTTCGATGGTTCGCCCGTCGGACTGTGTCCGCTCAAACAGGATGAGCCCCTGATCGCCATCGCGGCACAGCACGCAATCTTTGACTGCCGGCGATCCGTTTCTGGCAATCGCATCGAATGTCGACTTGAACAGCAGTGGGTATTGTTCAAGTTCCGACCAGTCCAGCGCTGCTTCGGCCTCCGTTCCGGTCAGGGCCGAAAACCACGCGGCAAAGGATTCGGATTCGGTGCCGTGTCCTCCTCCGTCGTTCGCGAGACTGATGACTTCCGGTTCGCCCTGGGAGTTCGTGTGATTGTAATTGAGCGCATCCATCACATGGCCGTACGACAGTGCGAAACAGATGATCCGACCGGCATCCCCAAATTCCTCCTCGACAAACTCCAGATCATCGGCATCCATAAATTGCCGCTGTCCGACCAGTTCCATCAGGGAACTCATCGGCGACAGCCATCCGAGAGGCTTCCCCAACGGACAGAGATAGACGTCGTCGACATCGCGCAGCATGCCGCCGTTCTGGATGCTGTACAGCTCCTTCATAAGCGCGGGCAGTTCGACCTTGTTTCTCCTTTCGAACGCCTGGAACTCATTCGCAGTCACACCAGGTAGGCACCAGTCGGGTTCGGACTTGCTCCAGAGCGCAGGGTCGAGTGGCATGGAAATCCCCGTGATGGGAGGGCCTTGGGACGATCGCTATGCGCAGCCGATTGTTGCCGAGTCGTCGGTCAATTGCGAACTCGGGTGACGACGAGTCGCGGGGCGCACATTGAACCGTCGAGTACAATCATCCTCGGTTCCGGAAATCCCTTCGTCCGTTTGGCTGAGAAAATTATTCAATTACCACCTATGTGCGACATCACCCGCCGTTCGTTCCTCCGTCAATCCGCCCTTGCCGCCGGCATTGCCCCCTGGGTCGGCGCCAGTGCCGTGCGTGCTGGACTCGCCAACGAGAAGGTGAACATCGCCTGCATCGGTGTCGGCGGTAAAGGCTTCGGTGACCTGACGGAGACGTCGGTCGGCCACAACGTCGTCGCCCTCTGCGATGTCGACGCGCAGGTTCTCGCCCGGGCCGCCGAGAAGTTCCCCGATGCGAAGAAGTACACCGACTGGCGCAAGCTGCTGGAGCACCCGGGCATCGACGCCGTGACCGTCTCCACGCCTGACCACACGCATGCGCCGGCGACGATGACCGCCATGCAGCTCGGCAAGCACGTTTTCACGCAGAAGCCGCTGACGCACACGATCTACGAAGCGCGCCGGCTGGCCGAGGTCGCCGCCGAGAAGGGCCTTGTCACGCAGATGGGCATCCAGCATCACGCGACGGCTCGCCTCAAGATCGCCGTGCAGGTGATTCGCGACGGCGTCATCGGCAAGGTGAGCGAAGTGCATGTCTGGACCGATCGGCCGGTCAACTTCTGGAAGCAAGGACAACAGCGGCCCAAGGAGACCAGCCCGGTTCCCGATTACCTCGACTGGGACCAGTGGCTGGGAGTCGCGCCGGAGCGTCCCTATGTGGACGGCGTCTACCACCGCTTCAACTGGCGTGGCTGGTGGGACTTCGGCACCGGTGTCGCCGGCGACATGGGCTGCCACATGCTCGACCCGGTCGTGAATGCCCTCGAACTGGGTCCGCCGGCCTCCGTCTACGCGCCGAAGGCCCGCCTGCTGCCCGAAAGCGGACCGGCTCGGTGCATCCTCCGCTCCCTGCAGACGCGACACACGGCCGAAACGCTGCGGGTCTCGTGGTACGAAGCCACAAAGGCCGTGCCGCGACGCGAGATCTTCCAGCGCCCGGACGACCGGAAGGCTCCGACAACGGCGTCCTGTTCATCGGCGAGAAAGGCAACCTGTTCGTTGGCTTTCCCGAAATGCCGGAACTGTTCCCGAAAGCCGATTTCGCCAGCTACAAGCTGCCGGAGTTCGAAGACCACAACCACTACACCGAGTGGACCACGGCCATCGCCACCAGCGGCAAAACGTCGTGTCCGTTCTCGTACTCCGGCCCGCTGACGGAAACCGTGCTCCTGGGCAACGTCGCGCACCGCAGCGGTCGCAAGATCCGCTGGGACAGCGCGAACCTGAAGGCGATCGACTGCCCGGAGGCGGACAAATACCTGCCGCGAGTACTGCAGGGGCTGGAAGTCGCCGGACTTTAAGGAGATCGAAGTCGAGGTCGGAAACGGACCAGCAGCCGGGCTGCTTTCAGTCAGGTCGCGTCTGACCGGCACGCCGCGCTTCAGCCAGGGTACTCCTTCACGGCCCCGATTGTGAACTCGCCGTAGTGGAAGATGCTCGCCGCCAACGCCGCACTCGCGCCGCCCGCCGTGAGCGCTTCGTACATGTGCTCCGGCCCGCCGCAGCCGCCGCTGGCGACGACCGGGATTTCCACCGCGTCCGCGACCGCGCGCGTGATCTCGATGTCGTAGCCGTCTTTGGTGCCGTCGGCGTCCATGCTGGTCAGTACGATCTCGCCGGCTCCGAGCTGCTGCACGTATTTGGCCCATGCGACGGCGTCGAGACCCACGGCACGCGCCCACCGTTGATGTGGACGTCCCAGTAGACGGTCGAGGGTCGAGGCTAAGGGCCAAGAGCTTGTTCGCGTATGGACCGGTTGTTGGAACCGGGCGCGGTCTCACCCGCAGCGACTCCGGCACATTTCTCAACCGTTCCTCGACCTCCGACCTCTGATCTCCGACCTCCCCTTTGACCCTTGGCCCCGGACCCTCAACCCTCTTCGGATCGATATTCACCACAATGCACTGGCTGCCGAACCGCAGCGCCGCTTCGCGCACGAATTCCGGGTTCTTCACCGCGGCGCTGTTGATCGAGACCTTGTCGCAGCCCGCTTTGAGCAGCCGGCGGATGTCTTCCAGCGTGCGGATGCCGCCGCCGACCGTCAGCGGCATGAAGATCACTTCGCTCGTCCGCTGGACGACGTCGAGGATGATGTCGCGCTGCTCGTGGCTGGCAGTGATGTCGAGAAAGACGAGTTCGTCGGCCCCCTGCTGTTCGTATCGCTCGGCGACTTCGACCGGGTCGCCGGCGTCGCGCAGGTTCAGGAAGTTGACTCCCTTGACGACGCGTCCCGCATGCACGTCGAGACAGGGGATGATGCGTTTGGCCAGCATGGAGACTCACGATTCTGTGCCGAAGGTGGGAAATGCCCGATTGTATCGGAACCGCACCGCCGCACGACCCAGAATGACCGCCTCCGGTTCGCGGGGTGCCGGCGAACCAACGGCCAATTGCCGCCAGCAAGCGGCAGCAATTCACAAATCGAAAAAGGTGGATGCGTCCGCTCGCATCCGCTATGCTGCAGGTTGCCACACCGGACCCGCCCACCGTGACCGAGCGGACGCCCCCCATGCCCGCCCCCACCCGCAATAAGCTCGACACGTCGCGCCGGCATTGGCTCCAGATGGTCACTGCCGCCTCCGCTGCCGGCGCCCTGTCGCGCCCCGGAAACGCTGCCAGCACGATCACCGCCGGCCTCGAGCTGCCTGAGTTCAAGACCCCCATTCGCTCCTGCATTCTCGTCTTCCACTACGGCGGACCGAGCCAGCTGGAGACCTTTGACCCCAAGCCGGACGCCCCGAAGGAGGTCCGCGGCGAGTACGGCGTCATCGATACGGCCGCTCCCGGCGTGCGGATCAGCGAACATTGGCCGCTGATGGCGAAATTGATGAATCGCGTCGGCCTGATCCGCAGCGTGCATCACCCGATGCGGAACCACAATTCCGCCGCTGCCGAAATCCTCACCGGCCGCACTCCCGCCGGCGGCGACCTCGAACTCCTCGCCGACGAAGCCCGCTCCTGTCCGACCCTCGGCTCCGCCGTCACCTTCGGCCTCGGCGAACGCGCTCATACGCTGCCGTACGTCGCGCTGCCCTACACGATGTTCAACGTCGTCCAGTTGCCCGGCCAGACCCCCGGGTTCCTCGGCGGCCGGTTTGATCGCTTCCAGGTCGACGGCAACCCCAACGCGCCAAACTTCCAGGTCTCGGCCCTGCAGCAGCAGCGCGGCGCGAACGGCGTCGCCGCGCGGCATTCGCTGCTAGCCGCGCTCGATGGCGCGGCCAGCGACGATTCAGAACAGCGGATGCGCGGCTACCAGGAACGCGCGCTGGAACTGATCGGCTCGGAGTCGGTCCGACGCAGCTTCGACATCGATCAGGAGCAACCCGAAACTCGCGACCGGTACGGCCGCACGCTGGTCGGTCAGTGCTGCCTGCTTGCACGTCGGCTGGTGGAAGGAGGCGTCAATGTCGTCGCCGTCTTCGACGGGCAGCACAACGGCCAGGACGCCAACTGGGACAGTCACACCACGCTGTTCACGCGCCACAAGCAACTGATCCCGCCCGCCGACCTGGCCCTGTCGGCCCTGATCAGCGATCTCGCAGAGCGCGGTCTGCTCGAATCCACGCTGGTTCTCTCGCTTGGCGAGTTCGGCCGCACGCCGAAGATCAACGGCAGCGCCGGCCGCGATCACTGGCCCGACGTCCAGACGGTGCTGATGGCGGGCGGCGGCGTCCGCGGCGGCAGCGTGTACGGCGCCAGCGACCGCATCGCCGCCTACCCGGCGATCGATCCCGTCAGCCCCGGCGACCTCTTGTCGACGATCCTCTGGCGCTTCGGCATCAACCCCCGCACGGAAGTCCACGACCAGACGAACCGCCCCTTCCGCCTTGCCGACGGCGAACCCCTCGCGCGACTCTTCACCTGACGAAAAAAGGGGGACCGCGAATGAACGCTAATAAACGCTAATACAAACAGGGGAACAGTCGCAGAGCCGTCTGCCGTTGGATGACCGGCAGTCTGCGTGCAACTGACAAGTAGCGCACCCGAACGCAAACGATTAGCGTCCATTAGCGTTGATTAGCGGTTCTGTCTGTCTTTTATTCGCGTCGTTCGCGTTCATTCGCGGTCCCTTTTCTTTCCGTGCATTCGGATCCGAACATGCAGCGGCAGTGGCTTTACGGTACGGCATTGGTGTTTTTGTTCCTGACTCGTGGTTTTTCTGCGGACGCGCCGCAGAGTCCCGTTGCGCCCGACGAGAGCCTCCAATACTTCGTCACGCATCCCGACTGCCGGATCGAGCTTGTCGCTGCCGAGCCGGACGTGATGTCCCCCATCCAGGTTGCCTTCGACCCCGACGGCCGGATGTGGGTCATGGAATACTCCGACTATCCCAACGGTCCCGCTGAGGGAGAACCCGGCCGCAGCCGCATCCGCATCCTCACCGACGATAACGGCGACGGCCGGTTCGAGAACCCGCAGGTCTTCGTCGACAAGCTCTTGTTCGCCACGGGTCTTGCCTTCTGGCGCGACGGCGTGATCGTCACCAGCCAGGGCTCGGTCGATTTCCTGCGCGACACCGACGGCGACGGCCGTTGTGACGACCGGCAATGCTGGTTCCGCGGGTTCAGCGCCGAAAACCCGCAGCTCCGCGCCAACGCGCCGACGTTCGCCTACGACAATCACTTCTACATCGCCAGCGGCCTGCGCGGCGGCAAAGTCGTCCCGGCCCGCGAGGACTGGGCCAAGGACGCGCAGCCGGTGGACCTCAGCGGTCGTGATTTCCGGTTCGACCCGATCACCGGCCAGTGCGAGGCGGTCACCGGCCCGAGCCAGTTCGGGATTGCGATCGACGACTATGGCAATCGCTTCACGTGCGACAACCGCCACCCGTGCACTCACGTGGTCATCGAAGACCGCTACGTGCGGCGGAATCCGAAACTGGCGATCCCGTCGCTCGTGCAGGACGTGGCGATGAGCGGCGAGCAGTCGCGCGTGTATCCGATCAGCAAGTTCTGGACGACGTCGAATCTGCACGAAGGTCAGTTCACGGCGGCCTGCGGGATCTGCAACTATCGCGGCAATGCGCTGCCGTCGAAGTTTGTCGGTCAGCACTTCGTATGCGATCCGACCGGCAACTTCGTCCACTGCGAGATTCTCACTCCGAATGGCGCGACGTTCACGTCGAAGCCGGAACGCGAAGGAGTGGAATTTCTCGCCTCCACCGACCCGTGGTTCCGTCCGGTCAATCTGACCGTGGGCCCTGACGGAGCGCTGTACCTCGTCGACATGTACCGCGCCGTCATCGAGCACCCCGAATGGATGCCGACGGAACTGAAGAACCGTCCCGACCTGCTGCTTGGCGTGGATCGTGGACGGATTTATCGCCTTGTGACGAAGGATGCACCGGCTGGCAAACCCGTGCTCAAAGAATCGCTACGAATACTCCCGTCAGCCGAACTGGTGCGAAACCTGACTCACCCGAACGTTTGGTGGCGTGAGACCGCCCATCGTCTGCTCTTTGAGCAATTGACGGAACGTCGCAACCTGGGAATCGTCGGCTTACTGAAAGGCCCGTTTCCATATCCTCAGACGATTGAAATGGATGTTCGCCGACTCTGGCTGTTGCATGGCAGCGGGGAACTGGATTCCAAAACTCTCGACGCGGCTCTGGGTGACGCGAATACGATTCAGACTCCCCGACTCGTGGACCAAGCCGCTCGGATTGCAGAAGACTATGAACCGGCCGTCGCTCGAAGCTGCAAGCTCGCAGGCCTTGCTGCCGATAGTTATTGGAAGGACCCGCAGTCCGCTTTCCAGTGCGTCCTCAGCCTCTCCGCGTTTCCGCTGCCGGACGAGGTGATTCCGCTACTGGCTAAGGCCGCCTGTCGCTATGCCGACGACCCCTGGATGTGCACCGCCGTCGCACTCACCGCGCGAGACGATGCTGCAAAAGTCCTCACCGCCGCATTGGACCTGGCGAACCACGATCCGAGAATCGCGCCGCTGGTGCGCATTCTGGCCGAGCAGGTGGGCGCTGTCGGCAATGTCGAAGCCGCCGGGAAGCTGCTCGATCTCAATTCCCGCACGCGGAACGTCCTCTGGGCCGAATTGATCCTGGGACTGGCGGCCGGCGCTCAACGCAGCGGCGGATGGCAGGCGTTTCACGACAAGCTGCCGCCGGCCGCGCACAAAGTGTGCGATCTCATGTTCTCCGATGCGGCCGATCGCACGATGCACGGCGGGTCCGACCTCGAACAGGCGATTGCCCTGCTGCGACTGGCCCCCTGGGAAATTTCCGCGATCCTCTGCTGTCACTGGCGCGTGGCGACGAACTTTCACGGCGAATCGTCGCCATAGCGCCTCGCCGCGCGACGCGCCGGAGATTGACGCCATGCTCCTAGACGGCTTCGCCGGCCAGTCTCCCTCCGTCAAACCGGCGCTCCTGTCGGCAATCTTTGCTTCGCCGGAGCGGATCAACAAATTGCTCGACGAAATCGAATCCGGCCGCATCGCCGCGCGGGAACTCGACGTAACCCGCACCGGGCAGTTGCTGAAGAACTCCGATCCGGCCATCAAAGCGCGCGCGGAGAAACTGCTCGCATCCAACATCAGCAGCGACCGCGACCAGGTCTATAACGACTTTAAGCCTGCGCTGGCGCTCGACGCCGATCCCCAGCGCGGCCGCGAGGTCTTCCGCCGCACTTGTATCCAGTGCCACAAGATCGGCAAACTGGGCGTCAACGTCGCGCCGGAGATCTCCGACGTCGGCCGCACCCAGACGAACGAGCAGATCCTGCTGTCGATCCTCGATCCCAACCGCGCGATCGACAACAACTATTTCAGCTACTCCGTCCTCCTGCACGATGGCACGGTCCACACCGGCGTCATTGCTGCGGAAACGGCGACATCTGTCACGCTCAAGCAGGCTGAGGGCAAGCAGGTCACGGTTCTGCGCTCGGATATCGACGAGCTGAAATCGAACGGCATTTCTCTGATGCCGGTCGGCGTCGAAAAAGACATCGACAAACAGCAGATGGCCGACCTCGTCAGCTTCATCAAGAACTGGCGGTACCTCGACGGCGCAGTGCCCGGTGTCGGTGGACGGTAACGACCCGTCAATCGTCAATTGTTAATGGTTCAGTGAGCAACCTGGGGATCACAGGCCCGCTTAGCAATTGACAATTAGGAATTAACCATTGACCGTCACCCCGTAAACGCCGCAATCCGGATCGTTTCCGGCCGTTCCTCTCCCGCCGCTTCCCAGCGGTCGCGGCCGTTGTGCTTCGCCCGGTACAGCGCCTCGTCGGCCGCCGCGATCAGTTCGTTCGGAGCCCTGCCGTCCTTCGGGCACACGGCGATTCCCGCGCTGATCGTCAGCCGGATCGTCTTGTCGTCGTATCGCACTTCGGTTGCCCGCACGGCCTCGATGATCTGTTCGGCAATGCGCTTGGCGCCGTGGATCGGCACGCCCGGCAGCAGCACCGCCAGTTCTTCGCCGCCGTAGCGGGCCACCAGCGGACGATCGGAGGATCGCATCCGGCCCACGCACGACTCGACGGTTCGCGCAACGGAGCGCAACACTTCGTCGCCGGCGAGGTGGCCGTATTGGTCGTTGAGCGACTTGAACCGGTCGACGTCGAGCATGACCAGTGCGCACTGGCTGTCGTTCGCCAGAACCTGTTCCATCTGCCGGCGGATTTCACGGTCGAACGAGTGGCGATTGGCGAGCTGCGTCAGGGCGTCGCGCTTGGCCTGCTGTTCGATCATTGCGCGGTCGACCGTCCGCAGCATCGTCTCGCGGAGGTAGTCGGTCGCCCATTCCAGCAGCTGGCGGTCGGTCTGCTCCAGCGGCACATCCTGCTGCCGGCCGAGGCAGACGACGCCGATCACCGTATCGTCGTGCGTCAGCGACACGACGCACGCGCCGCACATCGTCGAGCGGACCCGCAGCGCATGCAGATCGCCTGCATTCAGGAACGTCATCCCGGAGGCGTGCATTCCCTTGCGCGCGAGCGACGCTTCGTCGAGCCGCCACAGGTCGGCAATCCCGCGCGGCAGCTCGGCGCCGACGCAGACCAGCGGCTTCGAGTCCAGCCGCATCCCCGAGGCCAGGTACAGCACGGCGCGGTCGAAGCCGGTCGCCGTCGTCAGCCGCTGCAGGAACTCTTCCAGCAGTTCCACCGGCGTGCCGAGGTGCGTGTCGACCAGGCACCGCAGTTCCAGCAGCTCGCGCGTGAGCCGCAGTTCCTCCTGCTGCCGCTTGATCTCTTCCGAGCGGTGCATAAAGCTGCCGAGCGCGGCCAGCAGACGCTGGACGAGTTCGATCCGCACCGGCAGCGGCGCCGACGCCGGCGGCAGCTCGGTCGTCACCAGGACGCCCGACGGCCGCACGCCGACACCGACGCGGAACAGGATGATGCGGCTGATCCGCTCCTGGTCCTCGACGGCCAGCCGGCTGAAGAATGCCGTGCGCCGGGCCTCGCGGCCGCTGAGTTCGATGAACGCCTCCGACTCCAGCCGCGACACCCATTCGGGATCGACCATGAGATAGGCCTCATAGTCGGGATGATGTCCGCGTGCCGCCCGCAGACGCGCGTCTCCCTCCGGCGAGAGGTCAAAATAAGCCGCCAGGCCGGTGTTCGCTTCCGGCAGGCAATGCTCCAGCAGGACATTGACAGCCTCGTCGACGTTCGCGG
>JAXMBS010000001.1:0-212715 GCA_046349775.1 Planctomycetaceae bacterium | reverse complement strand
CCGGCCCCCCCCGGCAGACAGCGGTTTTGAGGCGTTCGGATTGCGACAATGATTCGACGCGCGACGATCGTATCAGGTGTGCGCCGCTGCACGGATGCAGCATGGGGACTGGGTGTCATCCGTGCCGGATGGCGCCCGCGGGCCCAAAATTCTGCGGCCGGTATTTGATTGGATCATATGCCGCTGGGAACGCCAGATACGGTCCGCTGGAGCGGACGGCTGTTGTTGACATTGGCGCTTGCCGCGATGTCCGCTTCCGCCGGCTGTCTGCCGGGCGCCGGAACATCCGACGCGGTGATTCGCGGTGCGATGCCCGAGGCTCAGGGAGAATCTGCGCCCGACGTGTTCATTGTGCCGGCGACGCAAGTCTGGTCGGACACTGGACTGCAGGTGGCAGCGGGGGAATTGCTCTCGTTTTCGGCGCGGGGTGAAATCGTCGCCGAACATACGCGACGGCTGGGCGCTGCAGCGCCACCCAAGGTTCCCCCGCAGGGAACATTCCTGTGGAACGATGACGTCGCGGACCGCGTGTTTCCGCTGCCGGCGGCTGCCGGTGGTCCAGCCCCGTGTTACGCGCTCATTGGTCGGATCGGTTCCGGCGACCCATTCTTCATCGGACGTGGTCGCAGCATCGAAGCGACCGAGAGCGGACCGCTGTTGCTCGGAATTAACGATTTTGACATCACGGACAACAGCGGCGAGTTTATCGTCGAGGTCCAGCGTGGTGGCGAGCCGCGACCGGTGCTGCATGAGCGAGTCGTGGAAACAGCGGATAACAGCGGCCGACCGGCCAGAAACTGTTCAGTGGTCGTGTTCTACGTCGACGGCCTGCGGCCGGATGTCGTCCGCGAAATGGCCGGCATGGGACACATTCCGCACATCCGGCAGCAGTTTCTCGAACAAGGGGCCTGGGTCGAGTATGCGTTCACCGGATTTCCATCGGATACGATCACGTCCAACGGAACGATGTGGACCGGTTGTTTTTCCGATCGGCACGGACTGAAGGGGCAGGTCTGCTTCAATCGGCGCCGGCTGGATTCGGAGTCGTTCCTCGATCCGTTCGGTCCCCAGCGCAGCGCGCAGTGGTTATCGGCCGGCGGCGTGGACCGCATCGTGCAGGCGTCGGAAGCGACCGCCATCCAGGTCACGAAGGGGGCGGAAGCGCGCGACGAGTGGCTCGATGTCCGCCACAGCAGCGTGCCGCCGCTGTACGAGCATCTGCGCCGCAACGGCAAGGACTGGGCCGTGGGCGTGCTGCCGGTGATGACCGATGTGCCGCCGCCGCTCTGGAGTCGCAGTATGGCGCGCTACATGCCGTACATGCAGGCCCAGAAGGCGTGGGAGTATATGGACGACGCCAACTCGGATTACGCGGTGCGCAACCTGCTGGGACGGCGTCAGCCGGTGACGATCATCTGGCTGCCGGAGACCGACTCGTGCAGCCACAAGTGCAGCCGCGGCCAGTTCGGCGTCACGCGCCGGACAATCGCCCGCGCCGACGAGCTGCTCGGCGCCGTCGTGGATGAACTGCGGGCCCAGGGCCGGCTCGACAGCACGTACCTGTTGCTGGTCAGCGATCACGGACACGTCGGCGGCCGCGACCGCCACCTGTCGAACTTCGATATGGCGACCGACTTCTTCTTCCGCCCGCGCGTGCTGGATCAGCAGGGGGAATGGGCCGGCGGCGGACTCGGCATGTCGGTGCACATGCATCGCTACCGCAACCAGCATCCGGAAGACAATGCGAAAGAGTTCGTGTTCATCGACGGCGACTCCGACGGCGCCGCACGTATCTACCTGCCGCGCGGCCAGTACCGTTCGCACCAGTGGCAGGGACCGAGCCGGCCGGGCGACCTGTTGAACTATCGCCTCGACGAGAATCGCGATCCGATCGACCTGGCCCGTTCGCTGGCCAGCATCCATGCCGTCAACAGCGCCGGCGAGGTCGACCAGCCGATCGACCTGGTCCTGATGAAAATCAGCGACAACTCCGTGCTGCTGACGACGGACGATCGCGGCCAGGCGGTGATTGAACGGCAACGCAATGCCGACGGTTTGTGGGAGTACCGCTACTTCTCCGTTGATCATGTCGCGCCCACGACGAACGGCGGCGTGACCTATCAACAAATCGAAGGCGGCGCCGAGTTCGATCCGCTGGGGCTGGGCCGTGAGGCATCTCCGTCCTACCTGGCGGAGTTCCACGACGAGCGGTTCTGGCTCGAGCTGACCTGCCAGTCGCACTATCCCGACGCAGTGGTGACGTTAACCCGGCACATGCTGTGGGATGAAGAACTCGCAGCCTGCGAACAGGAATACGCACCGGACCTCGTGGTGACGGCGCGGCCAGGCTGGTTCTTCTCGACCGACGCCTCGCCCGGCACGATGCACGGGTACCCGGTGTCGGAATCGATGCGCGCGTCGTTCTTCGCCAGCGGACCGCAGGTGCGGCGCGGCGCGCGGATCACATCGCCGCAGCGGCTGGCCGATCTTACGCCAACGATCCTCGACATGGTCGGTTTGTGGGAAGAATCCTCGCAGCACAGCCAATTCGACGGCCGGCCGGTGCGCACGCTCTATCGGAACCCGACCGAAGTCGCGACCGCGACGGAGCCGGTCTACTGGAACGACGTCGACCTGCAGGCCTGGGACCGGCTCAAGTACACGCCGCTGCGCCAGTCCAAACTGATTCCTCGCACCATCAATCATCCTGGCTCGGCGACCGATCTCAACAACATCAGCTACGGCGCCGTGATGCTGCCGGACCTCAGCCCGTTCCGCATCCTGGACGATGTGATTTCGCCGCTGTCAGGCGGGCGGCAACCGGTCATGGCACTGGCGGACAACGTCGAAGGCTTCTTCCGCCGGCGGACCAATCCGCTGATCTCGCAGGCGGCACAAGTGCCGGACGTGCCGGGCGTCGCGCTCGCCGATTACAGTTGGACGTCGCAGGGGAACCTGCAGCGGATGGACCGCGCCATCGACTGGGTCCAAAGCGCCGGATCGGAGATCGACCAGCAACTGGCCGAACCGCTGGAGCCGCGAGACGCTGCCGCTGACGCGCCTGGTCAACAAGACGGTGGATCTGGGCGCAAGCGCGGGTTCTGGAGGTGTATCGCTTCGGCCAGCGGATCGTGATCAAAGTGATGGACGAATCCGTGCTGAACGGCATCGAGGACCAGACCGGCCGGATGCCGGAGAACGCGATGCGTCCGGTACCGAATGAGATCCAGGCGGCGCGCGAGCCGCAAGTCGAGAAGTGAGGCTCTGCCGAAAGCCGGAGAGTTCTAGACTAGCTCTAACGTCGCGTCGCTGGATCCCGCACGTGGCTTCGTTATCCGCCCATTCCGCCCACTCTCCCATTCCACCGGACTTCCGACGTTGCCGGAATCCGCGATGAAGCCAGCGAATCCGTTGGTGATCAAGCCATTCGCTGCCCGGCAGGTCGGTCTCGCAATACTCGTCAAGTGGCATGCAAACCGCCTGCGAGACCGGTCGCAATTGCAAGGGCAAACTCCCTCGACCATCGAGCCACTGAAGAGTCAGGTAACCACCGACGTACCACGTTAACAGCAGCAGGATCCCGCCTGTTGATGCGAAAATGGAGCGTTTGACGATTCGACGAAGGCGAGTGATGCTCGGCCATTCCGAGATTGTAACACGGCCCGCTACCGAATGACGCAATCTTGTTGCGCTGCCAAGCTGGACGCATGAACTACGACGCACTGCTGGTGGTGGCATTCGGCGGTCCCGAGGGACCGGACGATGTGCTGCCATTCCTCGAAAAATGTGCTTTTCCGCGGGCGCATCGCGTCGCGCGAGCGGATGCTCGAGGTCGCCGAACACTATCAGCACTTCGGCGGCGTCAGCCCGATCAACGCCCAGGTCCGCGCGCTGATCTCCGCACTGGAAGTCGAACTGGCGGCCCACAACATCGCGCTGCCGATTTACTGGGGAAACCGCAACTGGCATCCGCTCCTGCCGGACACGCTGAAAGAGATGACGGCAGCCGGCGTGCGACGCGGCCTCGCGCTGTTTCTGTCAGCTTACAGCTCGTATTCCGGTTGCCGGCAGTACCGTGAGAATGTCGCTGCTGCGCGCGAATCGGTCGGTCCGCAGGCGCCGGAAATCGACAAGCTCCGCGCGTTCTATAACCATCCGGATTTCATTGCGGCGAACGCCGACCGACTGCGTGACGCACTGTTGCAGTTGCCCGAAGCGAACCGCTCAACGGCCCAGATCGCATTTACGGCGCACAGCATTCCGTCGTCGATGGCGGCAACGAGCGACTATCAGCGGCAGCTGGAAGAGACCGCGCGGCTGGTTGCCGACGCGTGTGGCATCGGCGCCGATCGCTGGCGGCTCGTCTATCAGAGTCGCAGTGGACGGCCGGAGGATCCGTGGTTGGGACCGGACATTGTCGAATATCTCCGCGAACTGAAGGCGCAAGGAGCCAGCGCGGTCGTCGTGGCACCGATTGGATTCCTGTCGGATCACATGGAGGTGCTCTACGACCTGGATTGCGAAGCGGCGGACGCGGCGAAATCGCTGGGCCTGGCGTTCGCACGGGCGGGCACGGTCGGCGTGCACCCGCGGTTCATCACGATGCTGCGCAAGGTAATCCAGGAGCGGCTTTCAGGCGATGTGCCACGTGAAGCGATCGGCAAGTACGGCCCGAACTGGGATGTCTGCCCGGTCGACTGCTGCCCGGCGCCGCAGCGCCAGCGTCCGCAGGCGCGGTGACGGCGTTGGAATTCCGCGTGCAGGTGCGACTCGAACTACTGCAGCACGTTCTGCGCTGATTCCATGCTCGTGCTCAGCACTTCGTTGCCACCTTCGCGGAAGAAGGCGGACATCTCGATGATCGCCGGGCCCAGCAGGATCATGAACACCGCCGGCATCAGGCACAGCACCGTCGGGAACAGCAACTTGAACGAAGCCGTGTTCGCCTTCTGATCGGCCTGCTGCCTCAGCGTTTCACGCATGCCGTCGCTGTACTCCGCCAGCGCCTGCGACATGCTAGTGCCCATCCGCTCAGTCTGCACGAGGAGCGATGTGAACGAGTACACGTCCGGCAGCTCAACACGTTTGCTGAAGGCGACCAGGGCCTGTTCGAGCGATCCGATCCGGGCCTGGTCGGAGACAATCTTGAGCTCCTGTGACAGCGCGGGGGAGACCGCTTCCAGGTCCATGCCGACGCGCTGCAGCGACGACGGGACGGTCATTCCCTGGCTGACGCACATGTTCATCATGTCGAGCAGGTCGGGCATGGACCGCTCAATTTCCGCCAGCCGATCGGCGGCTTGCCGCCGTACGAGCAGTGTCGGCAGCGACCAGCCCAGTGCCGGCAGCAGTACGAGTCCGACGAAGATCCACGGTTCGGCAGCAGGCGGTGAAATGATCAGCAGACCCAGTCCGATCACGATCGGCAGGATCAGACCCAAATAGCGCGCGGCGGCCAGATTGTGCCACGCGTGCGGCTCGTAGTAACCCGCGTTTCGCAGCGACTTCTTGAGCGCTACTCGGCGATCGTCCGACTCCGGCAGCAACGCGGCGAGCAACTTCGTGATCGGTCCGAAAGCCAGATCGTTGTCGTCGACCAGCGGCGTGTCTTCGGCTTCGAGAGTCGGCAGAGAAGGTTGATCGTGGCGCGCAGGGATGGTTGATGGATTATCGACGCGCGTTGAAGATCGAAGGTTGAGCGTTGAGGGTGCTACGACCGCGACTGCGGCCGGTGCGGCCACCACCGTCACTTGCGGTTTCGCAACAGCCGGCTTACGGCGTCGCCGTCGCACGGCCTTTTGCAGCCGGAGACTGGGCCGGAATTGCCGCCACAGGCGCATGCACAACAGGCCGATGGCACCCACGGCGACCAGCACGACGATCAATTGGTTGATGGGAGACATGGCGTGGGCCTAAATCCGAAATCCGAATGTCGGACAGGGTGTTTGGTTTTCCGGTGACTGGTCGTCTGATGACCGTCTTACGGTCAATCATTCACACATTCGACATTCGGGCATTTCCACATTTCGCAGTCCGCTTCCCGCTTTCGGCTTTCTGCTTTCCATTCATCCTTGTCCACTCTGCTTCAGGATGCGCAGGACCCACAATGAGCCGATCACCTGCAGAGCGGCCGCCATCAGGGTGACGCGGAAGCCCCACTCGGACTGCATCAGGTTGTTGATGTATTCGGGGTCGCGGAAAATGAAGAATGCCAGCACCGCCGGCGGCACGACGATCATCAGCAGTGCGGTGGCACGGCTCGCAGCGGTCGCAGCTTTCAGGCGTCCCTGGAACTGAATCCGCGTCCGCAGCGTCTGGGCGAGACGCTCGAGGACCTTCACAAGGTCGCCGCCGGTCTCGCGATGCACGGCCAGAGCGCTGACCAGCACATTCGTGGCCGGCAGGCCGGTGCGCAACGGAAGTTCATGGAGCGCGTCAGTGATCGACATCCCCAGGTCGAGCCGCCGTGTGCAGCGACGCAGTTCGCCGCCGAGCGGTTGCAGTGTGTCGTCCGCCACGAGGGCGAGGCACTTCTCGAGGCTGCGGCCGGTTCGTGCGGCGCGGGCCAGCTCATCCAGCATGGCCGGCAACTGTTTCTGCATCTCAGACTGACGGCGCGAACGGATCACGACTGCCGCCACGATCGGCGCGACAGCACCCAGGACGGCCCCAATCGCGGTGGTCAGCAAGTTCTCCTGAACGACGAACGCCAGTCCGCCGCAGGCAACCGCGCTGCAGACGCACAGTGTGAGCAGCATGGCCGGCGCGATCTCCGCGCCGGACTGGATCATCAGCCGGTCGAACCAGCCGTTGAGCTGGTTGCCCAGCGTATCGCGGCCATCAACGGCGAACTCCTGCCGATCACGAAGGATGTCGGCGAACTCCGGCCGGGGCTGCAGGACGTGTGTGGACATCGGACGGAGGGGTTGATCGTTTATGGTTTATGGTTGATCGATAAATCCGAAATCCGAACGTCGAAATCCGAAAGCGTTGAGCGTTTAGCGTTGAAGTTTGTCTTTTCTGACGCCTGATCGCTGATAGCTGACCGCTACTTCTCATCCTCGTTCCCAAGCTCTGCTTGGGAACGCACTCTCTCGAAGCTCCGCTTCGCGTCACTCAATTTGCAATTTGCATTTTGCAATGATCAATTTGCAATCTTCTTCCATCGCGTATTGCCACGGGGATTAACCCCGTGGCTCAAGTCGCCGGGGTATACTCCATGCCGGTCGCGAGTTCGCGGGCGGCGAAGATCCCGGTCGGGACTTCGTGCCCCTTGGCCGTCATGCGGCGGAGGCAGGTGGGTTCGTGTCCCGTTGTGTAAAACGCGCCCTGGACGCGGCCGTCTTCACCGACCCCCGCCATGCGATGCACGAAGATGTCGTTTACGACGAACTCTCCGTCCTGCACGCCGGACAGCTCGGAAATGCGGACGACCTTGCGTTCGCCGGTTGCCAGCCGGGCAATGTGCACCAGCACCTGGATCGCCGAGGCAACGTACTGCCGCGCGACGTGCGTGGGCAGCTCCGCTCCGGACAGGGCGATCATCAGCTCCAGCCGGTGCATGGCGTCGCGCGTGTCGTTGGCGTGAATCGTGCTCATCGAGCCGTCGTGGCCGGTGTTCATGGCCTGCAGCATGTCGAGGACTTCGGAACCGCGGGCTTCGCCGACGATGATCCGGTCCGGCCGCATGCGGAGGCTGTTCCGCAACAGGTCGCGTGGCGTGACGAGTCCTTTGCCTTCGATGTTCGGCACGCGCGTTTCGAGGCCGACGACGTCCGGCTGCTGCAACTGCAGTTCGGCCGTCTCTTCAATCGTCACTACGCGTTCGCTGTTCGGGATGAACCGGCTCAGGTTGTTGAGCAGCGTCGTCTTGCCGGCGCCGGTGCCGCCCGAGAGCAGGATGTTCATCCGGCCCCGGACGCAGAGGATCAGGAAGTCGGCCATCTCCGGCGACAGCGTGCCCATCCGCACCATGTCTTCGAACTGCACGATTCGCGTCTTGAATCGGCGGATCGAGAGCGTCGGTCCGCGGAGGGCCAGCGGCGGGATGACGGCGTGCAAGCGGGAACCATCGGCCAGCTTGGCGTCGACCATCGGCGAGACTTCGTCGATGCGCCGGCCGGCCCGTCCGACCAGACGCTGGATGAAGTGCAGCAAGTGGGCGTCATCGGCGAACGTCACGTCGGTCTTCTGCAGCAGACCATTCCGTTCCACGATCACCGTCTCCGCGCCGTTGACCAGCACGTCGCTGACTTCCGGATCGTCCATCAGCTCCTGCAGCGGGCCGAAGCCGTAAATCTCGTCCATCAGCTCGCGAACCATCTCGTCGCGCTCGCCGCCGGCGAGTCCGGCTTCCGGCCGCTCGCACAGGTGCGCGGCGAGAGACTGGAGCTGGCGCCGGAATACGTCTTCGCCGAGCGCACCGGCCTTGGACATGTCGATGGCGTCGACCATCTGCCGATGCAGCCGCGTCTTCAACTGCTGAAACGACTGCCGGGCCGGCGCGTGATGCGGTGTGTGGGCGATCATCGAGACACTCAATGGGTCAGTTGCAGCTTGTAGACGTAGGGGTTCGCGACTTCCGCATTCGCCGCGAAGATCGCGGTTCGCGTGGTCACGACGGTTGGTTGGACGATGATTTCGACACGTTCGCTGTCCACTTCGCGGACCGACATCACGCGGACCGCCACCATGCGCGGGACGGAGACCGCACTCGTGTTGCCGGCGACGGCGGAGAACACGCAGCAGATCCGCGGCTGGCCGATTGCTGCAGCGAGGGCTTGGCGCGTGGCCGGTTCAATCTGGGACTCGCAGCCGATCAGCAGCGGCAGGCCGTCGAACCGCAACACACCGTTGGACGCCACCAGGTCTGCAGGCCGCAGACCGGCAGCCACCTGCGCGGCGAGCCGGTCGTCGCGCAGGCCGGTCGCGAAGTCGAGCAGCCGGACGTTCGTTGGCGTGGCCGTGCCGCTGGATGCCGACAGCGGGGCACTCAGCAGCGTCAGTTCCGGCAAGCCGTCTGGTTGATTGATCACGAGACCAGAGGCCTGGTCATAGCCGAACTGGTCGGCGCCGCCGTGCTCTTCAATCTGCCGCACCCAGGTCTGCGGCTGGACGCCGGAGGGGTCAATCTCCAGAGCCGCCAGCGGCAGGGCCGGGATCGAGCCCCCCTGGATCGCAGCGACTCCCACCACGCGATTGTCGATGGAGGCTTCGGCGGAGACCTGGACCAACGGCCGCTGTGCTTTTGTCAGCGTTCGCAGGAACAGCGCGACAGGGTTCGCGCCGCTGCGCTGCCGTGCTGCGAAGACGGCGACCGAAGTCGGCGCGTTGTCGGTTTCGAGGAAAACCTCACGGCCCGTCCGATCCTGCACGAGCCGTCCGATGTGCACATCGGTCGTCGGAACTCGCAAAGGCTGGCCGGCGACGTAATTCTGGGCCGCGGCTGTGACAGCGGCGGTGCGGACTTCGGCCAGCCGTTCCCGAACATCGACGACGGTGGCGAGTTGACGATCGTCCGCGAGCTGGGCCGCTCCGGCGAGCGCTGCGGACTCCGCAGCGGTCAGCAGTTCGATCCGGGCCGCGTCGATCCACAGCCGGTCAAGCGCGATGGCGGCCGCGGCACCGACGATCAACAGCGCAACGGCGACCGCCGGGATCAGCGATCCCCGACGACGCACGGCGGGTGTCGATACGCGACGCATGTTCAATTCAGATCAAAACAGATCGACACAAAGACACTGAGTCGCAGAGACGCACAGAGAAAGCCAAAGTCTTGTTTGAACTTTCTCTGTGCGTCTTTGAGTCTTCGCGCCGTTGTGTCAGCCTGACACGCCGGTCTTGGCCGGCTGCTGCGCGGGGGCAGCGGGTTGCTGGCTTGAGGTCGGCGTGAAGTCGCGGCCGTAGTTCATCGTCGGATTGCCGACAGCGCGGCCGTTCTGGAACTGCAGCACGCTCCGTCCGCTGCCGTGAAAGATCTCACTGGTGAATGGCGGTTCGATGGGCTGCAGACCGAGGATCTCATCGAGCGTGGCGCGGTCCTTCCGACTCACCGCCACGCCGCCGTCCCCTTTGCCTTCAGGGGCGTAGGTGAGCGTCAGGCTTCCCTTGGAGCGGGCCTGGATCAGGATGTTCGACTGCTGTTCGCTGAGCTCGAGCGTGACGTTGTTGCTGCCGCGCGGGGCAGCACCGGAGGTGCTGCGGTTCATGGCGATGACCTTCACTCCCTTGAAGAGCGTCATGGTCAGTCCACCGGTCTGTTCCTGGTCGCGGTACGATGTAGGCGTGAAGTGGACATCGACGTACTGGCCGGCCCGGACGAGCCCATCGACGGCGGCGGTGCTGTCATCGAGACTCACGGACATCGCCTGCATGCCGGGTTCCAGTTCCAGCGGCGGGAAGTCACCCGGGGCGTACAGGTCGGTTGTCAGGATCGGCCGTGCGGCCTGGATCGGCTGCTTTACGACGCGGCCAATGACCACGGCGTCGGCGCGGATCGTTTCCGGAACCATCTGCGATTCCCGCAGCCGGCCGGTGGCGATGTGCCCTTCGGTGATGACCGTCCCGGGCTCCAGGTCGGCGAGCGCCATGGGCACGTTCAGGATCTGGTCGGTCGGCGGCTGGACGTCGCGGGCCAGCAGGTTCTTGGCGACGTACCCGACGACGAGCAAACCGACGACGACGAGCATCACCATCGTCAAAGCGGCGGGAGTGAGACGTTTCACGGTGGACTCTCCTGAAGCTTGTGAATGACGCAGCGGTCGCGTGCGGCTTTCCGCTCAACGAGTCGAGTTATTCCTTGGCCATCCGCGTCTGGCAGTACAGGTTGCGTCCCTGCAGGCTGAAGCCGATCGGCCACAGCAGGTCGGGTGCAGCGGTGGACATCGGCGTGCTGACGCTCACCGTGACCAGGTCGCCGGAGCCGACATTCAGCTTGGTCGTCACGCGCATCCCGCGCTGCAGCCGCGGCGCCAGGACGCGACGAATTTCGTTTTCCACATCAATCTGGGTGACGCCGTACAGGGTTGCCTTGCGGGCGCCAGCCCGGCACGCTTCGACGACGTCCGCCCGAGCAAAAAACAGGACGGAAAACTCCAGTAACCCGGCCAACAGCACACCGAGGATCGGCAGCGTGAACACGAGCTCCATGCTCAGCACGCCGCGACGACGGGCACGTTGGGGACGGGACGGACGCACGGGAGGGTTGATCGTTTATGGTTTAGGGCTGATCGACAGGCGGAAATCCGAAATCCGAAACTCGAAATCCGAAAGGGTTGAGCGTTGAGGTTTCTTTTCTGACGGCTGACAGCTTCCTCACGGCAGCGTCGGCAGCTTCCAGAGGATCACCAGCCACGTGGCGACGAAGATCGGGACGGCATAGGCCATGATCCGCCGGGGGGCTTTTTTGCCTGCGGGCTCTGACGGTTCTGATTCTTCGCGCCGTTGGGCACGTTCGACGAGTTCTTTTCGCCAGCTGCCGCGGCAGGCTTCGAGGATCATCGCCGCCAGCGAGCCGACCACGACCAGCAGGGTGCTCAGGATCACGACGAGCAGCGTGAGGTGAAATCCGAGCCACACGCTGAGCGCGCCCATCAGCTTCACGTCTCCGCCGCCGCCGCCGCCGATGATCCACAGGATGAACAGCATGCCGAACCCGAGCGCGAATCCGAGCGCGCCCTGGCCCAGTCCCTGCCAGCCGTTAAACGCGCCCTGGTACACCCACCCGGCGACAAACACCGGGATCGTCAGCGCATTCGGGATCCGGCGATAGCGGTGGTCCCAGACCGCCGCCGCCGCCGTGAACAGCGACACGACTACGACCAGCAGGATGGAGCCGAAGCTGAGGGCGGGCATGACGGGTGAGTTCCAGGCAGTCGGACGCTGACCGGAACTGGTCAGGCGTCGACGGCACCGATCACCGGGCGCAGGGAGTCCCGGCTGTCTGTTGAAACTCTACGACGTGTTTCCGAAACGACCCGTGCGTGTTGCGGATTTGTCACAAATTCGCCAGCCCGCAGGAGGCTCGTAACGGACAATCCCGATGCACGCGGCAGCGTCACGCGCGGCGCAAATGGGAACCACGGAATACACGGAAGAAGCGGAACGGCCCGGAGGTCAGAGGTCGGAAGTCAGCGTGTCCGCTGTCGATCAACCTTTTCAAAACGTCAGGTATGACCAAATGCCGAAGGGGTCGCGTTCGATTGCCCGTTGCGTCACATTCTGACATTTGGACATTGGTACATTCCGGCCTTCGGAATTCGACGTTCGAATTTCGAATTTCCCGCGCTTCACACATCCTTCACGTCGGTGGCGGCGGACAGGAGGCGCCGGTACGATGCATGGCTCAACACAATTCTTCTCCGCAACCGACCGGCATTCTCCGCCGGGTCGCCGGACTTCGGTTCCGGCGGACAGGCCGGTGCGGATGCGCTGAAGTTGCGTCCACGACTCAGATTCGCACCTCTCAGATCAGGCAACGCGCGCATGTCCAGATTTGCGGTCGAGAAGATTCGGAACCTGGCCTTCGTCGGTCACGGAGCGGTCGGCAAAACCACGCTGGCCGACATGATGCTGTTCAAGGCCGGGGCCAACTCCCGGGCCGGCTCGGTCGAAGATGGGAGCAGCCTGCTCGACACCGAAGACGACGAAAAAGAACGCAAGCACTCGATCGTCGCGTCCGTCTGCCACTTCGAGCACAACGGCGCGCGGATCAACCTGATCGACACCCCCGGGTATCCCGATTTCGTCGGCCAGGCGATCGGCGCCTTGCGCGGCGTCGAAACGGCGGTGATTGTCATCAGTGCCACGGCCGGCATCGAAGTGAACACCCGCAAGATGTTCCAGCATGCAGAAGCGGCCGGGCTGGCGCGAATGATCGTCATCAACAGGTGCGACGGCGACAACATCCGCTTTCCGCAGCTCATCGAGTCGATCCGCGAGACGTTTGGCAGCGCGTGCGCGCTCATGAATGTGCCGAACAAGCTCGGGCATGACTTCAGCGGCGTCGTCAGCACCATTGACGGCGCTGGGGGCGAGGCGGTCGTGGACACGAAGGCCGCCGGTCAGCAGGTACTCGATGCGGCCGTCGAAGCGGATGAGTTCCTGATGGAACGCTATCTCGAAGGCGGCGAGCTGACTCCGGACGAGATCTCGCACGCTATCACCAAGGCGCTCGAAGGGGGGACGCTGGTGCCGATCTTCTGCACGGCCGCCAAGAAGGGAATCGGCGTCCCCGAACTGATGGACGCGATTGCCCGCTTCGCCCCGTCGCCGGTCGCCTACACCCGCACCGGCAAGAAGGGGAACGAGGACGTCAAAGTCGAACCGAAGGCCGACGGTCCGCTGGTGGCGCAGGTCTTCAAGACCCGTATCGACCCGTTCGTCGCCAAGATGAACTACCTGCGGATTCTGAGCGGTTCACTGAAGAAAGATGCCACCGTCCGCAACGAGCGCAGCGGCAAGACGTTCAAGGTTGCGCAGATCATCGAACTGCAGGGGAACCAGACCGCGCCGGCCACGGACGTCGGTCCGGGCGAAATCGTGGCGGTCATCAAGGTGGACGACCTGCACACCGGCGACACCGTGACCCACGGCATTGACGGCCTCGTGATGCCGCCGCTGCGATTCCCGACGCCGATGATCGGCCTCGCCGTCGAACCCAAGAGCCAGGCGGACCAGGCCAAGATTTCGGGCGCTCTTCACAAGATCGAGGAGGAGGATCCGACGTTTCACGTGAAACGCGACTCCCAGACCAAGGAAATGGTCATGAACGGGATGAGCGAACTGCACCTGCAGCTCATCCAGAAACGTCTGCATCACCGTGAAAAGGTCGACGTCATCACCCATCAGCCGAAGGTCCCGTACCGGGAGACAGTGAACGGCTCGGCCGAAGGGATGTACCGCCACAAGAAGCAGACCGGCGGCTCAGGCCAGTTCGCCGAGGTGCATTTCAAGATTTCGCACTGCCCGCAGGGGATCAACCCGGAGGAGTATTTCACCGACACGCGGTTCCCGAGCCTCCGGCACTTCCACTACGACCCGGCGAACAATTCGTGCTTCATCGATCGCGTCACGGGCGGTTCGGTACCGAATAACTTCATCCCGGCCGTTGAAAAGGGAGTCAAGGAGCGGATGGAGATGGGTGTCATCGCCGGGTTCCACGTGCAGGACGTGGTGGTGGAACTGTTCTTCGGGAAGGACCACCCGGTGGACAGCAACGAAACGGCGTTCAAGACGGCGGCCCGCATGTGCTTCCGGAACGTGTTCCAGGAAGCGCGCCCCGCGCTGCTGGAGCCGATCGTGACGATGGAGATCACCGTCCCCGGCGACAAGCTCGGCGACATCACCAGCGACCTCAACACGCGCCGCGGCCGGATGGAAGGCATGGACAGCGCGCCGGGAGGCTACCAGGTCATCCGTGCGAAAGCCCCGCTGGCCGAAGTGATGACCTACGCCCGCGCCCTTTCCAGCATGACGGGGGGCCAAGGCTCGTTCTCGTTGGACTTCAGCCACTACGAAATGGTGCCGCCGAACGAGCAGCAGAAGATTGTGGCTGCGGCGAAGAAGGTCGAGGAGGAGGCGTAAGGCCTCGCTCCAGGCGAACTAATTTGAACCACAAAGACACAACGGGCACAAAGATTCTCGGTACGAGAGTTCTTTGTGTTCTTCGTGTCTTTGTGGTTCGTCATTCTGTGCGAGAAAAAAGTCGATCGGCGACTTGAGAACGTTGTCAGGTTCGATGAATACAGCAGCGCGGTATCTCTGGCACCAGCGACTGGCATGGCTGCTGATGATTTACGTCGCCGCGATGGGTCTTGCCGTAGCGGGCACAGCGGCGGCGCTGGGCGCCGTCGAAGTTTTCGGCCAGCTGCTGAATTGCGCGGTCATCATGACTTGCGTGAAGGACTCGGCGCTGCGTGGTCGCCCCATGCCGTACTCGTGGCGACTGCCGATGATTGTGTTTTGGCCTGTTGCCGTCTTTCTCGTTGAATGGCGAGCACGTCGCTGGCTGGGCCTCGTCTGGGTCGCCTTGCACGGCTTCGTGTTGTTTGCCGTGGCGATCTGCACCGCAGTATTCATCGAGATTGTCAGGCACTTCGTGTGAACTGTTCGCCATGCCCCGGCATGACGCATCTGCGATGCGTCGCTAAGCTGGGTGGATGGCCGGCGAATCGACTCCCACGCCTGATCTGCATGACCCCACTGCGCTCGCGCGGTTCGGCAAGCTCGACGTTGTTGCACGGCTCTTGGTCGAAGGCTACATGGGGGGCCAGCACAAGAGCCCGTTCAAGGGGTCGAGCGTCGAGTTTGTCGAGCATCGCCAGTACTACCCCGGCGATGAAATCCGGCACATCGACTGGCGGGCGTTCGGGAAAACCGGACGGTACTTCGTGAAGGAGTACGAAGAGGAGACCAATCTTCGCGCGTATCTGCTCGTCGACTGCTCCGGCAGCATGGCGTACGGGCAATCGACGCTGTCGAAGTTCGCGTACGCCCGCCAGCTCGCGGCGGCGCTCGGATATCTGCTGCTGGCACAGCGTGACGCGGCGGGGCTATTGACGTTCGATACGCAGGTGCGCGACCGCGTCGAGCCGGCGGCGAATACGTCGAACTTCCAGCGGCTGACGCGCGTGCTCGAAGACGCCAAGCCCGGCCGCGAGACGAGCCTGGCCTCGGTGTTTCCACAGCTGATTCCGCTGCTGAAGCGGCGGAGCCTGGTGGTCATTCTCAGCGATTTCTTCGACAAGCTGGAACCGCTGACGGCGGCGCTGCAGCAGTTCCGGCACGCGCGGCACGAGGTGATTCTGTTCCAGATCGTTGCGCCCGAGGAGGAGGAGTTCCCGTTCGCACGGCCGACACAGTTCCGCAGCCTGGAACGGGCCGGGTACAAGGTGCTGGTCGATCCGCACCGGCTGCGGGCGATCTACCGGCAACAGTATGCGAAGTTCGAGACGGAACTCGCGCAGCGCTGCGGCAATGCGGGCGTGGATTACTACAAGCTCGTCACGCGCGACCCGTATCAGAAATCGCTGGGGGCGTACTTGGCGTCACGCATGCAGCGGATGCGCGGGGCTTAGCACACGTCCATTGCGCAGACGAATTGACACAAAGGCACAGAGTCACGAAGACGCACAGAGATTGGGTTAAGGCCCGCGAGCACCGATTGATCCTTGAAAACTTGCTCTGTGCGTCTCTGTGCCTTTGCGGCAGTGTGTCAACAAAATCGAATGTAGATCAGCCCACGATGTCGCGCACGACCGAGCCGTAGACGTCGGTCAGGCGGAAGCTGCGGCCGCCGTAGCGGAAGGTGAGCCGCTCGTGGTCGAGACCGAGCAGGTGCAGAATCGTGGCGTGCCAGTCGTGGACGTGGACCGGATGCTCGACGGCCGCGCCGCCATAGTCGTCGGTCCGACCATAGGCGCGGCCGCCGCGGACACCGCCGCCGGCCATCCACACGCTGTAGCCTTTCGCGTTGTGATCGCGGCCGGTGCCGCTTTGCGCATACGGCGTGCGGCCGAACTCGCCGGCCCAGATGACGAGCGTGTCGTCAAGCAAGCCACGCTGCTTCAGATCGGTCAGCAGGGCCGCGACGGGCTGGTCCGTCGCCGCGCAGCTCTTGGCGAGGTTGTCCTTCAGCAGGAAGTGGTGGTCCCACCCCTCGGGTGACGTGATCTCGATGAACCGTACGCCGGCTTCCGCCAGCCGCCGCGCGAGCAGGCATTGCCGGCCGAAGCGATCCGTCGGCTTGCCGGAGCCGACGCCGTACAGTTCCAGCATCGAGGCGCTCTCGCCACTGAGGTCGAGCAGTGCGGGCACTTCGTCCTGCATGCGAAACGCCAGCTCGAAGGACTCGATCGCCCCTTCGATTTCCGGCTGATGCGGGTCATCCGCGAGCTTGCGGGTATTGAAGTAGCGAATCAGGTCGAGCTGCGCCCGCTGTTCCGCGCGGCTCAGGCCAGAGTCGCCGACGTACTTCAGCGGCGGTCCCGGCTCGTGATCCACGCCGAGGAATGCGGCGTAGAAGCCGGGGATCTGGTGCGTGCCGATCTTTGTGCCCTGATAGATCGCGGGGAGGAAGGCGCTGCCGTAGTTCTGCGCACCGCCGTTGTCCGACGGCGGACTGAGCGTGATGAAGCCGGGCAGGTTGGCGTTTTCCGTTCCCAGGCCGTACAGCGTCCAGGCACCCAGAGAGGGACGGACGAACTGGAAGCTGCCGGTGTGCATCTGGTTGAACGCCTGCGAATGGTTCGGCAGATCGGTCTGCATGCTGTTGATGATGCACAACTCGTCGGCGTGCGCGGCGATTTGCGGACAGGCATCGGAGATCCACAGGCCTGAGTCTCCGTGCTGGTGGAACGGGAATTGCGCGCCCATCAGCGGCGCGCCGTATTGCTTGCCGTCGAGCGTTTTACCTTCGGAGGCGTGGCGATTGAGGACCGGCTTGTAGTCGAACAGATCCATGTGCGACGGACCGCCGTTCATGCACAGGAAAATCACGCGCTGCGCCCGGGCGGGGAAATGCGCGCCACGGGCCGCCAGCGGATTGCCGCCGACCTCGGATTGGGCCGCCTGCGAGTGGGCAAGTCCGGCGAATGCGAGGTAGCCGAAGCCGGAGGCCAGCGATTGCAGCGCGTGCCGGCGCGAGAACGATGTTGGCAGTGGCTGCGTGATTCTTCGGCCTAACATTTGCGAACTCCCGGGACTTCGGCGCCTGTGGCTCTCCGCTTTCGAGAATCAGCCTGCTACAGGAAAACTCCAACCGCACAAAGTGGCGATGTCAGTCGATGTTCCGAAATTCCGCCGTGCACAGCAGCACCTGGCACAGATTCACCATCGTCGCTTCCGGCGACCCGGCCGACTCCGCGCTGAGATACTCAAACGACCGCGCCATCTCGGCGGGGCCCGGCTGCCGGCCGTAGCACAACTCGAACGCCAGCGTAATCCTGTCCGCAGTGCTGTCTGCGTCCCGTTGCAGCCGCGCCGCCAGACCCGCGGCGCGGGCCCGTACGAACGGACTGTTGAGCAGGTACAGCGCCTGGATCGGGACGTTTGTCTGCGACCGGTCGCCGGTCACGAGGCTCGGTTCGGCGAAATCGAACAAGTCCAGGACATCCGGCAACCGGTCACGGATCACCGGCAGGTACACCGATCGATAGAGGGCGCCGTCGAGGTCGGACGGCAACCGCCGGTTCAGTCCGATCAAAGCAATTGGCCCGTCGCCGACCGTGGTCGCGACCAGCGAAGCCGCCGGACGCACCAGGTCCAGCTCATCGGAGACGGAGAGCATCGCATCCCGGATCGCCTCCGCCTCCAGACGCCGTTTCGACGCGCGCCACAACCAGCGATTGTCCGGGTCTCTCTGGAAGGCGTCCTCGCGAAACTCGGATGCCTGCCGGTAAGTCCGCGAGAGGGCGATCGTCCGCACCATTCGTTTGACCGACCAGCCGTGCTGGGTGAACCGCGTTGCCAGGTGTTCGAGCAGTTCCGGGTGACTGGGGGGCTGCCCGGACGTCCCGAAATTGTCGACCGTCGCAACCAGTCCGGTCCCCAGGAGGTGGCGCCAGATGCGATTAACCATCACCCGGCTTGTCAGCGGATGATCGGGCCGCACCAGCCACTGGGCCAACTGGAGACGACCACTCTGGTCGGCGGGGATGGCCGGTGGATGGTCCACAGAAATGGCGTCGGGAAAGCCGCGCGGCACCGGCTGTCCCGGCTTGGCGACTTCGCCGCGGTCGAGCAGCGGCGCGTCGACCTTGGCGTCCTGTTCGGATACGCCCATCGCCAGCGGCAGGGCGTGCCCCTGCTCATCGACCTTTTCGAGCTGCCCTTCGATTCCGCCGCTCTGCCAGAAAATGCGGAGGGCGTCGCGGAGCGTGAAGATGTTGCTGGCGTCTTCGCCTTTGGCGATGGCCTTGGCGACCGCCGCCCGCTTGTCGGTTTCCTCCTGCTTGAGATCGGCGAGTTGATGTTTCAGCTCCGCGACCTTTTCCGGCGGGATTGATGCCTGCGGGATGAGCTGTCCTTCCACGGCGGGCAGGACCAGAGGGTCGCCCCCGACGCGGTTGGCGGGTGAAACGGCGGTGCCGAACCAGGTCTTAGTGCTGGCGAAGATGCCGGCCAGGGCGTAGTAGTCCTTCATCGTAAAGGGATCAAACTTGTGATCGTGGCAGCGTGCGCAGGCGATCGAATTCCCGAGCACGGCCCGTGTGACGGCGTCGATCTGTTCATCGATCAGGTTGGCCGCGAACTGCGCGGCGTTGCCTTCGTCCAGGTTTTTGGTGCCGACCGCCAGAAAGCCGGTGGCGATCAGGAGCCGGGCTCGTTCGGCACTGGTGTCCGCCGGCAGCAGGTCGCCGGCGATCTGTTCGGTGAGGAACCGGTCGTAGGGCACGTCAGCGTTGACGCAATCAATCACGTAATCCCGGTAGCGCCAGGCATACGGGAACGCGATATTCGCTTCTTTGCCGCTGGATTCGCCATAGCGGGCGACATCCAGCCAGTGCCGACCCCAGCGCTCGCCGAATTGCGGCGTGCTGAGCAGCCTGTCGACGACCGCGGCCAATGCCGCGTCGATGCCGCGGTTTTCCACGTCGCGGAGGAAGTCCTGCAGCGCTGCGGGCGACGGCGGCAGACCAACGAGATCAAAGTGCAACCGCCGCAGCAACACGATCGGCTTCGCATCCGGAGACGGCGCAAGCCCGTGGTGCTGGAGTGTGGCAAGAATGAACCGGTCCAGATCGTCGCGCGGCCAATCGGCGTCGCGGACGGTGGGAGGGGTACAGTCGTGGACCGGCTGATAGGACCAGTACCGGCGCCTGGACGCCATGTCTCCCCAGGCTTTGGGCGGCTCTTGAGGGAGGGTCTCGCGCGGGTCGGGCGCTCCCATGGCGACCCACTTCTTCAGATCGGAGATTATGGTCTGCGGCAGCTTGTCCTGCCTGGGAGGCATGTGCAGATCGGCGTCGGAATGCGAGACCGCCGTGAGCAGCCAACTTTGTCTGGGGTGGCCCGGCACAACGGCCGGACCCCGGCTGCCCCCTTTGCGGATCGCTTCGCGCGAGTCGACGCGCAGTTCCCCTTCGGCCTTCCCGGACTGTTCGGAATGGCACTCGTAGCAATGTTTCACGAGGACCGGCCGGACATGCGATTCAAAGAAGCGGATGCCGGCCTGCTCGGTGGCGGTCGGCGCGGTTTTGCCGTCGCCGAATGCCGCGGTCCCTAGGGAGGCCGCGCCTGCGACCAGTGCCACGAGCTTGAGTAAGCGCTTCATCGCCCGATCCAGCATCGATACCGTCGCTGACCGCATCCGGCTGTGGCGCCGCCGGACATCGGATCGCCATGTGTGAGGAGAGTGAGGAATCTCGATTATTCTATGAAATTCGTGTGAACGGTAGTCCAAATGCCCGTTGAAAGACTCCCGGAGGGGGACGAGCGCTGTGCATGGCCAGCCGCGTCCCGGACTTTCTGCAGAGTCGGGAAGCGTACGAGTCGCTGCGTTCCAACGCGGTTGAGTCCCGAAGCGATCTTGCCCATTTGCGGAGCGATGGCGTACATTCCGCCCCCCGATGGGCGAGACAGCCTTCGCACGAGGCGTCGGCCGATCGGGCGGGCCGATGTTCCAGGGACGGAGAACTCGCTTGACCCCAGCCGACAACCTGCCGGTCGCGGCTGCGCCCGACGCGACCCAATCGCAGCGAATGCAGCGGCTCGTCGAGGCCGATGTCCGCGAACTGCGCCCCCAGGACGTCCTGTGCATCGGCACCGCATTGGACTCCAATTGCGACGCCCTCGCCGCCAGGTTTCGGCTTTCGAGCGCCCGCCACGTTGCCCAACTGGACGGGCGAATTCCGGCCGACCAACGGGCCGATCTGGTCCTCTGCGCCGGGTTGCTCGAACAAACGCCGGTAGCCGAACTCGATTCGTTGCTGCGGCGGCTCTGCAGCATCTCAGAGCACGTTGTATTTCAGATTTCGACGTGCGCGCGTCCACTGGCGGGAGAGGCTCCGAATTGCACGGTCCGTTACGCGGACTGGTGGCGTCCGAAACTGCGACGGTTCTTCAACTGCGTCGAGACGGTGGCTGTCTCGCCTGAGGACGTGGTGTTCAAGACCTGGAAATCGGGCGCGCTGCGGAAGCCATTACGCGCTTGGCGCCGGGCTCTGGCACAGGCGGAGCTGCGCAGCGATGCGAGCGGACAACGTCGGGAACCTGCGCCGCTGTCGTCGACACCGAACTGCCTGGCCTGCGAATCGGCCGGAACCGATTACGCGGGAGAAAAGAACGGATATCACGTCTGGAAGTGCAAGGCCTGCCGGCTGGTGTTCGTGAATCCGATGCCGACCGCAGCGGAACTCAACGCGTTTTACCGCCAGCATCCACGGAACGACAAATACCTGCGAAAAGCCGATGCCAAGTACCGCAAAGCCCGGTGGCGGATGATGCTGCTCAAGCATCGCGTCCCCGGCCGGCGGTTTCTGGACATCGGCTGCAGCGTGGGGTCAGCCGTGGCGGCCGCGCGAGACTCGGGCCTCGACGCAACGGGCGTCGATCTCGATCCGCAAAGCATTGGATTCGCCTCTGAGCGGTATCCGAACTGCCGGTTCCTGGAAACATCGGCCACCGACCTGGCTCGAGCCGGCGAACGATTCGACTTGATCTTCTGCACGGAAGTCATCGAGCACGTGATTGATCCACAGAGCTTTGTGGATGATCTCCGAACGTTGTTGCACCCTGGCGGCATCGTGTTTCTCACGACGCCGCATGCCACACACGTCCGCGTTCCGCGGAACATCCTCGGTTGGGACAGCCTCAAGCCACCGGAACATGTCGTCCTGTTCGGTCGGAAGTCGATGACCGCGCTATTCGCGCGACGCGGTTTCCGAATTCTGTCCGCACCGCTGCGATGGAAAACCTGCCTGAAGGTCGTCGTCCGACGGGTGGCGTAGAGACGTTGCCCGCGCACTGCACCCCTGCCAATAAGTTGACTCATATGTTCGAGACGATTCGTCCGTGTCCCCTGTGCGGGACCGACAACCGCACCGCCGCCGTATCGCCCTACAGCCGTGAACACTGGCGGATCAAGACCTGCGCCGTGTGCCGGTTCGTCTATCTGGAGAATGCCGCCAGCTACCACGAACTGATCAATGACTTTGCATGGACCAAAACGAAGGTTGATGAAAAGGAACTGCGCTTCAGTCGCGAGCCGCTGTTGCTGAAGGCGGAGCGCCGGCTGCGCAAGCTGCGGCGGAGGACGTTCGGCTATTACGACAAGGCCCTGGCGCTATTGAAGGCGTACGTGCCGCGCGGCGAGTTCCTGGACGTCGGCTGCGGCATCGGCGGGGGCATTGAGCGTGCCGCGCCGGATTTGCGCGGCTCGGGGATCGAACTGGATGCCAATGCCGCCGCCCAGGCCCGGAAAATTGCCGAATCTGTCGGCGGCCGCGTCATTGAAGCGGATGCCTTGTCCGGGCTCCGGCAGATCGCCGACGACTCGTTCGACGCCGTGATGATGCGGGCGTTCCTCGAACATGAAACGCAGCCGCGTGAGGTGCTGGAGGAGTCGTGTCGCGTCCTCCGGCCGGGCGGTTACGTGATCATCAAAGTGCCGAACTTCGGTTGTTGGAACCGCCGGGTCCGCGGCGGCCGCTGGTGCGGATTCCGGTTTCCCGACCACGTGAATTACTTCGTGCCGGAGTCATTGCAGGCGATGGTGACCGCCGCCGGCTATCAGGTTGCTCGTTTCGGCCTGCTGGACAAGCTGCCGGTCAACGACAACATGTGGATGATCGCCCGCCGCCCGCGCACAACGCGGCCCACACCCTCGTTCGCCAACGGGGAGCCCGAGCGGAGCTCCCTGCAAGACGCGTTCACCCAACGATCCAGCGGCGTACGGTCGGACGATCAGGCGGCCGCCGCCGTATCGGCCGGCACGCGCTTGCGTCCGGATGCGTGATTCGCGTGTGGAAAGTGGCGCTCGGGAACCGGGCAACCCAGGAACTCGCACAGCGGTTCCCAGCGGGGGTCCGCTTCGAGGTTCCATTGAAGGATGTCGCCCGGTCGGTTGTGGAAGTAGTCGAGCACTTCCATGTTGTGCCGCTCGTACCGGGCGAGAGCGATATCTTCATTGCCCGCGATGCGGAATTTCGGCCGCTCGTACAGCAGGTCGTGCGTCGCGTTTGTTTTCGCCCCGAAGTAGCGCAGCGCGGAACGGATCCAGCGGTCCGAATCCCGGTACGTGAAGACGAACCGTGATCCGGGATACGCCTGGTCCACGTGCTGGAACAGCAGGGGCCAGGGATTGTCTTCAAAGGCGCCGTAGAGCGGGATCATCGGCCGCACCAGGTCCCAGACCTTGTCCAATGTGACCGGCTCGGGAATGGACGGCTTGCGCGGGTGATTGAAGGCGCGTCCTTTCTGGACGCGGTAGCCGAGCGTCCGCAAGGCGCGTCCCAGCGTGCTGGTGCCGGTCTTATGGAACCCGATGCCGAACACTTTCGGACGGTGGTCCAGGTTCGGTGGGATGAAGGGATCGAAGCTGGTCGAGAGGACGCGCACAATCCCTAACGCGGCGTGATTGATCCAATCGTGCATTGGCATAAGCCTGTGGTGGCGCACAGTGCAACGAGATTGCCCGATGCAGATTCAGAACTCCGTGGATCAGGCGGCTTGCCTGATCGAGCAGCAGCAGCAAATTGCCGCTCCCGCGAACAGCGCGAGCCGCAATCCCCCGTTCTGAAACCGCCTCCCTGGCAGATTTATCGGCCTCGAAGCTCGGCGAACATGGGGCAATTATTCCGAAAAGGGGGACCGTGCGGATTGTGACGGGGATGTTCGTCTCGCTTCGCGAATTCGGCCCACGCAAGAAGAGCCAAAACCTATTGACAGCATTGGAGTTCCAGCATAAAAGCCCACCCCGCTGCCGCGTGCGGTCGTTACCTTCTTGGACGGAGCTGATCGATGAATCTCACCTATCTCGCGCGGTACGTCCGCCACGACATGTTTCGTTTGAGCCTGCTCTGGCAACGGGACGCAGCAGGCTACTTCGCCACCGGGCAGCAATCCGGCACACACTGGATCAGCAACTTGATGGCCACCGCGATCTGCCTGCAGTATGGCGTGCCTAAACCCGCGCATATTCGCGACCGGTCCCTGATCTGCCATCCGCGGCTCGCGTCGCGCGACGCACACCTGCCGCGCCTGGTGCGGACGCACCACGCACCGAGTCCGCTGGTGCATTCTTCGCTGATGCGAACACTGTTGCGGTTCCCCCGGTATGTCGTCCTGCTGCGGGACATTCGGGCATCAATGGTGTCGCGGTTTGAGCGTCAGACGGTGGAACTGGCCGGCGTTTCCTTTTCCGAGTCGCTGCGCGACCACGGCTTCTGGGAGCGGGGCACCAAGTGGGATCTTTACAAACGATTTGCCTTCTTCAACGCGTGGGGAGACGTCGCCCAGCGTTTGCCGGACCAGACCCTGATCGTGCACTACGAGAATCTGCGGCGCGACACGCCCGGCGAACTGGAGCGGGTGTGGCGATTCCTGGAATTGCCCGTGTCTGACACGGCGATGTTCGCGAAGGCGGCGGCCGAATGCAGCAAGGACCGGATGGCGGCCCAGGATCCGCACGTGCGCAGCATTTCGCTGGTCCGCAAGGACGAACGCGATCCGGTCGATTGGTTCAACGCCGAGGACCGCGAATACTTCTCCGCCCGGTGCGCTGAACTGCTGAGACACACGTTTGGCTACGACTTCAACGACTGGACGTCGGCCAAGCGGGCGCCGCGAACTGCGGGTCAGACGGCTGCTCCGGTGGCGCGTGCGGCGTAGGCGTCCCACCCCTCAAGGATGAGAGTCTGACTATGACGGTGCGAGAATCGACCGCTGCTCGGCAGAATCAGGCGCTCGCGGCCCCGATCGCGCCGCCGCATGGACCGCTGGGGTTGTGGCGTCGCTGGCGGGCCTCACGGCAACGGGTGCTGCCGGCGTTTCTGATCATCGGCACGCAGAAGGGGGGAACGACCTCGCTGTACCGGTGGCTCGGACAGCATCCCCAGGTCGTCGAGGCCACGCGCAAAGAGGTCCATTACTTCGACATCAACTACTCGAAGGGGGAACGCTGGTACCGCGGGCACTTTCCGCACGCGGCCGAACTGGAGGCCCGCCAGATCACCGGGGAAGGCAGCCCGTACTACATGTGCCACCCGCACGCCCCCGCGCGGATTGCCCGCCTGTTGCCGAACGTGCGGTTGATCGCCCTGCTCCGCGACCCGGTGGAACGCGCCATTTCGCACTATTTTCACTCGCAGCGCAACGGCCGCGAACCGCTCCCCATCGAAGCGGCGATGGAGCAGGAGGACGCGCGCATCAACGGCGAGTACGCACGGATGCAGGAGGACGGCCGATACATCAGCCGTGCGCACCGCTGGTATTCTTACAAGGCCCGCGGCCGCTACGTCGACCAGTTGCGGCTCGCACTCCAGGTCTTCCCGGCGGAGCAACTGCTGATCGTCCGGAGCGAAGACCTGTTCCAGCAGCCGCAGCGGATCTTCGACGCGGCCTGCGCCCACATCGGCATTCGCACCGGCTTTTGTCCGCCGAACCTCGACGCCCAACTGGTCGGCGGCTATGACCAGCAACAGGGAGAGCCGGTTCGCGACTCGCTGCGAAGGTACTTCGCGCCGCACAATGCGGCGCTCTCCGAATTCCTGCGCCGCGATTTTCGCTGGACGTGAATCAGGCGGTCGATCCGCGGCAGAATCGGGTCGCCTGGTCCCGCTCGCCTCGCCCGTAGTTTCCCAAAGGGCGTGCCACCCAAGCGGAAGCGCGTGCCACCCCCATGTGCGCCATTCGCAAGCGGAACGGAGCCGATCGACGATCGGCCGCCTGATGGCGGAACTCCAACACTTGGCGGAATTCCGACGTTCAGCGGCCTGACGCCGAGGAGTTCCTGCGGGTCGCGCGGCCGCCACGGAAGCCGAACAGCCACAGTCCGGCCGCCAGCAATACGCCACCGATGATCCAGCCGGCTTTGCCGCTCGAGCGTTGCAACTCTTCGTCGGCCGTGGCGGGAAGCGTCAGAGACGCTGCGCTGCCATCCGCCAGGATCGGCGGAGCCGGCGCCGCAGCTAACGGCGTCACGTCCAGCGGCGGCGCGAGCAAAGGTCCCTCGGCGATCGGCGGCGCACTGAGCGCCAGCGAGCGGTCGTCGGTGGCGGCCGGGGCGACGGCCGCCGGTAAGGTCCGCGGCAACAGACGTCCCGGAGTTCGAAGAGCGGCCCCAACATCCTCGACGTCCGCATGCCGTACGGACGGCGACTCGCTGGGGCTGGCGGAGAACTCGGGTTGTTCTACGACTGCCAGCGAAACTGGACTGTTGGCCCGGACTCCCCGCCATTCGGGAGCGGCAGGGAAGTTCGTCGCAGGCGCCGAGGGCTTGCGCTCGGGGGCCGGGGCCGGCGGAGCTGTGTCAGGTTGAGGTTGAATGCGCGTTTTCCATGGCAGCGAATCGGTCAGCGTCGTCCCGGACGCGAACGGTGACGTCCCTTGGAGGGCCGCGGCCGCCGCGGATTCCTGCGGGGCATCGCCGAAGGGATCACGCGTCGAGGCGGACAGACGTTCGTCGAGGCGGCGGAACACGTCCGCAGGCCGCTCCTCGCCGGGAGCAAACTCGAACCGCTCACGATCAGCAATCGCGACGGCGTCCGCAGCGGACTGCCGCGCCTGTTGCAGTGCGCCGCGCTGTTCGTGCTCGCGGGCCTGAGTGACCAGATCGTGCCGTTCACGACGCGCAGCGGTCGCTACGGTCGCATCGGCGGCCGGGTGCGGCGCGACGGTCGGCAATTCGGCCGACTTCAGCGGCCGCACGGGCGGCGCGTTGACCGACGTGCTGGCAGCGCGCGTCTTGGGCGTGGTCGAACGAGCGGCTGTGCGGCCCGGCTTCGGACGGGCCCACACCGGCAGCGAGTCCTCCGTCACTGCGGTATGTTTCGGCGTTTCCGCCGGAGCGCCGGCGGCCAGGGTCGGATCGTCGTCACCGGTGCGCACGACGCCGACAGCCTCGCTGTCGAACAGCTTCCACAATTCTTCATCCGTCCGTTGGCGCGTCGCGGCCTCGGCAACCGCCGGTTCCGCATCCGCCTCCTGGCGAGCAGCATTCGGCGCCTCGCGCGCCGCAGTGTTCGCTTTGGCAAATGCCGGTGCGGACTCTGCATCGAGAAACGGATCGCGGACATCGTCATTGCGGGACGGGAAGCGGTCGACGATTGCGGAGAACAACCGGCCCCGGCTGGTGCTCGACGAGGATTTGCCGGCGGTGGCGTCTTGCTCAGCCGTGGTGGATTCTTCCGACTTGGCTGTGGCGGACTTGCGCTCGAGTATCCGCGACAACGCCGACGTGGCGATAGGCGGTTTGACCTCGGTGTCTTCGTGCGCGACGGACGCCAGCCGTTCTCCCGGCGACATCTTCAGTGCGCAGCCGGCGAGGCCAGCGAGGCCCAGGCCGGCGACTGCAAGACAGGACGCGGTCGGGCGCGTCCAGTGACTGGAAAATCGATTCGATAGCGACATGGCGCGGGTTCCCCTCCCTGGGGCGGCGCGCGGTCGATCGGGCATTCGGCAGGTACGACGGGTCAGGCCACGGGCGCATCGCTGCCCCGGATGACCATCCCCCCTGGAACCCGGTCAACCGCGTCGTGCGACGAATATGAAGCTGGGTCGTCTTCGGTCGTATCGACGGCACCGCGAGCGCCCATTCAAACGATCTGGCCGAACACTCCGGCCGTAGCGGTTTTAGCGGTCTGTCAGCGGCACAGAGTGCCCGACCGGAATAAGCGGATAACTGTTAGAGGTCCGCCATGCTGCCCAGTTCTCCAAGGGTCGGATTGCGCAGAATCTGCAGGTTGTTCTCGCGATGGCCGCGTCCCGCACGTAAATAGCCTGGCAGGACTGTCGTCAACATCCACCAACGTTGATCCAAGGGGAGGCAGGGACCATGAGAGCGTTCTCTCGTGCGGCGGTCTGGGGCAGTCTCGTCATTAGTGCCGCTTGGGGAGTGACTTCGGCTGGCGAGGAGGTGTTCGAGACTCCGGTGCGGCTGACAGCCGGAGGGACAGTGATCGACACTGGCGAACAGTGGGGACACTCTGGTCCGCACATGGCCGACGTCGACGGCGATGGAGTCCGTGACCTCATCGTGGGCTCGTTCGACAGCAAGTTTCGCGTGTTCCGCAACACCGGGACCGAGTCCAATCCCGAGTTCGCTGCTTTCGAGTACTTGCAGGCGGGAGGCAAGGACGCCGAGGTCTGGATTTATTGCTGCATTGGCTCCAGCCCGCAGTTCGTCGATTTCGACGACGACGGACACCTTGACATGATCAGCGGGTCTTACGATCCGGGTGAGTTCTACCTGTTCCGCGGTACTGGAGGCGGCCAGTACGCGGCTCGCGAGACGCTGGTGGACACTGCCGGTGTTCCCGTTCGCCGGCATCCGGTCCAGAAACAGAACTACCAGTCGTTCGGGAGCTGGATTTCGACGGCCGACTGGGAGCACGACGGCGATCTCGATCTCATTCTCGGCGGCTTTGACGGGTCGCTGTACGTGCGGATCAACACCGGGACGCGGCAGGAGCCGAAGTTCGCGCCTGAGAATGTGGACATTCTGGTGGACGGCAAGCCGGCGATGGTGCCGGGCCGCCACGCCGCGCTCGATGTCGCCGACTGGGACGCCGACGGGAAGTGGGACATCGTGTCGGGCAGCGACGAGGGGGGCGTGTACTGGTTCCGGAACATCGGCACGCCGGAGCAACCGCAGTTCGCGGCTCCGGAGACGCTCTTGCCGCCGCACGTGGGAAATGGTTACACGGACGTGTGGGAAGTGAGGGCGGAGCCGCGGGTCGGCATTCGCACGCAGGTGGATGTCACCGATTACAACGGCGACGGAAAGCTGGACCTGCTGGTCGGCGATTTCGGCGGCACAATCACACCGCGTCCGGACCTCACAGCGGAGGAGCGGCAGAAGTTTGCGAGCCTGATCGAGGAGCGCACAGCATCGACTCAGGTCCTCAAGGACGGCATGGAGGCGATGCGCAAGCGATTTATGGAGAAGTACCCCGGCGACCTCGTGTTCAGCGATGAAGCCGACAAGGCGTGGACGAAGGAGTACCAGGAGTTCCGCAACAGCGACACGGTGAAACAGGCACAGGAGCGATCGACCGAGATCTCGAAAGAGATCGGCACGTACCTGGAAGACCCGAAAACGCCCAGCCGCTTCTCGCCCGAGGAGAAGACGACGCAGCACGGGTTTGTGTGGCTGTTCCTGAGGAAGTGACGCGTCAGCGGCTTTAAAACGTCAAAGTCAGCGTCATGGGAGGGCGACGCTCCCGCGGATCCGCGATGAATCGATGGCCTTCCTGGGCGCTCCGGCTCGGCAGGAGCCTCGCCCTCCCGATTTGGAAGTGACGCGTCAGCCCGTCATGCGGGCGTTGCGCTTGCGCTCGTTCTCGGTGAGCCAGATTTTGCGGAGACGGATGGCGTCGGGGGTGACCTCGACGTACTCGTCCCACTCGATGTATTCGAGCGCCATCTCGAGGGACATGTCGCGCGGCGGGGCGAGAATGATGTTCTCGTCCGAGCCGGAGGCCCGCATGTTGGTCAGCTTCTTTTCACGGACCGGATTGACGACGAGGTCGTTGTCGCGGGCGTTCTCGCCGACGACCATGCCCTCGTAGACCTCGGTTCCCGGGCCGACGAAGAACGCGGCACGTTCCTGCAGTTTCGACAGAGCGTAGGCGGTGGTGCGGCCGGTATCCTGCGACACCATGACGCCGTTCTTGCGGCGGGGGATGTCCCCTTCGACGGCGCGATAACCGTCGAACCGGTGGTGCATGACGGCTTCGCCGCGGGTGGCGTTGAGCAGCCGGGTGCGGAGGCCGATCAGCCCGCGGGCCGGAATCGAAAACTCCAGGTGCGTGTGGCTGCCGGCGCCCGGCTGCATGTGACTCAGCTTGCCACGACGGTTGGAGCAGAGCTCGATGACGGTGCCGACGTCGGCGGCCGGGGTTTCGACTTCGAGGAGCTCGAACGGCTCGTGCCAGGCGCCGTCCACCTTTTTGCGAATGACTTCGGGCTTGCCGACAGAAAGCTCGTAGCCTTCGCGGCGCATCTGCTCAATCAGGATCGACAGGTGCAGCAGGCCGCGGCCTGAGACCTTGAAGATTTCCTTCTGGTCGGTCTCCTCGACGCGGAGGGCGACATTGGACTGCAGCTCGCGGTACAGGCGATCGCGGACGTGGCGGCTGGTGACGTACTTTCCCGAGCGACCGGCCATGGGGGACGAGTTGATCGTGAACGTCATCGACAGCGTCGGCTCATCCACGGTGATGCGCGGGAGCGCGATCGGGTTTTCGGCATCGGCGACCGTATCGCCGATTTCCGCATCACCGAGACCCACCAGGGCGACGATATCGCCGGCGCTGGCTTCGGACGCCTTGAGGCGTCCGAGCTTGTCGAACAATTCGATGTCCTCGATCTGCTCGCTGACGTTGGATCCGTCGGCCTTCATAATGACGACGTTCTGACCGGGTTTGACCGAACCGGAGGAGATGCGGCCGACGGCGATACGGCCGACATATTCAGACCAGACGAGGTTGGTGACCATCATCTGGAGCGGGCCATCGATGTCGACGTCCGGACCGGGAACGTGTTCGAGGACGAGGTCGAGCAGCGGCTTGATGGATTCGCCACGGACGGCCGGGTCGTGGGTGGCGTAGCCTTCGCGGCCGCTGGCATAGATGTAGGGAATATCGAGGGCGTTCTCGCCGCCAAGCTCGTCGATCAGGTGCAGCGTCTCCAGGAGGACATCTTCCGGACGACACTCGGGACGGTCGATTTTGTTGACGACGATGACCGGCTGCAGGCCCATTTCGAGGGCCTTGGTCATGACGAATCGCGTCTGCGGGCGGGGGCCTTCGAAGGCATCGACGAGGATCAGGGCGCCGTCGGCCATGCGGAGGACGCGTTCGACCTCACCGCCGAAGTCGGCGTGGCCCGGGGTGTCGATGATGTTGATTTTCACCCCGCCGTAGCTGAGGGCGATGTTCTTGGCGAGGATCGTGATCCCGCGCTCGCGCTCCAGCTCGTTGGAGTCGAGGATGCACTCGCCGGTCAGCTGCGAGTCGCGGAAGTGTCCACTTTGCCGCAGGAGGGCGTCGACGAGGGTCGTCTTCCCGTGGTCGACGTGGGCAATGATGGCGATGTTGCGGATGTCTGTGCGTCGCATGACTCGAACTGTACAAGTAACCTGTTTGTTGTCAGGCAGTTACGCTGCACAGTGAGCTTGCGGGGAGAGAACTTCAGCCCCGATGCTCACTGGGTGGCCACGACCCGCCCAATGGCGGGTTCGGCGAAGAACCGCGGCGTGGTTCCGCGGACGTTCTCGGAAACCGGTGAAAGCGACTCGGGTTTCCGGCGTACCAACAGCGTCTCCGCAGGTGTTTACGAAGGCGCTCGACCGGCCCCTATCGTAGAGGCCCGGCGATTCCGAGTCAAACTGAGTTTTTGGGCCGGTTGGAGTTCCGCCTTTAGGGGGCAGAAGTTCCGGCGACTCTGTTCCGCCTACAGGCGGTGCTCCACCACTCGACCGAGACTCTGACCGGAAAAGATCAGCCCTTGGGCGACAGGACGGCCGTCATGCTGCGGCCCCCTTCCATCCCGATCGGCTTCTCAATCTTCGACAGGTCTTCCAGGGCGGTGATCACCTGCTGGAGAATCTCGCGGCCCCGCTCATGGTGGGCATTCTCGCGGCCGCGGAACATCACGTTCAGCTTGACCTTGTCCTTGTGCTCCAGAAACGTCCGCGCCTGTTTCATCTTGAATTCGATGTCATGGTCGCCGGTCTTCGGGCGCAGCCGGATCTCCTTGATCTGAACGTGGTGCGTCTTCTGGTGCGTCTTCCGCTTCTGCTCGTACTTGAACTTGCCGTAGTCCAAGATGCGGCATACCGGCGGCCGCTCCGTGGGCGCGACCTCCACCAGGTCCAGACCGGCGTCGACTGCAATCCGCAGCGCATCAATCGTGGGGATCACCCCCAGCATGTTTCCATTGTGATCGACAACGCGCACCGGAGTGAGTCGAATCTGCTCGTTGATGCGATGGGATGCGTCGCTGCCGCCGCCAGTCGGACCTCTCATTGCGCCTCTTCAGCTCCCGGACGAGAAATGCGCGGCCCGACGAACAGCGGACCGACGAATGCCCTCTTGTATCCCACAGGATTTGCACGGTCAAGGATTTCCGGCAAAAACACGCGGCAACGCGGGGTCCTGGACGGTCGACGGGAAAGCCAGACCGACGACGACCGCGTCGTCACAACCGTCCGGGACACGCAACCTGCCTGGGACGTTCGGATCGGTTCCGCCGGGCGAACGACCGCGACTTTCGCCGCTCACAGTGGTATGTTGGGGCTTCTCAAAGATTCTCATTCGCGTCTTAGGCAACTCCCCGCGGGTCCGCGGCCATGCACATCCCCGCCATTGCACGCGGTCCGATCGTGGCCGTGATCGCCTGCTGTTGTCTGTCGATCATTGCGCCCGTCGGCGCCGGGCTGCCGGCGCTCGATTGCGTGATGGATCGCGATCCCCGCTTGCCGACGCAGCCCGTCGAACACTACGTCCCCGACGACTGGCAGCAGCTGTGGATCGTTGCCCTGCAGGGTCCGGAGGAGGAACTGCGCTCGGACGCCGCTGCGGCCGTCGTCCGGGCACAGCGCGACGGCTGTAAAGACCTCGACGCTTTTCGTGCGCCGCTGCGACAGGCGCTCGCCGCCTCGAAGAACCCGTCGGTGCGGCTGACGATCGCCACCGCCTTGATCGCGCTCGACGCGACCGATGCCGCGGCCGATCTGTTTACGCTCGTCGAGGCGGGAGGCGATCGCGAATCGCTGGTCATCGAGCCTGCGCTCGCCAAGTGGCAATTCCCGCCCCTCCGCGACATCTGGCTCGCCAGGCTCGCTGCGCCGCAGGCCGTCTCGCGGCGACGACTGCTCCTGGCGATCGAGTGTCTCCAGTCCGTAGGAGAGACCCGCGCGGAACCGCCCTTGCGCTCCCTCGTCCTGGATTACGGCCAGACCGCCGCGGTCCGGCTGGCGGCAGCCGCAGCGCTCGGCGCCGTACACACCGCCGACGTGCTCGACGCTGCCCGCCAACTCGCGACCGACACATCCCCGCGAGCAATGATTGACCGCCTCGCCGCCGCGCGGCTGATCGGCGCGAGAAATCGCCCGCCGCACAGGAACTGCTGGCCTGACTCGGAGTCGACCCACAGGCCGCCGTCGCCGCACTGGCCGTCGGGAAGCTGCTGGCCATCGATCCCGGACTGGTGCTGCCGCTGACGACGGAATTGCTCGAGCGTCCCGACGGTGAGCTGCGCCTGTTGGCCGCGAAGGCGATCTTCGAACGACCCAGCATCGACGGCGCGAAAACCCTTGCCGGTTTGCTCAATGATCCGCACCTCGATGTCCGCGTGCTGGCCCGTGTTTCACTGCAGAAACTGGCCGAGCAGCCGGAACTGCGGGAAACGATTCTCGAACTCGCGCTGGCAGGCTTGCAGTCCCCGAACTGGCAGGGACTGGAGCAATCGTCGCACCTGGTCGGCGACCTCGATCACAAGCCGGCGGCGCCGCGGTTGCTCGAACTGATCGAGCACGAACGACCGGACGTCTCCATCACCGCCGCGTGGGCCTTGAGCCGGCTCGTCGTCCCCGAGACCGCGCCGGTCATGCTCAAGTTTGCTGAGCGACTGACAGCGCATGTCCCCGTCGAGCCGGAAAACGACACTCCGCGGGCATCTTTGAGCGCCGCCCAGGACGTCCTGCTGTCGCACGTGTTTCAGATGTTCGGTCTGCTGAAATATGCCGAGGCGGAACCGCTGCTGCTGAAGTTTGTGCCGCGCCGGTACGACCTCGGCCCGCGATCGCGCGGCGCCGCGGTATTTGCGCTGGGTTATGTGCATGCAGGCGATCCGAACCCCGACGTGGCGCGGGCCCTCGGACAACGCGTGGCGGATGCCGCTGATTTTCCGCGTCTGGAGCCGGTCGAAGTCCGCGCCAATGCGGCCATCGGACTGGGCCGGATGAATGTTCCTGACGCCGTAGAAGTCCTCCGCGCATTTTACAAGAACGGCAATCCGGGCGATCGGATCCGCGAAGCCTGTGGGTGGGCCCTGGAGCAGATCACCGGCGAAGATCTCCCGGATCCCGCCACGAAACGGGCCGTCCCCGCCACGCCCTTCCTGCAACCAATTGCCGAGCCGGTCTCCGCGTCTCCATGAACCCGACCGATTCCTCGCCGGCCGAGCGCGCGCTCGCAGATCGCGAGAAAACCGCCGCGATCGAACGCTGGCTGACCGAACAGATTGCCGCTGAAGCGGAGCTGTCCCTGGAGCAGATCGACCTCCAGCAGCCGATCGCGTCGTACGGCGTCGATTCCATGCAGGTTGTCACGCTCCTCGCACAGCTCGAAGACCGGCTCGGATTCCGGTTTGCCAGCAATCCTTTGGACGAGCACCCCACCATCGCCGCACTGGCGCAGTTCGCAGTCAGCCAGACTGCAAACGTGTCCACGCAATCCTGAGCTGAGACTGTATCGACGAGTGGCACGTCCTTCCCGCAGCGAAGGCGTGTCGACTCACGGTCGCCAAACTTCTGGCATTCGCTGATCCGCCGACACCGCTGCCCTGCCCCGCACAGCCTTGAGCCACACCGCTGAATCACAGCCCGGGCGCCAGGTCGCCCCGCCAGTCCCGACGGGGGGCGTCTGGGTCGTGCTCGTGCAACTCGGGCTGCTGGCCGCGCTCGTGCGACTGTACCAGGTCGAGCAGCAACGGCATTTCTTTCCGCTGCTGTGCCTGTTGATCGGCGGCTTCGCCGTGCACGCCTGCCTGCCGGCGACGAGACGCATGGGCTGGTTTGCCTGCCTCTCAATCGCCAGCGTGTTCTACATCCTCGGCGCCGTTCCCGCGGCGTGGGTCCTGGCCATTGTCGGCTGCGTCATCGGCATCGCGCGCCTGCCTGTCCGTTTCGCGATCCGCGCCTCCCTCCTGGCCGCCGGAATGCTCGCCTTGACGGTCTGCCGAGCCCGGTTTCCCGCCCCGTTCTGGCCGGTGCTCGGCTCGATGCTGATGTTCCGCTTGCTCGTGTATCTCGGCGAAACGCGGCAGCGGACGTCGCCGGATTCACTGGCCGCGACCGCCGCCTACCTGTTCATGACTCCCAATGTCTCTTTCCCGCTGTTCCCAGTCGTGGACTATCAGACGTTTTGCGGCGCGTGGCGCGCGGGCAACGACCCGGCGGTCCAGCAGCGCGGGGTGAACTGGATCTTGCGCGGCGTCGTGCATCTGCTGCTGTACCGCTACATCAAGGCGTATCTGGTCCCCTTGCCGCATGAGCTGTACGACCTGCCGCACATCGCCTTGTTCATGGCGACGAACTATGCACTGTACCTGCAGGTCTCGGGCCAGTTTCACCTGATCACGGGCCTCTTGCACCTGTTCGGCTTCGATCTGCCGCGGACCCACCACAACTACTTCCTCGCTTCGAGCTTCAGCGACATCTGGCGGAGGATCAACATCTACTGGAAGGACTTTCTGTCGAAGTTCTGCTTTTTTCCGGTGCTCTACCTGCTGCGCGGACGCGGCGCGTCGCTGAATGTCGCCGTCGTGACCGGCGTCTTCGCCGTCTTCGTGGCGACCTGGCTGCTGCATTCCTGGCAGACCTTCTGGCTGCTGGGGCGCTTCCCGGTGACCGCCAACGACGCTGCGCTCTGGCTGGGCGCCGGCGCGTGCGTGGCGGTCAACGCGCTGTGGGAGACACGACGCGGCGGCCGGCGATCGCGGACCGCCTGGACGGCGGTTCGCGAAGCCGCGCAGACTGTCGGCATGTTCGGCCTGGTCAGCCTGTTCTGGGCGATCTGGACCCGGCCGGGCTTCCACTTGATCGTCCTCGGCGTCTGGCAACGACCCGATGCACTGCGCGGCGCGGCGGTCGTCGCCGGCTGGGCCGCCGCGGCCGCCCTCGGAGTCCTGTTCTGGAACATGTGGGAGCAACGCTGGACTGCGCGCACCGCTGGGCGGCCGGTCCTGTCCCTGCGCGACCACGCCCGGCTCCAGGCTGTCGCGCTGGCCCTGCTGCTCGCGATTTCGCTGCCCCGGTTCAGCAGTCTGCTCGGCCCCCGCTGGTCGCAAGCGCTCGCCGACTTTCGCACGGACGCCGCGTCCCGACAGGCTGTCGCTGCGGATCGCCTGCAGGGCTATTACGAAGACCTGAACACCGCCGCAATTCAGGCCGGTCCGCTGGTCGCATCCTTCTCGCCGGCCGACGAATCACGACGCCGCCTGGCCCGAGGTTTCGACAAGATCGCCCGCAAGGCCGACCTCTACCAGGAACTGGAGCTGATCCCCGATCTCGCGACCGACCTGGACGGAACGCAGTTTACGACCAACGAATACGGCATGCGGGACCGCCGCGGCCTGTCGCTGTTCAAGCCGCGCGACACCATTCGGATCGCCCTGCTGGGGTCCAGCATCGTGATGGGTTACGGAGTCACGGACGACGAAGTCTTCGGCCGTGTGTTCGAGAAACAGCTGAATGCTTCACGTCCTGCGGGCGCGCCACACGTCGAGGTCCTCAACTTCGGCATGGGCAAGCAGTGGGCGACCCACCGCCTGGTCCGCGCGCAACGCATGATTTTCGGCTTCGATCCGGACGTGCTGATGTATGTCGCCCACCAGGACGAGGTCGCGACGATCGAGCAGCACAACGCGCGACTGTTGTGGAACGGATTGCCGCTGCCATCACCGCACATGCAGGCGGTCGCCGATGCCGCGGGCATCTCGGCCGACATGCCGGAAGGGGCGATTGCGTCACAGCTGCAATCGCACCGCGTTGAAATGCTGCAGGCCGTTTACCAGACGTTTGTAGAAGAATGCCGCAGCCGGGGCGTCCTGCCGGTCTATGTCTACATGCCGATTCCTGGATCCGTAGAGGAGGATCCAGGTCCGCAATTCCTGTCTCTGGCGGAACGCGCGGGTTTTGTCACCTGCGACCTGACCGGCTGGGCGACTGGCGCGAAGCTTGCGGACCTGTTTCCGCCGGACGATACCGAGCACCCGACCCCGCTCGGCCATCGACTTATTGCCCAGGCTCTGCTGCAACTCGTCAAACAGCGGCCAGAGCTCATCGCTGCGCCGTCCCCATAACGGCGGCGGGCCAGAATTCGTCATCCCAGACAGCGCTGCCGCTGGGTTTTCGAGCCGTGTCTATCGAGCGCACTCAGCACTTCATCGACGCTGTGGTCGGCCACGGAACACGTCCTGCCTCCGGTACGCTCATTCCCGGAGTCGGCGCAACTCAGGACAATCGCGCTCACTGCCGCGTCACTGAGTGACCTTCGGCAAATTCCGAAAGATCGCCGGCGTTTTCGGATCCTTCACTTTCCGCTCGCCGAGGCGCTTCGTTCCGTCTTTGGTCGCTTGCGAGTCTTTGACGTTCAACTCCATCAAATAGTGCACGGGATCAATCTGGTCCAGACCCGCGTCTGTAATCGCCGTTTTGGACAAGTCGAGCTTGAATACGGTTTCCAGGACCTTGCCTTCCTCCAGCTTGGCGAGCTGCGCATCGGTTATCGTCGAACCACTGAGGTTCAGGTCGAACACCAAAGCGTCCTTGTTGCGCATGTTCACGATCGACTCGATCGCCTCTTCGCTGATCGTCGCCCCGTGCAAGTCGATGAACCACCCCACACCTTCAGGCTTGCCGAAGCCGAGCGAGCGGCCTTCCTTCTTGGCCGTTCCACCGGCCGCGACGATTGCGTCGGCGAGGCCCGCTTCCTTCTGCTTGAACTGCTCATACTCACTGGAGCCCGATGACCCGGAACATCCAGCGAGCAGGAAAGCGAGCGCCCCCAACAAACTATACGTGATACCAACGGTCGATAATTGACGTTGCAACATTGGCAGGCGCTCGTTCAGCAGGGATTACCGGAGCAGATCTCGACCCGGATTCTCGACATAGACTGAGCTGGCAGTCGAGTGTCCGAGCTTTCGTCCGGATCAAAGACACGGCCTCAAGAAAACAGCCCGCCGGCTGGGAATGTCGCCGATCGGGCGACGTTCAACAGCCGGCAAGGGCCAAGTGCCTCACGCCTCAAGCAGGCGTTCGCTCTGTCGATTAGTAGTCGCCGATTGGCAAATTGTCGGCCTTGTTGCCCAGATTGTGATAGATGCCCTTGTCGTTGGTGTCGTTCGGACTGTCGTTCCATTGCACATTCTCACTGATGAAGCGCACGGAACCGTCGCACAGCAGGAAGTGGGCGCCCCCTGTGTGCAGACTTGAGAAACACAGGTGCGGCTGAGGTGTCGCAGGTGACCCGCTGGGCCCTGGATCGCTGAATGCGCCGCTGTTCATCTTGAATTCGGTCTTCCCCGCGAGGCACCACACGTTCGTGATGCTGTCGCACGTCAGTTCCTGGCCAGCCCAGACCCCCGACCAGAACGTCGGACTCGACCGTTCACCGACCATGATCGTATTTGTCGTGCCGTCCAGGATGTCCTTCAGGCGGCATTTGCCGCCGCCGCTGAGAAAATCCCGTCGCTGTCCCGGTTGCCGTTGCTCCCCATGTAGTTGGACTTCGCGAACTGAATGTCACTCCCGGTCACGACCATCCCGATACAGAAGCCGCCGCTGCCCTTGACCTTGAACGGCCGATTCTGGTTGACATCCGGCGCCTGATCGGTTGGGCAGATGAACACCGGAATCGGCGTCGTCAGCGTCTTCCGGCGGATCGGGTCGTTCGCCGCTGTTTCCAGCGTGTCGTCGCCCACTTTCAGTTGATTGTACACGTTCGCCTGATCGATCTGGGGCATGATCATCGTCGACCAGCCCCACCACGAGTTGGGGAAATCAACCTTCACCATCGAGGCCAGCGGGAAGATCCCGTGGATGTCGAGATAGTTATGCATCGCCAACCCGATTTGCTTCAGGTTGTTCTTGCACTGGGTTCGGCGGGCCGCTCGCGCGCCTGCTGCACGGCCGGCAGCAGCAGGGCAATCAGGACCGCGATGATCGCGATCACCACCAACAGTTCAATCAACGTGAAACCACGCGACCTTCGCGCATGACGCAGCATAAAGACCTCCACAACGGAAGTGAGGGTGAAAAGACGACGAATAAACGCAGCATGCACGCGAACCACGTCGCCGTGCGCAGCGAGTCGACAGCACCACGAAAACAGAGAGAGAGAACAAAAAACGTTAACGCATCTTAACCACGCCGCCCCGGGAACCGTCAAGTACGAATTGCGAATTCTACAGAATCCGACGCAACTCTTGGTCGACCCGCAGCTCCCGGACACACGACTCCAGCTGAAATCGCTCACGTTCCGGGCGGCAGCTGCTCGCGAAATAGACATTCCAGCCCCCCCGACATGTAGCTGTCTCGCACTGCAAGGCGTTGCAGCTTGCCGCTGCTCGTCATGGGGATCATCGCCGGGCGCAGCAGGACGATCTCCGTGGGACTGACTCCGCACGCGGCGACGATCTGCGCCCGCACGGCATCGATCACCGGCCGACCGGACTCCAGTTTCACGGCGGAACGATGCAGCTCTGCCGCCACGACCAGCGCTTCCTCTCCCCCGTGATCGACCGAAAACGCCACCACACGGCCCGGCGACACGGCCTCGTGTGCCCGGCCCGCCGGCCCCTCCACGTCCTCCGGATACAGGTTCCGCCCCCGGACAATCATCATCTCCTTCAGCCGGCCCGTGATGAACAGCTCGCCGTCCGACAGAAAGCCCAGGTCCCCCGTCCGCAGAAACGGCCGCACATCCCCGCTCCGCTCGACGTCCCGAAACAACTCCCGGTTCAACTCCGCGCGCCGGTAGTAGCCCGCCGTCACCCCCGCCCCCGCCACGAGCACCTCGCCGATGTTGCTGTCCGGCAGACGACGTCCAGTGGCCGGATCGGCGATGACGACATCGCAGCCCGGCGCAACGCCTCCGCTCCCCGCCAGAGACATCCGGTCTGAGTCATTCGCCGGAGCGGCGATTTGGCCGCGCAACAGCGCCGACTGGCTCACATCCCGGCAGACCGGCGGCCCAGCTGCGGGCCCCCCGGTCACCAGCAGCGTGGCCTCCCCCAGCCCATAGCACGGAAACAGCGCCGCGTGACGGAATCCGCTCGGCGCAAAGCGTCCGCTGAAGGATCGCAGTGTGGCCGGCTCGATTCTCTCGGCTCCAATGTAGGCGACTCGCCAGCGACTCAGGTCGACACCGACAAGTTCTTCGTCACGGACCTTCTCGGCACACAGTCGATATCCAAACGTTGGTCCCCCGCAGATCGTCGCGCTATGTTCCGAAATCAATTGCAGCCAGCGCGCCGGATGCAGCACGAACTCCTCGGGTGGCAGACAGTGGGCGATCAGCCGGTTGTAAATCGTCCCCAGGTAGCTCCCCACCAGACCCATGTCGTGGTAGTGCGGCAGCCAGGTCACCGTCGAATCGTCTCCCCGGCGAACCTCCATGCGTTGGCGAATCAGCTCGGCATTCGCCAGCAGGCTCGCATGCGAAACTTGCGTTGCCTTCGGGTGCGACGTCGATCCCGACGTGTATTGAAGGTACGCCGGCTCGATGTTCGTTCCACGCACGACCAGGTCGCGCTCCTCCCCCGCCCACTCGGCCGGCGTGAGCAACGTTATGCCGTTCAAATACGGATGGCTCTCCGCCCGCTTGCGGAGGATTTCCCCGGTCGGACCGTCGGTCAGCAGCAGCGCAGGCCCGCAGTCACGGACGATCCGCTCCAGTTGTTCGCTCGTGCGATTGACATTCGGCGTCTTGAGCGGGACCGCAATCACGCCGGCGGCCAGACATCCGAAAAACGCTTCCCAGAATTCCGGCCCAGTGGGAAACAGCAACAGCGCACGGTCCCCCGGCCTGGCTGCGCCGGCGATGACGCGCGCCGCTCCGCCCGCCCGCCGGGCCAGTTCTGCATACGTGAGTGCAGCGGCCGGTCGCCAGCGTGTTTCAGGAAACACGAACAGTGGCTTGTCCGGCAGTTCCCCGGCGGCATCGGCGAGGATGGATTGAATCGAGGTCATCGAAGCGCTCAGTGTCCCGGACGGTTTTCCAAGAATCCTCAATCAAGTGCCGGTCATCACGACGGTTCGGGACACTCTCTGCACCCGGCTCCTGAATCCCCCGCAACCCCCTTTGACATCCACGGCGGCTGCGTGCACAATCGACCCTGACGATTCTATAGAGATTTCGGCCATGATCCCGGTCCTCGGCTCCGCGAATCCGTTCGATCGCGGACTTCACCGCCGTGAAGTCCTGCGCATCGGCGGCCTCAGCGCGCTCGGACTGGGTCTCCCACAACTCCTTAAACTGCAGTCGCTTTCCGCCGCGCCGCAGTCCGACGATCCCACTTTCGGCCGCGCCAAACGGATCATGCTCCTGTATCTGCAAGGCGCCGCCTCGCAACTGGAGACCTGGGATCCCAAGCCGCAGGCTCCCGAGGACATCCGCGGCCAGTTCGGCGCCGTCAGCACGCAGGTCCCCGGAGTTCAGATCTGCGAGAAACTGCCGAAGCTGGCACAGCAGGCGCATCGGCTCGCCCTCGTGCGGTCGATGTCTCACGACAACAACAACCATTCCAATCTCTACACGCTGTCCGGTTTCCCGGCGATTGATTTTACGAGCGAGACCAATCCCTTCGATAGCCGGCATCATCCGTTTTTCGGCAGCGTGCTGGACTACCTGTCCGATCAGCAGCACCCCGGCGAGCAACCGGAGCTGCCGCGCAATATCGGCCTGCCGTTCCGGTTCACAACCTACGGGCAGCTCTTCCGCCGCGCCGGCCCGTACGGCGCCTTTCTCGGCTCCGGTTACGATCCGGTCTGGACCGAGTTCAACGGCCAGGCCACTCACAAAGTCGCGCGCGTCTCCTTCTTTGACCGGCTCAAGGACGTGAACGTCGAGGATCCATACCTCGGGATCACGCCGGAGAGCCGCCTGAGGATCTCCAACGACGCCCGCCTCCGCGACGAGATGCGCCTCGATCGGCTCGACCAGCGCCGGTCGCTCGGCCAGCAGCTCGATGAGCAGGCCCGCCGTCTGGAAACCAGCGCGCAGACGCAATCGCTCGACCGCTTCCGCGACATGGCCTATACGCTCATGACGTCCGAAAAGCTCCGCCAGGCGCTGGACGTGGGCGCCGAGCCGACGCCACTGCGCGAACAGTACGGCATGACGCTGTTCGGTCAGGCGGCGCTCACCGGTCGCCGCCTGCTGGAAGCCGGCGGACGCCTCGTTTCCGTCTTCTGGGACGAGTACAAGGTCGTCAACACCGCCTGGGACACGCATTTCGACCACTTCACGCGGCTCGGTGACGAATTGCTCCCCGGTTTCGACGCGGCCGTCAGCACGCTGCTGTCCGACATGCACGACCGGGGCCTCTTGGAGGACACGCTCGTGATGTGCCTCACCGAACACGGCCGCACGTCACAAATCGCCACGAAGACGCGCGGCGGCGGCCGAGACCATTGGTCCAAGGTCTACAGCGTGATGCTGGCCGGCGCCGGAATCCGGCCGGGCATCGTCGGCGCGTCGGACAAGCACGGGTCGTTCGTGAAGGAACGGCCGGTCACTCCCGAAGACATCCTCGCGACCATGTACCATCTCGTCGGTGTCTCGCCCGACACGACGATCCCCGATCGCCTCGGCCGGCCGATCCGGATCGCGAATACCGGGGAAGTGATCCGCGAACTGCTCGCCTGAAGACCTTCGCGGGATCGCCTACGACGGGGTGGAGAACAAGCGGCAAATTCTCGTCGACCGTCACTCCTTCCTCTTTGCCCTCCCCCTCCACCCCCGCACTCAACCCCGAGGCACTCCTGCTGCCAACCGGGACAGCCACGACACCGGCAAGTCGGGCTGCAACACTCGCGGTCCTCGTCGTCCAAGTCGCGCGACGATGTTTTCGGCAGCGAGATAGCCATGCGCACGGGCGCCTTCCATCGTCGCCGGCCAGCCGGTGAGCGTCCAATCGCCCGCGAATTGCAGGTTTGCGATCGGCGACTGCTGCGGCAACCGCAAGTCGTCGACTCGGGGTCGGCGAGAACACCGGCGCTGTTCGGTCACGACGCGCGATCGCAGCACCTGGGCCGCGCGCGGCCGGCCAGATCAACCGCAGTTCCTCCAGGACCTTCGCAACCGCATCCGACTGGCCGCGCGCGCACGTCGCGGCTGGGCGCTGATCACGATCTGATAGCACCAGCCGTCGCCATCCGATCGTCCCCAGAGCCGCCGTGCGGTTGAACACCCACTGGCTGAGCCGGCCCACCAGCACCGCGTGCGGCAGCTCGGTGATCGGCCGGTCGAACCACAGGTGCACGCTGGAAATCGGGCGCGGTTTCGATCCGGCCTAATCGCTGAATCTCAGGTCGCCCGCTGAGCTCCGGCGGCAGGATTTCCGCGACCCGCCAGTGTGGAACGGCGACCACAAACTCGCCGCCGGTCAATCGTTCCCCATCCCGCAGTTCGACCGCTGCAATCCGATTCTGGTCCAGGACAACCGCGCGCACGGCAGCTCCAGTCCTCACGTGCGATCCGCGCTGCTCCAGCCAATTCCGGACGCGATCGCCATACAGTTCGTCCAGCGGCACGGTCGGAATCAGCACGCCAACCGGCCCGGTTCGCCAGAAACGTGTCGACGAATACTTTGCGGGCATGTTCGGTGTCGATGCGATCAAGCGACTCGCTCAGCGCGCTGACGAGGACCACATGCCAGAACAATTCCTGCAGCCGAGGCGTCTGGCCGTGCTGATCGAGCCACGTGCGAAACGACAGATGCCGTTCGGCCTCCGGCAGTGCCGGCGCTAGCGCACGCAGTCCTTGAACGAGCAGTTTTCTTCGCGGCGATCGAAATACGTCAGGCCGCGAAAAGCCACCAGTAGATGCAGCGCGCCGGCAGCGGCAGGTCGCGGAACGGACACGCCGTTCCGTCCGGCGCAATGAACGTCAGCCGCGCTCCGTGTGGAACAGATCGGCCGTGCCGATCGTTTCGCAGAAATGCCGCAGGTTCGTGCAGCAGCCCAGGCTGACGTGCTGGCAGTTATCCAGAGTCTCCCCCGACTCGGGATCGACAAACGAGCCGCGCGGCCTCCCAATCGCTGGCGGGCTTCGAGCAGCGTGACCGGCACGCCGCGGTCCGTCGCTGCCACCGCCGCCGCCAGTCCGGCCAGGCCGCCGCCGACGATAATCACCTGCTCGCTCATACCACGTCCATTCCGCACAGCAGCCCGGTTGCTTCGCGTCGCTGTGGCCGGTCTCCTCCATCGCTGTGGCCGGTCTCCTGACCGCGCCACACGCCCGAACGCAGGTCTCCCCCAAACGCCATCCGTGCACCAACGTCGGACCGCGTTATATCATGCATACATGGCGACGCGAGGCTGGAACACGATGCACGGGCACCTCCGTCGCACTTGGGCGCGACGCCGCCGACTTTCTGTACCCGCCGACCTGTGCTCTCTGCCGCCAGTCATGCCCCTGTCGCTGCGGTGTCTCTGGCACTGTGCGACAACTGCTGTGCGGGTGTTGCACAGCGCGTGCCCGATCGCTGCCACCGCTGCAGCGCTCCCGTCGGCCCGTATCTCGACACGCAGCAGGGTTGCATCCATTGTCGCGACGACCGGTTCGCCTTCGAACGCGTGGCGTCACTCGGTGTTTATGAGGGACCGCTGAGAGACGCCGTTCTGGTCGCCAAAGCGCAATCCGGCGATGTGCTCGCGGGTGCCCTGGCGGAGTTGCTTATCGACCGTGAGCGGGCGTTCTTCGAGCAGGTCGGCGTTGATGTGATTGTTCCGGTCCCGCACCACTGGACCGACAGATTGCTGCGGCGGCATCTGCCACCTGCAACGATCGGCTCCCGTCTGGCGCGCCTGTTGAGGGCCCCGTACAGTCACCATATACTCGCCAAGGTGCGTCGGACACCGCCGCAAACGGAGTTGAGCAACACCGAGCGGCGCAACAATCTGCGGAACGCGTTCCGGTTGATCGGCAGGCCGGAACTGACAGGATCGCGGGTGCTCCTGGTTGACGACGTCCTGACGACCGGCACCACCGCGCACCGTGCCGCAGCACTTCTGAAGCAGGCCGGCGCGATTGTGAACGTCGCCGTGCTGGCCCGCTCGCTGGGAGTTCACACGGCAGCCGCGGGAACGCCCAGCATGTCCACATCGACCTTGTCTCCTGTCGCCGCCGCCGCGACCCCCTGACTCAGGCCCCCTTGTGAGCGACACTTCCCTCCCCTCCCTCGTCCGTATCGCCACTCGCGCCAGCAACCTGGCCATGTGGCAAACAGAGCATGTTGCATCGGTGCCGCGCCGCGGCACCTGGGATCAGTATTGAGTTCGTTCAAGTCACGACGACAGGTGATGTCGATCGAACACAGCCGCTGTCCGAGATGGGAGGCGTCGGCGTCTTCACCCGCGAGGTGCAGCGTGCCGTTCTCGATGGTCGCGCCGATATCGCCGTCCATTCACTCAAGGATCTGCCGACCGACGCTGTTCCTGGTCTCACGCTGGCCGGAGTCCCTCAGCGCGAACGCCGGTTCGACGCCCTGATTCTCCCCGCTGGTTCGAGCGTTGCTGGTTTGCCGGCCTTGCCGTGCCGCGCGGATCGGCACCGGCAGCCTCAGGCGGCAGGGCGCAGCTCCTGCATCGCCGCAGCGATCTGGAACTGCTGAACATCCGCGGCAACGTCGAGACGCGCCTCCGCAAGCTCGATGCGGGCGAATACGACGCAATCGTGCAGCCGCAGGCTGGCCTCCACCGGCTCGGATTCGCCGACCGGATCAGCCTCGTCCTGCAGCCGCCGGAGATGCTGCCGGCCGTCGGTCAGGCGGCGATCGGCATTGAGTGCCGGGCCGATGACGCGCCGCTGATCGCGCTGCTCGGGCGGATCAGCGACCCGATCGCACGGGCCGAAGTCGCGCTGGAGCGCGCGTGCCCCGCCACGCTGCGCGCCGGTTGTCGTGCGCCGGTGGGGGTGTGGGCGCGCGTGGAGGATGAGCAGCTTGTCGCCGACGGCATCGTCCTCTCCCCGACGGAAAACAGCGCGTCGCCGCTTCTGTCACCGGTCCGACCACCGATCCGTCCGCGCTCGGCCGGCAGCTGGCCGGTGAATTGAACGCCTGCGGGGCAGCGTCGCTGATCAGCCGCGGCTAGACAGCGAGCCGGAGGGCTTGGCCTCCGGCCGGCGGGGCTAAACCCCGCCGCTCGCTATGCGTCGCCGCTGCTGAGCCAGTCCGCCTTCCACCCACTTCTCGCATTGGTCCAGTTCCGTCGACGATGCGAATGCTCGCACAGGAATCAGCGCCTGCGAGCCACCGTGGAATTCCAGCACCAGGTACTCCGGCAATCGCTCCACTTTTCGCAATCGATTCCAGGCGTAATTCACGCGCTTGTGCTCGTTTCCCCCAAAGCGAGTCGAGAGATACCGAATCTCCCCGTGGATTCCTGCGGCATCCAATTCCAGTTCCGCCCGCGTTGTCATACCTCCAAATAGCACGCGCGTCAGCCACAACATCGCCATGTGCTGCGATCCCACGCTGATAGCCGCATAAGCCATCAGAGCCGCAAACAGCCATTGGCCTTCGACGGCGGAATATATGGCTAAGTAAGCAGCTCCAGCGGCGGCGATTCTGTTCAGCCATACTGACCAGACTCTCCGCTGGCTCCGGCACAGTTGTCGTGTGAATCTGAACGTCTCGTCCGACGTCATCTCGAACCATAGCGGGATCGACGGCCCGGCCTCGGTCATAGGCATGCTTTCGATCACGCTCATCGAATGCACCTTCCTCTGTTAGTTGCGGCCGGTCTCCTGACCGTGCCGCATGCCCGACAGCAGGTCTCCCGGTTCACAATATGGCGTCGCCACTCACGCAACCCGAACATTCGCCGGCTTGCGCTGCTGCTCAGCCAGCCCCTGCTCGGCCCAGTCCAGGCATTGCCGCTGCTCGTCGCGCGAGCTGAACACCCGCGCTGGCAGCGTCACCATCCCCCCGCCGTGGAACTCCAGAACGAGATCATCAGCAACCCGATGGATCCGCCGCACCTTCCGCCACCCGTAGGCGATGTGCTTGATCTCCAGACTTCTCCCGTACGGATTCGGCGTCTCGAATGTTCCGCGAATGCCGTTCGCGTCCAGTGCCAGGTCGCTCCGACTCACGCCGCGACTGAACCGTCGCCCGAGCCAGTTTCCGAGGGCATTATTGGACAGAAGATTCCAACCGAGGCAGATCTGAAAAACGCCATTCAGGCCGAAGAACCAGGCAAAACCGCCGGCATCCGATCCGAGCTGAAGTCCGGCATTGAACGCAGCTGTCGCCACCATGAACACGCCCCCTGCGATGAGCAATTGGGGGTGCCGCGATGTCCATACCTGCTGCATGATCCGGGACTGCTCGGCGAACGTCGTCTCGAACCGCAGCCGGATCGGCTCGGCAGTCATCGACGGCGAAAGCATAGCGGTCGTGCCCATGGGACGCGTCCCGAAACAAGAGCGGTTACGCGCAGGATACCACAAATCGCATCGGCGCATCTGCGATTCGTCGCAAAACAGTTGTCGCACGTACACTGTGGTGCCACGGAGATCAACTCAGTGGCTCACTCAATTGATCTGCCCCGATCTCGTCAATCTGCGCGATCTGCGTGTCTTCTTTCCGTTTCGAATTTCGTGCTGCGGATTTCGGATTTACTTCTTCAGATACCGGTCAATGAACTCATACGCCACCTGCCGCACCTCCGGCGGAAAGTCGTGCTCGCAGTCGGGATAATTCGCCTGCAGGTTGCCCTCCGCTCCATACAGCGCGTAGATCGGCTTCGCCGCCGCTATTACGTCCCGCACGCCGCTCACTTCAAAGTTGTCGTCGTGCAGCGGTGAGCTGGCGAGGAACGGACGCGGCGCGAACGCCGCCACGATCTCGGTGAAGTCGAACGGCACTTCGTCCGGGTTGTTGTGATGCCGGCTGTCGATCAGCGGCATGTACCGCGCGCTGGTCCAGCCGTTCAGCTTCCCTTCGTCATACTTGTGGAACCGCGTGAACCCGCAGTTGGAGACGATCACCTTGAGGCGCGGCTCGAACACCGCCGTGAACATCGAGTTGTGCCCGCCGAGAGAATGGCCGATCACCCCGATCCGCTCGCCGTCGACCTCCGGCAGCGACTGCAGCAGGTCGACCGTGCGGATGTTGTCGTAGATCGCTTTCATCGAGCCACTGATGTAGGTGTCCGCCTCGAAATCGTAGTCGCCCGATTCGCCGAAGGACGGGTAATCCGGCGCCAGCGTGACGTATCCCCGCTGCGCGAGGTGCAACGCGTAGTGCAGATTCGGCTTGCCGCTGATCCCGGCCGGCTCGTCCTTGCCGACCTGTGTCGTCTGCTGCAGGCAGAGCATCGCCGGCAGCTTTTCGCCGGCAGCATGCAGCGGGACGAACAGATATGCCGCCAGCCGCTGGTTCGGCCGATCGGTGTGATACGTGATGTGCGTGCGTACGATCCCGCCGTCGAGCGTGACCGTCTCCTGGCGCTCGACTTCGAGCGGGATGGGGGTCACCGGCTTTGGCAGCGGCCCCATCACGGACTCCATGTGCGCGACGACCTGCGCGCGCCTCTTTTCCCAATCGACGACGGACTTGATCGGCTGCCGCTGTCCCTGATCGTCCAGGTAATACGACAGGTCCTGATGCTCGGTGTATTTCGGCGGCTCGGCGGCAGCCGCGAACGCACCGATCAGGCTCATCAAGATTGCTGCTGCGCATCGAGTCATTTCGTCACTCTGGAATTTTGGAGGACATTGCAGATTGCGGATTGCGGATTGCAGATCTGAAATATGCAATACGCGATGTGCAATACGGAATTCTTCCCGCTTTCACGCCAGCAGCGCCGCCAGCACCCCCGACAGCACGATCCCGTCGAACGTCCCCGCGCCGCCGATCGACATCACGCCGACCGGCGTCCGCAGCAGGTCCTTGAGGTGCAGCAGGTCGGCGCCGATGATCGGCCCGGCAACACCCGCTGTGAAAGCGATCGGCGCCAGGTTTTCCGCGTCGACGCCGGGCCACAAGCGGCACGCCAGCCATGTTCCTCCCACGGCCGCCAGCGGCGCAATGAATGCCGGCATCAGGATGCCGATCCCCGCCACCGGCCGCGCCGCCCGCCAGCAGACGATAATGCTCAGCGCACACACCGCCAGCAATGCCAGCGGCGTTTGTCCCCCCACCCCCAGCAGATGCCGCACCTGCCAGGCGGCGATGAGCGCCGGCACGACGCAACCGCCGACGTTCACGGCCACGACGGTCTCCTGCCGCACGCGCCGGAACTGCGGCGCCATCATTCCCCAGTACACCAGGCCCATCACGATCTCGGGCTGCATCTCGTCGCGCGGCACCCGGTACACCGGCAGGTTGATCATCGAGCCGATCAGGATCGCCAGCACGGCCAGCGTCGCCGCCGGACCCGACAGATGCAGTCGCAACAGCGCCGTCTGCATCGCATCGACCAGGAACACCGGCAGGATGCACATCAGCAGCACCGCCAGCGCGGCCGCGAAACAGCCGAGCACCGGCAGCGTCCTGGGCGGCCGCGGTTCAAATTGCGGAATCAGTTCAGGCTGCATGCGTTGGGCTCTTTGGCGGCAGTTCCAGCGGCGGACGCCCCGCCTTGTGCCGGATCCAGTTCATCGACCTATGCACCGGCTCGCGGCGGATGATGGCCAGTTCGAGCCGCCGTTTCCCCGGCACGTCCAGCAGCGAAATGCCGATCAGCATCGTCAGCACCCCCTGTCCGACGACGAGCGGCAAGCTCATGACCAGCCCGGCCAGCAGCAGCACGACTCCGAGTCCGTTCTTGAGGATCAGAAACGTGATCCGCACGATCGGGTGCGATTTCGCAAACGCCGACTCGCGCCGCGTGTGGACAAAATAGTCGGCCGGAATCCGCACGACGAGGATCGGAATCAGCACCAGCGTGCCGACGAACGTCAGCACGGACACGGCCGCGAACAGCCCCTTGTGCGACCCGATCCACTCCCACATGCGACGACCTTACGCGTAGTATTCCGGCAATCGGTATTTGTCAGGTAGGCCCACTAGCCCGAAGCGCGAGCGAGGGCATGCACGTTGCGAACATTCACCACGGAGAGAACGGAGATCACTGAGCAGAAGTCTTTGGCACAGCACTCTCCGTGTCCTCAGTGCTCTCAGTGGTGTATTTCCAAGCTGCCTGACACAAATTGATAGTCGAATCAGTAGGTCAGGCTATGCCTGACGCAATCCCGGCTGAGCTTCTTGCCACAGAGCACACCGAGGGCACTGAGAAGTCAGCAGCCGCAGTGGGATCTCGATGGCAAGCACTTTCATTCAGTCATTCGACATTGGGGCATTCCGGCATTCGCACCACCCGCTTTCCGCTGTCGGCTTTCCGCTTTGCCCCTCACAGCATCTCCAGCGTCGGCATCGCCGGCGCCTCGAGAATCTGTTTCGCGACTTCGATCGCCGTTCGTTCGCAGATTCGCAGCAGCGGCTCGCGCACGGGGCTGGACTCTGCAAACAAGTCCGCGATGTGGCCTGCATCCCCTTGCACGCGGACGGACGCGTCGATTGGTACTTCGCCCAGGAACGGCACGCCCAGCTCCGCGGCTTTGGCGCGCGTCCCACCGCGGCCGAAGATTTCGCCGCTCATGTTTTCGACCATCCCCAGCACGGGAATCTTCACGGTGCGGAACATGCTGATGGCCCGCACCGCATCCAGCAGCGCCAACTGCTGCGGCGTGCAGACGACGACCGCGCCGGCGGCCTGCACCATCTGCGACAGCGACAGCGCCACGTCGCCGGTTCCCGGCGGCATGTCGATGAACAGGTAATCGAGTTCCCCCCAGTCGGTGTGCTGCAGGAACAGCGTAAGTTGCCGGTGCAGCATCGGCCCGCGCCACACGACGGCCTGGTCCTTGCCGATCTGGAACCCGATCGACAGCAGCTTGATGCCGTGCGAGTCGATCGGTTCGACGCGCGGCACCATCTGGCCGTCGGGCGCCGGCACTTCCTTCAGCGTCAGCTCGCCCGATTCGCCGAACAGATGCGGAATGCTCGGCCCGTACACGTCCGCATCGAGCAGCCCGACCGCCGCCCCGAGATGTTTCATCCCGCAGGCCAGCGAGGCGGCCAGCGTGCTTTTGCCGACGCCCCCCTTGCCGCTGCCGACGGCGATGATGTTCTTCACCCGCAGGCCGATATTCCCGCCGGACTGTTTGCCCTTTACGTTCCAGGAGAACTTCGTGTCCGTTTTGGTTCCGCTGCCAACGCTCGACTCCGCTGCTCGGCGAACGAGGTCCGCAATCCGCTCGCGGTTCGGATACGCCGGCGACGGCAGCTCCACTTCGACAGACGCCCGATCGCCGGCGACCGACACGGCTTTCACCATCTGCAAAGCGCCGAATGTACGGCCGAGTTCGGGATCGACAATTGCGTCGATCGCTCCCCGCAATTTCGCTTCGACTTCCGCTGTATTCGCCATTCGTCTGTTGACCTTCTCCCTCTCCCCCGCGAAACGTGTCGATCTCAGCTGAGACGCCAATCGGGGGAGAGGGTCGGGGTGAGGGGCCTACGCTCGATGCTTGTCCGTCAGTTGACCGTCGCAATACGCAATCCGCGATACGCAATAACAAATCGCGTCGAACATTGGGGATTGCGTATCTCGGATTTCGTATTGACCTGGAAATTCATCCTCGACTCTCTGCCGCCCGCAGCGCCCACCGGCAGACGTCCGCCACGGCATCCGCTCCGACATCCTCTCCGACAACCGCATCCGCTCCCAGTTCCCTGAGCCGCCACTCGGCGGCCCGCAGATCGGCCGGGATGATCGCGACGACGAACGCCTGGACTCCGCTGCGCTGCAGCTCGGCCAGACATCGCACCGCAGCCGTTCCGTCACCGGAAGCGACGACAATCATCGCGTCCGGCCGCGCATCGACTGCGTCCTCAACCCGCACGCAGGTCCGCACGGCGACCTCGCCCTGCGCAAACCGTCGCTGCAACTGCGGCGCCCACCACGGCTGCTCCTCACGCACGGCGATGACGCGCCGCGCCTGCCGCCCCGGTTGAGGAATCTCGATCTCCACGGGGCGATTCTAGAGGGTGGCCGTGACTGCCGAAAGGGGCGCGCGGCAACCTCATTTCATCCCCGGACCAGGCGTATAGAACACCACTCGCATCCCGGGCATCCGCTGTTCGATGCGACCTTCCATCGATCTGTCGAACACATTTAGGTTCACCCAGATCCGCTTGATGTCGGGGCACTGTTCCGCCTTAGCGAGAACCTGATCGGCCGTCGCCCTGTCGTACATGAACAATTCGGCCTGGCTGCGATGCGTGAGAATCTCATCGATGATCGGCAGTTTAATCGGTGAACTGGCCCGGTTTGCATATCCGGCGACCATGACCTTCGCGCCCAGGCGCTCGAAGTCGGAGATCATTCGCTGGAACGCGGCCCGGCGCTGGTAGGCGCGAACCCCCACGAAAGTCGCGACCAGGAGCGCAAGTCCCAGCGCGCACAACGACAGACGCCGGGCACTCATTCTGGCAGCCATGCAGCGGCCTCCCTTGGTCGCGACGCATTGTACACACTCTGCTCAGCAACGTGTGGTTTCACTCTGCTCAACTCGCTGTTGTTCAGGCGGAACCCAGCGCTCAAGTTTCTTGTTCTCACCGACCAGCATCACCAAAACGTCCGGCCGGCTGCGAATGACGCGGCTGCCCAATGTGTTCACCTTCTCGCCGTCGACTGCCGTGGGAAACAGAAAAATCGTACTCAGATCCGGGTTCTGCAGCGCTCGGTCGATAACCGCCTCGGCGGTCTTCGCCTCCGTCACATGTACGCCATATTTCACGGTCACAAATCGGATGTCGATGAACGGAATCGAGCTGGACGAAAGGTCCGAATGCACTTGGGCACCGAGCGCCTTGAGATCGCTCCGCCAGGCATTATCAAATGCCTGTTTCGCGTGTCGCTGGTAGGCCCAAACCGCGAGTGCAGTAACGATCACGCCGACGGCCGCACAGACGGCAATTCGTCGAATTGTGATTCGCGGCGGCATTGGGACAACGTGAATTTACGGATCGGGGACAAAAAGACCGACGACCGAACTACAGGCGTCGGAGAGCTCCTTAATACCGCAACCTACAGCCGCGGTCTTATCTTGCAATCCCGTGATACCGAGGTAGTCCAACCACGCGTTCGTCCTGTTGCCAGCCGTCTGCAACAATCATCCCGCCGTTGCTGTCGTATCCCACCCAGTTGAGGAGTGAGATACAGTCTGGCAAAGACTCCTCAGCTTTCGTCCTTTCGACATAGCGCGCGACATCTTCCGCCACAAGCAGTCCAATTGCCGGATCAACGCGAACCCATGTCGCGGCGCATCGGTAGAATCGGCGACACATTTGGTCGGTGTTGTTGGAACTCGGCAGGGGAAATCGTGCACATCGATGCCATTCATTCTTCAAAACAGGCGATCGGGATGAAACGGAAAGCAGAGCCTTGCGATCGGGCTCATTCATCGTCCGTTCCCAGAGTACTTTTGCCGCGCAGCATGTAAGCCGCAGGTCACCGGTGTCCAGCCGGATTTCCGCAGACGAGGGACGCGTCGGCGACGGCCAAATCAGGATACCCACGATACATAGCAGCGCGATGAGCAACAGACGCGAACCCCACATGGCGACTTCCTTGCGATTCACGTGATCTCGCTGACATTGTACGCTTCATGGTCTTCAAATCTGCGTCAAACTCTCAAATCCGCGTCCTCTGCGTCCCGTCACTTCGTCAGCAATGCGGCTTCCCGAATCCACCCCAGCAGCCGCTCGCGAAATGCCGCAATCGAAAACCGTCGATCCGCACGCTCCCGCCCCGTCGCACATGCCGTCGTACGGTCTGGTCGTGCAATCTCGCGACACTCGCGACAAAATCTTCGACCGTCGCGCACGGGAACCCCGTCTCCGGCGTCAGCTGCTCCAGAAACCCGCCACGCGCATCGACGATCGGAACGCACTCCGCACGCATGCACTCGGCCGCCGTCCGGCCGAACGACTCCGTCAGCGTGGGATGGTGATACAAGAGCGCATCCCACTCCCAGAACCGCCGCCGCGCGTCCCACCCCGCCCCGAAGAACCGCGCTCTTCCCCCGCACGCATTCGCCAGTTCCGCCTGAAGCCGTCGCGGGCAGCCGACGAATTCCCATTCGACAAGCGGACAGTCTGTTGCCAGTCGCGAATAGAACGAGATGAGCCCGTGCGGCCACTTCAGCCCCATCGGCGTGCACAGCCGGCCGATGACCAGCCGGCCGTCCGATCCACGCGACCGGCCGCTTGCCGGGCGCAGCGGACGCGGCACGCTCTGATACAGCACATCGCGTTCGCTCGCCCCGCACTCCCGGGCCAGCCACCGTGAGCAATACACCGTCACGTCCGCCGGCGCGCGGCGGCCCGCCGAATGCACGTACTGCAGCGTCGCCGCGCCGCTCAATCGTCTGCGTCCGGGGATGTTGTGCAGCATGACGACATCGGGACGCACTCGATCAATGAGCGCCGGCGCACACCGCGGCCAGCGTTCCACCCGTATTCCGGCAAACGCCGTTCGTGCCTCGTCGCTCACATCCGAGAGAAACGCCACGACGTGATCAAACTCCGGCAGCGCGCGAGTCACTGTCCATGCGCACGCGGTCGTCCCGCCGACGATTTCCCCGACGTTGCACACCTGCAGCAGCCGCAGACGGCTCATCGCGAGTCCAATGTCCACTTGTCGATGAACCGCTGCCGGTCCTGCTCCCACAGCGCGCGTCGATCCGGCAATGACTGCATCGAACGATGCCCGGCGTGCCGCAGCGGCAGACCCTTTGCGATCGCGATCGGCGCCACGGTTTCGAGCTGCAACAGCCGCGCCTGCACGTCGGTGTCCGAGAAATAGAACCGCAGCGATGCGTCAAATCCGCCGATGGCGTGGACGTCCTCCGCCCGAAACGCCCAGCACCAGCCGGCGGCGAATTCGTTCCGTCCCACTCGCTCGAGCACTGCCGCCGGCACGGCGCACTCACGTCGCAATTCGACGCCGCTCAGTACGACCGTCTCCTCCCGCAACGGCGCGACGAGCGCATCAACCCACGCGCCGCTGATCGTCACGTCATTGTTCAGCAGCACTGCAAAAGACGTCGTGACGGCCCGCAGCCCCCGATTCCACGCCGCCGTGACTCCCAAATGCCGCTGCTGCAACACGCACACATCCTGGCATGCCCGTTCCACTGCGTGGGCCGCGTCCGTCGCGCTGCCGTCGTCGACGACGATGATCGGCCATAACTGACGCTCAAACCGTCGCAGCGCCCGGACCACCGCCACCGTTAGCTCAGCCCGCCCGCGCTGCGGAATGACGATCGTCGCGTCGCCCTCCATCACACTCGATAACTCTTCGCACATTCGCGCCGCCAAACTGGGAATGAATCGCCAAGCTCAACCGGAAAGAAGGCTTAAACCGCTAATACGCGCTAACGGACGCTAATGTGCTCGACTCCATCTCAATCAGCGTTCATTAGCGCTACTTAGCGGTTCCCTTTCTTCGTGATCCGTCTTGAGGTCACCCCTCCTCATCGATCCGCACCGGCGTCTCCGGTACGGCGTCGATCGCTGCGACCACACGCCGGGCGACCGCTTCGCGCTTACGGCCGGGGGAGTCAGACTGCACCGCGGCAATAGGTTTCTCTCCGGCCCGCTTCCAGTGATGCGGCTTGAAGTCCCGCATCGGTCCCAGCCCGGCCGGCTGCCGTGATTCGACCTGCGTGTACAACCCCCGCGTCGGCTCGTCTTCCGGGCGGCCGACGGTGTGGCCGATCTCCGCCAGCACATCGACGACGGAACGATACGGGAAGTAATCGTTCAGCCGACTTCCCGGAGTGACGGAGACCAGCTCGAGACCCGCCAGCGAGAGCGCCCGCCGCGACAATCGCAAGTATTGAGCGATCCGGAAGTAATGCAGGTCCGTGCGGATCGCCGCCGCCAACGGCTTCCGCTCGTCGAAGTGATACTGCGTCGGAGCGTCGAGCCGCTCCAGCTCCACCAGGCCCATTCCGGCCGCCGCGCAACGCTCGTAAAACGCTTCCAGCAACTCTCCCGGCGCAGACTCCACGCCCCGCGCTCGCGCCTGTTCGCACTGCGCGGGCGACGGGCGAATTTGCAGATCGCATCCCGCCAGATACAGCGTGCGAAAGCCGAGTCGGTATGCAATCTCGATCGCCTGCACGAACGTGTCGTTCCAGTCCACGATCCGACCGTCCTGCGGCGGCAGCAAGTCGGCGAATCCCCGCTGCGCGTCGCGATCGAAGAACAGCGTCGCCGGACAGTCACACACTTTGAACGTCGTCTCCGGTACGAGGTCCATGGCCCGCCGCGCGTGGACGAACTTCCAGATTGACGCGTCCAGGTAGACCGACCGGTGAAACCGCACCGACGGATCATACGACGTCCACAGCGTCGGCCGGATCAGCCGTGCACCCCCCAGATTCATCCCGAGCTTTGCCGCCGGCGAGCGGGCGATCTCTGTGCACGGCAAATTCGCCAGCGACGGCCCGCCGCCGATAATCCAGCACGCCGTCCGCGTCGGCCCCGCGAACATATCCCGCAATTCGACATCTCGCCGCGTCCCGTCGGTGGAGAGTCGGTAGAACATGCCGCATCCCGCTGAGTTGATGAGGAGCCATTCGCCGCCGCGATCCCTGGCTGGTCCTGGCGTTCGCCGCAGCCGAACGAGGGTGATCAGTCGCTGCTGCTCGTCGACGAACCCGCGATGCCTGAACTTCCGCCACCGCCACTGCTGCCGCCACCACCGCTGCTGCCACCGTGGCCCGAACCACCGCCGTCGCTGCCGGACGGCGGCGTGGTGTCGCTGGTTGTGCCTGCACCACCGCTCCCACCGCCGCTCCCACCGCCGCTGCCGCTGGGAGTGTGCGTGTCCGATACGCCTCCTCCACTCGTGAGGCCACCGCTGCCGGACTCTCCGGCGGAACTCCCGTCGTGGCTACTCGATCCGCCCCCAGAGCTCCCCATCGACGATCCCATGGATGCCGCGGAACCGTCCGAGACGCCGCTCGACAGGCTTTCGCTGCTTCCGCCCTCTCCCGAGGAACTTCCTTCTGTGAGCACCACGCGGCCTCCGGCGCGATGCACTCGGGGAAGTTCCCAGCGCTCGTCGTGCGGCGGCTCCGGCCACAGCGTGTGCGGATCGGCCGGCCCGAGCTCGATGCGGAACCTGGGCACGTGATCGAACAACACGCGGACGGTCTCCAGCGCGCTGATCGCCAGCAGCGAGCCGTTACGATCTTTGAGTTGCACCCGCCCCGTCCATGGCAACAGCACCGTGCTGCGCCCGCCGGTCTCCAGTTCGAAGCGGCTGGTCGGGCCGGCGTACGTCCGAAAGAATTCTCGCGCAAACAGCAGCGCATCGTCTTGTGTGCGAATCCACGGGATCCACAGGCGAATCCGCCGCTCGCCATACAGCGCGCGGCTGTCCGGCTGCACATAGTTGCCGCGAAACCGATACGCGCGCCGCGCGATCCAGCCGGTCTCTCCCGCGTCGTAGATGTAGTCCCCCGTCAGCAGCAGCCGGTTGAACAGCAGCTCCCGATCGCGCGATTCGCCCAGCGCCGTCAGGTCCTGCCCTTCGCGCAGCGCAGCGATGACGTCCGTTTGCGGACGGAGAAAAAAGAACTGTCCCGACGCATTCACCCCCCACGCCGCCCCGCGCGCCGCCACGGCGAGCTGCTTGATGATCGACCGCGCGGATTCCTCGCCGCGAAACTTGAAACCGTCGAGTCCCCTGGCTCGATCGGCGATTCCACCAGCCCCGACGTGTACTGAATATGCGTCGCCGGGCGCCACGTATCGTGCGAGTAACAGCTGCACCCAGCTCGGCCAAGACCCGCCGCTGAGCTGGCCCCATCGATAATCCGGGTCATTGCTGAACAGGTCGGTCCGGCCGAATCGATGCGGCGCGCTCTTCCGAGTCGCTGGCAAAGCCCCCGGGGAAACACCTCATTCAGTTTGATCCCCCTCGAGCCGCAACTGCACACCGGCCGGACTCGTCGCCGTCCGCTCTTCCACGCCCCAGGTACCACCGCTGTCCTCCGCTGCATCACGAAATCCAGTCGCCGATCTCAATCGCATTCCGGTCGAGGAAGTCGTCCTTCAGCGACAACTCTCCCCCCCCCCGCAGCCCTGCCGACAGTTCGAACCAGCATCCTTCGACGACACGCTGGAAATCTCCGTCGGCGTCGCCGCCGGGTCTCGGTCCGTGATGCAGAATCCGTCGCGCGCGTACATGCGGAGCTTTCAACTGTCTGCAGTCGGCACATTGAACGCAACCAGCCGCCGCATTCCTCGGAATCCAGCGTTGCGTGCGGTTTCACGCCCGTCGCCCGGCGCGCTCGTATAGATCGCCGGGTCCGCCGCATGGATCGCCGCCGAGTAACTGAACAGCTGCGGCCGCCGACAGGTCGCACTCGAACCGCACGGTCGTGCACCGCTGGAACGACCGATACGTCGCGCTCGCTGAGTCGTGATACAGAAAACTGGTAGACCTGGTCCGGCGTCGACGCCGACAAGCGCAGCCCGCAATGCCTGCACCGCCGCGAACATCCCTGCTTCGTCCCCTGCAAGCGCGCCACCCCGCGTGCCGATCTCCCCTTCGAGGGCGATGTCGACACCGTTCGCTAATCGCCCAGTAATCAGGTCTCGCCGCCAGCGGCACCGGCACGCGAAATCCCAACTGTCCTGCCACCGCACGACCGTCACCGGCCGCGGCAATTCGTACAACGTCCGCTTTCCACACTGCCGGCTTGAATCGAAACATCGGTGTCCCTCCCCTGCTCCTCTCCCCGCGAACCGCACCGTTTTCTTCAGCAATTTCATTCGGGGGAGAGGGTCGGGGTGACGGGTCCACGCCAAAATCAATGTTGATCGCACACCCCCTTCATTCCTTACCTTCTCCCCATCCCCTCCGGTTCCGCAACTGCACCCTGCAACCGCAGATCGTGCGCACGATGTCATTCACCGCGTCTACCTGGCCAATTTGATCGTGATCCCGCCGAAGTGATTCGTCGTCCGCTGGTTCCACCGCCGCCGATTCGACCGCCGGGGCGCGCGTCGTGCCGTGCGCACGCTCAGCGAGTTCGCCGATCTGCAACCACTACAGGACTGCGGTCGTCTCCCATGAGGACGTACTCTTCGCCGTCAGCACGGCACGACGTCCCGCCCCGCCGGTCCGCTGACCAATCCCTGGCAAAAACTCCGAATCGGACCTGCCTCCGCGTCCACGCCGGCCACTCCTGCACCTCGGCAGCCGTTGCCGACAAGGCCGCCAATTGTGCCGCTACACTGGCGATCGCCTCGCTCAACTGTGGCCAGCGATTGCAGCGTTGGTTCGACATTTCGATCGCAATCGGCGTCTGGTTCAGCAGCGTCACCTGGTCCACAATCCGCCCGACCAACTGGCTCAACTGCTCCAGCGGACGCGTCGCCCCCATCACACTGCTGAAACCGTCCCGAATTCGGTCTCCCGCACCTGTCAGTTGCCCGACTGTCGACCGCACTCCCTCTGGCTGCGGACAACATCCTGCAGCTCCGCCTTGAGCTGCGAGCTGTCTCCCAGAATCCGCACCGTCAGCGACTCGGCAAATGCCATTGCTCTCTTCCCGCCACTCCGAAGAATGGAACGCGGGTTTGCGTGATCACGCGGATTTACGCGGATTCATTGCGTGGTGATCCATTCGGCAGCGATGGAACACCTGCAGCACCGACTTTCGCAATCACGATTTGCTCGTTTCCGACCCGCGCATATCCGCAATATCCGGGGCCATCCGCGTTCCATTCTTACGTCACACGCGCCACCACTGGCCGCGTCGCAAACGACTGTCCGCTGAACGCGCAATCAGGTTGCTGTCGTCGGCCTCGCTCATCGTCAGCGATTCCCGATAGACCTTGAAAATGTGATCTTTTCGTTTGCCACCCCGGCCGGATCGACAACCGTGAACTCGGAATGTCATGTCCTGCTGCCTGCCGCCGGACAAGCCAGCAACACTCAATCAGAGACGAACATCAGCATCTCGTACAGCTGTAACGGATCGGCCGAATTCGACTTGCCGAGCAACTGCGTCCACTTCGCGGTGAACGATAGCGACACCGATTCATCGTCCCCTTTGCGGGTATGACCAGGTAACCGATCCCCGGTCCTTCACTTGATCGTCCGCGACCGCACGACCCACCGCAGGTCACTTCGTCCAGGAACACGGTCAGCGATTTCGGCGTCCCGGACGCCTGTCCTGACTGGCCGCCAGCTCGCCGTCCCGCAGGTTCCGCGTCACATTCGATACTGCCATCGCGTGTTGCTCCTTTGCTCGCGACTCCCTATTCCCTGCGAATCGCGTCGTTCAAACGCGACAGCATTCGGGAAAGGGTGGGGTGAGAGGTCCGGTGTCGACTTCACGTCGCCGCCAAGACCTCTTTACTCCCCTGCTCCTTTACTCCTTCAGCTCCTCTTAAGCCTCCTCCACTCACCCTCGACACAGCACGACGACGTGCCGTGCGTCGCGCGTTTCTCGTCATGGACGCGCGTCGACGCAGTTCTGTCTCGCGTAACCGCAAATATCCCAGCACCGGCGTCTCCCTGCACAAAGTCGCGCACCGCAATCATTTGCCGACCCAGTGCACCCCGCCGCATCCGCGATCGTCCGCAGCTCAGCCAGGTCCGTTGGATGCCGGCTGAAGCAGTGCACCGTTACCGCGACGGTCATCCGTTGCGGACAGTCGGTCCGACCCGGCTGCCGGTCCGCTGTCGGGACCACACGACCGGCCGCTGTTCCTGCTCATGCTAGGTTCGCTTGCTGTCCCGGATGAATCGTCGGACACGCGCCGAACGCACTCCCCCAGTGCACGCAGCCGCCGTGCGCGTAATCGCGTCGATCCCCACCATGACTGCATCCCTGCTGCCGCGAAAACCACTCACTCCACGGGAAACTCAAACCACCGCCCCAACTCCTGCTGCACGGCAGCCAGCGCCCGCCGCACCATCGCAAACGGTGCCATCCTCCGCGTCCCGTACTCCAGAACCTGATGTACCGCACTCCGTTCTCGGCGTTGATCTGCGTCGTTGAGTCATCCTCCGAACGTGTCAGCGTCCCTTGCGCCGCTCCCTCGGCAATCGCCGCTCCATCCGGCTGCGGACCGCGCCAGTCTGCCGGTAACTCAATCCCGATCTGCGCGAGTGCCGCCGCCCACGCCGCACGCGACCGTCCCGTCGCCACGGGATTCAGTTCCAGCGTGTCGACCAGTGTCTGTTGCATGGCCTGTTCGATCAGCCGGCGGCGCGCTCTGACAACTCGCGACCCGCCACTCCAGTCGCGCTGGCCTGATCTTCGATCTCGAACTGAATCTGCATCTCGCATCCTCTGCCGAGCGCCGCGCCCCCTTCACACAGCGCCGCAGCGCAACACCGTCACCCCTCCCAGCGGCCGGCTCTCCACGTCATGAATTCGAACACCCTGCCGGCATGCACGATCCGCAGAACGCGCAAGTCACTTTCCCGCTACATCCTCGCTCCGCACGGCAAACGCCTGTTCCGACTCTCCCGCCTGTCCTGCGGTGCCGCCGGCGGGCGCGATTCCCTGCTCCCCCACGATCGCCCGCAGATTTCGATCGACGTATGACTCCGACAGCCGCCCCTGACTCCGGGTCGTATGTCTGACTCACGCCGCAGCACGACCGTGACTCCCCAATCCGCAAATCCCTTGGTCCCGATCTTCTCTGACGATACTCGGTGTCACGTTGTGTTCTCCGACCCGCACTCGGGGCTTCGCATCTCGCACCGCAACTACGCCGACACCCACAACTCCCCTGCGACGCCTCCCACGCCGGCAAGGCGCCCAGCAACCCCTCGTAGTGTGCCCGCCCAGCAGCCGCCCGCAGGTTCGCCGCCCGATCGCTCTGCATCCCGGCCGTCCTCGCAACCGCATATTTTTCAGCCGCCGACAGCTTCCCCTCGCGCACCAGGTTGGCGATGTCGAGGTCGATCTGCTTCAGGATCCCGCGAATCTGCGGCTCCGTGATCGCCTCCTCCATCTCCGACAACTCGGCCACTTCGTTCATCGATGTCTCTCCGGTTCCGCGCTCTCGTCGGCCTCTCGCAAGCGCGCCGTATGCCAGCAGCCGCACCGCGCCGGATAGCCTGAAGCAGATTCAAATCGACGGTCAGGCTGAGCTGCTCACAGCCCGCAATACGATAGTCCAGCGTTCGCCACGCAGCACCTGAGCGACCTACCCCGTCTCCTCGCGACGCTCCAGCAAGAAACCTCGCCCGGCCTCGCGCAGATGCTCACCTGCCAGATTGCTCAGCCGGCACGCAAACGTGCACAACTGAACGATCCCTCGGTAGAATCCCGCCTCCTCCATCTCGCCACAGTGCATCCGCATACGACGCCCAATCCCCTTCGACCTCCGGCTTCGCTGCTGCGAAGGTCACTGCCGGGTCCACCTCCAGCGACTCCGCCACCGCCAGCACCGCCACACGCTGCGATACAGTTCCAGTTGCCGTACGTGCTCGGGATCCGCTTCCGCCGCGACCGTCACCGCCTGGCCCTGTTCGTCCCGCAGAGGCCGCCCTGCCGCGTCCTCGCCACACGCAGCGGCGGCTCCGGCGGTGCGATGTCAAGCCTTCAAACTCCGTGCGAATCCCAACCGCAGCGGCTGCATCCGCAGCACGATCCCCGCACCGCCAGGACGCGGCAATTCGCACACGCTGCTGTAACTCCCCCGCGGCTGCAATCCCTTGATCCGCACAGACCCCTCCCTCACCTTTCAATTCGCAATTCGCAATTCGCAATTCGCAATTTGCATTTTGCAATTTGCAATTTTTCTTCTTGAACAGCACACCACTGCGGCTCCGGGCATCCTCCTAGGCAGCAATCATCTCAGACTCGGAGAGACCCCGGCGCCTCCGCGGCACGAACCACTCCAGCCTCACGCGCCGTCCACCTTCGTCACAAACGCCGTATCGACCGCGCTGATCCCGCCGTAGTACCTCGCCTTCACACGCAGCACGACGTCCCGTTCAAACGCCGCTTCGCTTTCCGCCCGCTGCAATAGCGCCTGCACCGGCCAGATCTCTGTCCACACGAACTGACGCCGGAAGTCCCCCAGGTACCAGTCCGCCAGCGCCGCGCCCCCTTGCTCGTCGACAAACGGCGACGACAGCACCTCCAGCGTCCCGTGCAGCGGATTCGCCATCCGCATTTCCCCCGCTGAAGACGTCACGCTGATTTCCGTCGCGTGCACGATGCTCCGCGCCGTCCCGCGCAGCGCCTCTGCCACCAGCATCTGACGCGCGGGCGCCACCCGCGGACGCGGCGTGCCGTCGATCCGGTCGTCCCGCACTTCGGTCGCCCGGTACCGCTGCACGATGTCGATGTCAGTCCAGTCGACCAGCGGCACCGCAGCGTTGAAGGCCGTCGACGTCGTATTCCCCACGCCGACGTAGTTCCGGTGCGACCCGTTCGCGTTGTACAGCGCCGACCCGCTGCCGCTCGGCCGGTACACGTACTTCCCGCTCCCCGAATCGGCGTCCGTAACCGCCCGCACGATCGTCCGCTCGCGCTCCTGCCGCAGGTAGTATCCCAGCGCCATCGCGCGGCGATTGATTTCGCCCGTCTGATCGAAGCCGATCAGCTCTTCCGTGATGCTCAGGATCCGCCCCTGCTTGCTTTCCTGGGTCGTGACGTACTTCTCTTCGAACGTCGACTCTTCATACGGATGCCCTTCGGCGACTTCCGTCGGTCCGGCCAGCGCGCGGAAGCCCGCCAGCTTGCTGTTCCGCAGCCGGCTCGGCATCACCGTCACCAGCTGATCCCCGATGAACCCCGAGTCGTCGTCGTACCCCTCGATCACCTTCCGGCCGATCAGCTCCCCTGTCACGACCTGGAACAGGTTTGTGCCGACGCCCGGATTCGACTCGCTCAACAGCTGCGCCGGCGATCCGTCCCCGACGCGCCCCTCGCGCAGTGACCGCAACTGCGGCAACACGCCGCACGCGTCCGCCAGCTCGTAGTACGAGAAATCATCGACGCCAATCTGCTTCTCGTTCAGCAGCTCGCACACCTTGTGATAAAACCCGGCCGCTCCGTGCGACTCGATCAGGCCTCTTAGCGATGTTCCTTGCATTATCTGGATCCCTCCTGGATGTCGTTGACTCGTTCTCAGCGCCGTGTGTTTGGTGTTTGGTGCTTGGTGAGTCAGCTTTCAGCATCCCCAGCGCTAATCACCAAACCACCAAGCACCAAACGACCTGCTCACCCGATCTGAGCATTCACATTCGCGCTCCCCGCCGCGTACGCGGATGCCAGCGTCACCCGCAGCATCGTCTGCGCGCCAATTGTGAATTCCGCCGCCCGCGCAATCGCCGCCGCCGCGCTGCCGACCGCTTCCATCTGCTGGTTCATCAGTGTCGAGCTCGCCTCGTCCGGTCCCAGCAGCGCGCCCAGCTCATACGCCGCCGAGTTGCAGTCGAACTCGTACACGCTGTGCGGACCGACATCGACCGAGATCGGATCGGTGTCCCCGCCCGCGACTGGGTGCGACCCCAGGAACTTCGCCGCAAAGTTCCCCTGTGTGGTTGCCAGGTTCGTCGTCCGCGAACGCCGATCGCGGCTTCGCATCGTCTATCCAGCCACACCAGGTCCCCCGCTTCGATCACCGTCGCCGAGTCCACCCGCACCTTTCGCAGCTCCACCTGCCCCGATCGAAATCGCAATCTGTTCATATTGGCTCTCGCTCCCTGATTCAGACTTCTCCGGCAGCGCTGCGCGCCGCCGAAGATCACATCCGCGCCCGCCGCCAGCCGCCTCCTCGAATTGCCGCGATAAACGCCGCGGCGGCGATGCAAGTTCCTCGCGCTCGCGACTCTGCGGCCGCGCGCGCTGAACGAACCAGCAGCTCCTGGCGGCTCGGCAATCAACTGCACCCGCACGGCCGGCTCCGAGGCCGACAATTGTTCGAGAAACAGCGGTGACATGGCGCTTCCGGCAGCCCTGACGCCGCAGCCGACGCTGTGACTCCGCCCGCCGAGCCGACGCAGCACGCTCGCGGCTCCAGCTCGGCGACTCGCGCCGCAATGCATTCCGCTCGCCTCGCGAGCATCAGTTCGGATTCCGCCAGGACCACAGCAGCGTCGCCGCATTCCGCGCCGCTCTCGCTGTCTGCTGCCTGCCCATTTCCGATCGATTCGCGAAACGTCGTCGTCGTCGCCGGCCCAATCACCGCGTCCACCGAAATCACGTCGTGAATCCGCTCCACAATCGTCCCGTCGCCGCCGCGCTCCGCCAGCACGACGTGCGACATCCCCACGCCCGCCGCGTCCGACTCCACCAGCGACAGAAACGTGTGCCCCGCTTCGGTGTCCAGGACCTGAATGTCCCCCCGGATCCGCCCCCCTTCGAATCGCGGCTGCACGACCGATCCGACCAGATCGCGCGTGCTCCGCTCCTGCGGCCGCCGCGGATCAGCCGCATGATCCAGAAACACCGGCTTGCGCTCGTACAGCGCCGCTCCCTCCCGCAGCGCCGATTCCGCATAGCGATAACCGTTCTTCGAGGCCGGTCCCGCCAGCGCCACGTTCCGAACAGTCCGCGCGCCTCGATCCACGCGCGCCTCGCTCCGCCACTCCCCCGTCTGCTCCACCAGCGTCGTCGAATGGCTCATGCGCATCCCTGCTTGAGAATTCGGCCACGCAGTTGCGTGCGCGACCGGTTCGGCGTTCGTTTTCACGCCCGTCACAAGCATCAGAGAGCGTTGCGCGCGCCCGCGCAAATCGCTCAAAGCAATCCCGCTTCCGGGCGCTCAACGAGACGCGCCCCTGTCGCTGGCGGCTTCGCACCCGCGATCAGCTCAATCCAGCGATCGGCTCGCCGTAGTACACGTGGTTCGGCCGGTTCGCCGAATCATGCCACGCCGCCGTCTCCGGAATCCCCAGCGACTGGTAGATCGTCGCCGCCATGTTCTCCGGCTTCTGCGGATTGTCGGCCGGGTACGCCCCCTGCTTGTCCGACGCGCCGATCACCCGGCCTCCCGCCACGCCACCCCCCGCAAAGAACACCGACTGCACCGCTCCCCAGTGGTCCCGCCCCGGCAGCTTGTAATACTGCGGCAGGTGCGAAATTTTCGGCGTCCGGCCGAATTCCCCGGCCATCACGATCAGCGTCTCGCTCAGCAATCCACTGGATTCCAGATCATCCAGCAGTGCCGACAGCGCCCGGTCCGTCGGCGGCAACAGCTTCTCCCGCAGGTGCGGAAACGCCTCCCCGTGCGTGTCCCACGACTCGTTGTTTCCGAGATTCACCTGCACCAGGTTCACGCCGACTTCGACCAGCCGCCGCGCCATCAGCAGCGACCAGCCGAACGAGTTCTTCCCATACCGCTCCTGCGTCACCTCGTCCGCGCGCGTGACATCCAGCGCCTGCTTCACCCGCGGATCGGTCAGCAGCGACAGCGCCCCCTGACGATAACGGTCGAAGCTCTCGATCTCCGCACTGCGGTCGAGGTACCGCCGCTGGGTCTCGATCGAAGTCAGCAGATTCACGCGCTGAACGAGCTTCCCCTCCGTCAGGCCGTGCTGCAGCGTGAGACTCGGCGCCTGAAACACGCGGTTGTCGGCGTGTCCCCGCTCCTGATGATCGAAGTGGTACTGCGGAAACGCCCCGTACGACGTGTTGTGAAACGGCGACGCTTCAATGAACCACGGGTCAAACCGCGACCCCATCACGCCGCCGAACTGTCCCGGTATGACACGCCCGGAGGAGTGCACCAGCCGCTCGGGAATCACCGCCGCCGGTGGCAGATTGTTTCGCGGAGCCGTCAGTGCGCCGGAGATCGAGGCAATCGAAGGGTGATCGTTCACCCCCGGCGCGTCGGGCCGGAACCCGACCGGCAGCATCGTCCGCCCGGTCTGCATGATGTGGTGACCGGCCGAGTGGTCATTCGACGGATGCGTCAGTGACCGACACACCGACCACAAGCGGCTTCGCTGCGCCAGCAGCGGCAGATGCTCGCAGACTTGCAGCCCCGGCGCCCGCGTCGCAATCGGCGCGAATTCGCCACGAATCTCTGCCGGCGCGTCCGGTTTCGGATCGAAACTGTCGTGCTGCGCCAGGCCCCCGGACAGAAAGATGTAAATGCACGTCCGGGCGCGCGGCATCGGGCTGCCCACGCACTCCCGCAGACCGGCCAGATGATTCATCCCCAGCCCGAGCAGACCGACAGCCCCCGCCTGCACCGCAGTGCGACGATTCACCAGCAGCGGATGGGAGCAGTCGCCAGTTGTGCTCATGCTCATCGGTCGCTCAGAAACCCCCTCAAATCCAGAAATCGGACCGCCCCTGGCGCAGGTTCTTTCGAATCACAACACATCAGGATACTTCGATCGAAGTTCGCCCGACAAGCACGGTTCTGCCGATTCGCGACCCTCATGCTGAGCCGGAAACGTCGGCGCCCGCAGAACTCCAGAATTCCAGTCCACTGCACAAGTTGCATCCCGCCGCCGATCGCCGCACAATCAGGTCATGCGCAGCGATTCTTCCCTCGCTCTGAATTGCGCCGCCGCAGATCGCACCTCGATCGTGGCCACGCGCCCGCACGACTTCTCCGAATATCATCGGCTCGTTTTGGGCCTCGCCGTCTGCGTCCTCGTCGCCGCATTTCTCCTGCAGGTCCGCCCGGACCAGCGCGTGGCTGTCCGTTTCGTTCCACAGTGGCCGCTCCCCGAGGTCTGCCAGAGCAAAGTCCTGCTCGGGATCGATTGCCCCGGCTGTGGACTCACGCGCAGCTTCGTTCATCTGGCCCACGGTAATCTCGCGGCTTCGCTCGCCGTCCATCCCCTCGGCTGGCTCGTCGCCCTCTTTGTCGCCGCACAGATCCCGTATCGCGCCTGGGCGCTGCGTTCCCCGACCGGAGCGCCGCTTGGCGGTCGTCTCCCCTGGATTGCGACGGCGGCGCTTGTCGTCCTGCTCTTCGCCGCCTGGCTCGCGCGACTGATTTCCTGATCAGCCGCTGCTCCGTCACGATTGAGCAGCTCGCAAGCCTGGCTGGCGGGTTCACGCAGTCAGTCGCGCGGCACGTCACCGTGCACGTAGACGTCCTGCCCGATTTGCCGCACTTCGACGCTGCGCAACCGCAGCGCCTCCGACATCCGCTCAATCCCGCACCCCCGACCAGCGAGGGCTGCTCCGCTCCGCCTGCGATGCTCGGTGCCACGAATGCATGCACCTCATCGATCATCCCGGCATCGTGAAACGCACCGAGCAGCCGCGAGCCCCTTCTACGAGGACGTGCGTCTTCTTCCGAGCGCCCAGCTCTTTCAATACTTGCTCAGCCCCACGCCTCCTGCCGCGTCGCCTTCTAATCTCAGAATTTCGACGCCGGCAGCCGTCAACGGCAGCGGTCGATTGTCGCCCTCGGACCAACCGCCACCAGCACGGGCGCGTCCCGTGCCGCCGTACGCACCAATTGGCTGTCGATCGGCAGTCGCGCTTCGCTGTCCAGCACGACGCGCATCGCCACGCGCGGACCCGGCGGCCGCGCCGTCAGCAAGGGATCGTCCGCCAGCGCCGTCCCGATGCCAACAATGATCGCATCCATCCGCCCCCGCAGTTCATGCGCGATCCGCCGCGACTCCTCCGACGAAATCCACTTTGAGTCGCCGGTCCTGGTGGACAGCTTTCCGTCCAGCGTCATCGCCCACTTCGCATGCACCCACGGCAGCCCACGCGTCATCAGCTTCGTAAACGGCGCGTCAGCCGCTGCCCCTCCTCCGCAACAGTCCGACCTCGACATCAATTCCGGCCGACCTCAAGTACTCCAGGCCTCGTCCGTCTGTGTGCGGTGCCGGGTCAGGCGTCGAGACCACCACCTTGCGGATGCCTGCCGCAGCAACCGCAGCGCTACGGCGGCGTCTTTCCGTGGTGAGCACACGGCTCCAGCGTGACGTACAGCGTGGCGCCCCGCGCTCGCTCCGGCGGCGTCGAGCGCGACGACTTCCGCGTGCGGACCGCCGAACTGTGAATGCCGGCCTTCGCTCACGAGCCGCAGCGCGTCATCCACGACGACCGCACCCACCGGCGGGTTCGGCTCGACCCGGCCCTGGCCGCGCGCCGCCAGCTCCATGGCCGCCGCATCACATCCGTCGGCTCCAGTGAATTGCGGTGCCGTCTCCATTCTCCTCTCCCCCGCGATCCGCGTTGATCCCGCACTGGATGTGAATCGGGGAGAAGGCCCGGGGTGAGGGATTCAGCAAAGCCCGTCAATTGCAACGACTGGTAGACTCGCCATCGACCAAAGCCCGCTGCTCCCCGGCAGCCACAGCTTCTTCTCTCCGCCCGCCGTCGCACCGGCGCCGACTGGACTCCAGGCGGCGGCGGTCGCCGACGACATGTCCGATACGGTCAAGATCGCGTGCTCCCACGGTGGATCGATCCCCAGTCCTTCCACCGTTTGCGTCAGCATCTCATGCATCGGCAGCTTCGGCGAGGTGCCACAGCTCGGTCAACAGCGTATTGAGCTCCGGGCCCGGCTCCAGGTTCGCGCGTGTCGTGAGTTCACGCATCTTCCAGCGTGCAACCTGCTCGAACCGGTGCAGACCTTCGCCGACGGTCGCCAGGCCTCGCGCAATCCACTGCAGCGCTTCCTCCGCCCGGTACGCGTCGTCGCAGATCTGGCTGAGCACCAGATAAAACGCCTGTTGCTGCTCCGGCTTCACTTCGCTTCCCTGCCCGATCACGAATGTCAGTACGGCATAGGCGAAACCCGGATACCGCATCAGCAGCGCCCGTTGTGTCACCTGATCCAGTTGCTCCGGCGTGAGTGACGCCAGTTCGATCCGCAGGCTCTGCGCGAACGACAGCATGCTGACGTTCGTCCCGGCGTCGGCGTGAATCGGGGCGACGGCCGGCAACTGATATTCGGCACGGAGCGCGCGACGTCGAGAATCGTCCCTCGACGCGCGCGGAGTCGAGGACGTTGATCGCCGCCGCCAGCGCTGCCGCTCCGGCACTCCAACGGCTTCTCGCGGCGATTTTCCACCCAGCGCTGTCGCGGCGTGACCGGCCATTTCTCGCGCACGACCGAGTTCCATTCCTCCACCAGCACGCGCGTCACGTCCCAGTTTCGCCGCATCATCGAAGTACAGCGGCTCGCTGAATTCATCCGGCAACGCCGACTCGGCCAGGGGCGCGGATGTCCCTGTGGATCGATCGTGTCCCCGGCGGCGGCCGTGAACAACTCGATGGCTGCGGCCGAGGGTGCTCCATCCATCGCCGTGATGATCGCGAATCCGGCGGGCGCTTCAGCGCCCTCCCCGTGAAGATCGAAATCGTGCCCGCAGTCCGCGGCACCGTCTCCAGCGACAGCCCCCGTCTCCGCCGGCCGATCCCGGTCCAGGATGACGCCCGCGCGTCATCACGCCGCCGGAGGCCTCCACGTCCTCGGCAGCCAGCTCCACGCGCGACAACCGCAGCGACGCATCCAATTGCGACAACAGCCGCGACACCGAATGCACCTGGTACTGGTGCCCCTGGTACGACTGCCGCTGCTCCGGCGCGTGCCGATCGAGCAATTGCGCCAGCGTCTCACAGTCCACCGCCGTCTCGAAATCGCCGTATGCCCGCGCCGCCTGATGCAGCAACTCCCCCGCCGCCGGTTCGGCGCCGTCCCACGCCCGATACAGCCCGATCGTATGCAGCAGTTCCGCCGACTGATTTCCGGTCCCTGCCGCACTCGCCAGGTGATCGGCCGCTTCATGCCAGCAGCCGATCGATGCCAATTGCTGTGCCCGATTCAGCGCGTCCTGCAATTCCGCAGGGGGCGTCCAGTTCGGCAGCGGCTGCGGGCCGCGGCACCACGCCGGGATCGCCTGGTTGCCGTCGAATTCGTAGATCGCCGCGAACGTCGCCTTCCGCTGTTCCGCATCGCTCCAACGCAGTGCGAGCGCCAAATGGTGACGCGCCGCCAGATAGTGCCCGCGGCGCAGCTCCCCGACCCCCACATCCGTCGCCAGCGACGCGATGAACTGCTGAAAATCCCCCGCGCCGAACCGAAACGCCCGGTGCACCGCCCGCTTCGCCTCCGGGTAGCCGGCCGCGCCGTACGCCGCAATCCCATACAGCACGTTCGCGAACGCATGCTCCTGGTGTTTGCGCAGAAACGATCTCAGAATCGCTTCGGCCTCCGTCGAGCGTCCCTCGCTGAGCAGCAGCATCGCCGTCTGCGTCACCACCCACGGGTTTTCCGGGTGCGACTTGCCCAGCTTTTCCAGCATCTGCAGGGCCATCCGCGGCTGATTGTGCTCTTGCAGCCGCAGGACTTTCTCCATCTCCCCGACCAGGGCGTGGCAGCAGAACTTGATTTTCTTCCTGCTCCCGCACGGGCACAGCGCATACGGATCCATCAACACGACGAGTTCTCCCCTACGACCGCCTTCGCCCGCGACGCTCGGCGACCCGGAGCCGCGGCGATTCTCGACTCTACCGGATGCACCGGACGATGGACAGCCACCGCGCGCTTCTCCCTCTCTCCCGTGAGACGCATCAATGACACTGGTGAGGTGAACCGGGGGAGAGGGTCGGGGTGAGGGGTTCGATGAATCTGACTCCCGACTGTCTCACTGCTCCCCCGCAGGTCAAATATCCAGGTCCGCCACCTCCAGCGCATGTTTCTCGATAAACTCCCGCCGCGGCTCGACGTGATCTCCCATCAGCACGCGGAAGATTTCTTCGGCGGCGGCCGCATCCTCCAGCGCCACCTGCTTCAGGATCCGGTTCGCCGGATCCATGCTCGTCTCAAACAGTTCATCGGGATTCATTTCCCCCAGCCCTTTGAATCGAGTGTACGTCAGCCCGCGCTCGGCGAATTTCCGCAGCGCATCCACCAGCATCCGCAGACTCGTCAATCGCTTCACGTCCCCGTCGCGCTCGATCTCGTACGGATACACCTGCTCCGCATTGACGATTCCCGCCGGCAGCAGATCCTCGAGCGACGCGTCGAACTCCGCCCGCAGCCGCTTCAACCCCTCGTTGATGGACCGCATTTCGTGCAGGTCGGTCACATGCAGGACCGGCGCCGCACTCTCGGCCGGCGATGCTCCCGGCGGGCCGCCGGGCTGCGCCGCCACGTCCGCCACCGACAGCTCGCGCCCGGCCTTTTGTTGCTCGGCAGCCAGGAACGCGTCCAGTTCGCTCTTCGTGCTGAACCAGTGCTCATGCGAACCCAGGAACACCCGAAACCGCGGCAGCAGTCCGTCTGCCCTGGCGTGCCGCGCGATCGTCCGCAATTCGACTCCCCGCCGTTCCAGCGCCGCGATCGGTTCGTCGAGCTTTTCGAGGACGGACGCCAGCGCACGCAGACGGTCCCCCTCGATCACGCGCGCAGCACCGTTCCCGGCGGTCCCCGATCGGCCGAGAAACCGCAGCTGCGAGCCGTCCAGCCCCAGACCGAGCAGCTCGCTCATCATCTCGTCGTGCGTCTGCACATAGCGCGGTTTCTGATTGCGGCGATTCTTCTGCAGCACGCGGTACAGGGGCGGCTGCGCCACGTACACGCACCCCTGCTTCACCAGTTCGCGCATGTGCCGGAACATGAATGTCAACAGCAGCGTGCGGATGTGCGACCCGTCGATATCCGCATCGGTCATCAGGATGATCTTCCCATACCGCCGCTTCAGCACTTCCTGGTCTTCCGCCACCGGCGAAATGCCGATCGCCTTGAAGATCGCCGCCACTTCCGTGTTTCCCAGCACCTTCACCAGCTGCGCTTTTTCGACGTTCAGAATCTTCCCGCGCAGCGGCAGGATCGCCTGATGCGCCGCATCGCGCCCCGTGTCGGCCGAGCCGCCGGCGGAGTCCCCTTCCACCAGGTACAGCTCCGACACGTCCAGGCTGTGATTGCGGCAGTCGCGCAGTTTCTCCGGCAGCCCGCCCCCGGACACCTTGTTCTTGTCGCGCGCCAGATCCCGCGCCTTGCGCGCCGCCTCGCGGGCTTCCGCAGCCCGCAGCCCTTTGGTCGCGATCAGCTTTGCAATCGCCGGGTTCTCTTCGAAAAACTGTGTCAAGCCGTCGCCGACGACGGAATTCACCGTTCCTTCGACCTCCGGATTCGTCAGCTTGATCTTCGTCTGTGATTCAAACTGCGGATTCGGGATCCGCACCGTGATCACCGCCGCCAGGCCCTCCCGAAAGTCCTCACCCGAAGGCGCCGTGTCCTTGTAGATGTTCTCCTTCCGGCCGTAGTTATTGAGCGTCCGCGTGAGCGCCGTCCGGAACCCGCTGAGGTGCGTCCCCCCCTCCGAGTTGTAGATGCCGTTCGCGTAGCAACGCACGTTTTCGCTGTATCCGTCGTTCCATTGCAGCGCAATGTCGACCGCCGTCTCCTCAATCTTCCCCTGAATTCGAATCACCTCCGGCGTCAGCGGCGTCTCCGTCCTGTTCAGGTGCTTGACGAATTCCCGCAACCCGTCCTCGTAATGGAACGCGTCCGACTGGCCGCTGCGTTCGTCCTTGATGTAGACCTTGATGCCGGCGTTCAGGAACGCGCAGTCCTGCAACCGCTTGTGGAGCGTGTCGTACACAAACGTCGTGTTCGGGAAGATCTGCGGATCGGGCTTGAACAGAATCTTCGTCCCGGTCTGATCGGTCGTGCCGAGCTTTGTCAGCCCGCTGACGACCTCCCCCCGCGCAAACTCCATCGTCCACACGTGCCCCTCGCGGCGGACCTCCACCTCGACCCATTCGCTGCACGCATTCACGGCGGTGAGACCGACGCCGTGCAACCCGCCCGTCCCGGTCGCATACGCCTTGCGATCGAACTTGCCGCCGGCGTGAATCTCCGTAAACACCACCTCCAGCGCCGAGCGATTGTCCAGATCGGGGATCGGCCCCACCGGGATGCCGCGACCGTCGTCGATGATCCCGATTGAGCCGTCGCCGTAGATCGTCACCGACAGCGATCCGGCAAAACCGTTGACGAACTCGTCCAGCACGTTGTCCGTCACCTCAAACACGAGGTGATGCAACCCCACGAGGTCAGTGCCGCCGATATACATCGCCGGCCGCAGGCGGATCCCTTCGATCCCCTCCAGGTGCTGAATCTTATCGGCGCCGTAGTCTTCCGATGCGCGACGCTTCGCAGCATCCGCCGACATTCCATCCGTCCGATCCACTGATCCTTCACTCACGCGATCGAATCTCCTCTGAGGGGTTCAGTCCGCAGCAGCATCTCCCACGCCTTCCACCAGGTCCTGCGGTCTACTTCCCCCGCAATTGAAACTTCAGCTTCTTGATGCGCTGCCCTTCCGGATCGCTGCGCAACGCCTGCAGCAATCGTTGCTGGTGAAACGACGTCAATTCTCCCAACAGCGCCGTGGTCGCGACGCCAACTTGCAGTGTTCCATTCTTCAGTCCGATCACCTTTGTGCGTTCACTGATTTCCCGGCCTGCAATCCGCTGCCAGAGTTCCGCCAACTGCCGCGAACCGAACGTCCGTCCGTGTCCACGCAGCGCCTGCAACTGCGAGAGTACGTCGGCCAGCGCCCGCGGACCTTCCCCGGAGTTAGTTGCTGTCGTCCCCTTTCGCCGGCTCGCTGCTTCCTGCCACATCGACTCGCCCCTCCTGGCGACATCTCTGGTCTCCGCGTCCCCCGTGAGAAGTCCGAATTTCACGCTCGATCTGAGGCGCGGGAGCGGATTGAAGTGAGGGGTCCAACCATGACTGCTCTCCCTGTAATCGAATCGGAAACCCTCAGCGATCCGGCGCCAGCGGCATCACGACGTACGTGTAATTCCCCTCGGTGCGAAACACGGCCGCGCTATTGGGGTCATTCAGGTGCAGCGTGATTGCCGCCGACGGTTCCAGGACTCGCAGGAACTCCGCCACAAATCGCGGATCAAACGTCACCAGAATGCTTTCGCCGTCATACGCCACCGGCAGTTCGACCTTCGATGTGCCGACATCGGCCGCCTGGCTTTCCAACGTCAGCGTGCCGTCGTGGAACCGGAAGTCCACGCCACGGCTCTCATCGTTCGTCACGATCATCGCCTGCCGCACGGCCGAATGCAGCGGTCCGACAACCAGCTCGATCTGAGTCTTCGAATCCCGCGGCACGACATCCTGATACTTCGGAAACCGTCCCTGCACGAGCCTCGCGTAAATCGTCGCCAGCCCTGACTGCACCACCACGTCATGCGCATGCACGGCGATCCGCACCTCGTCGTCGTCGCCACCCCCCACGCTTCGCTCGATCATCGACATCGCCTTCGAAGGCACTACCGGCTGTACACTTGCAGCCGACGTTCCATGCGATGAACTCGCCACCGGGCAGACCGCCAGCCGCCGGCTGTCCGTGGCCGCCAGCGTCAGTCCCGTCTCCGTAAAGTCCAACAGCACCCCCCCCAGCGCATACCGTGTGCTTTCCACGTCGGCGGAAAACAGCGTCCGCTGGATCCCCTGCTTGAGCGTCGCGGATGACACCGTGAAGTATTGCGAGTCCGAAAACCCTGGCACGTCCGGAAACTCGGCTGGATCGCTCACCGACAATCGAAAATCGCTGTGCCCGCACTTCACTCGCAGCGCATCATCCGTCGCTTCAATCGTCACGACGTCGTCTGACACCTCCCGCAGGATCGCCGCCAGCCGCTGCAACGGCAAAAGCACATCCCCGCCGCGGTCGGCTTCGATTTCCGGCAGTTCGTACCGGATCCCAACTTCCTGATCGGTGGCGATCAGCGTTGCCTTGCCGTCGGCCACGTGCAGTTTGACGTTTTTGAGAATCTCTTTTGGCGTCCGAGCCGGCACAACGCCGCCGACGCTTTGCACGCCGGCCGCGAGTTGTGCCCGTTGACACAGAATCTTCATGGATCACACTCGATCGAAGAAAGTTGGGGACGATCTCTCACCGCAATGAGCGGCTGTTGCTCACAAACAGCTGAGGTCTGTTCGAGGTCGTCTTGTCTATCAGATTTTAAATTCAGCAGTAGTAGTTCTAGGCGCCGATATCGGCGGTTATCAACCTTCGAGACGAAGACTGTAAGTCTATGAAAATAAAACGGTTATCTCAATCAACTGCAGCTTCGAAAACGGTCGAATTCCGGCGGATTTTCGGTGGAAGAAAGGTGCGGCCATCGTGGATCAACTGCTCGAGAATTGGCCGCTGCCAAACCGCGCCGGTTGTTCATCCGGTCGCACGTCGTTTCGACCGTCGTCTGTCCACAGGTTTTCGACGCCACCGGCTCGTCGGACGTGCCAATGCCTGTCGCACTTTTTCCAGACGCGCCATCAGCCGAGGATCCTCCGCGATCTGTTGCTCGAAGCGTTCACATGCATAGACCACCGTGCTGTGCGTCCGGCCGCTGAAGTAGGCGCCGATCTCCGCGCACGGAGCCGCGGTGATTTGGCGACTCAGGAACATCGCAGCCTGTCGCGGAACTCTCGTCGCAGTGGCCCGCGATTCAGATCGCAGTTGACGCAACGTGATCCCGAATTGCCGAGCGACCTCGCGCGCCACGTCAGCCACCTGCCGGCCCTTCTCCGCCGGCTCACCCGCTTGAATGTCCTTCAGCAGCGCGACATCCACGGGCCGGCGCCGCTGTTCGGCCGCCTGAACCAGCCGCCGCAGTTCCCCGCGCAGTTCGCGCGGCGACCGCCCCTCCGGCGTCGCCAGCAGTTCCAGCGCATCGAGCGGCACGGGAACCTGCAATGGCGCCGCAAAATGACGCAGCAGTTTGAGTCGGCTCGCGCGACCCGGTAGCGAGATCGCCGCGCTGGTGCCGCCGTGACAGCGGTTCACCAGTCGAGCCGTCAGACCCCGGATCGTGCGCGGCTCGGAATTGCACGTGACGATCGCGCGACCGCCGGAAGCGATCAGTTCGTCCAGCAGCGTAACGAACGCGTCCTGCGCTGCCGTTGCCGCTGCAAACCCCTGCAGGTCTTCGCAGACCAGCACCTGGTGCGCGAGGTACAGTTCGCGCATTTCCACGACGCGCCGGCTCCGCACGGCTTCGTTCCACTCCTCCACGAACTCTTCGGCTGTGATTTCTAGCAGCCGCGTCTGTTCGGCCGCCGGCCGGCGTATCGCGAAGACCTGCGTCAGCAGGTGCGTTTTGCCGCTGCCGGCGGGTCCGGAGATCGTCAGCAGCGGGTAGAGTCGCGCGCTGCGCGTTTCGCGCAACTGCGTTGCGGCGGCGAATGCCAGCTGGCTTTCGGGCAGCACCAGAAACGGGAATTGAGCATCGGTGCGCGCGCCGCACACCTCGGGACCGCGAGTCACGGGAGGCCTTCCTCTGGGATCAGAATCCGGCGCGGATTCTACCTTCCCCCACGCCATCGCAACAGCGCCCGCCCAGAGGGTGAGGCGCGGTCGGGAGCGCAATGCTCCAAGGGAGGGCGAGGCTCCCGCCGAGCCACTCGTGTGCCACGCAAGCGATTCAAAAGCATCCGCTGCCGTACTGTATTTGACGTCGTGGAGCGCGGCTTGGCCAGTCACGACTTCCGACGCGCGTTTCGGCCAGAAACGGTCGGGCAAACAGAGTCCGCCTCCCGGCTTTCCGCGCAGGTGGATACGGGACAATCGGCGATAGAAACGGACACAGCAGGCATCTTTCGGTATCGGCAGAGCGCAACCCCGTCCAAATGGCTCTTGTGCCACATGGCTGTCAGCAACAGGATGATCGGAGCCACGACAGATGAAGTCAGAGACAGCAGGCTTGACCCAGAACCCCCAATTAAGGTCATTTAATCGGACAGCGCCTGGCCTGCCCATTTCGATCCGTCCACTGGAGTGCGACCGGACTCACTTCGCCACAATATTCACCATCCGTCCCGGCACCACCACAACCTTCGCCACTGTCTTTCCCGCCAACTGCTGCTGAACGGCCGCCAGTGCGACCTGCTCGATCGTCGCCTGATCCGCCCCCGCCGGCACCTTGATCCGCGCCCGCACCTTCCCCGAAATCTGCACCGGCAGTTCGATCTCATCCGCCACCAGCTTTGAAGCGTCAAATTCCGGCCAGGCTTCATACGCCAGCGTCTGCGGATGCCCCAACAGCGACCACAGCTCCTCGGCGATATGCGGCGCAAACGGCGACAACAGCAGGACGAACGGCTCCAGCAAGGCCCGCGGCCGCGCCTCGCACGAGGTCAGCTCATTCGTGAACTCCATCATCCGGCTGATCGCCGTGTTGAACGACAGCTTCTCAATGTCGTCCGTGACGGCCTTGATCGTCTTGTGCAGCAGTCGCACCTGGTCGTCCGTTGGTGCAACGTCCTGCACCGCCGAATTGAGCCGGACCTCATCGGCCCGATCATCGACAAACAGCCGCCACACCCGCCCCAGGAACCGGTACACCCCCTCCACGCCGCTCATGCTCCACGGCTTCACCTGCTCCAGCGGACCCATGAACATCTCGTACATCCGCAGCGAATCCGCCCCGTATTCCGAGACGACATCGTCCGGATTGACGACGTTTCCGCGCGACTTCGACATCTTGAACGCGCGGCTCTCGACCACAATCTCCGGCCGCCCCTTCAACACCCAGTCATTCCCCGACTTGCCCACTTGATCCGCTGGGATCTTCACTGCCACCAGCGCCTCGCGCCCCTGCTTCGTTTGCGGCTCCCCCGTCGCCCCGTCAAACGTCACTTGTTTCAGTGACACCCACGCTCCCGGAGGAACGTCGCCGATATCAATCACCGTTTCTCCTCGGCATCGTCCTCTGACCTCTGACCTCTGACCTCTGGCCTCTCGGCGTACCCCGTCAGTTCCGCTTCTCCCAGAATCATCCCCTGGTTGACCAGCCGCTGAAACGGCTCGCACCTCGACACGTGCCCGCGATCGAACAGCAGCTTGTGCCAGAACCGCGAGTACAACAGATGCAGCACCGCGTGTTCCGCACCGCCGATGTACAAATCCACCGGCATCCAGTACTTCTCGACCGCCGGATCAATAAACCGCTGCGAATTCTTCGGTTCGCAGAAACGCAGGTAATACCAGCAGCTCCCCGCCCACTGCGGCATGCTGTTCGTCTCCCGCTTCAGCCGTTTGCCGTCCGGCGCTGTCTTGTACAGCCACGACTCCGGCGCTTCTTCCAGCGGCGGCTCCGGCCGGCCGTGCGGCTTGAACTCGAAATTGTCCGGCAGCCGTACCGGCAATTCGGTTGCCGAATCGGCCCGCATCAGCCCGGTCGGGTTGCCATTGGCGTCCAGCTCATGCCAGATCGGAAACGGTTCCCCCCAGAAGTGTTGCCGCGAGAATAGCCAGTCCCGCAGCCGGCAATTGACCGCCTCACGCCCCAGCCCCTGCCGATACAAATCGGTCGTGATCCGCTGCTTGAACTGGGCTGTCGGCACGCCGTCGTACGTCCCGGAATTGACCGCCAGCCCCTCGCCGGCAAACGCTTCGGAGAACAGGTGCGGATAGTCGCGATGCAACTCCCGCAGCGTCCCCTGCGGATCGGGATCGTGGTCCACCACCACCTTCGCCAGCCGCACCAGCGCGGCCGACGGCCGTTCGTTTCCTGGAGACGATGCCCGTTCGATCGCCTGAAATGCCGCCGCTTTGGGGTCCCTCTCTTTGTGGAACACGTGATTCGCTGCCAGCCACTCGTCCGGCGGCGCCACGACCGTCCGCACCGGCAGCCCCATTGCCACCGCGAACTCAAAGTCCCGCTCGTCATGCGCCGGCACCGCCATGATCGCCCCGGTGCCATAGCTGATCAGCACATAATCCGCGATCCAGATCGGCACCCGCTCGCCGTTCACCGGATTGATCGCGTGCGCCCCGGTGAACACCCCGGTCTTCTCCTTCGCCAGGTCCGTCCGGTCCAGATCGCTCTTGCGTGACGCCTGCGCGCGATACGCCTCAACTGCCGTGCGCTGCTCCGCCGTCGTAATCCGCTCCACAATCGGATGCTCCGGCGCCACGACCATGTACGTTGCGCCGTACAACGTGTCCGGCCGCGTCGTGTACACCCGCAACACGCCGCTCTCCGGTTCCGCCGGATAGCCGCTCTTCGCTCGCGCCGCTTTCCACGCGGAAAACGTTGAGCATTGAACGTTGAGCGTTGAGGAATCTGCCCCTTGCCCCTTGACCCCTGGCCCCTCGACCCAGAAGTCCACCTCAGCCCCCGTGCTCCGCCCGATCCAGTTCCGCTGCAGGGCCTTGATCGACTCCGGCCAGTCGACTTCATCCAGCTCGCTCAACAACCGGTCCGCGTATGCCGTGATCCGCAGCATCCACTGCCGCAGCGGGATCCGCACCACCGGATGACTCCCCCGCTCGCTCTTTCCGTCGATGACCTCCTCATTCGCCAGCACCGTTCCCAGCGCCGGGCACCAGTTCACCGGCGCTTCCGAGATGTATGCCAGCCGGTGCTTGTCCTGATACCGCCGCACCGCTTCAGCGCCTGCCGCGCGCAACTCCTCCGGGATCGGCAGCTCGGCAATCGGACGTCCCTTGCCTGTCCGCGCCTTCCCGTCCTGGCCGGTCCACGCGAACGTCGCGTCGTACCACGTGTCGAACAGCTCCAGGAAGATCCACTGCGTCCAGCGAAAGTACGGCTCGTCCGTGGTCGACAACTCCCGGCTCCAGTCATAACTGAAGCCCAGCATCTTGAGTTGCCGGCGGAACGTGTCGATGTTTTTGTACGTCGTCGTCCGCGGATGTGTGCCCGTGCGGATCGCATGCTGCTCCGCCGGCAGCCCGAACGCATCCCACCCCATCGGATGCAGCACATGCTTCCCGCGCATCCGACTGTACCGGCACACGATGTCTGTCGCCGTGTATCCCTCCGGATGCCCCACATGCAGCCCCGACCCCGACGGATACGGGAACATATCGAGCACGTACAGCTTTCCCCGCGACCCGGCCGGCGGCGTGTTCGATGTCTCGAACGTCTTGTGCTCGTCCCAATACCGCTGCCACCTGGCTTCAATGCGGCGGGGTTCATAACGGGGCATCGGCAAATCCTGATCGTCAACGGGCCATTCAGCGAGTTCGGCGCGCAGCAACACACAATTCCCACGCGCCGCCGGGACGCACAAACCCGGAGTGTATTAGGACAGCAGTGTCCCGGACAGTAGACCGCAGCGACTCCGTCAGAAAACGGAGGGTTCAACATGTCCCGACGGCACATCGTCGAACTGGTGCGGCTCGAAGCATTGGAGCCGCCGTGTTGAGAACGGGTTCGCCGATCCGGACTAAGCCGCACCCTCCGGCGCCAGCGGCAGCCGGATTGTGAACACTGTGCCGGACCCGGGTGTACTCTGGCACGTGATCGTCCCCTGATGCGCCTGAATCAGCCGCTGCGCAATATCGAGCCCCATCCCGTTCCCTTCGGCTCCCTTCGTCGAAAAGAACGGCTCCCAGATGCGCTCCTGGATCTCCGGCGGAATCCCCGGCCCATTGTCCGCCACCGTGATCATCGCCGCGCCATCCTCCTGATCGAGCGTGACCACCACCTTCCCGTTCGGCGTGTCCCCCAGCGCCTGCGCCGCGTTCTGAATCAGGTTCACCAGCACCTTGTGCAGCTTGAGCTTGTTGCCCAGCACCGTCGGCTCCGACCGGATGTCCGACGACACCAGCTCGGCCCGAATCTCCGATTTGAATCGCAGGAACGACATCAATTCCTGAATCGAATCCGCCAGCGCCAGCGGCTTCAGCTCCATTCCCTGCGTCTCAAACCGCATGAAGTCCTTGACTTCACCGATCAGTTCGGTCAGCCGTTCGTACGTCGTACGGGCGACTTGCGCGAACTGCTGCAGTTGCGCATCTCCGGCGTAATCTTCTTCAATGAGCTCCAGCAGCGGCAGAATGTTGAGCTGGTTGGCCATCTCATGCGCGATTCGCGCCGTCGCCTGGCCCAAGAGCGCGCTCCGCTCCGAAACCAGCAACCGCTCCGTCAGCACCGAGTTCTGCAGCGACATGTCGTGCGCATCCAGCGCCCGCTGCAGCACCGACAGCAGTTCAAACCGCTGCCACGGCTTGCGCACGAATTGGAAGATCTGCCCCTGGTTGATCGCATCAATCGCCGCGTCGGAATCGGTGTAGCCCGACAGGATCACGCGCTGTGTGTGCGGGTAGAGCCGTCGCACGCGCACGAACATCTCGACGCCGGTCATCTCCGGCATCCGCTGGTCCGCGACGACGACCGGCACCGGATGCTGCTGCAGATAGCTCAGCGCTTCTTCTGCGTTGCGGCAGGTAATGACGTGGAACTGCTCGTCGAACGCAGCCTCAAACACGATGAGGTTGCTGGGCTCGTCGTCGACATACAGGATGTCACGCTTCATGAGCAGCGCCTCTGGTCATGGGCGCATTCGCAGGTCCGTTCGCTCCAATCCATCAACCCGCAATGGTTAGCAAGTGGCTACGAAACTCGGGGGACCCTCGAAAACCCCAGCACGCTCGGTGGTCCGCGCGCTGACGCTCCAATCTTGCTGCTCATTCCATGTGCAAGACTGCTCAGTCGGCCGCTGAAGATCGCGTCTGTTCCAAACCTTGGCGACGATTCAGGTTGCGGACGTGTCGCAGCGGAATTCTACGTCACACGCCGAAATGTGCAAACCCGCGACGAAAGATTCGGCGATTGACGTCTTGCGAAGTCACCGAATCTTCAACAGTCGCGGCCCAGACTCCGCGGCCGTCGGTGCCGTCTCACGTTCCTCGTTGAGTGCCGGCAACCGGATGATGAACTCGGTCCCCTCCCCTTCGACGCTGTGGCATTCGATCGTTCCTCCCATGCGCGTCACGATGCCGTAGCTGACGGACAATCCCAGTCCGGTCCCTTGCCCTGGCGCCTTCGTCGTAAAGAACGGATCGAAGATCCGCGGCAGCACCGCCGCAGGAATGCCCGTACCCGTGTCGCGAATCGAAGCCCGAACGATCTGCCCGTTGCGGCACACCGTCGCGAAGATCTCCCCCGTTCCGGGCAAGGCCTGCACGGCGTTCGTCAGCAGATTGAGGAACACCTGGTTGAGATGTCCCGGCGCCGCCTGGCACCAGCAGTCGTCCTCGATCTCGCAATGGACCTTCGCACGCTCGCGATACTGGTTCTCGAGCAGTCCTACGCACAGATTCAGCACGGCGCCGACGTCGGTCGGTTCGGCCTTTTCGCCGCCGGGATGCGAAAACGTCTTCATATCCCGGACAATCCGCGCCGTGCGATCGGCCCCTTCTGACACGACGCCGGCCAGGCGTCGCAACGAATGGAACGCGGCGCCGACGTCCGGAAGCTGGCCCGCCGGCACCTCTGCTCCGTCGTGCAGCGCCGTCTCGACCATCTGCTGCAGCCGGTCGAGGCGATCGCTAATGGCTGGGATCCCGTTATAGACGGCGTTGATGGCGTTATTGATCTCGTGCGCCAGCCCCGCGGTCAACTGGCCGAGCGAACTCATCTTCTCCGCTTGAATCAGCTGGTTCTGTGTCTGTTTCAGTTCGGACAGCGTCTCTTCCAGCCGGGCATGCTTGACTGCCAGGTCTTTATGCATCTGCCGCAGCCGGACCAGAGCCGCCGCACGCGCCAACAGTTCTTCGGCATGGAACGGCTTTACCAGATAATCGTCGGCCCCGCAGTTGAGCCCCTCGATCTTGAGCGACACCTGGGCCCGCGCGGTCAGCAGGACAAACGGAATCGCCGCCGTCGCCGGAGTGCTTTTCACGCGCCGGCACAGCTCGTAGCCGTCCACGTGCGGCATCATCACGTCGGAAATGATCAAGTCCGGCGACTCACTGAGCACCGCCTGCCAGCCGCTCTCGCCGTCCGCCGCAAACACCACGTGATAGTGTTCGCTGAGGATCTCGCCGACCAGGTGCCGCACTTCCGGCGTGTCGTCGACCACCAGCACCTTGTGACTGTCGGCGGCCGGCGGCGCCTTCAATTGTGCCGGTGCGTCGCACGTTGCCAGGTCGGCGAACCGTTCGCTCCTCACAACCGGAGTCCGGTCCGAGACCGGCGCCGCCTGCGGCAGGACGTCCACGATCGGCAGCGTGAACCAAAAACAACTGCCGCGACCCGGCTGGCTGTCCACCTGCATCTCGCCGCCGTGCAGTTCCACCAGTTCTTTCACCAGCGCCAGCCCCAGTCCGGTGCCGGTGAACTCGCGCGACGTCGAGCCGTCGATTTGCGAGAACCGCTGGAACAGCCGGTCGAGGTCTTCCGGCGCAATCCCGATGCCGGAGTCGATAACGTCGATGCGCAGCCGGCGTTCAGAGCTCCCGTCCACTGCCGCCCGCACGACGACCGAACCCCCCCGCGGCGTGAACTTCAGCGCATTTGAAATCAGGTTGGTGATGATCGTGTCCAGCTTTTCCTCGTCCGCCATCGTCGCCGGTAGACCAGGTTGAATGTCCGCAGACAGCGTCAATCCGCGCTGCTCGGCCAGCGGCGCCGCAGCTTCCACCAGCCGTTCGATCACGCTGCTGACGTCGACGCACTCCTGCCGGAGCTTCGCGTGTCCTGCTTCCAGCTTCGAGAAATCGAGCAACTGGTTGATGAGTTTCAGCAGCCGGTTGGCGTTGACCGAAGCCACTCCCAGCAGTGAACGCGATTTTTCCGATAGTGCTTCCTCGTCCCGCCGGGCAATCTGCTCCAGCGGCGAGAGGATCATCATGAGCGGCGTGCGCAGTTCGTGGCTGACGTTGGAAAAGAACTCCGTCTTGTGACGGTCGCTCTCGCGCAACTTCTCGAGCGAGACCTGCAGCGATCGCTGGCTTTGGGCCAGCTCGTCCGTGCGCGAACGGACTTTCCGTTCCAGGTTCAGGTTCAGGTCACGGACGGTGCGGTCCTGCTCCTGCAGGTTCTCGACCATCGTATTGAACTGCCGGGCGAGCGTGTCGATCTCGTCGTTGCCGTCGGCTGCACACGCTGTGACAAGTCGCCGCCCTGCACCCGTCTCATGGTTTTGACAAGGAACCGGACGCGCGACGCGACGAGTTCGCCAGCATTCGCGAGTACACGATGCCCATGACCAGCGACACCAGCGTGATGTAAAACGTATGGACCCGCAGCCTCGCCACAGCCTCGTCCAGGCTCCCCGGGTTTTCGACGATGTCCAATGCGCGGCGATTCGCCAGGGCCCCGATGAGGATCGACGTGAACATCGTGATGACGCCGAAGCACACGACCATCCGCGTCTGCAAATGGCTCTGCGGCAGCACTGGAAACCGGTCTCAATCCCCAGACGAGACAAATCCCGCACGACGACCTGCATCCAGCATCGCTGGCAAAGAACGTGATCAGCAGCACTCCCGCAATCGCCAGCATACCATCGTGATCTGCAGATAGACAGTCGGCCGCAGTTGCGCATCCACCACAAATACCCGCACATCGGAACCACCGCGCACAGCGGCACGAGCATGCTTCGCCCATGTTCTGTCGACATTGGAAACACGATCGCTTCCACCAGCGCTGCGATCCTTCCTCGGCCGTGAGAGCCGCAAACCGGCGATGCCGCAGCCGCGCCAGTACCGAGCGCAACACGCGCGTATTCCACAACGCCAACGGGAACGTCGCTCCACGGCGAATGGAACCAGTACGAATCCGGCGCTGATGAAGTGCCGGCGAACTTCGTCCGGCAATCTCGTCGTGAACAGCACGTAATAAATCACCAGCGGCTCCGCCGACCGAGCCGATGAGCCTTGTCATCAGCATCATGATCGTGACGTACCACGGGCGATACCGGCGATAGAGCCATTCGGTCATCGGACGCGCTTCCCTGCAAGTCCAACGACGGCTCACGGCGCTGCTTCTCTGCCGCCGAGTGCCCGCAATGCATCCAACGCGCGTGCTCGTTGAAAGGCGGCAACTGTTGCGGCCGCGGCTGGCGTACTCGCTACGGCCAAGAGCAGGTCGAGACCCGCCACCAGCTCGGAGATTGACGCCGATGCCACTCGCGGCAGCGGCGACAACAGTGTCTGCCGATGCGATTGCCAGCTCGTGGCGAATTCCCTGTTCGATTCCCGATCGGTTGATCGCCGCCTCGATGGCCGCCCGGTTGGCCGACGAAAGATCGCCGACTTTGCAAACAGCCCTGACTGCGTACTTTAAACACGCCGCTGCTGAAATCGTCGTGGCTGATCTGCGCGTTCCCATGTCGTTACCAGGTTGCCGATTCGAGCCATCGGGTGGCGTGCCACACCGCCTCCCGCAACACCCAAGATCCTCGTTCCGAAATCCGGGGCTGCACGTCAAATCCAGCGTCGCCGCACAGGCCGCACATCATCCCGTGCGGCGAATACAGGTCGTGTTCTGTCTGATTGATCAGGTGCGGGTGCCTGTGCAGCAGGCCCGAATAATCCACCTGATTGCACAGTTGACGGAAGTCGTACCACAACAACCTGCGGTACTCGGCTTCACGCGGATATTCCCGCACGCGGCTGCGAATCTCCTCCCACACGTCGCTGATAAACTCACCGTAACGGCCCAGCCGCGCCGCTGCCGGACGGGGTTCAGCACCATCAGGCTCAGGATACCACCGTCGCCAAACTGTCGCGCCGCTCGTCGACAATGTCGTCCAGCAGCACATTGAACATCGCCGCCAGGAACTTCGTGTCGCACGTGTGCGCGACATTCCGCGGCGACACACGACAGTGTCAGCCAATTGACGGCGCAGCTGTCCAGCACAAATATACGCTGCGTTTCCCCACAGCGGCTGTATCGATCGATCCACAACTGTTGAAACGGATTAAATCGATACTCCTGAATGTAACGCCCGGCGCGCTCAACCTCCTCGATCCGAATCGGCTCCACGAACCGTCGGTCAATCGTCCCCGTTTGGCCTCCGGGCGTTTTACAAAGTAGTCACTGTCCGTGATAAGTGTCAGCGCTTCGCCGACTGCTCGTCCGCGGATTAATCGCTGCAACTGGACCGAGCGGCACCGTCAGCACGGTTGTCTTGGCCGCCGCGAGGCAATTGGTCAACTCGACGGCTGCCTCGCCGGCACCCGCGCCGGTCGCGCATCTCGACGTTCGCCGGCCATGACAGCCGCACGTCGTCGTTTCCCTTTCGGGACGATCACGGTGCAGCCACGGCGACCAAACGATGACACATCCGCAAGGACATGTTCTCGACGCGCCTTCTCGCGGTGCACGACCACATTGGGATGGCAGCGGCATGCAACAGTGCGGCCGCCGTCAGCATCCCCTGTTCCAGATCGTCTTGTTCCGTTGACGGTCGGGCTCTCGGTTCCTGCAGCGACCTCCACCACGGATCGTCAACAAGAATCACCGGCGCAATCACGGATCAACGGCCATTCGTCGCCGGAGCTCGGCGACCAGCGATTCAATGACGTTTTCAGAGTCATCTCTCGCAGGCCTCCTCGTGGACTCCGGCCTGCACGTCGTGCAGTGTGCCCCGACCCTTTGCGGCATCCACCAGAACCAGCTTCGATTTCTGATCGTACCGCGCGGTCACCAACTCCTTGGCGATCGTGTGCGGCAGTCCTCCCCCGCAAATCGGCCACGTCCCAGCCCGCGCCCCGCCAGCTCCGCCTGCGCCCGGAAATTCACCGGCCTCGACCGGCGCGCAATCAGACTGCGTCGAGACAACCGGGTCAACCGCTCCAGACTGGTCGCCGGTCCTGAATACGGCAGCGCAGCGACGGCCTGACAAACTGCATACGTCCCATGCGTCGCAGCGGCTTCACCGCAGGTCGCCGCGCCGCCAGCGCACGCTGGGGACGTACAGACATCCGCCAATCGCCGCCGTGGAGTTCAGCCCGTCGGGTGATTCGTAGATCACACAGTCTACCGCCGGGTCGAATACCGACTCGACGATCGTCCGCAGGTCGTAGTCATCATCCCGCGGCGCAACCGCAGGCGCCGGAGCCCCCTGCGTGCGTCCGTTGGTGTCGAACGCCGTCGTCGATTGCGGGTCGCCGCAACGCACGGGTCGTCCCATGGCGGATCGCCGTCGAACTGCTGTTGCCAAATCGTTCAGCGGCCCGCGAACTGACCTGGACCGGTAGATCCGGTCCCATCGGACGTGTGTCGGCTTTCATACCCGACCGCCACGATTCTGCCCAGCGAACGCAGCCCTGTCGAACACATTGTTCACAAATCCACTGACGGGGCCCAAATCCGACCGGCCCGGTCGCTTCGGCAAGTCCAGGCGCGCGAGTTTGCCGCATTGGTGTCCCTCCAATCATCGGCGCAGGTTCCGTAACCCTTAATATCGTGTGAGGGGGCCTTCCCGAAGTCCTCCACTCGCACGCGCTTAGCTCAGGTTGTCCGCGTCACCGCCAGGCAATCTCCTCTTGCGGCAAAATCCGCCGGTGGCGTACAACCCGCGCGGTTTGGGGGCGGCCGTGCCGCTATTCTCCCCGGCACGCTGACCCTTCGACCTCGGATTCACGATTGAATCGCGCTGCATCGAAAGGGGCGGCAGAGACCAATCGACTCAGCCCGGTGAGGGATCACCCTTTGCGACAGGATGGATCGCAGATGAGTTACCGCGTACACGACATGAACTGTTCCCGCGCGATGTTGTCTCGACGAACGTCGGTTCTCGTCACCGCCAGCATCGGACTGCTCGCCATCTTCGGCTGCGGGAAGGGCCCCTCAGATCAACCGGCTTCTTCAGAATCGCCGGCGGTCGCGGCGTCGCAACCGGCGCCGCTGCCGACCGCCAGCATCGAAGTCCGCCGCGCCGACCAGGAGCCCAAACCGCAGGGGCCCGCAGCCCTCATCGCCGAAATCGCCCAATTGCGTGCGCTCCCGGACAAAGTGGTCGAAGTCCGCTATGAGAACGGCCAGCGCGTCGAAGCCGGCCAACGGTCCGCCACGCAGCAGGAAATCGCCACCGAGCAAAAGCGGCGGCTCGACCGGATCATCGAGCTCGCCGGCATGGCGATCGTGGAAATCCACAATGACCCCCAGCAGGCGCAGATCTTTAACAACGCCGTCCATTACCTCGCCGACGCCCGGCTCCAGCTCGCATTGCTCGGAGACCAGGAGCAGGCGGACCAGCTTCGGGAAGACGCCGAGGCGCTGTTTGAACGCGACGCGACCTCCTTTGCCGCTATCGAATCGGCGTACAAAGTGGTGCAGCTGTCCGAAGCACTGGCAGCGCGGCACGGTGCGAAGAATCGTGACGCCGTCCGAGAGTATGCAAAACAGGCGCAGCGCTTCGCCCAACGCTTTCCGCAGGAGTCCGGACGCACGGCGGTCGGCCTGATCGCCGCCGGACGCAAGTGCGAACAGTATGGCCTCCCCAACGAAGCCCGCGAATGCTACCTGCAGGTCGAACAGCAATTCCCGGATAGCGTGTTTTCCACGCAGATCGCCGGCATCCTGCGCCGGCTGCGACTCGAGGGCCAGCCTCTCGAACTCGCCGGGCCGACCATTGACGGCGGGGACTTCCGCATGGAGAAGTTCGCCGGCCATCCGATGCTGGTCGTCTTCTGGGCGTCCGGTTCGGAGTCATTCCGCCGCGACATGGCAGTTCTCAAGCAGCTCTCGACGACCTACAAGGAACCCCAACTGACGGTCGTCGGCGTCTGCCTCGATGAGCAGGAAGGCGCTGTCGACAAGTTCCTCGAAGAGCACGGCGTCTCCTGGAGGCAAATCTTTTTCCCGGACCCCAATCAACGCGCCGGCCGTAACCCCGTCGCGCGCTACTACGGTGTGCACATGACGCCGACCTACTGGCTGGTCGACGCTTCCGGCACGGTCGTCGCCGCGCCCGTCGCGATCGCCGATCTCCCGGGCCGCGTCGCCGAACTCGTCAAAGCCGCCCCCGCCGCGTCGGCCACACAAGCCAACGTCTCCACCAAGCCGGCCGCCGCGCCGTCAGCCGAACGCAAGTCGGCCAGCGCGCCGGACAAGCCGTTGATCGTCCCGAACAAGCCCTGAAATCCTCGCCGCCGCGGGCAACCGGCCAGCGACTGCTTACGTTCGTCGCCGGTTCGCGCGACACGAGTGATCTGTCAATTTCACTTCGGGGGGGCCACTGGCTTCGCCAGTGCGACATGACTCGGATTCTGTTGTCGATTGCGCTGGCGAAGCCAGCGGTAACCGACTCAATCCTTCGGGCCAGACGATTTCACGGAACCTGTCGTCGTCGTCCGCTCTGGCACTGCTCGGGTAACAACAACGAATGACTGCGACGCTTTCCCGCAGGCGCTAGTCGTCGATCGACTCGCTCTGGCAGCGGAAGATGACGGCGGTCGACGATTGCGAAGGTTCGCTTTGAGCGAGTCGTTCGGTGGCCTGTCCGAACTGGTCGACGGAATCGATCCGCATCACCCGGTAGGTCCCCGGATCCAGTCGCACGTCTTGACCGGTCTGCTCGCGCAGCACTTGGGCGACGCGTCGCGGCGTCAGTGCCTCCGGATCAACGCGGATCGTGACCAGGTCGTCGGAGTTGGCGCCTGACACGCCGGGCTTCAGCGAATATTGCGGCGGCAAGTAGATCGCACCGGTATAGAAATCGATCGCGAACGCCAGCGCGCCCGGAATCAGAAACACCAGCAACCCGACTCCGTCCAGCGCCACGACGCCCGGATCCAGCCGTCCGGGCGGCTGACCGATCCGTTCCGGATGCAGAATGGTCCCGCAGGAGGATTGCGCAAGGCACGCAACGGTCACAGTCAATGTGACGAATCGACGAATCGACGGGCGCAGCATGGTTGGGGCGCGGTTAGCGGGGAAAAGCCGGGGAGGTGTGCGGAGGGCCCGCGGAAGGGGTCGGCAGCCTACGGAATCCCTCGAATTCACGCAACGCGGATTCCGTCGTTCACCGAGCCACCCAAAGACGAAACACCCCGACCTCCAATCCACCCGCACAGACGCACCAACTCCTTGCCACACTTGACGCTGCGCCCTCCGCGCGCGTCCAATGGAAACACAGGGACCACTTCAATTCCACGCAGCCGACCGCTGGGAGGTCGCCATGATCAAGCTCGCACGGATCCTCGTCCCCACCGACCTCAGTGAATTCAGTCAACATGCTGTGCGCTACGGCTGCGAGTTCGCGCGCCGGTTCCAGGCCGAACTCCATCTGCTCACTGTCGTCCAGGACGTCGTGGCGCTGATTCCGGAACCCGGCATGGCGTTCCCCGCACCCGGCGAATATATGCAGGAACTCCGCGATGCCAGCCGCGAGGCCCTGGAGCGACTTCCCGAACCCCAAGCCGCCGCCGGCCTGACCATTACACGCGAGGTCCGCGTCGGCACTCCTTTTCTCGAGATCGTCCGCTACGCTCGCGAAACGAACGCCGATCTCGTCGTCGTCGGCACCCACGGCCGTAGCGGTCTGGCGCACGTCCTCCTCGGCAGTACGGCCGAGAAGGTCGTCCGTAAAGCCCCTTGCCCCGTGCTCACTGTTCGGCCACAGGGACACGACTTCATTGCGCCCTGAGCCAGATCCCCGGAGGTGTCCACGAGGGTTGGCACAGCATCGTGGACACCGCTGCCCGAGGGAGTTGCGATCCGTGCGCGGCCGTCGCTACGATGCAAGAGCACTCGCGGGTCCGTGCAGATTCTTGCGGAATTCTTCCCGGATTGTCTGGTTTGCGGGCGTAGTTGAAGCGCCCGTTGCGTCTCTAGAGGGGCGAATAGGTCAAGCGCTGCTGCAGTCAGGTCGCCGAACGTCAGGGGGTGGATCGACTTGCGTCGCGAACCGGAGAGGGAGCGGACACGGCGAGCTGTGCGCCGCGTCCTTGGGGACAGGCTGCGGCCGGTGCGAGGCTGCGATGACCGCGCTGCGCGCCAATTGCGCCGGCGGTCACTTCTCGCCGCCATTTCTCTCGCGCTCACGTCGCTGTATCCAGCGATCGCACCGGCTCAGGTCATTGGAGGCAGGTTTGGCGGCGGTGGGCAGACCGGCCAGGCCTCATTCCAGGTGCCGGTCGACGAGTCGCTGGAGACGGCGTTCGCTGACTTCGAACGGCACGTCGGTCGTAAGACGTGGGACAAGGCGTTCCAGTCATTGATGGACCTGCCTGCCGAAAAACAGGCCGGCATGCTCCCGGGCAAGGACGGCTATCTGATTTCGGCGCGGGCGCGCATCTGGCAGGCGCTGGCCGATCTGCCGCCCGAAGGGCGCGAGGCGTTCCGCATCTTCTACGACGCCCGCGCGCAGAAGTTGTACGACGAGCTCACGACGAAGTCCGACCGTCCCGCCAAAGACGTCCAGACGGCGGCGGAGCAGCTTTTCGATCGCTACTTCCTGACCGGGGTCGGGGACAATGCCGCGGACCTGCTCGCGGAAATGTATTTCGAGCAGGGTCGCTTCGACGACGCGGCCGATTGCTGGAGCGCCGTCATAGATTATCACCCGAACAGCGAATTGCCCGAAGCACGACTGCACGTCAAGCGCGCGCTGGCGCTCGCGCTGGCCGGACGCCAATCCGATTTCGCCGCGGCGCAGCGAGAAATCGCCCAGCGGTTCGCCGGTCAAATGGTCAAGCTGGGTGGCCGCGAACTGGACGCCGCCGCGGCCGTCTCCGACGTGACAATTCCGGGCGCCACAGCCGCTTCAGCATCTTCCCTGCCGACCGGCGCACCGACAGCGGGCGTCGAGCCGGCCTGGCAAGTGGAGTTCCTGTCACACACAGGACGCGAACAGCTTCTCAGCGCCGTGCGGAACAACTGGTATCGCAGCGGCATCGAAACCTACGTGCCGACGACCGCGACCGACGGCAAGAAGCTCTATTGCAACTGGCTCGGTCTGTGCTTCGCCATCGATCTCGAGAATGGCAAGCTGTTGTGGCGCTCGGAAAAGTTCAGCCAGATGGCGCAGCGCCTGCCCCAGATGCAGCAGCAGCCGCACAACTTCAAGGGCTTTTCTATCACCGTCGTCGGAGACGCCGTGCTGGCAGTCGCTGTCCCGCCGGACCAGTTGCAGCAATGGCAGGCGCAGTGTCGGCTGACGTGCTATGACGCGGCCACCGGCGCCGTCCGCTGGACGTCACAAAACGTGCCGAGCATCGCCGGCGCGAATTTCACGGGGTCGCCGCTCGTTGACGGCGACGAGGTGCTCGTCGCCGCCTACAACGGGCAGCAGTCACCGGAATTGACGGTCCGTCGGCTGAGTCTGAAAACCGGCGAGCAGGCGTGGTCGCAGACGATCGGTACAGTGCAGCCCAAGAATAACCGGTACGGTTACCAGACGATGCCGACGCCGAAGCTCTCCCTCCGCGGCAGCCGCCTGTTGATCCTCCCCAACAGCGGCGCGCTGGTGGACTTCGACCTGAAAGCCCAGAAAGTGAAAAGCGTGTACCGCTTCGGCAAGCCGCAGATGCCGCAACAGCAGGAGTGGTACTACTACCAGATGCCGCTGGACGAGTCGTCCATTCTGCACACGCAGGGGGTGCTGACGGAGTTCGACGGATTGATGTATTTCAAAGAGGCGAAGGACAAGCAGTTGTACGCGGTCGATCCGGCGACGCGCAAGGTGGCCTGGAAGCGTCCGATCAAGGACTCGGCGCAGCTCGTCGGCGTCGATCAGGAGAACTGTTATCTCCTCAGTCGCGAGCTGGAGTGCATCGACCGCGCCACGCAGAAGCTGCGATGGTCGATCGAACTGCCGATCTCCGGTGGCGGCCTGAGCCTCGCCCCGACGACGGCCGGCCTCCTCGTGTTCACATCGCGCGGGCTGTTTGAAGTGAACCGATCCGATGGCAGCATTCTGCGGATCTTCCGCGGTCACGACCTCGGTTCGTCCGGCGGCGCCATTCAGACGATCGGCGACCGGGCGATCTGCGTGTCGAACCGGGCGGTGACGATGTATGCGTTGAGAGGGAATAGCGAATAGGGAATGGGAAATAGCCAGGATTCAGGGGTTGTTTTTACAAATAACTGCTTCGAGATCTCACCGGACTGATCAATGAGTCGCACCTTGATGCTTCGCTGCACGTTGTGGCCGGTGTGCTGGCTGGCCGCGATTGCGATGGGTGGAACCGCCGGCGCGGCGGAGAATCCGGGCATTGCCGTTGTCGGCTCCGGCAAGACCATGGCCAAGCCGACAGTGGTCGAGCTGACGGCCATCGTCAAAGGGGAGGCCGAGCTCGCCGTCGATGCGATCACGAAGTACGAGGACAACAAGCGCCGCGCGCTCGAAGCCATCACGAACCTGGGAATCGCCGACCTCTCTGTCAGCGGTGGCGGCGTCTCGATCAATTCGGCCGATGCCCAGGCCGCGATGATGGCCGCCATGCGCGGCATGCCGCCGGCCGAAGACGCGACGCAGAAGCTGTCGCTCTCCGAAACGCTCACCCTGCAATTGAAGATCGCCGCGCTCAGCACGCAGGACCTGCTCCAGACGCTGGTGAAGATTGTTGACGCAGGAAAGGACGCCGGCCTGACGATCGGCCCGCCCACCAAAAGCATGTACGAAATGCAGATCGCCGCGCAAATGGGCAACTCGCAATCCCCGCTGGCGGCGTTCAAGCTGGAGGATGTCGCGACGGCGAAGGGGCAGGCGTACGAAGCGGCCATCACCGACGCCCGCTCGCAGGCAGAGCGGCTGGCAAATCTGGCCGGAGTCAAGTTGGGGAAAGTCACAGCGATCCGTGAAGTCACCGACCGCAAGCAGAACGAACGGGAATGGAACCCGTACTACGGCTGGATGATGCAGACGAAAGACAAGGAATACGTCTCCAGCGGACTCAAAGAGATTCCGGTGGCGGTGGTGCTGGAAGTCGAGTTTGCGATCGAGTGAAAGGGCGCGGGGTGAACCCGCAAGCGTGGATCGACGCCGAAACAAGGAGGCTGCGATGCGCGGAATCGTAGTGATCGGATTGCTGCTCGGTCTCGCCGCTCCCACGCGCGCTGACGAAGAACTCCTTCCAAAACACATCACGCCGGCGACCGTCAAAGCGGTCAAAAGAGCCCTCGACTTCATCGCCAGCCAGCAGCAGCAGGACGGCAGCTTCACGAACGATCGAGGGGGCAAAACGTACCCCTGTGCGGTCACGGCCATGGCGGGGATGGCCTTCCTCGCAAACGGCAGCACGTCCACGCGCGGGACGTATGCCGACCAGGTGCGGAAGGTGACGACGTACCTGATCTCGCAGGCGCATGATGACGGCCTCATCGCCAATCCGGCCGAGGCGGGCTATTCGATGTACGGCCACGGGTTCTCCATCATGTTCCTCAGCACGGTCTACGGGATGGAGACCGACGTTGATCGTCGTAAACAGATTGCAGATGTCATCAAGAAGGGCGTCCGCTTGACCGCAGCGGCGCAAAGCCCATTTGGCGGCTGGTATTACACGCCCGGGGGCGGGGATGAGGGGAGCGTGACCGTCACGCAGCTTCAGGGACTGCGGGCCGCCAACGATGCCGGCTTCACAGTGCCAAAGGGGACGATCGAAAACGCCACTCGGTACCTGGAAATGTGCAAGACCCCGGAAGGGGGCATCCGCTACGCCTATCAGGTTTTCTCCGACACGCGTCTCCCCATCACGGCCGCCGCCGTCTGCTGCCTGTATTCCGCCGGTGAGTACGAATCGACGCTGGCGGAATCCTGCCTGAAGTACGTGCAGCAGCAGTTCAAGGCTGGTGGGAACGAATTCAACAGCGGACACGACTCGTACCTGCACCTGTACGCGTCACAGGCTTTCTATCAGGCCGGCGACGAATACTGGGACAACTATTTCCCGCATACGCGCGACAAAATGATCAGCCGGCAGTCTGCTGACGGCCAATGGTCTCGCGACGGTATCGGCCCGGTCTTCGGCACCAGCCTCGCCGCCATCCTGCTGCAGTTGCCGTACAAGTTCCTGCCGATTTATCAGCGGTAAGGGTCTAGGGCTGAGGCTAAGGGTTACGAGCCGCCTCATCACGAACCACCAAACACCAAACGACCAAACACCACATGCCCACTACCCTCGATCGACCCCATGCCGACGTTGCCGCGTTGGAGAAACTGAATGCGGCGCAGGAGCGAGTGCGGAAACAAATCCGCTCGGCAGTCGTCGGCCAGGACGCCGTCGTCGAGCAACTCCTGATCAGCATCTTTGCCGCCGGCCACTGCATTCTCGAAGGCGTGCCAGGACTCGCGAAGACGCTGCTCGTGCAGACGCTTGCCAAAAGCCTCTCGCTGGACTTCGGCCGCATCCAGTTCACCCCCGACCTCATGCCGGCCGACATCACCGGCACCGAAGTCCTCTACGACGACCGCCAGACCGGCGCCCGCGAATTCAAATTCGTCCGCGGCCCCATCTTCACCAACCTCCTGCTGGCAGACGAAATCAACCGCACGCCCCCCAAAACGCAGGCCGCGCTCCTTCAGGGCATGCAGGAACGCAACGTCTCCGCCGGCAACCATCACTATCCGCTCCCCAGCCCCTTCTTCGTCCTCGCCACCCAGAACCCGATCGAGCAGGAAGGCACCTATCCGCTGCCCGAAGCCCAGCTCGACCGGTTCCTGATGAAAGTCATCGTCGACTACCCCACGCCTGACGAAGAGCGGCTGATCTACCGCAACATGACTGGCGTCACGCCCATCGAACCGGAACACGTCCTCGACGGCGAAGAAGTCCTCGAGCTCCAGAACCTCGTCCGCCGGATTCCGATCAACGACCTGCTCGTCGATTACACGATGTCGCTCGTGCGCGCCACGCGCAAGAACGATCCCGCCGCTCCGGACTTCGTGAAGTCGTGGGTGTTGTGGGGCGTCGGCCCTCGCGGCGGACAGGCGCTGATCCTCGCCGCGAAGGCCCGCGCCGCCCTCTACGGCCGGCCCGAGGTCGACGTCGAAGACCTGCAGGCGGTTGCACCGGCCGTCCTGCGGCATCGCATCGTGCTCTCCTACAACGCGGAAGCAGAGGGACAGACCCCCGACACGCTCGTCGCGCGGCTGATCGACTCGATCCCGGTCCATGCAGGAAAGGCTGGCGGCAATGGCCAGATCCAGCGCGTACTTAAATCCTGATGTGATCGGGCGGCTGGCGGCGATCGGGTTCCGCGCCGGACAGCCGAAGGAAGGCAGCGTCTCGGGTCTGCACCGCAGCCCCCTGCACGGACACTCTCCGGAGTTCGCCGACTACCGCAGCTACACCCCCGGCGACGACCTCAAGGGTCTCGACTGGCGCGCCTTCGCACGCTCCGACCGCTTCTACATCAAACGCTTCGAAGAAGAATCCAATCTCCGCGCCTGGCTGCTCATCGACGCCTCCGCCTCGATGCGCTACGGCACACAAGTCACAAAGTTCCACACCGCCGCCACCGCCGCCTCTTCGTTGGCCGCCGTGCTGCTGCGCCAACGCGACGCCGTTGGCGCCGCTGTCGTCGGCGCCAAAGTCACGCGTGAATTGCCCCCCAGCGGCACCGCCTCACAACTGATGAAGCTCGTCGAACTGCTGGAGTCCGTCGAGCTCGCCGGCGAGACCGACATCGGCAAGCGCCATCTCGGCGATCGCCGACAGCTTCGCGTCGCGGGCTGGTTCTCGTCTTCTCCGATCTTCACGCCGCTGGACCGTCTCTACGACTCACTCGGCAAGCTCCAGCACTCTGCACACGAGATCGTCCTGATTCACGTTCTGCACCGCGACGAAATCGACTGCTGTTCAAGGACTCGGTGATCTTCAAGGACATCGAAGGGACGGAAGAACTGTTCGCCGAGCCGTGGGCCTTCCAGTCGGCGTACCGCACGGCGATGGAAACCTTCATGAAAGTCCGTCCGCGAGCGCTGCCAGTATTGCGGCATCGACTACGTGCGGCTGTTCACCGACGACGACCTCGGCGGCGTGCTTAGCCACTTCCTCCACGTGCGGCAGCAAGCGCGGGCCGACGCGGCACTGCGGCCGGATGTCGGCCCTGCCGCGACGAACAGGAGGCCGCCGCCCATGAGCTTCCTCGCTCCGATGATGCTCGCCGGCCTCGTCCTGGCCAGCGCCCCGATCATCATTCACCTGCTCAACCGGACGGCGGTTCGTCCGCGTCGATCAGCGCCGATGAAGTACCTGAAGCTGACGATCAAACCAATCGCCGGCGCCTCAGGCTCGAACAATGGCTGCTCCTCGCCCTCCGCACGCTGGCCGTCCTCGCGCCTTTCATCATCCTCGCCGTCGCCGCGGCCGGTCGGTTCCGGCATGAACCTCGCCGGCTTCCTCGACGTCCGCGGCCGCCAGCCGTGTCATCGTCATTGACGATTCCCTCAGCACGTCGGCCAAACCAACGGCCAGGCGTCCTTCGATCGCGCAAAAGAGGTCGCCGTCCAGATCCTCGACGCCCTCGGCGAGCAGGACATCACCGTCATCCGCACGTCCTGCTTCCGACGCGCCGCTCGTCCGCCACGCCCAGCCTGACGCAGCCCAGGAGCCCGACTCGCGAATCCATCCGCCAACTCCAGGTCCGACAGTCCGCCAGCCACTGGCCGTCGATCCTCGGTGGCCGTCGACGGCACCTGCAGACGGCCGTCTACCCGATCCGCGACGTCCTCCTCATCACCGACCTCTGGCCGCCGGCTGGAGTGGCGAGTCGGCCGAACTCGGCACGCGCTGGGAAAACGCATGACCACCAACCGCATCTTCGACGTTGATGCCGATCCCGCCGGTGGTGATCGCTTCATCGCCGAGTCTGGTCCAGTCCAGCCCACTGGCACTGGTCCACACGCCCGTCACGTTCACCGCCACCATCCGCAACGTCAGCGCGCCGAACCGCTGCAGTCCGAGCAGGCGATCCTGACCGTTCGACGACGCCACGCAAACCCTCTCGCCCGCCATCGACACTGACGCCACCGTCGATGTCCCCATCACGCTCACCTTTGACGAACCGGGCCAGCATCATGTCGCGCTCCAGTTGCCGGCCGACACCCTTTCCCGGCCGATGACACGCCGCCTGATGGTCGTCGTCCGCCGCGACGTCGCCGTCACGCTCGTTGACGGCGACCCCGGCGTTCAGCCGTTCGAAAGCGAAACCGACTTCCTCGAGTCGCCCTCACGGCCGGCAACGCCGCCTGGCAGGCCACCTGCCTCATCAGCAGCGAATGGCTCGAACAGCCGCTCAAGCGCCTCGACATCATCGTCCTCGCCAATGTCGCCGGTCTCACCCCGACGCGCGTCGCGGAGCTCGAAGCCGGCTTCGTCGCCGCCGGCACCGGCCTGATGCTGTTCGTCGGCGACCAGATCGACGTCGAAGAATTCAACCGACTCCTCGACCGCGATGGGCAGCGGCCTCCTCCCAGCGCGCTTGGTCCAATTCCGTGACGCCGAAGTCACCGGCCTCGTCCTCGAACCGCTGGCCGATTCTCCCATCGCCATGCTTGGCAAGCTCACCCCCGAAGCCCTCTCGCGCGTCCGCCCCAAGCGCTTCGCCGACGTCCAGCTCAGCGAAGGCGACCACGCCGCCGTTCGCGTCCTCGCACGCTGGAACGATCCGCAGCAGTCCCCCGCGCTCGTCGAAAAGCAATTCGGCAAAGGCCGCGTCCTCCTCTGGACTGTCACCGCCGACCGCGCCTGGAGCGACTGGCCCGTCGAAGCCAGCTTCGTCCTCGCCATGCGCCTCGCCGCCCAAGTGGTCGCGGCCTGCGCCGAAACCGGTGCCATCCTCATCTGCGGCGAGCCCATCGTCCGCACCTGTTCCCAGCCGCAAGCGCGCCGCGGAATTCACCGCCACGCCCGACAAGCGCCGATGAGCTCACGCTCCCTGTCGACCGCACCGACTTCGCATGCCCGCGCCTCTTCACAACGCAAACCCACGCCGCCGCGTCTACACCGCCCGCTGGGACGAATCCGCCGCAGACCTCCGGTCCGAATCCTTCGCCATCAATGCCGAATGGAACGACGCCCGCCAGCAGCGTCTGACCACCGCCGACCTGACCTACTTCAGCGCCCCCACCCCCAAAGTGATCGAAGTCGCCCCCCAACGCCAAAGACATCGCCACCACCGGCAACGAACTCTGGCGTTACCTCATGTTCGGCGTTCTCGGCTTCCTTCGGCCTCGAAAGTTGCCCGCCTGCTGGGTCGGCCGCATCCGCTAGCACACCTTCCTGATCGAATAAAGGAAAAACAGGAGGTAACAGAGAAACAGAGCAAGGCACAGGACGTGTCACCATCCCATCCAACAATGCAACAACTTCGCGAGATCAGCGGGAAGCCTGTGAATGCAGGGCCAGGAAAGCAGGAGACGGCAATCAGACTCCTTTCTCCTTGATTCCTATCCTCTGCCTTCCCCATTCAGCTGCAATCAAAATGAACTGTCGTCGATAAGTCCCGGCTTCCTCATTTCATCCAGTCGGAGTTCTCTAAAGCATCGTGTTCCGAGTTTGATCTCCTTGACCCTGTTCCCTCCGTTACCTCCTGTTCAATTCTTTCGTCCGGCCGAAGTCATGCAGCGGTGGATTGAAATCCTGTTTGGCATCGGCTGACGACCTGGGCCGAAGGCGGCCGCTGGTCGCTCGACTGGCTCGCCGCCGCGGCGATCGCATGCTCCTGGTCCTCGCCGCCCTCCTCGGCATCGTCGTCGGCCTCTGGTGGCTCTATCGCCGTGAGCTGCTGCACGTCTCCGCCGGCCGCCGCCCTGCTGATGGGTCTCCGCCTCGCCGCCGTCGCCCTCGCCGCCTGCATGCTGTTCGAGCCGATCATCGTCCTCAGCCGCGAAGAGTTCATCCCCTCGCAGGTGCTCGTGCTGGTCGATGATGACTCCGAATCCATGTCGCTCCCGCGACGCCTGGCGCGACGAATCCGCCGCCCAGCGCGTCGTCCAATCCTTCAAGCTCGACAAAGGCATCGAAGGTCACCGCCTGCAGCGTCGCCGCCTCGACCTCGTCCAGAAACTACTCACGCCCGACTTCGTCAAGGCCCTTGAGGCCAACGGCGACCACACCGTCCAGGTCCGCTCCTTCGACTTCCTGCCCTCGGCGACACTTTCGACCCGGCTGCCACCACCTGCTTGAACCCCACGGCGAAACCACCGCCATCGGCGACGCCCTCCAGCAGGCCATGATCGCCAGCGCCAGCTGTTCGTCGCCGGCATCGTCCTCGTCACCGACGGCCAGTCCACCGCCGGCCAGCCGCTGGACGAAGCCACGAAACTCGCGGCCGACGAAGGCATCGCCGCCCTTCCGTCGCCGTCGGCACGAACACGGCCCGGCGCAACGTCGAAATTACCGAGGTCGAAGCCAACCTGGTCGCCTTCATCGGCGACCCCAATCGTCCACCGTCCACCTGCAGTCGCGCGCATGCAGGACGGTCTCCGCCACGCTGCTCATCGAACAGCGTCGCAACGGCGGCGACTGGGTCGAATTCGTCCGCGAGCCGCTCGTCCTCGGCATGGACGGCGCGCTGCAACAGGTCACGCACGAGTTCAACGAGCCGCGCCCGGCCAAGCTGGAGTTCCGCGTCAGCCTCATCGACACCGGCGGCGAGCTCTCGGACGACGACAACACCGGCCGCGCCGAAGTCCGCCTCATCCGCCAGCGTCTCCGCGTGCTGTTTATCGCCGGCTCGACGTTCCCCGAAGTGCAGTTCCTCCGCAACTCCTTCTATCGCGACCGCGGCATCGAAGTGTCCTCCTGGCTCATGTCGGCCGACGAAGACTACGAGCAACCCGGCGACAGCCCGATCCAACGCTTGCCGGTGACACAGGAAGAACTCAACGACTACGACTGCGTCGTCCTTTACGACCCCGACCCGGCACGTTGGCCCGCGAACTTTCCCGAGCTGCTCACGAACTTCGTCTCCAAAGCCGGCGGCGGACTGATCTACATCGCCGGCGAATTCCAGACAGCCGCCGCCTTCGACCGGCAGGGGGATCCCGCCATGGACTGGCTCACCTGCTCCCGGTCGTCCGCGAAGCGGGCCTCTTCCGCTCCGAAATCCAGATGCGTCTCGAGCGCACGCACCCTGTGGCGGCTCGAAGTCACTGAGCTCGGCCTGACCGACCCCATCCTCACCCTTCGCCGCCGACGCCGAAGCCAACCGCCGCATCGTCGAAAGCCTCCCGGCATGTACTGGCACTTCTCGGTCACGCGGCGAAACCTGCCGCACCGTCCTCGCCGTCCACGGCGATCCTCGCATGCGCAACGAATACGGCCCGAAGTCCTCCTCGCCACGCACCTCGTCGGCCCCGGCCGCGTCATCTTCCTCGGCTTCGACAGCACCTACCGCTGGCGGTTCCTCGACGACCAGTTCTTCGACGGCTTCAGCGCAAGTCGTCGACGCCGGCTGCAACAAACAGCTCGGCGGCGAATACCCCTTCCGCGTCACCACTCCCCAACCCACCTACAAACCCAACAGCGACGTCCGCGTCATCGCCCGCTTCCACGACGTCTCCGCCGTCGAACCCGGCCTCGACGCCCTGCACGGCGAAGTCGAACACGCCGACGACGACCCCGTCTCCCTCACCCTCACCCGCGAAGACGACGGCGTCTACGCCGCCAGTTTCCCCGCCCCGCGTCCCGGCACCTACTTCGTCCGCGTTTGGATGGGCGACGAAGCGGCCGGCGAAACCGCCGCCACCCTCCCAATTGAAGTGCAACTGCCCGACGTCGAATTCGAAAACCTGATCCTCGATCGCGGCGCCCTCCAGAGCCTCGCCGAGGCCACCGGCGGGCGCGTCTTCGAGCCTGATCAGGCAAAACAGATTCCCGCCTCGTTCGCGATCGGCAAGGTCCGCCGCGCCCTCGAAGACCGCCAGGAAATCTGGGACGCACCTGCCCTCATGGGCACCATTTTCGTGCTGCTCGTCGCCGAGTGGACCTGAGAAAACGATGCCGATGATCTGAACAATCCAGCGCCGTCCCGACCGACTTCGCCGACCTCCGCGACGCCCTCGTCTCGCGGCTCGACGCCCTGCGCCGCGCTATCCGCACTCACGTCGCGGCCGAAGGCGCCGCCCGCCTCGCCGCCACCCTCGTCGCGCTCGCCGCCCTCACCCTGCTCCTCGACTGGCAACGCCTGAACTCTCCCTCCCCGCCCGCATTTGCACGGCTCTCGTCGCCACGGCCGTCATGGCCTACGTCGCCTACCGCTGGATGCTCCGCTCCCTGTCAATCCTCTCGCCGATCGAAGTCGCCGCCGCGCTCGACGACGCCGGGTCATCGGGGCCGCCCCGCTGCGAATCGCCCCCAAAGTCGCCAGCGTCCTCCAACTGCCGACCTGCTCCTCGCAGCCCGCCGATGCATCCTCCGCTGCTCATCGAACGCGCCGTGCGCCGCAGCTACGAAGCCCTGCAGCCGGTCGACTTCCGCTCCGGCCTCAACCGCCGTCACCTCGCCTGGTGCCTCGTCGGCCTCGCAATGGCCCTCGCCGTCCCGGCAGCATTCGGCATGGCCTACCCCGGCGTCGCCCGCTTGTGGGCCGAGCGCTGGTTCGCCGGCTCCGACCGCCCCTGGCCGCGCGACACCCAACTCGAAGTCGTCGGCGTCGAAAATGGAAAACTGATCGTCCCGCGCGGCGAGCCGGTCAGCCTCCAGGTCCGCGTCACCGACGCCGCCCAACCGACCGAAACCGTCTGGCTCCGTGTCCGAACAGAATCCGGTAGCGACGACACTCCTCACCCTCACGCGCGCTTCGCCCCCGGCGACTTCCGCTACGAACTCCCCCCCGTCCAGGTCCCCTACGACGCTCCCTGTCTGGGGCGGCGACGGCCGCACCGCCCCGTTCCAGATCGTCCCGGTCGATCGCCCCAAAATCGCCGCCCTCGAACTTCGTTCGCAAAGTGCCCGCGATCCGGCAGCCGTTCGCCCTACACCTTCTACCGGCTCCGAAGGCAGCGCGTGCGACTCTCCCCGCGCACCACCGCCGCCCTCACCGTCGAAACCAACGTCCCCGTCGCGCGCATCGAGTCGAGCGCGGTCACCGGTGCCCCCGCTGGACTTCAGCCGATCGACGCAACCCACTTCCGCGCCGAGTGGACGCACAACGAACCGGTCCAGGCCTGCCTCACGCTCCACGGCCGTGATATCGCATTCGCGTCGCACCAGCGCGGCGTCAGCATCGGCCTGCTCCCCGACCGTCCCCCCGCATCAGCATCCGCTACCCGCCTCCGCGTCACCCCAAGCGCCACCATTCCGCTGGCCATCACCGCGCGAGACGACTTCGACATCAAGAAGATCGACCTCGCCATCCGCATCGCCGAAGGCATCGACTCCAAAGAGCAGGGAGACAACGCGCCGAAACCAGATTCAGAATCCGAGACAAAGAAAGACGCCGCAGCAACGGAGCCAGCCAAGCGCGCCACCACAACCACGCCGACAGATGAACGCGCCTCAACCCCGACTGGGAGACCGGAGAGAAGAAGTCTGACCAGCCGCCCCCCGAAGTCCTCACCCCGGAGTCGCGCACCGTCTACGAACAACCCGAAACCGGCGTCGCCGCCAGCATCGATCACAACATCGAACTCGAACTTTCGCCGCGCAATCTCACCCCCGGCCGCACAGTCGTCATCAGCGCGACCGCGACCGATGACTGCTTCACCGGCGAGCAGACCGCCACGTCGCGGCAACTCGTGATCCGCGTCGTCCGCCCCGAAGAACTCTTCCGCGAAATCCTCGCTCGTCAGCAACAGCTCCGCGCCCGGCTCCGAAAAGCCACCGACCAGGCCGAATCACTCCGCGACCACCTGCCGACCGCGACCATCCCCAACGAAGCCCCCGAGCTGCTCCGCACGCATCAGCTCATCCGCCGCGAAGTCGGCAACGTCCATCGCGAGCTGCGCGAAACGGTCGTCGAGATGCGGCTCAACAAGCTCGGCGGTGAAGAAATCTGGCGACTCATCGAGGAAACCATCCTCTCCCCCATGCAGCGGCTCTACGACCAGGAGCTTGAGCAACAGCGCCAGGCGCTCGAATCCCAAACCGGCCCCCAGCCTGACCCGTTCGACCCGATCATCGAGCGCCAGGAGACAATCGTGAAGGCGCTGAACTCCATCCTCGATAACATGGCTCAATGGGACAGCTTCATTGACGTCGTCAATCAGCTCAACAGCGTCATCCAGCTCGAAAAAAGCGTCCGCGAAAAAACCGACGAACTCCGCCGCACCCAAACCGAATCCATCTTTGATCAGTAGATTTGCCACCGAGGTCACAGAGATCACCGAGAGTTATGTGGAAATGTCTTAGACCTCTGTGCCCTCGGTGATCTCTGTGGCTAAAAGCCTTTTAAGCTAGTGTGGTTCAACAACGGGCATGTTCAGGAGCCAGTGACATGTTCAGACAGCTTGTACTTTCCTGTATGGCGGCGCTGTTGGCGCTAGCACTCACGCGCACCGGCGGAGCGCAGGAGAAGACCGAAAAGGTCGAGAAAAACGCCGAAATCAAATTCAGCCAGGAAAAAGCCCGCGCCCACATGCAGGAGCTGGAGGAACGCATGTTCCGCCTGGCGAACCTCATTCGCGAGGCCCAGCCGGAAGACTCCGCCCGCCTGCTCCTCGGCGTGCAGAAGGCTCGCGAGGAACTGATCGCGGACCACATGTCGGAAGCGTCCGAACTGCTCGCCTCGCTGCGGCTCGAACAGGCCAGCTCGCAGCAGCAGCAGATCATCAAGCAGCTTGAAGAGCTCAAGCGTCTGCTGCTGAGCGCCAACATCGATCTGGAGCTCAAGCTCGAACAGTTGCGCAAGCTCCGCGAAGCGCAGCAGCAGCTCGCGAAGCTGATCGAAAAAGAACAGAACCAGCTCAATCAGACCGAGAACCAGTCGAAAGCGACCGAACTGAAACCCAACGAACTCAAACCGCTGGAAGCCAACGAACAGCGGAATCAGCGCGCCGCCGGCGAGCTGGAGCAGTTCGTGAAATCCTTCGGCGCCGCGACAGCCGGCGCCTGCGGCTCACTCGCCGGCGCCGGGTCCTGCATGGGGAACGCGGCCGGCAAACTCGGCCAGTCGAAACCCAAGGAAGCCACGCCCGAACAGCAGTCCGCTCTCGCCAAGTTGCAGGAGGCATCGAAGAACCTGTCCGAAGCAGAACTCGCACTCCGCAAGGAACTCGAAGCCCTCGTCCGCCAGCAGGTCATGGAACACCTGACGGCCATGATCGCGCAGCAGCGCCAGGTCCGCGGCACCACGGAAAACCTCGCCCCGCGCGTCGCCGAGCGCCGCGAAACGGCGGTCCAGGCCGTCCGGCGACTGGCAACGAGCGAGAACGAAATCGTCGCTCTCTGCGACAAGTCGCTCGAGCTCACCGAGCTGACGGAGTTCAGCGTCGTCTTGCCCGTTGCGCTCCGCGCAGTCCGCGACCGCATGCTGTCGGTCTCGGAGAACCTCGCCAAGGGAGTCGCCAACGCCGAAGTCATCGCCGTTGAACAGCAGATCGAGGACGACCTCCAGGCCCTGCTCGACGCCCTCAAAGTGGCCTCGCGCAAGCCGTCCCCCGGACAGCCGTCGCAATGCGCCGGCTGCAAAGGCAACCTCAACAAGCTCCTCGCCGAAGTCAAAATGCTCCGCTGGATGCAGGACACGCTGCACACCAAGACCGAGGAAGTCGACGAGCGTGAAGTCGCCGACCCCGAGCGCCAGACCCTCGCCGAGCCGTTAAGCAGCCGCCAGTCCGAACTCCGCGAAATCACGCGCCGGCTCGATCAGGAATTCTCCGGAGGAGGTGGCGAATGAAAACGAATCCCCAGCACATCCGACAGTCAAAACCAGAATTGATTTGCCACCGAGGTCACAGAGGTCACCTAGAAATGCGCAGAAACATCCCTATCTCTGTGTCCTCGGTGTTCTCGGTGGCTTTCTTCTTTCTCGCAACCGCCGTGGCACCGGCGTTTGATGATCCCGTCGCGACCACTCCGACCGCTCAGCCAGACTCAAAGCCGAATCTGCGCCCGATCGAGAACTTCGACCCGTCGCAGTACACGTTGCCGGACGTCTTCGGCGACGAGAAGTGGCTCAACGACCCGTTCGGCGCCATCGAAGGCGACATGAACTCCGCCATCGCCGACCTCGACGTGGGCCGCACGCATCCGCCGGCCGAGTTCACCCAGCCGCAGATCATCGACCGGCTCGACACGATGATCGATCTGCTCGAAAAGGCCTGCAAAGGCAGCGGCGGTGGAGGCGGTCAGAACCCGAGCCGTCCGGCCGAAGCCTCCACGCTGCGCACCGGTAAGGACCGCCGCGGCCCGATGCGCACGCCGCAGCAGGATGGTCGCAAGTGGGCCGAGCTCACGCCGAAGGAGCGCGAAAAGATCCTCCAGTCGCAAACCGACGGCTTCCCCGCCGGCTACGACGAAATCCTGGCCGACTACTTCCGCAAGCTGTCGCGCGCTACCCCGGCCCCCGCCGCCGAGACCAACAATGCGAAGTAACGTCCAACTGGGACACACCGTCTCAACGGCCAGGCCTTTCTTTCACCGCGCACACTTCACAACGCGCGTCGGCGGCATATTCTTCGTGCCCTTCGTGACCTTCTGTAAACCCCTTTTGTTTTCCACGAAAAGAAAGTTTGAACAGAAGGGCACAAAGGACACGAAGGACGACAAACACTGCCGCTTCTCAATTGTTGTTCTTCTGTGCTCTTGCCTGGCCGTTCAGGCAAGGTTGGCGGCCGATGAGATTGTCCAAATCGACGGCTCGGTGCGCGCCGGCGATGTGCAGTCGATCCAGGACGGCCAACTCGTGTTCGATCCCACCGGTGATCCGCCGGTCGAAACAATCGCGATCGAAACATTGCGCTCAATACGTCTCCTCCCCCCGGAGTGGACAGCGCCGCAAGGCATCCTTGTCGTCGACAACGAACGGGCCGAGTCGCAGCAGGAGAAGTCCGGCAAGATCAAGCTGAAGGCCGGCTTTCACCAGTTCTCGCTCCCGTACTGGCATGCGACCGGCGGCGCCATGCTGCAACTGCAATACGAAGGCCCCGGCGTCGCACGGACTGACGTCACTCGCGAAATGCTCTATCGCCTCGCCGACACCGAGTTCGATCCCGGCCCGTCGTCGATGCTCGACGCCGACGGCCTGAGGCTCCCTGAGGCCCCCCCGAAGACCGACAACGGCATCAACTTCCGCATGTCGTCCTGGAAGCAGGCCCGCGAGGTGCGCTCCGTCCGCGAAATCCGCATGCAACCCGTCACGCAGAACGGCCGCTCGCCGATGATCCATCCCGGTGTCGGTCCGCAGGACAAGCCGTTCGCCATCGTCTACACCGGCTACATCAAGGTCCCCAGCGACGGCGAGTACACGTTCCATCTGAAGTCCGATGGCGGCAGCCAGCTCCACATCGGCGCGACCCCCCGCTGGCTCTCGCCAGTCGTCACCGCCCCGCGCCCCAACGACTGGAAACTCACGCTCGCGCCGCACGGCGAAGCGCGCGGCGCCCTCACCGGCTGGAACCAGGACGGCGCCCAGTTCGCCATCAAGCTCGGTCCCGACACGCTGAACCTGAACGTCCCGCGCACCGCTCTCCGCGAGCTCTGGTCGACGCCCGTCGCCTCCGGTGAACTGACCGTCGACCGCAAGGATGAGCCGGCAGACATCGACTCCGTCTACGCCAAGAACGCCGCCGGCCAGGTCCAGCGCGTTTCCGGCACCGTCGTCGGTACCACGCAGGACTCACTCAAGTTCGTCTACCAGGAGATGGAGCGCACCATCAAGCTGGAGCGCGTCGTCGGCATCGTCCTCAAGGGAGACAAGCTGCCGGCCCCCGAGGGCGCCTACCTCGAACTGCGTCTCCCCGGCGGCGCACGCCTCCCGGTCCACGCCCGCTCGCTCGACGCCGACAATTCCACGTTCGAAACTGCCTGGCACACGCCCGTCACGCTGCCGCGCGCGTCGGTCGGCGAAGCGCACGTCATGAACGGCGCGATGCAGTGGCTCTCAGCGCTCACTCCCGCCACCGTCGAGCAAACCCCCTGGTTCGACCGCATCATTCCCTTCCGCACAGACACCTCCACCTCCGGCACGCCCCTGCGCATCGCCCAGCAGGACTACGAACGCGGCCTCTGCCTGCACTCGCGGACCATCCTCGAATACGACCTCGCCGCCGGCTACGACCGCTTCCGTTGCCAGCTCGGCCTCCAGCGCCCGGAAGGCGACCTCGGCAACGCCACCGTCCGCGTCCTCGCCGACGGCAACGTCATCCTGGAAGTCCCCGCGCTGACGGCGACCACCGCCGTCCAGACCGTCGATCTGGACATCGCACAGAAATCAAAGCTGCGCTCGAAGTCGACTTCGGCGAGCGCACGACGTCGGCGACCACGTCGTCTTCGCCGACGCGTATCTGCTCAAGTCAGCGAAACAATGAATGTCCTCAACCGCGATCAGGTATTCCTGAAAACGACCCCGACAGGGTCAAATCCTGTAGCCGGGGTTGAGCGCGCGCTCGCCACCGGCGAGCGGAGCGACACCCCCGGTAATAAACCAACAATTCCCCCTCTCCCCCGCGAAACGTATCGAAGACATGCTGAGCGCCCATTCGGGGAAGGGCCGGGGTGAGGGGTCCAGAACAGATCATCGACTCGTTGCCGCCTGTCTGACAACGCGACACAACCATGTTTCAATCCTTTCCCAACATCCATCCGCTGATCAAATCGCTCGCGCCGCCGCTGACGACGCGCTCGCGAACTCCGCCCTCGCCCAATCCGAACAGCCCGGCCTCACCGTCCGCGACGTCTGCGTCTACCAGGTCTCCGCCTACGGCCAGCAGCTCAACGCGCGCACTCTGTTCCGCTCCACGCTCCCCCCGACGATGCTCTCCCAGCGTCCGCCAGCGCCGCGTGAACAGACGCCTCAGCCGATGCCGATCGGCCTCATCACCTTCGAAGGCGCTCCGAACGACGACATCGACGTCATGCTGGAGTTCACCAGCGGACGATTCGTCGCCAACTGGCCCCCCGCCGCCCGTCGCTCACAGCGGCTGCTGTGGGCCAAGCTCAAGGTCAACGCAGACCCGACCGATTCGCCCCGCATCACCCCCGGCCACTGGCTCAGCCGTCTGCGCGACATGCCCCGGCTGTACGCCCACGCGGAGGGCCACGCCAACCGCGGCTTGTTGTACGACGCCGAGATCGGCCACCAGCCGCAGCTCAAGGTGACCTTCAAGGACAACCAGTACAGCGTCGAGAACTCGGGACCGTACATGGTCCACGACTTCACGTTGTACGTCCCGGTCGCCGACGGCAAAGGCTGGAAGGTCAGCGCCGCCAAAGAAGCCCCCGGCGCCGACAAGCCCCCGAGCAGCCGAAACCCGAGGGCGCCGCCAACCCCGAGTCCGTCTTCGATCCCGCCCAGCCCGCTCCCGCCGCTGACGGAGCGAAACCTGCCCAACCCGCAGCCCCCGCCGCCGTGCCGGCAGCGGAGCCAGCCGCTGAAGACGCACCTGCCGCCGCGGCCGCCGCGGCAGCCGCGCGCCCCCAGCGGCGGTTGGAGCAGTCGTCGTCGAAGGCGGAGCCGTCGTGGCCAACCCCGTCTCCACACCCGCAGCCGCGGCGAATCCTCAACCTGCCGCTCCCGCCGGCGAAAGTCACGCCGCTGGCCGACGTCGTCACGGAACCCCTCCCGGTTGCCACTGCGCTCGAATCCTGGAAAGCGAAGCTCGCCGAACAGGGTCTCGCCGACCCCGAGATCGAGCACGTCCTCAGCATTCTCTCCACCTGCACTCCGCCCGCAGGCCGCCACCGCCATCTACCGCCTCGACGCCCTCTCCACCGAAAACTTCTCCCGCTGGAAATCACGCCGATCCCGGAGAAAACCGTCCGCGTCGGACTCGTGATCCTCATCGGCTGCGACCCCCAGTTCGAAGCCTCCATCACAGAGCTCATCAAGCAGCTCGGCGACCCCTCCCTGGAAAAACCGCGTCGCCGCCCAGGCCAAGCTCAAAGCCGTCTCCAGGCCGCCATCCCCAAGCTGACCGAAGCGGTCAACAACCCCGACGTCGAAATCTCCTACCGCGCCGAGCAGCTCCTCGAAGAACTCCAGTCCGAGCCCAAACGGTGACGAGGCCTCGGAGCTGACGCTGCGGATCCGCTGGCCAAACTGCTGACGTGCCGCGATGAAGACCGTGTTTCATATCCTCGTCGTAGGAGTTGCTACCCTCCTCTGCGGCGCGCGTTCGTAGCAGGAGACACCGCAGAATCTCCTCGGCGCCATCTTCTGGATCGCAGTACTGATTGACCGAACGCGCAAAGCGAAGTCACATTACGTCGTGGTCCAGCTTTGGATCGCTGCCTCAGCAGTGGTGCTTATAGCCGCAATCATCACCGCAGCAGTCTCAGCTCCCGTAAAGCGAATTGATGCGGTTCTCCAGCGCAACGTCGAGCTTCCCGCGACGGACATGACTTTGGCAGAGCTGGCTGACTATTGCATGATGCACCGTCGGTCGCTTCCGCTGCACATTATTCTGCCTACCAACAGTGTTGAGGGCGAGACAGCTTTGCACTTCTCATCGATGTCAATGTCCCTGCAACAATTCATTGCGGAGATTGAGCCTCCAGATAGGCAGTCGTCATCGATTTGGAGGATGTGGTAACGCGTACACCGTGCTCCGTGGTCCGGCCTATAATTTCGGACTGGACTTTTATCCCGAGTCGGATGCTGCATCCATCGCTGAGCGCGGCCATTGACCTGCCTGCTAACCAGCAAGAGACCGCAAGCTATAAGAGTGGTCTGTGCATCCCAAGCGACGCTGCCCCGTCACTTCCGACCGAACATCGCGTGCGCGTCCGCAAACTCGTGGCTCACGATCGCCCCCGCCAGTGATAGTTCCAGCCCGAACGCCGCAGCGCAGATGATCTCCGCCAGCTTCTTCGACGAATCCGCACCGGTGCACCCCAGCAGCTCCAGATTCGCCCGCTGCTGATGCAGCCGCGTCGCCCCGCCGACGGTCCCGACCGTCAGTGACGGCAGGCTCAGCGAACCCACCAGGTCCTCGCCGTCCTGCTCCGCGTGACACAGCCCAACCGCATTCTCCGCCACGCACGCCACGTCCTGACCCGTCGCCAGGTAGATCGCCGCCAGTGTGTTGGACAGGTGCAGGTTCAGCCCCAGCACCCCCGCCAGCTGCGAACCGATGTGCAGGTCCGTAAAGCACGCTGCCATCTCCGCCGCGCTCGCACGCAGCACCCGCTTGAGCACGCTCCCCCGGATCCGGCAGCTCGCGATCACATGATGCCCGCGCCCATGCAGCAGCGAACGGTACGCCGGGTTCTTGTCCGCGCTGAAATTGCTCTCGATCAAATAGTGAAACGGCCGCTCCCCCTGGAACGACCGCATGATGAACTGGCACGCCGCCTCCGTCGCCAGTGTCACCATGTTCTGACCGGCTGCTTCCGCCGTGTGATATACGCAGTCCAGGATCACGCGGTTATGAATCGGATGCCGCTCGATCCGCAGCAGCTTCCCATGCCGCGTCGTCGCTTCGGCCGCCGCGCGAATCTCGTCGATGTGCTGATCCACCCAGTCGAGAAACCGCCCCGCATCGGCGTGATCGTCGAAATCAAAAATCGGACACCGCGACAGCTCCTGCTTCACATGCCGCACCTGCACGCCGCCCGACATATACGTCGCCAGCAGCCCGCGCGTCATCGACAGCGCCAGCGTCCCTTCGAGCGTGCACAGCGGCACGTAATACTCCCCGCGCGCATACGTCCCCTGAATCCGCAGCGGACCAGCCACGCTCAGCGGAATGCCGATGTAGCCAATCTGATTCTCACACAACCCCTGCAGCTGCTCGGGGTCATCCAGCTGAAACGGCGGCACCGCCGCCCCCGCGCGCCGCTCGAGCCATTCCCGGCGCCGCTCCACGTCGGCGGCCGTGTAACCACGCGGCGGCGTCAGCTTGCCACTGCCTGATGTTGAATCACTCATACGCGAGACCGCTGGGGCTGTCGCAAGCTGCATTAGTCAAAACCCGTAAAACCACGCTGAAATACAAGCAGGCCCAGAACATCCGCCCGCATACATTCCCACTCTATCGGCCTCAGCCGACCCTTCGCGAACGGCAAATCCCCCTCCGACCGCCGCCTTCCCTACCCCCCCCTGGCGTTCGCCGGCGCGCCGCCCGCTCAATACTGGACACACGTCACTCGCCCCCATTCCTGTCGATCAACCCTAAACCATCAACCCCCTTAGCCCTCAGCAGTGCCCGCTTTCGAACTCCACTCCGAATTCGCTCCCGCCGGCGATCAGCCCGCCGCCATCGAATCCCTCGTCCGCGGCCTGAAGGAAAACAAGCAGAGCCAGGTCCTCCTCGGCGCCACCGGCACCGGCAAAACGTTCACCATGGCGAACGTCATCGCCCAGCTGCAGCGACCCACGCTCGTCCTCGCCCACAACAAAACTCTCGCCGCCCAGCTCTACGCCGAGTTCCGCGAGTTCTTCCCCAACAACGCCGTCGCCTACTTCGTCAGCTACTACGACTACTACCAGCCCGAGGCCTACATCCCCCAGCGCGACATCTACATCGAGAAAGACGCCTCGATCAACGAGGAGATCGACCGCCTCCGCCTCCTCGCGACCAGCGCTCTCGTCAGCCGCCGCGATGTCATCGTCATCGCCAGCGTCTCCTGCATCTACGGCCTCGGCTCGCCCAAAGACTATCTCGAAATGATGGTCCCGCTCCGCGTCGGCGAGCGCATCGATCGCGACGAGCTGCTCATGAAGCTCGTCGACATTCAGTACGAGCGCAACGATGTCGAGTTCTCGCGCGGCAAATTCCGCGTCCGCGGCGACGTCATCGAAATCTGGCCCGCCTATGAAGAGTTCGCCTACCGCGTCGAACTCTGGGGCGACGAAATCGAACGCCTCTCCATCGTCGAGCCCGTCTCCGGCGAAACCTCCAAGCCGCAGACTGACGCTTACATCTACCCCGCCAAGCACTTCGTCCTCCCGCAGAGCCGCATCGACGAAGCCATGGACGAAATCGAGCAGGAGCTCAACCAGCAGCTCGCGAAGTTCCAGAAAGAAGGCAAGCTCCTCGAAGCGCAGCGCCTCGGCGCCCGCACACGTTACGACATGGAACAGCTCCGCGAGCTCGGCTACTGCCCCGGCATCGAGAACTACTCCCGCGCCCTCGCCCGCCGCAAACCCGGCGAGCCCCCCGCCACGCTCTACGACTTCTTCCCGCAGGACTTTCTCTTTTTCGTGGACGAGTCTCACCAGACCGTCCCCCAGGTCCGCGCCATGTTCAACGGCGACCAGGCCCGCAAAACCGTCCTCGTCGAGCACGGCTTCCGCCTCCCCATGGCCCTCGACAACCGCCCGCTCAAATTCGACGAATGGAACCGCCGCCGCGGCCAGACCATCTTCGTCTCCGCCACCCCCGCCGAGTGGGAGCTCCGCGAATCCGGCGGCGAGATCGTCGAGCAGATCATCCGCCCCACCGGCCTCGTCGATCCCGTGGTCAAGGTCCAGCCCGCCCGCGGCCAGGTCCCCCACCTCATCGAACAGATCAAAGACCGCGCCCAGCGCGGCGAACGCACCCTCGTCACCACCCTCACCAAGCGCCTCTCGGAAGACCTCGTCGGCTACCTCCAGGAAGAAGGCATCCGCTGCGAGTGGCTCCACTCGGAACTCAACGCCGTCGAACGCATGCAGGTCCTCCGCGAGCTCCGCGAAGGCAAGTTCGACGCCGTCATCGGCGTCAACCTCCTCCGCGAAGGCCTCGACCTCCCCGAAGTCTCCCTCGTCTGCATCCTCGACGCCGACAAGGAGGGCTTCCTCCGCAGCGAAACCAGCCTGATCCAGACCATCGGCCGCTCCGCCCGCAACGTCAACGCCGAGGTCATCCTGTATGCCGACATGATGACCGACAGCATGCAGCGCGCCATCGACGAAACCAACCGCCGCCGCGAGCTCCAGCTCAAGTACAACGCCGACCACGGCATCACGCCGGAGACGATCAAGAAGGCCATCCGCCGCGGCATCGAAGAAGAAATCGAAGCCCGCCGCATCGTCCAGTCCGCCGGCGGCATGGTGGACGAAACCCAGTACGTCACGCAGGAATACCTCACCGAGCTCGAAGCCGAAATGCTCCGCGCCGCCGAAGCCCCTCGAATTCGAACGCGCCGCCCAGCTCCGCGACCGCATCCACCAGGCTGAAAAGGGCATCCCCGCCTCCACCACCGACGCCCCCGGCTTTGCCCTCTACCGGAAACAAACGCGGCCGCAACCGCCGCAGCGAGTGGACGCGGCTGCCGCCAGCGCGGCCGCGTCCCCCGCCCCAAACGCTCGATGTAACACGCTCTCGTGTTTAGCCGGGAGCCGAAGGCGACCGTGGCCCCCTCTCCCCTTGGGAGAGGGGCCGGGGTGAGGGCAACTCATCTCGCTCGCTCCCAATCCCGCCATCGTCGCGCCTGAACCAGCTGCGACCGTCAGGAAGCGACGATAGCGCATCCGTGGACCCCCGCTCCGCCTGACACCGTCGCGCTCGCCGCAGAAATACCCCGCAGGGGTTACAGCCTGTAGCCGGGGCGGTTGAGCCGCAGCTCGCTCAGGCGAGCAAGCTCTACCCCCGGTCCCCGTCCCCACAACACTTCCCCTCCCCCGCCTTCGCGGGGGAGGGGCCGGGGAGGGGCGAACGCTCCCTCGACTCTCCCACCAACCCTGACCTTAAACCTCAGCCCTAGACCCCGTCACCCAAACGCCCACTCCGGAAGCACAAACATCTCCGGCAGCTTCCAGTACCACCTCCCGTCCGCCCCGTCCCGCTCCAACTGCACCTTCGCCAGCCGCCGCGCCGCGTACAGCAGCTTCCTGAATGTGCTGATCGCGGGCCAGCCGCATGATCTCCGTCGCCGGCCTCCGCTGTTCCATCAGCAGGTTCTGGAGCCAGCGGCCGATCTGTTCCACCTGTTCGTCGGCGTTCAGGCAGAGCCGCGTTGAGGTCGCGCAGCTCGTCGCACGCAATGGGCACCGGTTCCGCGTCCCACGTCAGCTTGTTGAGACCGACGTAAAACGCCCGCCCGCGCTGCTCCGCTTCCGGCAGCGGATTCATCTTCGCCGGCAGCAGCAGCCGCTGGCCCGCTTCCGACGGATCGACCGCCAGCGTGAGCACGACGCGCGTCGCCAGCGTAAACGCGATCGAGCCCAGGCTGCGGTACAGCAGCATTGTCGCGGCCGACTTGCGGAAATGCGAAATGACCAGGATCGCCAACAGCCGTCAGCGCCACGACAGCCGCATCAGCAGCCGCCGCACGTCCATGTTGCTGTTCGCATCCACCCCGTCCAGAAACGCACCACCGGATCAATCACCACCAGCCGGCAATCCGGCCAAGCACCCAGCGCCTCTTCAATGCGACCAACATCATGACGAAGAGAAAAGAACCGCACATCAGACGCAGGGTTGATGGTCGATCGCCGATCCTTCATCGCCCCGTGTGCCACCACCTCCGCCACTGCTTCATCATCATCCGCTTCGTCCTTCCCTCTGCTCCTTTGCTCCTCTGCTCCTTTGATCCTCCCCCCGAATCCACCGTCGCCTCCATCCCCGCCACCCCGCGCAGATCCGCCCGAAACGCCGCCAGCCGCTCCGGCAGAATATCCTCCGTCTCGCCATCGCCGGCCAGATACAGTGACGCGCCCCGCCCCGCTTCGTCCGGGACGGCGGCGCTCCTTTCCCCGGGTGATGCGGGCGACGGATCGACGGGTCAGCAGCGAGCCCCGACGCCGGGGTCCCCGATCAGCAGCGTGACCTTGCCCAGGGGGATGAGCCCGGGGTACAGCCATTCAATCTTCCGCGGATCGCGCTCGGAGTAGACAAAGAACGGCCGCTCCCCGCCGTCCACCCCTTCGGATTTCGGATTTCGAATTTCGGATTTTTTCTTCCGATTTCCCCCGTCCGCCTCCCCGACATCCCCGCATCCACTGACATATCTCGCCCTCAGGCAGACCACTTCACAGTCCACCCAACGGCCACCGTTGCGCACGCCGTTTAGCGGCGAGCCATCGGCGAGCAGCTTCCCCCCTCTCCCTCCGGGAGAGGGGGCCGGGGCAGGGCAACCACACTGATCCACCACTCGCGGTTTCGCGCCCTGCTTCCATGGACTGCGTCCGGGCGTCCCCTATTCAACAGCCATCCGCGCGCCCTCGTTCCCAAGCTCCGCTTCAGAACGCATTACCCTTCCCCAAAAGCTCCCGCATCGCGACGCATTCCGTTCTCACGATCGCATCCCGTCTGCGCCAATGTCGCTCAGATCTTCCTCAGTCAGACCAAACGCCGAACAGACCGCCATAGCAATCTGCCGCTCCAGTTTAGTCGCCTTGTCGCCGTCATCATTGTCGACTGCCATGCGAGCGCGCACCAATCGGACGAGCGCTTTCTTCTCATCGCCAGAGAATCTTGGAATAGGTAAGTCGTTCAGCATGTCCTTGGTAAATGTGATCCCCTTATTATAGCTCGATCCTGGGTAGCGCTGCTTAAGATAAAACAGGGAGACAGGGCAATTGATGACTCCCAATAACACATACAAATCATCCGGATCGCGACTCGTAACGATCAGTGTACTTTTCCCCGGTACGACTTCTCCCTTCTCATCCATGCATGCATCGAGAAGCGTCAAGCTCTTGACAATCAGTTTTGCGGCAAATGCTTTCCGGCCATATGAGTTTGTAAAATGCCGCCGCCACTCACTGGTTTTTACTACTGGCCGAAGCAACTTGTCTCCCAAGTACGTCATCGGCTTCTTGCCCCAACGTGAACGGTACTTCCCGATAGTACCGGTATTCACAACCTTGAGATAACCATCTCCGAGAACTTCTGTCGCTGCGTCTTTAATAAATGGCTTCAACTTGTAGGCGTCGGATGTCGCGCACGCATTCTCACATTTACCCAGTTCGCTCAATCGACCCGATCTTGCGCCCAATCGTTCAACGAAGCCGATTGAGTCTGAAAAAAGGCCGTCAAATGCGTATGGCTTCGTCAACCCGCTTTTAGCGACGCGTCGCTTGTAGCGGACGTTGCCGTTTTCATACGAAAAGACTCTTACATCTGCCAGTTGATCTCCCGAGACAATACACACGAGGGCGTCGACCGCAGCCGACGTGAATACATTTCGTCCTGCATTTACAATGGCAGACAGATACGGAAACACGAGCGTCCGCAATGCCTCGCCAAAGGGTTTGGACGACCATTTATCGGGTGTAATAAACGCCATCGCACCATCGGCATTGAGTAGCTGAAATCCTCTCTCAAAGAATGGGATGTAAAGGTCCCAGTTGCCCCTCGTCGTAGTGAAGCGGCCTCCAAGTTCGGCGCGGTAGTCAGGATCGTTTGCCGTCATGCGCTCCGAATCAACGTAAGGTGGATTCGCGACAACGACGTCAAAACCACTGTTTACAATAAAGGCATCGGCGAACTGTATTCGCCAATCGATCACACCGTGTCCAACAAACGATCGTAATGCCTGTGCAATCGAGGATTCCTCCTTTGCGATCTCATCCCTGTGGCTTATTTTGTCTGTGCCGTGCGAAGCAAAGTATCGCCGCTTCATCTCCACGAGAGCGTCAGCCTTCGTACGAAGGTCGTCCCAGTCCAGTCGGCCTTGGGTGCGACTACCCTTGGTGGGATGATCGCACGACCCAAGCAAGGAGTCTCCCGTCTCAATTTTGAAATCTAAGTTTGGCAGAGGCACCGGATCGTTCGCCTCGACCGCCAGCGATAGCCAGAGTCGAAGCATCGCAATGTTCGTCGCGAACGGGTCGATATCAACCCCGTAAAGATTATGGCTGATGATTCGCAACTTCAAATCGTATAGCGACCGCGAGTCCCGAGTCAGCCGCTCGCTATACAGCAACCGATAGATTGCCACCAGCTCGTGCAGCAGCCCGAGCAGATACGCCCCCGATCCGCATGCCGGATCAACGGCCTTAATACCATCCAAGGCCGTCAGTATTTCTCGCGCATGCGTCTCGCTGAGATCGTTCAGTTGATGATTGTCGACGAGCGTCGCGACAGAATCCGCTGAGGCGGCCGTCTTGTGAGACAGGTACCCCTTTAGTGCTTCCCGGCACATAAAGGAAACCACCGGCCGCGGTGTATAATAGGCACCACTTTCGTGTCGCTCGGTCACGAGCTCCTCGAATACCTTTCCGAGCATTTCCGGGTCGACTGCCACTTCGATGTCCAGCGGCGTCGACTCCTCGATTGTGAAGTTGTACCGGTAGAATAGTCCGCTGGAACCGATCATTGGCGACAGGGCCGTATCGGGCACGTCCTTCGCCTTCCTGTCCAGTTCGTTCTCTTCGAATAGCCCGCCGTTGAGAAACGGTACGGTCCCGATCGCCTTTGAGGTCTGCTGGCCCTCGACGGCCAGTCCTCGAAGAACAGTGGTCGCACCGTGATTGATACAGCGATTTCCCGCCGATCCCGCCGGCTTCGAACAGCAGAACGGAGATAGTCATGGCGTCCGCCAAAATCTAGCCAGCCCTTCCCTTTCGATGAACCGCGAAACATCAGCCGGTTAAAGAGTGTCTGCGTGAACATCCGCAGGTCTTCTTCATCCCCCACCTTCGCCTTCGCAGCGATCAGTCCCTCGACCTCTTCAAATGCCGATGCTCCAGCTCCTCGTAGAACTTCTTCCGTAACCTTCTCGACATCGAACGCCGCCGTCCACTGCGTCACCCATTCCCCCGGCATTGGTCGGCTGATCCGGCCAGGTCAGCGGCGGCGGACAAATTCGCACGCGGTGCGCACTTGGGACGTCGGTCCCCATCCAAACGCCGCCAGCGGCGCAGCCCACTTTTCGGGCGGCGGCGCGATGAGCAATCCGGTAATGCTCATAATTGTGGGTGCACACAAACAGCAGGTGCTCGCGATTCCACGTCATCGCGTTTGACGCTCGCCGCCGGTTAGGCACCAGCCCACGCAGCACCTTCCGCAGGGTCCTGTCATTCCACGGCCTAAGACAAACGCATCCGGCCGCTCGAACTCCAACAGAAAGATGCCCCACGGCTGATTGCCACTCAATGGCTGAATCTGCCAGACATTTCCGTCAAGTACGTGCTGTTCCAGTCCGGCTGCCCGCAGGTCCTCCTGCGGCCATCCATCCGCGCCAAGTCTTCCGTTCTGAACTTTGCCGGTGATCGGCCACTGCAATGTCTGCGTCAGCGGCTTGTTGATGAATGACTTCCTGGTCTCGGACCTGCTGCAGTGCGGATTGAATTTGGTGCGGTGAGGCGAGTGGCATGGCGATTGATTCGCTCAATGTTGGCCCGTACCCTGAAGGGGTTCCGAAGTGAGCCGGGGGAGTACGCTGCACGAACCCTTGGTTGATTTTTGAAAATCTCTCCAACCCTGAAGGGTTGCACAACCTTGACTTAGTTCGGCTCCATCCAGGCTCGAGAGAATTGGCTTAATGCCTGGGGCGTCAACTGCCGCGGGCGGGTCTGCTTGACGTGCCGCTCGACCTTCGTGCGAATCTCGCTCAGGTCTTCTGTTCGATTCGCACACCGCGGCATGGTTGCGGGCACCAGGATCACCTCAATGATCTCCATCGGCTCGCTCGCGATCCTTTCGCTCACGACGTCGCTACAACAGCCAGCACGTCTCCCCGCCTCCTCCGTCCAGGCGTCCCCGCTGGCTGGCCCGCTGCATGGTCCGGCCGCAGCGCGGTAGCAGAAGAACACGCCGCGCGTCCCGGACTCACATGCCGCTTGCCGCTGAACACCCGGCCCGGCAGCATCAGCCGCGCCGCCAACTCTGGATCGTCCTTCAGCAGTTGTTGTAGCTCCAGGCTCATTCCCTCCAGCGGACTCGTTTCCCCGTCCAACTCGCGAATGAAATCTCGTACGTCCTCGTACGGATCGTCAGAGTCAACAACTTGCCGCCTGGAACACCGAATGTCTTGGAAATCCGCAGCGTCTTGTGCAGCACTCGCTTCGCAAGAGTGAATAGCGAGTTGAGTTCATCGGGTGGCGGGAAGTTCCAGAACCGCACCCGACCTCGATCCGCCTTCCGCATCGGATGATCGGACACCATTTCCTCTTCGATATCGAGATTCATCCGCCGATCCACGCGGCCGATCCGCTGCATCAGCCGCACCGGGTTCCAGTGCAGGTCGTAGTTGATGAGGCACGTTGCGTCCTGCAAGGTTGAGGCCTTCCGACAGCACGTCGGTCGAGACCAGCACCCGGATTTCCTCGACATCATCGTCTTCCAGTTCGCCCGACGACGAGCCGTTGTAATACGGAGCGAACCGCCGAATGATCTCCCAGCGGTTTTTGCCAATTCCACTGTCGATCTGTTCGACTCCGTCGACCCCCGCCTCAACCAATTGCTGGCTTCAGGTACCGCGCGTCTCCCGCGAATTCCGAGAAGATCAGCACTTTCTGTTATCGCAGGTCCTTCCTCAGCAGCGAGATCAGCTTCTGCAACGTCGTCGTGCTTCGGCTTGAACTGGCTCAGTTCGTTCAGAAACACCGCAATCTGATCCAGGTCCTGCAACGTATGTCAGCATCTCGGACACGTCGACCTCTTCCGGGTCGACGTCAATCACCTACTCCAGCATTTCCTCCGTGATAAAATCTTCGTCAGATCGATGTCGTCGTCCGCGTCCACATCAGGGAACAGCAGCCGCTGATGTTCGCCAGACGTAGTTGATCAGTTCCTTGTTGCGAATTCTCCGGAAGGTTTCAGAGACGCCGCTTGTCCCAGCCGACTCACTGTACTTTTGTGCAAAAACAGCAGCTTCTTTAGCAGTCGCTCACATGATCGCTCGAACGCGTAGGCCGAACTCTCAAATCGCTTGAAAGCCCGTCTTCACCAGGCCAACAATCTGCTTCTGCCGGTTGACGACGAACTGATCCATCTGCTCCTGGTCCGGGTGGTACCCGGCCGGGTTGTAGATCGCCAGTGCGAACAGCGGCTTGTCCTTATTGAACGCTTCCGCGAACTTCTCCAGCAGCCGGCCGTAAGTCCTTTGGAGGTTGTATTCGGCAACCTGCGGGTCATCCCCGCTTGGGAAATAGCGCCGCCGTGATGCCATGCTTCAACTGGCTCTCGCGCACGTACGCTCGGCTTCGCTGGACGACAATTTCCTGAAACAGCGCATCCGTTTCAAAGTACGTCCTCCACTTCGACCAGATCGGTCGCCACGGAATCGTCCCCTCGACCCTTCTGCACTAGCTCCTGTTCGAGCACTGCTTCTCCATCGAACGGAAGTGGCCAGGTGGCGAATGGATTCCGATGCTCTTGAAGTGGTCCGGTTTATTCCGCGAGAACAGCTCGATCGTAACTGCAGATCGAGGAGTCGATTGTTCACCGGCGTCGCCGTCAGCATGAAGACTTGCTTCGTCACTCGGTACCTTCGATCAGGTCGTACAGCCGTCGGTATCGAGAGGGTTTCACCAGCACTTCGCCCCGAATCTGGCCCGGTTTGAAGTCTGCCCCTTGTGCCCCGGGTTACGAAAATGGTGTGCTTCATCGATAACGATGGCATGCGCGGTCTTTCACCGACTCCAGTGCGTCCTGGCAGGATTCCCGCTGCAGGTCTGTGTGATTTAGCACGACCAGTTGTTTGAACGCCGCGTGTCGATATGCGGCAGGTGTTTTTTGATCGCCGCCCGCCACACCGGCTCATTCGCAACTAACTGGCACAAACAACGCGACGTTTTCTTTTCGTGCAGGATCAGCCGCTCGATCAGCATCAGACCGACGAACGTCTTCCCCAGACCGACCCCATCGCACAAGAAAACGCTCCGTCGTACCGGCTCGCGATCTTCAGCAGCGCTGTTACCCCTCGCGCTTGATAGTGGTCGAGAATCTTATAGACCTGCGAATGATTCCGCTCCCACTCGCCGGCCGTTAGTTCGTGACCGCGAAGAATTCCTGCAACGACTTGGCGTACACATCGAACGGGCTGTACTCCCGCACGTGACGCTCGATTGTGCCGCCGATATCCGGCGTTACGTCCTCCGCGTCATCCCAGTGCTGCTCATACCACTCCTGGAGCACCGCCACCTGCGTGCCGGTGATCTGGACGTTAAGCTCGATGTTCTCCGTCAGCCCGGGATACGTGAAATTTGACGATCCGACGAGCGCGCTGGATCCGACCACTTCCAGCCGCCCATGTGTGATGTACGCCTTCGCGTGGAATTTGTCTTTGCGATAGACGCGGCACTCGATCTTGCCGGACTCGATCCCGTCGAGCACAATCGCCGGCACGCCAGTCAGGAAGTCCGATCGCAGCTTTTCCTCTTCAAGGCTTTTTTAAATGAGCTTTCCCCGAAGGCGTTCATACGCCTTGATGAATGCCGCCTTTGTCAGATAGGAGACCTCGTCCCCCATCAGGATTCGGATCTTGTCGACCTTTTGCCACTCTCCGTCCAGTGCCCGCAATGAGCCGATCTCGAAGTAGCCCGTCGCGATGTCGATTCCCTTCGAGATGCCGCACCAGTCGTGCAGGTAGCGCAGAACCTTCCACTCCTCGTCGCTGTTATCGACGATGAACAGCTCGCTGCCGGTTTTTGCAGCACGACGCGTTTAGGCATCGCTCGGAAAATCCGCTCGGGAAGCAACTCGTCCGCAGAACCGCAGATCGTAACCGGAGCAGTGGACATTTTCACCATCGTTTCTTCCGAAAGCCGCTTTCCAGCCCGCCTTCCAATAGACCGCGGTCTCACATCCCGCCGTGCGCACCCCCGATGCCACTCGACCCCCAATCTGCCGCAGCCCTCGACCCTTCCCCCCGGCCCATCGACCTTCCGCGATCCCCTCTCGACCATCCCCCGACCAACTTGGTCGCAACTTGGCACCAACTTTTCCAACTTGGCCGAGGGGTCTCGCGCGGACAAGTTGGCCAAGTTGCATTTTCCGCAGAAAAACGTGACCCGCCCGGCCAAGTTGCCTGCATCCAGCACCCCCGCTAACGCCCGTTCGCGCGCACTTCGGCCTCCCCAATCGAAAATCGGAAATCCGGAAACACAAACCCTCATCCCCCACCCGCTGTGTCCCATGCTCGCCGCCGCCACTCACGTGAAACCCCGCCACTTCGACTCCAAGTCCGTAAACGCAACGAACCCGGACAGCGGGAAGCCGCGATCCGGGTTCGCGATCGTGAAATCTTCCACAACGAGTCCGGGCCTTTACATCCGGCCGCATCTCCCTTCGACGTTCACGCGGCCGCACTTCGGAGCGACAGTCACCCGACCGCACTTGGGATCGGCGCTGACCCGCCCGCACTTGGGCTCAACGTGGGCGCGGCCGCACTTCGGATCGATGCTCACACGGCCGCACTTCGGATCGGCATCCATGCGGCCGCATTTGAAGGCGTCGTTCGGCCCATACGATTGCGGCACTTCGCCGAAGGCTTGTTCGAACAGCTGCAGCGTCTCGTCGCGCCCCTTGAGCTGCTCAGCCTGAACTTCGTCCGATTCCCCGAATGACGGGAAGTGATGCTGGAAGCAGCCGAAGATGGCCTCGCAGTCCGCCTGGTAGCGGGCGGTGTTCAGCACGTGCGTGTGCCAGACTTCGTCAATGTCGTCCGACGGGACCAGCACGGCTTCCGGGTGCCAGAGCATGAGGGCCAGGAATTGCCGGTACTCGTGCAGCGCACATTCCACGCGCTCCGGATCCCACAGCCGTTCGCCGTTGCGGCGGCTCGCTTCGCACGCGTCGTCGTGCAGCAGCTTGCGGCCCAGGTAGCCCAGGTCGAGGTTGGAGATGGATTCAGGCAGCGTTCGCGTCGTTGTGTCGAAATCGGTCATCACTCCACTCCTAAATGTCGGATGGTTGAGAGTCCGCTGTGAGCAGCGTGCTGGAGCGGTCAGGGGAGCCCATCCGTTCCAATTTGCATGGCTGCGCCCGGCAAACAAGCGCTGAATCCGGAAATTCACGGGGCCTCAGCAGCTTTGCAGCCGCAGCGCCGTTCAGACTCTGCGTCAGTCCCAATTTGACAGGCGGCGTTGGGGATCTGGTGCAATTGCCAAGAGTTTTACGGCGGGGCCCGGGAGCAGGGACGATGTTGTCGGTCTCTGCAGCAGCGCATGCAAGTGAATGCGCAAAGGGGGGGCCGCCCCGATCCACGCGCTCCATTCCGATTCGGTCGAGGGCTGCGTCCCGGTGCGCCGGGACTGCGACCCCAGACATGCGGGGTTCGGAGCCGTCCGCGTTACGTCAAACCGGGGATCGGCTCGCCGTGGTAGACCTGGTGCGGGCGGCTCAAGTCGTCGTGCCAGGCGATGGTGCGGGGGAGGCCGAGCGACTGGTAGATCGTGGCGGCCATGCTTTCCGGGGTCTGGCGGTCGCTGATCGGGTAGCCGCCGATCTTGTCGGTGGCGCCAATCACCGTACCGCCGCGGACGCCGCCGCCGGCGAAAAAGACGCGCTCTGCACCGCGCTCCCAGTGGTCGCGTCCGGCCGTCTTCGACTTCAGGCTCGGCTCGACGAAAACCTTGGGCGTGCACTTCGAACTCGCCGGCCATCACGATCAGCACGTCGTCCAGCAGGCCGCGGCTCGGCGAGGTCGTCGAGCAGGGCGCTGACCGCGCGGTCGGTTGGCGGATAGAGGAAGTGCGCAGGTTGTAGAACGCCCGCTCGTGCGTGTCCACGTTTCGTCGTTGCCGAGATTCACTTGTACGAGGCTGACCCCGGCCTCCACCAGCTGCCGCATCAGCAATGACCAGCCGAATGAGTTGCGGCCGTAGCGGTCCTGGAGGTGGTCGGGTGCGGCGTGGACGTCGAGCGCGTGCACGCCGCCGCTGGTCAGCAGCCGCAGCAGCGTCCTCGCGACGTCCCGAACTCGCCGGCGATCGTCGCGTCGAGATCGTGCCGCTGTGCATGACCGATCGCAGCAGCGCGGGCGAGTTCGACATGCGTCCTTGCAGCACTTCATGCGGCAATTCGAGGGCGGGGCCTCGTACACGTAGCCAGGGACGGTGGTTTTTCCCTCCCAGCAGAAACGTGTACTCCGGCATCGCGCCGTGGATGTACTGCGTGTCCTTGAAGCGGCTGGCTTCGATGAACCAGGGGTCGTGCCGCCAGCCCATCTGGCCGGCGAACTGGCCGGGGATCGTGCGGCCGGTGACGTGTACGAGCTTCTCGGGCAGGACGGCCGGCAGCAGGTTGTTGCAGGCGGGACGACGGCATTGGCGATCGCGGCGAACATTGGTGGTCGTTGGGCGTGGGCTTCTCGGTATTGAAGCCAGGGGGAGATCGGTGCGGCCGGTGAGCATCACGTGGTGGCCGGCGGAGTGATCGTTGTAGGGATGCGAGAGGGAGCGGACGAGCGCCCCACTGGTTGCTGCACTTCGCGAGCAGGGGGAGGTGCTCACAGATGCGGACGCCGGCGGTCTGCGTAGCGATGGAGTCGAATTCGCCGCGGATGTTGTCGGGAGCGTCGGGCTTGGGGTCGAAGCTGTCGTGCTGTCCGAGTCCGCCGGAGAGGAAGATGTAGATGGCGGCTTTGAAGCACGGACGAGGGCTTGGGGCTCAGTTTCTTTCGCGGCGGAGTGGAGGCCGGCGACGTGGTTCATTCCCAAGCCGAGCAGGCCGATCGCCGCCCGGCCTGGACGGCTGCGCGTCGAGAGAGCTGGGGGTGAGACCACGGGGTGGGCATCATGTCAGCATAGCGGAGAGGGGGATGCGTAGGGAACGTGAGGCATGGGCGAGGAGAAGAAGGATTGGAAATTGCAAATTGCGAATTGCAGATTGCAAAATGGGGAGGACGAAAGCGGGATATCGAGGCGGCGGCGAGACGCGAAGCAGGAGCTTGGCGATCGTTCGCGATTTGCGAAGCAGGGGCTTCGTCGCAAAGCGTTCCCGAATGAAATTCGGGAACGAGGGATTCGGGAAAACACTCAATGTTCACGAAGCGAGTTTCGCGGCGGGCGTTTCTGGGAGCGGGCGCGGCGGCGATTGCTTCTGCTGGACTATCGGGACAGGGTGCGCGGGCGGCGGAGCGGAAGCGGATTGCGTACATCGACATGCATACGCATCTTGGTGCGTTCTATCACGGGCGCGAGCTGACCGCCGAGCTGCTGGTGAAGTTCATGGACGTGCACGGCGTCGAGAAGGCGTGCGTGTTGCCGCTGGTGTCGCCGGAGTCGGCGCCGATCATGCAGCCGGTGACGAACGCGATCGCGGCGTACCAGGAGTTCCCGGACCGGATCGTGCCGTTCTGTTGTGTCGATCCGCGCTGCGTGACGCCGCCGGGGAAGCGGGCGGGGCACGTCGTGGGGGTGGCGGGAATTGTCGAAATCCTCAAGCGGTATCAGGATGCCGGCTGCCGAGGACTGGGGGAGCACAAGACGGGGCTCGACTTTGATGCGCCGCAGCAGATGTCTTTGTACGAAGCGTGTGCGACGGTCGGGCTGCCGATCCTGTTTCACCTCGATGACATCCGCAACCCGGACACACCAGGGCTGCCGCGGCTGGAGAATGTGCTGAAGGCGTTTCCGACGCTGCCGCTGATCGGACATGCGGCGGGGGTCTGGGCATCGATCAGCGGGGATGCGACGATTGAGGATTTCGGCCGCTATCCGCAGGTGCCGACGCCGGTCGCAGAGGGAGGAGCGCTGGATCGGCTGATGGCGCAGTATCCGAACCTGTATGGCGATCTGTCGGAGCCGGGGGGTGAGAAAGCGATTGCACGCGATCCGGCGTTTGGGCGCGAGTTTATTATCCGACGCGCGGATCAACTGGTGTTTGGGACTGACGTGCTGATGCCGGAGCAGGCGATTCCGCAGTTTGAATTGCTGGAGAGTTTGAATCTGCCGGAGGACGTGCGAGAGAAGATCTATCGCGGGAATGCGATGAAGCTGCTGAAGCTGGAGGGTTGATGGTTTATGGTTGATGGCCGATCGACCAGGAAAATCCGAATGTCGAAATTCGAAATGTGGCGATCTGCGGGTGGCTCGGTCAGGAGACCGGCCACAAGCGTGGAAACCGGCCACAGCGAGCGTGATGGTTGATCGACGGTGGGACGCTGGTGAACTCGGGTAACATCGGGTGAGGTCGCAGGTCATGCGAGGAAGTTACTGGATTGATGGCGGTGCCTCGTCTTCGTCGCACCGTTGCCGCCGGGGAGACGCATTGGGCGTTTCGGCCGGTCGCGCGGACGGCGGCGCCGGCGACGCGGCATGATGCAGATGCGCGATCGGCGATTGATCGGTTTGTTGCGGCGCGCTGGGGAAGGAGGGATTCGGGCCGGCGGCGGAAGCGGAGCGGCGGACGCTGATTCGGCGTGACGCTGGACCTGATCGGGCTGCCGCCGACCCGGAGGAAGTCGCGGCGTTCGCTGTGGCGATGACGCGCCTGATGCGTATGAGCGGCTGATTGATCGACTGCCATAGCTTCGCCGCACTATGGCGAGCACTGGACGCGGCAGTGGCTGGATTTGTGTCACTATGGAGACAGCGACGGGCATCTGACGGACCAGTTGCGGCCGGTGGCGTGGCGGTATCGCGACTGGGTGCTGGGCGCGGCTCAACGACGACATGCCGTTCGATGAGTTCACGCGGCTGCAGCTGGCGGGGGACATCATCGCGGGAGCGGGGAGTAGAGACGCCGAGGCGACCGTCGCGGAGCGGCTGCAGGCCTGGCTCGGGACGGGTTCTTGCGGCAGACGCTGAGCAATCGTGGGGGCGCGGACCTGGAGGAGTACCGGGTCGAGCAGACGGCTGATCGGACGTCGCTGGTCGGGTCGATCTGGCTGGGGCTGACCGTCGGCTGCGCGCGGTGTCACGATCACAAGTACGATCCACTGACGCAGGCGGAGTTCTATCAGCTCTACGCGTACTTCGATCAGGCGGATGAGATCAACATCGACGCGCCGCTGGCGGAGCGGCGAGGCCTATGTGCAAACGCGCGGAGTATGAAGCGGGGCGGCGTGGCGAAGTGGTGGCGAAGTATCAGCCGGGGCTGGATGAGTTGCAGCAGCGATGGGAAACGAAGCTGCTGCATGCGTGGCTGCATCCGGGAGCGGATCACGTCTGGGACCGACAGTGGGAAGTGCTGGGGTTGGTGTGGGGCGGGCAACTTGGCGAGGGGCAACTGGAAGGGACGGAGATCTGCAAGTTGGCGTGGGACCAGCGGATTACGCGGCGACGGCAGAGCGATCTGCGGGATTACTTTCTGAAGAACGGGGCGGTCGTTGATGGCGAGACATTTGCCAAGCTGAATTGCCGGAATTGCTGGCAGAACTGGAGGCACTCAAGGGAGTTGCCGGCGCTGCTGGGGCGACGCGCGCGGTGATGCGGGCGATGCCGACGCCGCGGGCGACGGCCGTGCATGAGGCAGGCGACTTTCGCGCGGCGGGTGCGGCAGTGACGACCGCGACACCGGCGTGGTTGCCGGGCGGCGATGCGGCGAAGCCGCCGCGGCTGGCGCTGGCAGAGTGGCTGGTGTCGCCGGACAACCCGCTGACGCCGCGGGTGACAGTGAACCGCGCGTGGCAGTCGTTCTTCGGGCAAGGGCTGGTGGCTACGGCGGATGACTTCGGATGCGCGGGGATCGGCCGACGCATCCGGAGCTGCTGGACTGGCTGGCGAGCGAGTTGATACGCGGCGGATGGGACATGAAGAGGCTGCACCGCCTGATTGTGACATCAGCGACGTACCGGCAGTCGTCACAGCCGCGGCCGGGGCTGGCGACGATTGATCCGGGGAACGCATTACTCGCGCGACAGTCGAGCCTGCGGGTGCCGGCGGAAGTCGTGCGGGATGCGGCAGCGGCGGTCAGCGGGCTGCTGGAGCACAAGCTGGGTGGGCCGGGGGTGTTTCCGCCGCAGAGTGAGCGGGTGACGATGGAAGCGTTCGGCTACAACGGCTGGACGGTGAGCGGGGGCGGACCGGTATCGGCGGGGCTGTACACGTTCACGCTGCGGACGTCGCCGTTTGCGCAGGCAATCATCTTTGATGCGCCGGCACCGGTGGCAGGCTGCACACGGCGGGACCGGTCGAACACGCCACTGCAGGCGTGACGCTGCTGAACGATCCGGTGTTCGTGGAGATGGCGGAATCGCTGGGACGGCGGATCGTGGCGGAAGGTGGGAGCGGCGATGCGGAGCGGATCAAGTTTGTGATGGAGTTGTGCCTGGCGCGACCGCCTTCGGGCGAAGAAGTTCAGAGAGTGCGGGCGTATGTCGATGAGCGCCGAGCGGTATGGATGAATCGGGAGTGTGGAGCGATGTGGCGGGGATTGTGCTGAATCTGCATGAGTTCATCACGCGGGATTAGGCGGCGAAAAAGGAACCACGGAATGCACGGAAGACACGGAATGAAGAGGGGACCGCGAATTAACGCGAATCGACGCGAATGTGTTTGGTCGTCGGATAATACAGGCTCTGAAAAACCACAAAGACACGAAGAGCACAAAGGAATTTTTCTTTGTGACCTTTGTGTCTTGGTGGTTCAAAGCTTTTTCCACGACTTGAGTTTGTTTCTGTTGTGCCCGTGAAAGGCGCCGAATATATGGACCCCTCACCCCGGCCCTCTCCCCGAGTGGCGCTGTTGAGATCGATACGGTTCGCGGGGAGAGGGGGAAAGGCGATGAACGTCGCAGCTGGCAACGATCGATTGGGCGGCGTTGTTTTTTGGAGCGGTCGGGGTGCGGGCTGGGGGCGGTGGGCGAGCGGAGATGTTGCGTGGGTCTGCTCGGGGCGAGGGAGCGGGGCTATGGGTGTCCGCTGGCGGTGCGGGAGCCGCATTTTTTGGCCGGGCGAAGCGGGTGATCTTTCTGTTTATGGCCGGGGCGCGCGAGAGCAGCTCGATCTGTTTGATCCGAAGCCGGAGCTGGTGAAGCGGCATGGGGAGCCGGTGCCGGAGTCGCTGCTGGCGACGCTGAAGGACGCGGCTCATCAAGGGATGCGAGGGTGATGGCGTCGCCGCGGACGTTTGCGAAGTACGGAGAGAGCGGGCTGGAGTTTTCGGACTATCTGCCGTATCTGGCGCAGTGTGCGGACCGGATCTGCATGATCCGCAGCGTGCATACGGACACGTCGAATCATGATCCGGCGCGCTGCTGATGCAGTGCGGGATTCCTGGCGGTTCGGGCTGCCGTGGGGATGGGGGCGGTGACGTACGGGCTGGGGAGCGAATCGCAGAACCTGCCGGGGTTCGCGGTGCTGCTGTCGAACAACGGGCCGGGGGATATTGCGGGGACCGCGGCGCTGTGGGACAATGCGTTTCTGCCGGCGGCTTATCGGGGGGTGACGTTTCGCAGCGAGGGGGAGCCGATCCTGCACCTGGCGAATCCGGGGGTGACGGCGGCGGAGCAGCGGCAGCGGTTGTCGGCCGTCAATGATCTGAACCGGCTGCGGTACCGGCAGCAGGCCGATCCGGAGATTCTGTCGCGGATCGAGGCACGAGCTGGCGTTCCGGATGCAGACGGCGGCACCGGAGCTGGTCGACTTTTCACAGGAGAGTCCGCACACGCTGGCGGCGTACGGGATCGGCGATCCGGCGAATGACACGTTTGCGCAACTGCCTGCTCGCGCGGCGGATGGTGGAGCGCGGCGTGCGGTTCGTGCAGCTCTACCACTACACGTGGGCGATCACTCGCAGCTCAACGAGAAGCTGAAGGTGAACACGACGAAGACCGACCGGCCGTCGGCGGCGCTGATCGAGGACCTGGCGCAACGAGGGCTGCTGGAGGACACACTGGTGGTGTGGGGCGAGTTCGGCCGCACGCCGATGAACGAAGTCCGCCGTGGGAACACGCCGGGGCAGGAGGGGCGGGACCATCACCCGTATGCGTTCACGATGCTGATGTGCGGCGGCGGCGTACGCGGGGGGCAGGTGATCGGGGCGACGGACGAGTTCGGGTATCACCCGATCGATACGCCGGTGCATGTGCATGATGTGCAGGCGACGATCCTACATGCGCTGGGGCTCGATCACGAGCGGCTGACGTTCCGGCACCAGGGACGGGACCACCGGCTGACGGATGTGGCGGGGAAGGTGGTGGAGCGGGTGTTTGGGTGAGAGGACAAATCCGGGGTGGCCCAGACGCCCCGCGTCTGGGCGGCACAGCCGCAAGAGGTTGCCCGGAAGACATTCGTACTGACAAGGGACGTCAACATCAGTGCGACCTGTCGGAACGAATCCATGCCGGGCCCGCGCATCGACGATTCGCAGCTGTTTGCACACTTCGTCACGTTCTCGTGCAAGCGCCGACGCCGACTGCTTGATTCCGACCGCGCGAAGCAGATTGTCCTCGGCGTGCTGAACTCCGAGCTCTCAAAGCATTCGGCCCGATGCATCGGGTTTGTGATCATGCCGGATCACGTACATGCCGTGATCTGGTTTCCACAGCCTGGCCAGCTCAGTGAATTCATGCAGCAATGGAAGCAGCGATCCGCATTCGCACTGAAGCAACTGTATCGCACGCATTTTCCAGAGTATGCCCGGTGGACCGAGAACGACTCTGTCTGGCAGGCCCGGTATTACGCGTTTCACATCTACAGCCGGGCCAAGCTGGAGGAGAAGTTGAATTACATGCACATGAATCCGGTGCGCGCCTCTTTGGTGCAGACCCCGGGTGAGTGGAAGTGGAGTTCGGCGCGGTGGTATGCAGAACGCAAGTCTGTGGGAGTGCCGATCAGGTGGGTGGAGTGCGATTGATGGGGTTGTGGACGGTGCGATTTTAGAGTGCGTTTCGAGCGGCCTCTTGCGGCTGCGCCGCCCAGACGCAGGGGCGTCTGGGCCACCCGCGTGGATTACTCCTCGCTGGGGGCGATCTGCCGGCGATGCTCTGCTTGAAAACAACACGTGCGCACGGCAGATCGACCCCAGCCACCCGCCCGTCTTTGTCACGGGGATAAACCACGTGGCTCACTGTCGCTGGCGGCTTGTCGCGGCAATTGCCAGCGATGCGGCGGCGGGCATAGAATCCGGGGCTGTCTTCAATTCTGTCTTCGGGGTGAGAGTGCGCAATGTTTGAGAGTATCACGAGCAGCCTGACGGAAGCGCTGGGCAATATCGCCCGCGGAAAACTGACCGAAGGGAACATCCGCGAGGGGATGCGGAAGGTTCGCCAGGCGCTGCTGGAAGCGGACGTCAATTATGACGTCGCCAAGGGGTTCACCGACCGGGTGACCGAGCAGGCGGTCGGGGAACAGGTGCTGAAGTCGCTGCGGCCCGAGCAGCAGATCGTGGGGATCGTCTATCAGGAACTGTGCAACCTGATGGGGCCGGTCGATCACTCGATCGAAATGCGCCGCGGCGAGACGACCGTGCTGATGATGTGCGGTCTGCAGGGGTCGGGCAAAACGACGACCTGCGGCAAGCTGGCGCGGCTGCTCAAGGAACAGGGGGCGAAGCCGATGCTGGTGGCGGCGGACTTGCAGCGTCCGGCCGCTATCGAGCAATTGCGGATCATCGGCGAGCAGATCGGGGTGCCGGTCTATACCGAGGAGCCGGGGAAGACGACGCCGGTGCAGGTGTGCGTCAACGCGAAGAAGGCGGCGAACCGGGACGGGTGCAACATCCTGATCCTGGACACGGCCGGTCGTCTGCACGTCGACGATGCGCTGATGAAGGAGCTCATCGAGATCGACAACAAGCTGATGCCGCACCAGGCACTGCTGGTCTGCGATGCGATGACGGGGCAGGACGCGGTCAACAGTGCGAAGGCGTTCAACGAGGCGCTGGAGCTGGATGGGGTGATCCTCACCAAGCTCGACGGCGACACACGCGGCGGCGCTGCGCTGTCGGTGAAGTCGGTGACGGGGGTGCCGATCAAGTTCATCGGCATGGGGGAGCAGCTCGACCGGCTGGAGCCGTTTCACCCGGACCGGATGGCGCAGCGGATCCTCGGGCAGGGGGACGTCGCCACGCTGCTGGAGACGGCGCAGCGGGTCCTCGACCAGGACGAGATGGCCCGCCAGCAGCAGCGGATGATGGAGGGGAAGTTCTCGCTGGACGACTTCCTGAAGGCGATGGAACAGGTCCACAAGCTCGGGCCGATGAAGTCCGTGATGAAGATGATCCCCGGCATGGGGCAGGTCATGGAGGCGATGGAAGACTCGGACACGGACCCGGAAAAGGACATGCGGCGGATACGGGCGATGATTCAGTCGATGACGCTGGACGAGCGTCGGAATCCGGACCGGATCGACCGTTCGCGGCGGAACCGCATCGCGCAGGGGAGCGGGACCGATGCGGCCGAAGTGCACGACATGCTCAAGCAGTTCAAGGGGATGTCGGGCTTCATGCAGCAGATGTCGGGGATGTCGAAAGTCGATCAGATCCGAGCGCTGCGGGGAATGAACCAGGATCTATTGAACCCGGCCGGCATGCAGCGGAAGAAGGAGCGGAGCAAGCGCGGGCCGACGGACCGGGACACGATTCGCGACAAGAAGAAACAGCAGCGGAAGCAGGCGAAAGAGCAGCGGAAGAAGAACAAGCGGAGGTGAGGCGGACGGCCGTGGAAACCGAAACGCGGATGACAATTCGACAATGACACCGCCTGCTCAGATTCCGACGTTCCGTTCCGACGGTTATCTACCTGAAGGGGTCTGGCTGGTTTCGGAAACCGAAGCGATATTCCGGTTCGGCGCAGCGTCTCCTCGACGCAGACGTCTGGTACTGCGTGTTCGGCGATGGATAGAATTGGCGCGATCCATCGGAGGACGTCGATTGCTGCTGGACGGTAGCTTCGTGACCGCCAAGAATGATCCCGCCGACGTTGACGCGGTGGTGCTACTGCCCTCGGATTTCCAGCAGCAAATTGAGCAGGGTTCAGAGCCTGCAATGGAGCTCGAGGTAATGCTCCTCACCCGCCATCCGGAGGAACTATTCGCTGCAGAGGATGATGACGACTGGCAGGCTTGGGTCGAATTCTTTAGTCGCACGCGCGAATTCGACCGACGCCGCAAGGGACTGGTGGAGATTGAGTTATGATCGCCGACGCAACCCAATATCAAGCGGCACAAGAAGAAATTCGGTCCCTGGAGGAACGCCTGGCACGTCTGCAGCAGGACGATTCCGCCGGCTCCAAAGGATTCACCAAGGCGGGGATTCGCAAGCTGATCGCCCGTTTGCACGAGGAACTGGCTGTCTACGAGGGGAGCGAGGCGTCCCGTGAGACCGACGCGAATTGACATTTGTTCGTCCTGCGCTTGCATGGAGGGCGTTGGGAGACAAAGATATCTGCCCCTGCAGCGGCAGTTGCAGCATGCCGGTGAGCTTTCAGGCCGCTTCGTCGTGGTGACGGAGAGTCTTGCGCGCATGTCAGAACCATAAATTGTCGGGAGAGGCGAGTGGCAGTACGAATTCGGATGAAGCGGCTGGGCCGCAAGCATCGGCCGTTTTACCGCATCTGTGTGATCGATCAGAAGAAAGCCCGCGACGGCAAGCCGATCGAGGAAATCGGCACGTACGACCCCATGATCAAGGACAAGTCGAAGCGGGTCGTGATTCGCATGGACCGCGTCGATTACTGGACGTCGGTCGGCGCTCAGCCGTCGGAGAAGGTGGCGGTACTGGTCGAGAAAGTCCGCAAGGGGAACTGGGGCACCGCGAAGGCGCCGCCGCCACTGACGCCGCCGAAGGAACCAACGGCCGCGGCCCCGGAAGGGGAAGCTGCAGAGGCGCCGGCGGAAGCAGCCGCCGAGTGAACGAAGAATTGCAAATTGCAGATTTGAGGATTTGCAATGACCCGTTTGCAGTTCCGTCATGCGATTCGATGTTCTCACGCTGTTTCCCGGCATATTTGAGGGCTATCTGCAGCAGAGCCTGCTGAAGAAGGCCATCGACGCGGGGCTGGTGTCGGTCCAGTTGTGGAACTTCCGCGACTGGGCGACGGACCGACACAAATCGGTGGACGACACCCCTTACGGCGGCGGACCGGGGATGCTGATCCGCTGCGAACCGGTCTACGGGTGTGTGGAAGCGGTGCAGGCCGCCGCCGAGCCGCCGGGCCGGTTGGTGATGCTGACGCCGCAGGGACGCCGACTCGACCAGCGATTGATTGAAGAGCTGTCGCAGGAGCAGCGGGTACTGCTGCTGTGCGGACGGTACGAGGGATTTGACGAGCGGATTGTGGAAGGACTGCAGCCGCTGCAGGTGTCGGTGGGGGATTTCATCTGCAACGGTGGCGAAGTGCCGGCCATGCTGGTGATCGATGCGGTGATCCGGCTGGTGCCGGGGGTGTTGGGAGACGAAACGAGCGCGAAGTACGACTCATTCGCGGCGGCGGGACAATTGGAGTATCCGCAATACACGCGACCGAGGGAATTCCGGGAGATGACGGTCCCGGAGGTGCTCTTGAGCGGCAATCACCAGGAAATCGCGAAATGGCGGGCGGATGAGAGCGCCCGACGGACACGGGAGCGTGACTTAGAAGGCAGGGACGCAGATAGCGCAGATTTCGGAGATTGATGCAGATCAAGATCCGGCGGATGTGAGTCGACGGCGGCGTACCCAATGACGAGTTCGATTAATGTTCTCTGCGGAAATCTCGTAAATCTGCGTCCTCTGCGTGCCTTCCGGCCGGCAGCCTTGACGTCTTCCGTGGCTTCCGTGTATTCCGTGGTTCTGGAATCAATTTAGAAGTGTGACCATGAACAAGCTCATCGAGCTCGCCGAGAAGTCGAGCCTGCGGGAAAACGGGCTGAATTTTGACATCGGCGACACCGTCGACGTCCATAGCCGGATTCTGGAAGGGGACAAGGAGCGGATTCAGCTCTTTTCCGGGATCGTGATTGCCCGTCGCGGCAGCGGCACCCGTGAGAACTTCACCGTGCGGCGGATCGTGGCCGGCGAGGGGGTGGAGCGGACGTTTCCGATTCATTCGCCGAAGGTGGCGAAGGTGGTGGTGAAGCGTCACGGGAAAGTGCGGCGGGCCAAGCTGTACTACCTGCGGGACCGGGTCGGCAAGCAGACGCGTCTGCGCGAGCGTCGCGGCCGGGCGGGGGAGGACGAAGCGGGCGAGTAGTTCGTCGCGAGCGGCGGGGCACGGCCCTGCCGTCCGAAGGACTAAACCCGGCGGCTCGCTGACGGCAATTTCTCAATGGGGCGTTTCCCATGGTCCGGCCGGGCTGGCTCACGCTCTGGCTCGGTGATCGCGGGGAGCGGCTGGCGGTCCGGCATCTGAAAAAGGCCGGTTACCGCATCTTGGCACGGCAGTCGCGGAGCCGAATCGGGGAGATCGACATCGTTGCGCTAGACGGCGATTGCATCGTATTCGTCGAGGTGAAGACGCGGTCCTCGCAGGCGGCCGGGCATCCGACGGAAGCGATCACGCTCGCCAAGCAGCAGCAGCTCACGCGGGCGGCGCTGACGTGGCTGAAGTCGCGCGGAATGCTGGAGCGCCGCGCGCGATTTGACGTGATTGCCATTACCTGGGGGGACGGAACCGATCCGGTATTAGAGCATTACAAAAACGCGTTCGAGCCGGTTGGGCGGGGACAGATGTTTTCGTGACAAAGTGGGTAGTGGGTCGTTGATAGTGGGTAGTGGGTAGGCAAAAGGGTTTATGGTTTATCGTGGATGGTTTATCGACAGGCTTGGACTGCCTGTCCGTCAACCGACGTGACTTGAGCCGCGTGTCGTAGCCACTGAATCCCGAATCCTGAATCCCGATTCCTCCCCAGTTGGCACCTTGCCCGGCTATAATCACGGGTGCGATCCAGGGAGGCGGTGCCCTCGTCCTGACCACTACCAACTATCCACTACCAACTCTCTTTAACCATGCCTCTGACTCCCGAACAGGAAAAGACCGGTCGCGAGAACTTCTCCAGCGCCGTCGGCGTCACGCGCCGCAATTTTCTGACCGGCCTGACGGCCGGGGCGGCCGGGATCGGCGCGACGTACTTCGGCTACAAGGAACTCAAGGGGGAGCCGGTGCGGACGGCGTTCATCGGCACTGGGGATGAGGGGAACATTCTCCTCACGCAGCACCCGCCGAAGTACATGGATATTGTCGCCATTGCCGACCTGCGGCCGACGAATCGCGACCGGGCCTTCAAGGGAGACGGCAACGAGCACCGCGCGGGACTGATCCAGAAGCTGGGCGCCGAGCGTGCCGGCAAGATCAAGATCTTCAACGATCACAAGGCGCTGCTGCAGGCCAAGGACGAACTGCAGCTGGAAGCGGTCGTGATTGCGACGCCGCTGGTGTCGCACCATGACATCGCGATCGCGGCGATGGATGCCGGGCTGCACGTGCTGACCGAAAAGCTGATGGCCAAGACGGTCACCGAGTGCAAGGACATGATCCGCAAGGCGCGGGCGACGAATCGGCTGCTGGCGGTCGGACACCAGCGGCACTACAGCGTGCTGTATGACAACGCCAACTGGCTGGTGCAGTCGGGGACGGTCGGCGACATCAAGTACATCCGCGCGCAGTGGCACCGGAACAACAGTTTTCCGGGAAGCGACCAGTGGAACCCAAAGATCGACGCGGCGGATCAGAAGGAACTGGAGGGGCGGTTCCAGGAATTCGGCTACGAATCGGTCGAGCAACTCGTGAAGTGGCGGCTGTTCAACTCGTCCGGCGGAGGGCTGATGGCAGAGCTGGGCAGCCACCAGATGGACGCGGCGAGCATCTTCCTCGGCCACGTGCATCCGTTGGCCGTCAACGGCTATGGCGGCAAGAACTTTTACGGCGTGAAGGGGCTGGGAACGGAGGACAAGCAGACCGACCCGCGCGACATTGACGATCACATCTATGTGACGTTCGAGTTTCCCGGGAAGCACTTCGAGGAGGACAACCACGACGTGTGCATTGTGACGTACTCGTCGATCAATACGAACAAGTTCGAGCCGTACGGCGAGCTGGTCTACGGCAGCCGCGGCACGCTGTTCATGAAGACCGAGAAAGAGGGCCTGCTCTGGAAGGAAGAAGGCCGTGGCAGCGAAGGGGGTGGCCCGGACCAGCGACTGTGGGTGGTGTCCGGGGCGTCCGGCGGCCCAGTGCTGAACGCGTATGAAACGTCATCGGGAGCGGCGAAGTCGGCGTCGAACGACGGCGGCTGGGGAGAGAACATCAGCCGCGGCTACACGGAGGAGATGGAGCATTTCTGCTGGGCGATCCGGGAGTACAAAGACCAGTACTATCGCGACGGCCAGGAGATCTCGCGGGAAGAAGGGGGCCTGCGGTGCAACGGCGTCGTGGCGATGGCGGACGCCATCATGGCGCATACGGCGAACCTGGCGATGAAGCACCGGAAGCGAATCGAATTCAAGCCGGAGTGGTTCGATCCGGGGAGCGACGCGGCGCCGGAGACAGATCCCGCAGTTGTCGGCTGAGAAGCGCGGAACCACGGAAGCGGAAAAAGTAAACTTGCCTTCCGTGTATTCCGTGGTTTTCAGTTCTGTGCGTGTTACTTCGTTTTGAACGCGCGCTGGAGTTCTTCCAGGGACGTTTTGCCGCTGCCGACGAGGCGCATGCCGTCGGAGTTGAGCGTCTGCATTTTCTCTTTCTTGGCCTGCGCCTTGATCGCCGCGGCATCGCCGCCGGCGATCACCAGTTTCTTCATCTCGTCGGACAGGATGATGAACTCGGTCAGGCCGGTGCGGCCGAAGTAGCCGGTGCCTCCGCATTTTGAACAAGGCTCAGGGGCAGGCTGGCCTTCGGCGGGGGGCGGCGGGGGACGGTAGAGGACCTTGGTCTCCGGGGGCAGGCCGACCTTGGCCAGCAGCTTGGGATTGGGCCGGTAGGCCTGGCGGCACTTGCGGCAGAGGAGGCGGACGAGCTTCTGCCCGATCACCCCATGCAAGCGCTGGGCGACAAGCTTCGGGTCGCCGAGCCACTCGCGAACCTGGACAATGGCGCCGGCGGCGTCGTGCGCGGCAACTTCGCTGATGAAACAGCAGTCTTCTGCCTCGTCAAACACTTCCTTGCAGAACTCGGCATTGCGAATGGGATCGACGTACAGGACGTCGGCCTCGGCGCGTTTGGCGCGGCCGACCGACTGGACCCAGGTGTCGCCGGGATTCCTTTCGAACGTCGTGACGTGGCCGAGTTCGCGACCTTCGGTATCAGCGAGGTTGTAAACGGTATAGAGATACGGATCGATGCCGCGGACCATGGCGAAGGCCATCGTCGTGACGCCCGACATTGGCGGCCCGGCGGCGAGCAGCACGCCGGCCTTGGTCTGCGCCATTTCGCGAAACTTTTCCCGCATCTCGGAACTGAAGCCGAGATCTTCGGGGGTCGTCAGCTTGATGGTCTTGTTTTCAGCGCGGACGATCAGCCGCTCTCCCCCCCCCTGCAGGGGATTGACGTTGACCCGGAGGGTATACGGTGTGCCGGTGTATTCGGCCTTGATGCCGCCGGCCTGCGGCTTGTTGCGGACCTGGATGTCGAGCCCGGCGAGGAGCTTCATCATCTGGGTGATGGCCAGTCCGGCCTGTGGCGGCATCCGGTTGCCCGGATAAGGGACACCGTCGACGAAAAACGTGGCGACGGCGATCTGGCCCTTTGGCTCGAGGCGGATCATCTCGGCGCGCCGGGACAGCGCGTCGCTGATGAGCTCCTTGGTCCGAACCAGACCGGCCTGGACGAGCCGCGCGTTGGCGGAGAGGTTCGCGTCCTTGCCGTTGGTAGCTCCCTGGAACAGGACGAGTTCGATCTGTTCATCTTCGTCGTCGTCCGGGACCGGAGGCCGTTTCTTGCCGAAACCAAAGACCACGAATTCGCTCCTGCAGGGACTCGTTGGTGCCCGGTGCGTCGCGCCGGACGGCTCGGGAACGTCGCAGCGGCTGCGACCGTCGGAATCCCCATTCTCCCGCGCGCGCGACGGAAAGCAACTGTTGGGGAGAAAAGGAGGATTCTGGATGCGGGATTCAGGATTCAGAGTCGTGTTCGCGAGCCGGCGGATGCAGCCCGGCGGAATGGCTTCAGGTCTGACCGGCATCGGACGGGCGGTCGTCGTTGGTGAACGCGGCGTAGAGGAGCAGGCCGAGGGCGACGGCGGACATCGACGATGAGATCAGGCCGACCACAATCACCGCGGTTCTTGATCCGCCGGACGCGGGGGTCTGAAAATGCGGCAGGATATAGCCGTAGATCAGCGGCATGATCAGGCTGGCGAACAGATGGATGGCGAGCGCGCCGCCGACGGCCAGTCGCGCGCGTAGCGGGCGGGAATCGCGAGTGAGGCACAGGACGAGACCGGCGAGGCCGACGAGCATGCCGGGGGATGCGCCGATGAGGCGTCCGAGGAGGAACGACAGGTCGAAGGGACTGCTGGACATTCGGGAGCTCTGATTCGCAGAGGAAGTGTTCCGAGTCGCCGGCGCGTCAGTTGATGAAAAACCGGCACGATCCTCAATCGTCGAAAGTGAACGAAGTCCGGCAGGCTGTGTCCGTTGGTGAAGGCATGCCGCCAGGCGGCGAGGTTATGCCGTCTCGGCCGGGGGCCGGTCGTCGTTGGTGAACGCGGCCCACAGGAGCACCGCCAGCGTCGCCGCCCAGACGACGGACGAAAGGAGATTGATGATTATGAACGGCGTCTCGTTCGGGGACGAAATTGCGGGCGATAGCACACGACTCAACTGGGAATACACCAGCGGCATGAGCATTCGCAGACCCAATTGAATCGCGAGTGCGCAGCCGACTGCGATCCGAACCCGAACCGGCCGTGACTCGCGGATCATGCAAACCACTGCGCCCGCGAACGCCACAAGCAGAAACGGAATTGCACTGATCAGCTGGAGCGCAGAAAAACCGAAGGGGCTGCTGGACATCGAGGTTCCTCCAGGCGTGCCATAATTGGGCGAGTCGCGCCAACTGCAGTGTAGCAGCTTGGCAGACGTGCCGAAGCCATGCTGACCAGCGCCAACTCGTTGCAAATCACTCCTCGACAGTTAGGATAGCGCCGACGGTCCTAGAATGTGCAGTGGATGCTGCGCCTGCCGGCACGACCGCTGATATCATCGAAAAACGAGCACGAAATGTCGTCAAATCCCGCTCCGTATTCCGCCCCGCTGCCGCCCGTGGGGGCTAACCCTTCGACCTGCGCGCTTGGCACGTCCCCTGGCAGCTTTGCGAATGTGCCGCAGATCGCCCCCGGCCCGGCCGGCAAGTGGACGTTCTCGTCACCCGATACGCCGGGGATGCCGCAGCCGAGTGAGAAGACGGCGTGGGACTTTTTGCCGGAGGGCTGGGGGACGGAGGTCGGAGGTCAGAGGTCAGAAGTCAGAGGTCAGACATCGGGAAGGGAAATCACGTTTCAGCAAGGAGACGGTTCCCGCCGGCGCGTAACGTTTCCGCAAGGTTTCCAGCCGGTCACGCAATTGGAGCACGCGCGGCTGGGGATTGTCACCCCGCAGATGCAACGCGTCGCGGATCGCGAGCCGCATCTCACGGCCGATCAGGTTCGAGACGAGGTCGCCGCCGGCCGGATGATTATTCCGGCCAACACCGTGCATCTCGGCTACCAGCTTGACCCGATGGCGATCGGCCGCGCAACGAAGACGAAGGTCAACGCCAACATGGGGGCCTCGCCGGTCTCATCGAGCACCGCGGAAGAGGTCGAGAAGCTCCGCTGGGCCGAACGCTGGGGGGCGGACACGGTGATGGACCTTTCGACCGGCGGCGACCTCGACGCCTGTCGCGAGGCGATCATTCGCGCGAGCACGGTGCCGATCGGGACCGTGCCGATCTATTCGATGATCATCGGCCGCAAGCTGTACGACCTCGACGCCGACATCATCCTCAAAGAGATCGAGCATCAGGCGCAACAGGGGGTCGATTATTTCACGATCCATGCCGGCGTGCTCCACGAGCACTTGCCGTACGTCAAGAACCGGCTGATCGGGATCGTCAGCCGCGGCGGATCGTTGCTGGCGAAGTGGATGATCGACCACGACGCGCAGAACCCGATGTACGATCTGTGGGACGACATCTGCCGGATCATGCGCGAGTACGACGTGTCGTTCTCGATCGGCGACGGCCTGCGTCCCGGCGGCCTGGCCGATGCGACCGACCGCGCCCAGCTCGCCGAACTCAATACGCTCGGCGAACTGACGGAGCGCGCGTGGCGGCACGGCGTGCAGGTGATGATCGAAGGACCCGGCCACGTGCCGTTCGACCAGATCGAGTACAACGCCAAGTTGCAGCGGACGCTGTGCCACGGGGCACCGTTTTACGTCCTCGGCCCGCTGGTGACGGACATCTTCCCCGGCTACGACCACATCACGAGTTGCATCGGTGCGACGGCGATCGCCTATCACGGCGCGAGCATGCTGTGCTACGTGACGCCCAAGGAGCACCTCGGTCTGCCGAAGAAGGACGACGTCAAGCAGGGCTGCATCGCCTACAAGATCGCAGCCCACGCGGCGGACGTGGCGCTGGGCATCCCTGGCACGCGCGACCGTGACGATGAGCTGACAAAAGCGCGGGCGGCGCTCAACTGGGAGAAGCACTTTGAGCTGAGCTTCGACCCCGACACCGCCCGGGCCTACCACGACGAGGACCTGGACGTCGACACCGACTTTTGCGCCATGTGCGGCCACGACTGGTGCAGCGTGCGGATCAGCAAGGAGATCGTTGAGTTCGCCAGCGGCAAGGAGGACGGGTATCGCTGGGACAAGGCGAAGGTCTCGGCGGCGCTGACGCCGGAGCAGACGGAGATCCTGGAGAAGCGGGGGGTGCTGTCGCCGGACGAGATTCACAAGTTGGCGAGCAAGACGCGGAAGGCAGTGGGCGCCGAGGCGGGGAACAAGGCCTCGTGCCACAGCGATTATGTGGACGATGTGGAGGCGCAGCGCGTGCAGGGAGAGCGGCTGGACCTAGTCACGTTGAGCAGGAAAAACGCGTCATGATTATGCCGTCTAAATCCCGGGCAAAACGCAAGGTTGACAAGATGGGCCGCGTCATTGTCGAAGTCGATCTGGCAAATCACGAGGACGTGATCCTCTCCGATGCCGGGATGTTGCTTCCGGAGAAGGTTCGACGAACGACATTCACTGGCGTCATCGATACCGGGGCTACCCGACTGGTGTTGCCGCAACAAGTGGTCAAGGATCTTGGTCTGCGAGTCTCTGGAGAAACAGTCGTTCGATACGCCGATCAGCGGGCCGCCAAGCGAAAGGTCGCTCCGTACGTCCAACTTCGGTTGTTGGGGCGAGAAAGCGTCTTCAGCGCAGTCGTTGAGCCACGACGCAAGGATGCGCTCATCGGGGCAATTGTGCTCGAAGAGCTCGACCTGATTGTTGACTGCAACCGTCAGCGACTCATGCCGCGCGATCCGGAGCGGATCATATCGGAGATCGAATAATCGCAAGCGGAGTTGCGTGAAATTCGACTGCTCCCGACTGGCAAGGCCCTTTAAGCCGGACGATGGAAGGCGGCTATGGCACTCGCTGACGCATCCCAGAAAGGCGGGCTTGTGGAGGACATTGTTCTCATCGGACGCCGTGTTCGCATCCGCGACACAGGTCGTGATGAATACTGGCTCCAAGATCAAATCGTGACGAATCCGACCTCCTTGGGGCTCGGCGAGCTTGATGTCATCTCCAAAGAGAAATCCCAGTCAATGGGGGCCGGTTGGATATCTTGCTCAAGAATCCAGCCGATGATTCGATGTACGAAGTGGAGGTGATGCTCGGTGAAACCGACGAGTCACACATCATTCGAACGATCGAATACTGGGACAATGAGAAACGCAGGTGGCCTTCAAAGGCAGCACTTTGCGGTGCTGGTTGCGGAAACCATTACGCGACGCTTCTTCAATGTCATTCAGTTGCTGAGTCATGCCGTGCCCATCGTCGCAATCCAGGCGAACCTGGTCGAAGCGAATGGCCAGCTAATCCTCAATTTCGTCACCGTTCTCGACACGTATGAAGAACCGGAGGATGAGCCCGGCGGGGACTATGAGGTTCATGATGAGGCTTACTGGAAGTCGCGTGCTTCATGGACCCTTGACGCTGCAAAGGTGCTGCATGAGATTGTTTCGCCGATCTTCGGCGGCGGGACACTGAGGTATTTGAAGTACTACATCGCATTCAACACCGATGAGGGCAACTGCTTCTGGCTGCATAAGCGCAGCGGCGGCACTTCGATTCTCAATTTCTGGCTGACGCCTGACCTTGTGCCACAAGCATGTGCGCTGCTTGATACGAACAAAGTCTCGTACGTCAACAAGCCGGATTCGATTCGATTGACGGTCGACGGCGAGATGCTGCGGAAGAACGCAGAGATGTTCAAGTCCATTGGGGCGATGGTCAAGAAAGCATGGGAAACTTGATCCGCATCGCGTTCCCCGATCGGGAGACGGAGAAGAGGGTGCTCGGCTTTCTGCCGGGCCGCTTCTCCGGCCGGATTCTGAAATCGGGTGAACACCTCGTGCCTGAGGCCGTGTTGGATTCGCTCGCTCGCCAGAATATCGCGCTCAACATCATGGGCGAGACTTCACAAGCAGGCTCAGAGTGATGTTGAAGCCGCGAAGCGACGGCACGACGAAGTCATGGGCGTCAGCCTACGGGAAGTGTCATTGCCGCTCGTGTTCCATCGAGTTCCGACGGCGTGAGCCGCCGGCTGTTACGTGTCGGTTCTGCGGGCCCTGATTTGCGCGCCCGCTGGCTGGCGTCACGCGCCCCTCCGTATACTCGAAGCCAGGTCAGACACGGCTCCGTTCCATCCAACGATTCGCCGCCATGCGCTCCCGATTCAACGTTTTGATGCTCGTCGCAGCGTTTGGTCTGCAAGCCCCTACGGAAGTCTGCGCCGCCGATGTCGAAGGCCAGCCGCTCGGCGCGAACATCCTCCGCGTGATGCAGGTGCTTGAGTTTCTGGGTGCGCCGCTTACGGTCGACGAAACTGTCGCGCTGCAGCAGGCCGCAACAGACCGCGATCCTGCCGCCTTACAGAAACTGCTCGATCCGCACGTCCTGTGCACGGTGCACATCAACCCGGAACTGCGCGTCAAAGCCGCACGCGGCGACGCGAAGGCGATTCTGCACCAGGGAGGCTACACGCCCGTTCTCATCAAGGTCGATAACGAGGGGACGGTGACGGAACGGCTGCGGATCACCAGTCCGCAGGCGGGCAAGGTCTACGGCGGCGTGTCGGACGCGATCCTCAAACGCCAGGCCCAGACGGAACTTGGTCAAGATCAGACGGACGATCCGAAATCCGGCCGGTTTCTCGACGTCGAAGTCTTCACCGCCGCGCCGATGACCGAGAAGCTGAGCGGACTCGAAGTCGAGTACGTGATCGCGCTGATCGACTCGAGCGAGGCTGGGAAGCGCGAGGCGACGCTGGTGTTCGATGTCGGCCAGGGGACGCAGGATCTCGGTTTTCGCAGCGAGCTGCCGGTGCTGTTCGATGTCCATCCGGCGATTCCGTTAAAACTGTCAGTCAAAGAGGATGGCGTGCCGTCGATTGCGCGGCTGACGTTCCGCGACCGACAGGGACGCGTCTACCCGCCGCAGGGGAAGCGGCTTGCGCCGGACTTCTTCTTCCAGCCGCACGTCTACCGGGCCGACGGCGAGACTGTGTTGTTGCCGGCCGGTTCGTACACAATGACGTCCTGCCGCGGTCCGGAGTATCGGGAAGTCACGCGCGACATCGCCGTGTCGGCGTCAAACAACGCATCGATCGACGTGCCGCTCGAGCGGTGGATCGACCCTGCGCGGCGCGGCTGGTTCAGCGGCGATCATCACATCCACGGCGCCGGGTGCTCGCACTACCAGTCGCCGACGCAGGGAGTTTCGCCAGCCGACATGTTTCGGCAGGTGAAGGGAGAGGCGCTGAACGTTGGCTGCGTGCTGACCTGGGGGCCGTGCTATGACTTCCAGCGTCGGTACTTCTCGCCGGATGCGGACCTTGTCACCGAGCCGCTAACGGTTCTGAAATATGACGTCGAAGTGAGCGGATTCGGGTCGCAGTCACTGGGGCATGTGTGTCTGCTGAACCTGGTCGATCAGACTTATCCCGGTTCCGAGGGGACGAGCATAAAGGGCTGGCCGACGTGGACGGTGCCCGTCATGAAGTGGGCCAAGGAACAGGGAGGCGTGACGGGTTATCCGCACTCGGATCTGCGGACCGATCCGGCGGTGTCAGCGAAGTGGCTCATGGCGCGGAACGATCAGGACCGCGACGGTCAGTTGACGGCAGCGGAGATCAATAATGCCGTGTTGCCGGAAGCGTTCGAGAAGCTGGATGCGGATCGCAACCAGTCAGTCAGTCTGGCCGAGCTGACGGCCGGCGGCGAGCGGGCTGCGAACGAGCTGCCGAATCTGCTGATCCCGTCGATGACGGGGGGCGGCGCGATGGAGATTGTCGTGAGCACGCCGGAAGGGGTGTGTGATTTCATCAGCGCGATGGACACCAGCCGCGTCGGCGAGTGGAACACGTGGTATCACCTGATGAACTGCGGATTTCCGCTGAAGGTCAGTGGTGAAACCGATTTTCCGTGTATGAGCAGCCGGCGGGTTGGCCAGGGACGCGTGTATGTGCGGCTGGCGGACGGTCCGCTGTCGAAAGTGAACTTCGGTGACTGGTGCCGCGGGATCGCCGCGGGACGGTCGTACGTCAGCGACGGCTACGCCCATGCGCTCGACTATCGGGTCAATGGTGTTGCTCCGGGGTTCGGCCACGTCACGGCAGACGCGCCACTGACAGTCAAAGTCGCGGCCGTAGTCGCGTTCGCGCAGGAGACGCCCGAAGGGGTGGCGTACGGAACGCAAGATGCGCCCGAGGGGCGGAGGGTTTCCGGGGACACGGTCACGCTGCATCAGCCCCGCAGCCAGAAGCTGGTTCCGGGCGGGGAGCGATTGGTGGAAGTGGTCGTCAACGGCGCGGTCGCTGGTCAGGCGACAGTCCCGGCGGACGGCAAGGAACACGCCCTGTCGTTCGACGTGCCGATCCAGCAGAGCAGTTGGGTCGCGCTGCGTCAGTTTCCGCAGATGCACACGAATCCGGTGGAAGTGCTGATCGGCGGCAAGGCGATTCGCGCGTCGCGGAAGAGCGCCCAGTGGTGCCGGACGGCGATCGACCTGCTGTGGGAGAACCGCAGCAAGTTCATTTCCGACGCCGAAAAGCCTGCTGCGCGTGAGGCCTACGACCGGGCGATCAAGACGTACGAGCGGCTTGCAGGGGAGGCAGGGGAAGGGACCTAGGTCGATTCGCCCGCTCGGAATGTTCGGTTTCCTGGTGATTCAGGGCACCGGCGTCGACACGCATCGACTTTTGCCGATATGATTGAGCGCTTGCGGTTACGCCGCGGCCCGATCTCAGTGATGCGTGATGCCCGGTTTCGACGACTCGACAATCTGCGCGGAGTTCGGCCGTTTACGACGCATGCCGCGGCGAACGGTCGTGGAAGCCGGCGCTCTCGGGCTGCTGGGACTGAGCTTGCCCAAATTGTGGGGCTCCGCCGCTAGTGCTGCGGAAGACGACCGCGGCCTCGGGCGGGCAAAGCGGTGCATCTTCCTGTTCATGTGGGGTGGGCCGAGCCAGCTCGATACGTTCGACATGAAGCCGGAAGCGCCTGCGGAGGTCCGCGGGCCGTTTCAGTCGATCGCCACTCCCGTCCCCGGCCTGCAGGTCTGCGAGCACTTTAAGCATCTCGCGCCGCTGATGGACCGCGTCGCCGTCGTCCGCTCGCTGACGCATGACGATCCGGCTCACCTGTCGAGCGTGCACACTGTCCTGACCGGCCACTTGCCGCCAGTCAACAAGAGCGACGGCGAACCGCCCAGCGAACGGGACACACCCTGCGTCGGCTCGGTGATCTCCAAGGTGCGAGCGCCGCAAAACGGCCTGCCGGCATCCGTCACGATGCCCTGGCTGGTGTACCATCCATCCGCTCCGGGGGGTGTCGCACCCGGGCAGCATGGAGGCTGGCTGGGGCGCGCGTTCGATCCGCTGCTCGTCGGCGGCGATCCCGGGAAGCCCGACTGGAGCGTCCCGGCGCTGTCATTGCTGGACGGGCTGTCGTCGCCGCGCCTGCTGGAACGCCAGCACCTGCTGACGGACATCGAGGCGCAGCGGCGCGGGCTGGAACGCGCTGCGGCGGCAGCGCGGCTGTCTGTGCAACAGGAGCGCGCGTTCGGCCTGCTGGCGTCGCCCGCCGTGCGGACAGCGTTCGATCTGCACGCCGAGCCGGACGACGTCCGTGACCGGTACGGTCGGAACACTCACGGCCAGTGCGTGTTGCTCGCGCGGCGGCTGATCGAGCGCGGCGTGCAACTGGTGTCCGTCAACTGGCACAACGACGGCCGGAACTTCTGGGATACGCACGGCAATAACTTCACGCGATTGCAGAACGACCTGATCCCGCCGGCCGACCGCGCCCTCGCAGCCTTGCTGACGGATCTGGAAGATCGCGGGCTGCTCGACGAGACGCTGGTCGTCTGGGTTGGTGAGTTTGGAAGGAAGCCGCAGATCAACGCGAGCCAGGCGGGGCGCGAGCATCATCCGTTCTGCTACAGCGGGCTACTCGCCGGCGGCGGCGTCCAGGGCGGGAGCATTTATGGACGCAGCGATGCGACCGCGTCGTACCCGGCGGAGGGCCCGGTTTCGCCGCAGGACTTCAACGCGACGATCATGCACGCACTCGGAATCGGCGCCGAAACGACGTTGCCGGATCGAACGGGCCGCCCGGCGCTGCTCCGCGGCGGCCATGCAATCGCCGATTTATTCGCTTGAAGCGGTGGCACAATCTGCCAGCCGGGACACCCGTTTGGACGACTCGTCGCAATACTCTCTTGCCGTCGTCGGAGGGCGTGAGTCACAATGGAAGCACGGGCGCAGTTGCATCCCCCAGGGACACGTCCATGAAGCGCATTATTGCGGCGGCATTGTTGTGTGCACTTACCAGCGGCTGCATGGACTGGTCGGCTGTGTTCGCCAAGAAGCCGGCGGAAGAGAAGGCGGCCGACGCAGCGCCCGCCGTGGCGGCTCCCCCGGCGGCAGCAGCGCCGGCCGGTCAGGCGGCGGCTCAAGTCCAAGGGAATACGATCGGTTCCGAGATTGCCGCGAGAGTGGTCGACAAGAAGAAGGCGCTCGAGGAACGGCCCCAGCTGTTCGAGACGAAGAACAGCATCACCGCCAGCGACCCCATCTTTGCCCCGGCGCAAGGATTGCGTGCCGCCGGATCGAAGGTCGAAATGATCGCTTTTGAAAACACCATCCAGCTTCACAAGGCGCAGTACGACAAGTATCCCACGTATGCGGAGTTCATGGACTATTACAAGCAGGCGCACGTCCAGTTGAAGGGGCTCAAGCCGTGGCAGGTGTACGCGTATGACGAGGAGACCGGGACGATCAGCCTGATGGAAGACCCGGTCGAGAAGGAGCGGGTTGAGAAGGAGTGGGAAGCGAAGAATCGGTTTTGAAAGGTGCTTGTTCATTGTCCATTGTTAATGGTCAATTGTTAAATGGCTCCCGTAGGATCGTTCCGCCTGTCGAGTGCGCCATTTCTGATCGCTGACGGCTGAAGGCATTCGATGGAGCGACGGCGTTTTTTGCAGGCCGTAAGCGGCGCCGCGGTCGCAATCTCGACCGGAACCTGCGCGAGCGCCGAACGGCAGGCTGCATTCAGCGTCGTCGGATACCTGCCGTGGTACCGGTTGAAGACCTGGTCCGCGCCGGTGGCCAGTCCCCTCACCGACCTCGTGTACTTCGGCGTTCAACCGACGACCGACGGCGAACTGCCGGCGGAGCCGATCGATCGTGCGGCGCTCGAGGCATTGCAGAAGCTCAAAGGGGCCGTTCCGTGCCGGCTGCATTTGTGCGTGGGGGGCGGCGATCGCTCTGCCGGATTTCCACGGCTGGTTGAGCGCGGACAATTGCGGCGCGCCTTCGTGCGGCAACTGCGGGAACTATGCCAGCGGGGCGGTTTCGACGGCGTCGACTACGACTGGGAGTATCCGGCCGGAGCCGCGCAGCTCGCGGATTATCGTCGGCTCATCGAGGATTCGCGCAAGGGCCTGGGCGACCAGCGGCAGATTACGGTTGCCCAGTCGCCGTGGCGGGATTTCGGGCGCGGCGTCTACGAGGCGGTCGATCGCGTGCACGTAATGTCCTACAACCACAAGCACCCGCACGCCCGGGTGGTCGACGCGCGGGCCGACGTCGGGCGGATGCTGAAGTTCGGCTGCCCGCGGGAGAAGCTGGTGCTGGGCGTGCCGTTCTATGGCCGCAACCAGCGCGGTCGCAGCCGGACATTTGCCGAAATCGCCGGTTCGGCGGCGTTCGCCGCCGGTGTTGATCTCGTCGACGGGTTCGCGTTCAACAGCGGCGCGACCGTCCAGCAGAAGCTTCGCTACGCGCGGACCGAACAGCTCGCCGGCCTGATGATCTGGGAGGTCGGCCAGGACACCGCTGACCCGGAACGCTCGCTGCTGGGGGCGATTGGAGCGGAGCTCAAAACCTGACGGGACGCATACAACGCAGATTTCAGCGACTTTCACAGAGACGCGGATCGGTGGTTTGGTGCTTGGTCGTCTGGTGCTTGGTGGCAACGAGCAAACACAACCGGCGACCGCACTCGATGCGCGATACCAGTCAGCGATCGTGCAGGACGCGCCAGGCGGCTGCGGCACGTGGGGAGCGGAAGCGGGCTGCGGACGCCCGGGATTGCGAATGGCGTGTTGGTTGCGCGAGGAGCGCCGCGTCGATCGCTTCGAAGTCGTGGATATAGACTCCGACATCAAGGCTGCTGTTGGACAGCGCCCGGCCCGTCGCCGTCCCCGAAGGCAGCGGACCGTAAACTCGTTGCGATGACTGCGCCGAACCGACGCCGCCGAGGAACAGCCGCCCCTGGTCGGGGACGCTGACGATCGTATCGGCCGAGAATTGTCCGACCACCGGCTGCTGGACGCCGAGCTGTGCGCTGGCCGTCTGAGCGCGATTCAGCACAGCGACTGCGGCGACGAACAGGACGAGTCTTTGAACACGCACGGCTAACCGGTCTCCAGCAACATCCCCATGAGCCGCCACTCAGTATGACAAACTGGTCCCCCCTTCGGCGACGTCAATTCACCGACGTCCGATTTCCAATCTCTGGCGCCTGACTGCTGACGTCAGATTGCCTTCCGGGTCCCCGCTCACCAGAATGAGCCGACCGCAGACCCGATCCGCAGGACGACGCCTTGGAATTGCCGCCGATCAGAGCGATTCGCAACCTGGGACGCTTCATCGAAATCGTCTCGGTGCTGGTCCGGCACGGGTTCGGCGAAGTTGTGGACCAGTTGCGGCTGTGGGGCTACATCCCGCGGCTGAAGCGGCGCACGATTCAGCGCGAGGAAGAACTCCGCTCGGAGCAGACGCTGGCGTACCGGCTCCGGCTGGCGCTGGAAGACCTGGGTCCGACGGCGATCAAGTTCGGCCAGGTCATGAGCACGCGGCCGGACCTGATTCCGGTCGAAATCATCGAGGAACTGACGCATCTGCAGGAGAATGTGTCCACGTTTCCTTCCGAAGTCGCGATCGGTCTCGTCGAAGGCGAGCTGGGGCGGCCGGTGACGGAATTGTTTGCGGAGTTCGAGCGAACCCCCTTGGCGGCCGGCTCGCTCGGGCAGGTGCACCGCGCGAAGCATCACGACGGCACACCGCTCGCCGTCAAAATCCGGCGACCGAACATCGTCCGGGAAATCGAGCGCGACATCTCGCTGCTGAAGTTCCTGGCGGCACAAGCGGCGCAAACATGGCTGGCGCCGTTTGATCCACAAGGGCTGGTGCAGCACTTCACGCGCACGATTCGCCGCGAGCTGAACTTTCGCCGCGAAGCCCGCACGATTCAGGAATTCGCGCGGCTGTTTACGGACGACGCCACGCTGTACGTGCCGCGCGTGTACGACGACCTGTCGACCGATGCCGTGGTCACGATGGAGTTCGTCGAAGGCTGCCGGCCGAGCGACGACGAATGCCTCAGCCGCGTCGTGGCGACCAAGCCACAGTTGGCCGTCCAGGGGACGCACATCTTCATGCGGATGGCGTTCGAATTCGGGTTCTTCCACGGCGATCCGCATCCCGGAAACATCCGCGTCCTCCCCGACGGGTCGATCGCGCTGATCGACTACGGCATGGTGGGCATGCTGAGCGAAGACAACCGGGAGCAGCTCGTCGACCTGTTCCTCGCCGTCGCGCAGCAGGATGCGGCGCGCGCCGAGCGACTCGTCCGCAGGCTCGGCCGGCCCTCGCGGCCGATCGACGACGTGCTGCTCCGCGCCGACGTGCAGGACTTCATCGAGACCTACTACGGCGTGGAACTGGAGCGGCTGAACGTCGGCAACATGCTCAACGACTTCATCCACATTCTCGTCCAGCACGGGCTGCGCTGCCCGGCCGACCTGATGCTGCTGATCCGCGCCGTTGTGACGCTGGAGGGGGTCGGCCGCACGCTCGACCCGCGCTTCAATCTGGCGACGGAGATCGCGCCGTTCGTCGAGCGGATTGTCCGCCGGCGGTACGAACCGCAGCGCATCATGGAACGGACGCTCAGCGACGCCAAAGCCGTGATGGGCGCGCTGCACGACCTGCCGGGCCAGCTCGGCCGCACACTGCAGAAGCTGGCGACGGACGACCTGCGCATTCAGCTCGAGCACCGCAAGCTGGACAACTTCGTCAACGAATTCGACCGTTCCAGTAACCGGATCGTCGTCGGGCTGATCACGTCGTCACTCATCGTCGCTTCGGCGCTCGTCTTGCGGTCCGGTACGGGGGGGTACTGGCTGTCCGCCCTGTCGTTCCTGGCGTCCTGTCTGTTCGGCGCCTGGGTGGTGTGGGGCATCATGCGCAGCGGCCGATTGTAAGGCGGATGGTCGATGGACTATGGTCGATGGACCGGATTCTGTCTCGACCATCCACGATCGACCATCCGCCATTGTCCATCGACCATTTTGAAGCCTGGGAACGCGACGCCGAGGGGACGCGCAAGGCGGTCTTCCGGGCGCGGGGCGTCACAAAGGTCTACCGCATGGGGGCGCTGGAGGTGCACGCGCTCCGCGGCGTGGACCTGGAACTGTACGAGGGAGAACTGGTGGTCCTGCTCGGGCCGTCCGGCAGCGGCAAATCGACGCTGCTGAATATTCTCGGCGGGCTCGATGTGCCGACCGCCGGACACGTGTGGTACGTCGGGCACGACTTGACCGAGGACGACGACTCCGCATTGACGCAGTTCCGCCGGCGGCACGTTGGTTTCGTGTTCCAGTTCTACAACCTGATTCCCAGCCTGACCGCGCGCGAGAATGTGGCCCTGGTGACGGAGATCGCCCGGCAACCGATGCGGCCGGACGACGCGCTCGAGATCGTTGGCCTGGGACACCGGATGGATCACTTTCCGGCGCAGCTCTCAGGCGGTGAGCAGCAGCGCGTGGCGATCGCCCGCGCCATCGCCAAGCGGCCGGACGTGCTTTTGTGCGACGAACCGACCGGCGCGCTGGACGTGGAGACCGGAATCGTCGTGTTGGAGGCGATCGATCGCGTGAACCGGGAACTTGGGACCACGACTGCCGTGATCACACATAACGCCGTGATTTCGCGGATGGCCGACCGGATCATCTCACTGTCGAATGGTCTGATCCACGACGTCGCGGTGAATCGGGAAAAGATCGCCGTGAGGGAGCTGGTGTGGTGACGGCGAGGGGTCGAGGGCTCAGGGGACCGACGGCGCTGCGCGGATGGTGGTCAGCAAAGTTCGAGGTCGCACGCCGTTGACCCTCCGCCCTTGACCCTCAACCCCCAAAGAAAAACGGCCGCAGTCGCACTGAGTGCAACTGCGGCCGCGAATTTGACCTCTTGCGCATTAGGCAACGGAATGGAGTCGTTGCGAATCGAGCGACGGTCCGACCCTGCTACTGCAGGTGTCGCTGTGTGGACCGCGGCTCACGCGGAATGTTTGGTCCTCCGGCCATTTGGCAGCAGAGAGGTCGCGAGATTTCCGGTGTCGGCGGACGCCGGCCGGAATTCCCCGTCGCGACGGTCGGCCGCGACAGCAACATTCATCGGCAATCGGCGCGGGGGACTGCGGTCGATTTGCGGACAATGCAAGGGTTCATGGTCAATGGTCAATCGTCAATGGTTGAGGAACCGACGCAGCGGCTGGTGGTTTCGCTGAAGTTGGCAGACATTATTGAAGACGGCGCGACGAGGCGAGGCCGGTCAGCTCCCACGGTTCAGCCAGTTGCAGGAACCGCGACGTCAGCAGAAACACGGCGATCCCGGCCCCCATCGGTACGACGACCGCCGCCAGCTTGAGCTTCAGCGACTCGGCCGGCGGGAGCACTTCGAGCACCGCGAGGCAGGACAGCGCCATGGCGGCCGTGGCGACGAGCGTCTTGACCGCCACGACGGCGATCTCCGACCAGGCCAGCCGGCCGATCCGCGACTGCAGCATCACGCTGGCGACAACGGCCTGCAGCGCGGCGCACAGCGCGCCGCCGATGGCCAGCCCCACGCCGCCGATCCAACACACCAGCGCGACGTTGATTGAAAAATTGACGACGACAATCCCCGTGCTGATCCGTACCGGTGACACGCGATCGCCGATGGCATAGAAGCCGCGATAGGCGATCAACACACCGATATAGGCCCAGACCGCTGCGCCATAGATGGCGACCATCGTCGCCGTCAGCCGGGTGTCGGCCGCGTCGAACTCCCCGTGCCGAAACAGCAGCGTCGTGATCGGACCTGCCAGTACGACGAGGCCCGCGGACGCCGGGACGCCGATGGCGACCGTCAGCTTCAGTCCGTGCGCGAGGTCGCGCCGCAAGCCGAGCTGGTCCCCGGATTGCGCGTGGCTGGCGAGCAGCGGAAACAGCACCGTTCCCAGCGCGACGCCGAAGATCCCCAGGGGAAACTGATACATTCGCTGTCCAAAGAACAGCGCCGTCGCCGTGCCGGGATGGATCGGCACGGGCAGCAGCTCGCCGAACTGCGTGTTGGCGGCGGCCCAGGCGACGAGGCTGTCGGCGAGGACGTTGAGCTGGGAGACAGCAAAGCCGAGGACGATCGGCAGCATCGCGACGGCGACCTCGCGCACTCGGGACCAGGCGCGGCCGAAGTCCCGGCGGATGGGGTATCCCTGCCGAGCTGTGGCCCAGATTGCAATGGCGAGCTGACACACGCCGCCGACCACCACCGAGACCGCGACCGCCTCGATTCGCGATTCGGGTGTCACTTCCAGCTGTGCTGCGACAGCAATTCCCAGCAACCAGACCAGATTCAGGCATACCGGCAACAGTGCCGGCCAGACGAATTGCCTGAGCGAGTGCAGGACGGCGCTCAATTGCGCGGCCAGACAGATACACAGCAGGTACGGCGTCTGGATCGCGATGAGAATCAACAATAGTCGCAGATTCGCCGACACGTCTCCCCACAGCAGCGCAGCGAGGAGACCGATCTCGGCGATAAGGACGACGGCCGCCAGCACGGCCGCGAGCCCGCAGAACATGGCGGCCGCCAGTTGACGGGGAGCGCGCGAGTCGTCGGAGCGGAGTTCGCGCACGAAGATCGGCAGGAAAGCGGCGGTCAGGGCGCCTTCGCCGAACAGTTGGCGGGCCATGTTCGGCAACCGGAACGACAGCGTGAAGGCGTCGAGGATCGGTCCGGCGCCGAAGACCGACGCCAGGGTCATGTCGCGGGCGAGCCCCAGGATCCGGCTCAGCAGCGTGCCGAGGCTGACAATCCGAAATCCGGATGCCAGACCGGAGCGCATGTTGCGCTGCGGATTCGCCGCGTCGTCATTCGGGCCGGTGGTCGTCATCGGGACGACGACTATCTCAAAAAGACGATGCGACCGACAGGCGTGTTCGAGTTTGTCCTCCAGGCGGCAGTTGGAGGTCGGCGTTCAGGCGGGCGAACATCGATCGACTCAGGTCCGCCTGAAGGGGTACTCGAACACTACGACAGCAGGAGCTGCACGTCCTCGGCCGTGAGGCTCTTGAGGAGGTTCCCCTTCTCTTCCAGGATCGCGTCGGCGAGTTCGCGCTTCTGCTTTTGCAGTTCGAGGATTTTCTCCTCGACGGTGTCGCGGCAGATGAGCCGGTACGCGAAGACCTGGTTGGTTTGACCCACGCGGTGGGCACGATCGATCGCCTGCGTTTCCACGGCAGGGTTCCACCACGGGTCGAGCAGGAACACGTACTCGGCGGCGGTGAGGTTGAGACCGAGACCTCCCGCCTTCAGGCTGATCAGGAACACAGGGATGTCGGGATCCTCCTGGAACTCGTCGACCACCTGCTTGCGCTTGCGGGTCTGTCCGTCGAGATAGGCGTAGCGGATGCCCTTCTTGTCGAGATGCTGCTTGACGATCGCCAGCATGCTGGTGAACTGCGAGAACACCAGCGACTTGTGCTTCTCTTCGATCAGTTCTTCGAGATGCGGGACGAGGACGTCGAGCTTGGCGAAGGCTTCGTCGGTCTGCCCGCGATCGAGCAGTGCCGGGTGGCAGGCCGCCTGCCGCAGCCGGAGCAGCGCTTCCAGGACGTGCATCTGCGATTTGCCCATCCCCTGCGACTTGATCATGCCCATCAGCGAATCGCGGTAATGGTCGCGGAGCTCTTCGTAGAGCAGCTGCTGGCGGCGTCCCATCCGGCAGTAAATCGTCTCTTCGAACTTGTCGGGCAACTCGGTGGCGACCTGCTGCTTCGTGCGGCGGAGGACAAACGGTCTGAGGCCCTGTGCCAGTACGCTGCGGGCCTGCTGGTCCTTCGCGTCCGAGGCGTACATCTTGAACACCGAGCTGCGGCCAAGCATGCCCGGATTGAGGAACTCAAAGATCGACCACAGGTCGCTGAGGTGGTTTTCGATCGGCGTGCCGCTGAGTGCCACGCGGTGCTGCGCCTGCAACAGTCGCGCCGCCTTGGCGACCTGCGACGACGCGTTCTTGATCGTTTGCGCTTCGTCGAGCACGGCGTACGCAAACTGGACGTCCTTGATGGTGAGGATGTCGCGCCGCAGCGTGCCGTAGGTGGTCAGGATGATGTCGTGCTTGGCGAACGAATCCCGCAGCGCTGCACGATCGACGCCCGCGTACTCGATATAGCTCAGGTTGGGCGTGAAGCGCCGGATTTCCCGCGCCCAGTTGAACATCAGCGACTTGGGGACCACGATCAGCGACGGCAGCCGATCTTTCGCCTGCTGCTTGCGCTCTTCGAGGATCGCCAGCATCTGCACGGTCTTGCCGAGGCCCATGTCGTCCGCCAGGCAGCCGCCGAGCCGGAACGTCTGCAGGAATTTGAGCCAGCCCAGACCCTCGCGCTGATAAGTTCGCAACTGGCCTTCGAAGCCCTTGGGTTCGTCAGCGGCATGCACTCCATTGAACGAGGTGAGCTGCCCGCGCAATTCCAGGAAGCGTTCATCAACTTCAACCGAGGTCTGCGTGGCGAGCAGCGCATCGAGCAGGCTGACCTGCGCGGTGGAAAACCGCACGTGGTCTTCGGCCGCCTGTCCGAGTCCTGCCAGAATGCCGAATTGTTGCAGCCAGGCTTCGGGCACGATGCCGAGCGAGCCGTCGTCGAGACGCACGGTCGTGTCGCCGCGCGACAGGGCCGAGAGGAGTTCCGGCAGTTTGATGGAGCGTCCGCCGAAGTCGACATTGCCGGTCAGCTCGAACCAGTCGATGCCCGATCGAATCTTGAAATCGAGCTGGCCCGCCTGGCGGACCGGGCGACCGTCCGCCTGCACCTGCCAGGCGGCAGCGGCCAGGCCGCGGACAGCCTTGCCGAGGTCGCTGGCCGCGATCTCCACGTCGTGGACGCCGCGGCGGTGGTCCAACAGCCGCCGGAAACCAAGTTCCGTCAGCAGTCCCCACGCCGCCGTCTCAAAATCGCGGTCCCGCAGCACGCACCGCTGCGCCTCGCGCTGCACGATCGCCCACTGGGTGCTCGAAGCGCTGACGCGGGTGCCGAGGTAGTCAAACTCCACGACTCCCTGGAGTCGCTCGTGTTTCCAGCCGCGATTCCGCGGCGTGCGAACGGTCAGGATTGGCTGCGGCGTGGCCGTGACCTCTTCCAGCCGCAACTGCTCAGGCAGGTCGAGCCGCGGCAGCACCGGCATATCGAGCAGGGCTTCCACCAACTCGTGTTCTTCCCCCGCCTGCGCGGTGATGCCTTGCCCGGTGCGGAGGAACTTGAGCCACCGTCCGGCGCCGAAGTCCTCGACCCGTGAGATCTGATGGTCCGTGACGACGAGGCCGCCGGGCACGATCAACCGTGAATCCGGGATGCGAATCGATTGCTTTTCGCGGCGCAGCTCCCCTTCGAGCTTCCAGGTTCCGTCCCCTTCGCTTTGCCGGACGACGACGGTGAGCACCCACGGCGGAGCGTCGTCCCAGGTGAGCGGCTTCCATTTCCCTTCGTTCTCGTCGAGGACGCGGACGCGCTCCGTAGCGCACATCATCGGGAGCAGCATCATCGCCAGCTCGAACGGCACGCGATACCGATGCACGGCCGATTGGAACTCCGCCTGCTGGGCGTACCAGCCGGAACGTTCGGGCGTGCCGCCCGCGAGATACGCCAGGATGCGGCGATCGTCCTCGTGTTCGATTTCGTCGAGCCGGCCCGGACGGAGTTTCAGGGGCTTGAGTTTGCCCCACTGCCCGCTGGTGCGGCGCTGACGTTGCGACGACTGGATAACGAGTTCGCCCGCTTCCCAGCTTTCGCGGAGGTCGAGTTCGTAAAAGATTTCGCGGTCGCGATCGGCGCCGTCTTCGTCGGCACGGACGGCGATATCGTCGCGAAGCTGACTGAGCTGGACTTCCCAGTCGCGGGCCTTCGGCTGGACGGACGGCTTGCGCGGCCGCGACTTCCCGACCCGGCTGATCGGTCCGTCTTCGTCAAAATCGTCGTCCCAGTTGAGGGGGTCGCTGAGCGGAGCGGGTTCCGGCGCGACGGCAAAGGCGGGGATGTGGCCCCGGACCGCGGCGCCGGCCATCAAATCCCCCTGGTCCACGGCCAGGATTGTGGCCCACAGGTGTTTGCAGGCCGGTTCGCGAGTCTGCCCTTCGCCGACGCAGGAGCAGAACATCCGCAGGTCGCCGTTCTGGCGGCTGAGCTGCGTGTGAAACTCCACGCCGTCCCGGACGGAACCGAACACGTGATCGGGGGTCACGCGGGTGATTGACACCCGTTCCGCCTGCAGATACGCAGCTCCGCGGAAACGGATGTCTCCGCGAAACTTGTCTTCCATCAACTTCGCCAGCGACACAACGCCTCCCTGCTGAGCGCAGAGCTATGCACACTATGGATTGCGTCGCCGAACGGTCCCGCGCGGCGGCGCGCATCTGGCAAGCGTAGCGGATGGCGGCCGCGCGCTGCCAGCCTGAAGCGGGGGATCGGGGAGCGCTGACCGGCCGTGGTATGATCCGCGGATGGCAGATTTACGTAGACGCCGGATTCTCAGACGGGGCGCATTGACGCTGGCAGGCGTTTTACTCCTGCTCTCGGCGTACCTGGGAAGTTATTTGATGTTGCATGGCATGTACGGGGGAAGGTTGGTGACGGCCCCGGTCTTCTTCCGGCTTCGTGAAACAGTCTATTCCCCGGCGGATTACTACATGAATTCCTACTTCCCGGGCGCCAAGACCCTGCGTCGCATGGCGCGTTGGTGTCTGCTGACTGGAGACGACGGCAAGCCTGCGGACTGGGGCCGCACTGATGATCCCGGGTGGTATTGGTGAGATCGGCGAGCGCGAAGGGCAACCGGCGGACGACGTCTCGGTCGGCAGAATAAAAAATCCCGGCCGCGATTTCGGCCGGGATTTCCAAATTGCCCAAGAGAGGACTCGAACCTCCACGGGGAGTGAATACCCCACTAGGTCCTGAACCTAGCGCGTCTGCCAGTTCCGCCACTTGGGCTTGCGGCAAAACATGCTATCGACCGCTGCCGCGCGGGGCAAGCATCGGTTTTTCGGGCGAATTCGCACGGTCGCTCGCGCTGAATGCCACCAGCGTGCCGGACAGCGAAACGGACCACCTGCCGTCGCAAACCAACACTTTGAGAACTGTCCGGGCGTCCTCAAGCACGCCACCGACTGTCTGGCCGCACGCTCCGATTGCGACCGTCCCGCGCCCCATTTACGCTGCTCACATTGCCAACTCCATCTCGTAAGGACGAATTGATGACTCTGCTCCGATCTGCAAGGTTCGCGGTGCTGCTGCCAATCGGCCTGGCCGGGGCTGGTCTGAGTCTCGCAATTGCCGCCGAGCCGCCGGCTCTCCCCCTGGTCGCGTCGGACGACTTTGAATCCGGCAAGCTCTCCGCCTGGCTCGCGACCGACCCGCAGGCGTGGCGGATCGCAGCGGACGGAGACCGCCATTTCCTGCAGCAGCACGCGGCCAGCCAGGTGCAGACCGCCGTGCGGTCGCCGTTCAATCGCGCGCTGCTGTCGGGGGTGTCGGTCGGGGACTTCCAGCTCGATGTCGACGTCCAGTCGACTGCCCGCGACTATCCGCATCGCGACGTCTGCCTGTTCTTCGGCTACCAGGACCCGACGCATTTCTACTATGTCCACCTGGGGCAGCGGGCGGACGACCATGCCAACCAGATCTTTCTTGTGAACGCGGCCCCGCGCGTGAAAATCTCGACTCGCTCGACGGAGGGGACGCCTTGGAACGACCAGTGGCATCACGTGCGGATTATTCGGCGCGTTGCCACCGGGGATGTCGCCGTGTACTTCGACAATCTGAACGAGCCGGTGATGACGGCCAAGGACACGACGTTCGCCTGGGGAACGGTCGGTGTGGGGACGTTCGACGATACGGCGAACTTCGACAATGTCGAGTTGCGGGGGACTGTTGTGAAGAAGCCATAGAGGTCCTGTGACGTATGCGACAGGCGAAACCGCCCCGGCCATCAATATGTTCTCTTGATTCGCCGAGGCTGGGACCGACGTTCGGCAAACTGCGGCAACAGGCGAGGCTGGGAGGATGGCGAAGCGGGGGTGTTTTCGATTCGTCTTGGCACGTCGGGCAGGTCGGCCTAGAATCCGCGCCCCTTCCCCGTCTGCGCGTCCGCCCGTCGGTGCGCCGGTCTCTGCCAGACCAACCCTCTGCTCGTTCCCAAACGCGATGTCGTTGCGGCGCCTCAATATTTGTGTCCGGCTGGCGCTGCTGATCGCCGCAGTTGGCGTGTATTCGGGTTGCGTCAATCGCCGGATGACGATTCGCACCGACCCCCCGGGAGCACTTGTGGAAGTCGACGGCCAGCGGCTGGGCCCGACTCCGGTCTCGACCGATTTTACGTACTACGGCACGCGCGAGGTGACGCTGTCAGCGCCGGGTTATGAGACGTTGGTCGTGCAGCAGCCGGTGCCGGCGCCGTGGTACCAGCGGTTCCCCTTCGAGTTCTTCGCGGACAACCTGTTGCCGTTCCGGGTCACGAACCGGCACGAGTTCATGTACCGGTTGCGTCCCCGCGATCCGCAGTTGGACGTCGAAGATCGCCTGCTCGACCGTGCGCGAGGTTTCCGGTCGCAATCGCAGGTCGGTGGGTGAACTAATCTCAGCGTGCTTTCAATTCGGCAAACGGGTGCCACGGGCCTTGCCCGTGCATCCCCGCTGATGGAACCGAAACTCGCACTGGCAGAGCCAGTGGCACCCGCTAACAGTCGCCGAATCACCCGGCAGCGGCGAGCTTCTGGAGCAGCTGGGCTTCGAACTCGTCGCCTCGGTCGGCGTACGGGCGATTCTGCAGATACCAGCGTCCCCAGCGTTTCAGCAAATCCACGCGCCAGGTCGTGATGGCGGCCGCCTGCTGTTCGTCGGTCGCATCGGGCGGCAAGGACTCCAGCGGATCGCCGGCTTCGCCCAGGCCGTTCGGCCGCCGCGACAGCCAGCAGAGGGCGTTACGGGCCTCGACGGCGACACTGACGTCGGGATCATCAATCGAATCGATCAGATAGCGGCCAAGACTGAGGTTGTCGGTCCGGCCGATGGCCCAGACGGCCGTGCGGCGAATCTCGGGATTGACGTGCGTAAGGTACTTGACGAGCAAGTCGGTCTGGCCGATCAGCGCGTTACGATCGCCAATCTGGACCTGTTCAACGAATTGTTCCTGGACATCGGCGACTTCCAATTCGCCGGCGGAGTCGAGCGAAGCGAGGAGCTGATCGAGCGGACCGGCCGGCTTCTTAGCCCCCGGCTTCGTCGAACCGTCGAGTCCGCCGCGACCGCCGGAGAGGAGACCGCCTCCGATCGGATCGACGGAGATCTTGCGTTTGAGGATCTTGGCGGTCGAGCGGGTCAGGAACAGCACGGCGAAGGCCGTGTCGATGGCGTCATCCGCGTTGTGCGTGGTGAGACTCCAGCCACCGCCGGCCTGCTGCTCCTTGATCAGAAAATCCGCGCACTCGTTGAACCAGTCGGCATCGCCGATCGTGGTCACGTCGGCCAGCGCTCCCATGCGCTCGAGCGAGTAGTAATAGTACGCCCGGAAACCCGTCGTATTGTTGTCCGCGACGAACCGCGGGACGATCCAGCCGTAGGCTTTACTGAGGAGCTGCGCCGTAGCGGCGGGGACTTCGGCATGCACTTCCTCTTCAACCCGCTGGCCCGGCAGCTTGTCGAGGTCGACTTTTTCGAGGACGCCGAATTTGCGCTCGCTTTTCGGCTCTTTTCGTTCGGCGGGTGCGATCTGCGGATTCTTGAGCTCCGGCAACTTGCCGGACGACAGGTTCATCATCGCGATGTAGGTGCTGCCGATGGCGTTGACCGTCATGTTGAGGACGGAAGTCCCCTTGCCGAAGCCGTGATCGGTGCCGGGGCAATAGGCAAATCCGCCGTCGCGCTCCTGATTGGCGACGTGCCACTGGATGGAGTTCTGCCAGACGGTGGGAGTGACCTTGGCGCCCGAGCGCCGCGCCGCCCACAGTCCAAGCAGGGCGTACTGATTGACGCTCGTGTCGCCATGCGTATTGCCGCGCTGTCCGGGGGGATAGTCCCAGCCGCCGTTTGCGAGCTGCACGCTCTCGATGTAATCGGCGATGGCCTGCAACTCGGCCACATAGGGATGCTCTTTGCCTTCTTCGATCTCTCCAGGCGCTTCGGCCAGCAGCATCGCGTCGACGCCCGCTTCGTACAGGTGCTCCGGTCCGAAATGGTAGGTGCCGTCGGTAATTTTCTTCTTAATCGCATCGACGGCGCCGGTGATCTCGGGCGCATTGCCGGGTAGGCCGGCTTTGAGCAGGGCATAGGCCAGGAAGCTGCGCTTTCCGCCGGCAGCACTGCTAACGCCGGTGCGAAGTACGCCGCCGGCCCGCGCACAGCTTGCCGGATGGCAGCCTGGTCGACGGCCGACGACGAATTCGTCCACCCGGTGAGACACAGGCAGAACGTCAGCCAACACAGAAGGCGCCGTCGTCCGAGAGCGCGTATTCCCCCGACCATAACTTCCTCCACCTGCCCGGTCTCCACGTTGACGCGGCGAAAATTCTCCCACGCAGGCCAACCGCTATTCGACAATACCGCGCGAAGCAGGCGGCCGTCCACGCGGCACAGTTTGCCGCAGCCATTTCTTGATCTCGCGGACCGCTCGACGGAGCTTCGATTCTTCCCGCGAGCTGCTGGCCGACCGAATCGGCTGCAGGTCGGCGTTGGGGAAATGACGACGAACGTTGTCCAAGGCGACACGGTCGAATCCGGGATCGTCATAAGTAAACAGCGTATGCAAGCCGAGGTTCATGCAGCCGGCACACTGCCAGTGCCGATACTTCCGGTTCCTGGGTTCCCGCAGGAATAATCCAGATAGAGCCGAGACCATGCGCCAGCTGGTCAAACACCGTGCAACACAGCATGACCTCACGCGGAGATTGAGGGACATCATCCTGTCCCGCAACTGGCATGGCTTATGGGGGGCCTGATGCGACCGGGGCGTCGTCGAGCGTCAATGCGAGCTTGTCGATCAACGCACGGTCTGGGGCTGCAGTACAACCGATCGCTCGGGAGGCATACGCCAGGACTTTTTCCAGGGCATCAGGTACGCCCATTGGGGCTCAAAGCCGAGACCGAGGAGGCGCGCCAACTCCCGCACGCGTTCGTCGTCGTGGTTGCCCAGGTAGCGATGGAAGCCGATGACAAGCTCGGTGGTGCTGCCCGTGCGGCGGCGCGCATCCGCGAGCTCCGCCAGATTGCGTTTGACGCGCCCAGACGTTATCGCCGTTCCTGTGAGTCTGCCGACGTAGGTCTCAGGCTCAAATCGCGACAGCGAAATCTTGATCTTGCTGGGATTGGCTGTCAGGACTGCGTCCAGATTCCTGATGATGTTCAGATTCGTACTCAGACTGCAGCGAATGCCGTGCGACCGGACGCAACGGATCATCGCCGGCAAATCCGGATGCAGAAACGGCTCCGTCCAGTTGTACAGCCCGAATTCAGGCACGCGCGGTCGTGCATTCCGTAAGGGCCTTGCGACAATTCTGTCCAGCAGCTCCGGCGACATGTAGCCTTTGGCGATCGGAACATCGCGCGAATTTCCGATCGGACACGACTGGACGAGGTGCAACCTCGACGATGTCGATGTAGAACAGCCGGTGGTATCGGGGACGGGCTTCCAGCGGGGGGCATGGGCCGACGTGCGAGCGTCGGTCGCCGTCGGCGAGAGGACTGCGCTATTGGGAGGCATGATTGCACCCGGTCTGAGATTGTTCGTATTCTACAAGGAAATCGCCGGCCGGCACGGAGAACCCGGGGAGAGATGCAGCAAAACCTCATACGGGGCGTTGCAGTGAGCTACTCGCGGCCGACCGCCTCGGCATTGTCCCAATCTCTTGTTCGTGCGACGAGAGCCGGCGTCTGAAAACGTGGTCGACCCGACGTTGCCAACGCCTCTCGAAACTGAAAGCGACGCGTCATCGGTTTCGGAGGAGAGCCGTCGGGGACGTGTGATTCCGATGGATCGGGCGGTGCTGTTCGCCGTCGGCGCGCGGAGCTGGCGGTTCGCGGCGGGGATCGTGACGCTGTGGATCGTCGCGCGCGACTTCAGCCGGGACGTCCAGGGGTACTATTACCTCTTCGTCAATCTGCTGGCGATTCAAACCTTTTTTGACCTGGGCCTGACCGGCGTCCTCACATACGTCGCCAGTCACGAATGGTCCGCTGCCAGGAACGACGACGCCGCCGGCGCCGTCGCTCGGCAACGTCTGGGTGAACTCCTCGTCCGATCGCGCGCTGGTACTCCTGGTGCGCGGTGGATTCATCGTGTTGGCGATTGCGCTGGGCTGGTGGCTGTTGCCGCAAATGGGGAATCCGACGATTCGCTGGGAATCGGCGTGGGTCGCTGCCGTGGTTATTTCCGCCGGCAGCTTATGGTTCAGCCCTTCCATCGTCATCCTGGAGGGTTGCAACTATGTCGCTGAAGTCAACGCGTTGCGACTCGTCCAGGCCGTCGCTGGAAATTTTGTGGTGTGGAGCGTGATTCTCGCCCGGGGAGAGCTCTGGGCCATCGCTGCGTCGGCAGCAGTGCGACTGGCCGCCGAGGCCTATCTGGTCGGCGTCGCGTATCGTCCCTTCCTGCAGCGATTATCGTACGCGGCGAGTGCCGGTCCATCGGCGTTTTCTGGAGCAGCGCGAACTTCTCCCGCTGCAGTGGAAGATCGGAGTGCAGGCCGTTGCCGCCTACTTCCTCTGGTCCGCCTATCAACCGATCGTGATGAAGTTCCATGGTCCTGAGATCGGCGAGCCGGATGAGGATGACGATGCAGGCGATTTCCACGATTCAACTCGTGGCGGCGCTGGATTCAGACCCGGATTCCGCGAATTGGCGCGCTGTTGGCCCGCGCGGATTACGAAGCCGCGCAGGGCATGTTTCGCTGGATGTTCGCGAGTTGCATGGGCGTGTATGTGGCCGGATCGGCGGCGTTCCTGGTCTGGTCCTCGTGCTTCAGGCCTGGAAACCGGCAGCCAGCCGGCCGGGTGCTCGACCCTCTCGATGTCGTGTTGTTCGAGGTGGGCCTGGGCCTCACGCTGTTGATTTCGGCGCTGCGGCACGTATGTCCGTGCTCACAAGATCGATCCGTTTCTGTGGATCGGCCTGTTCAACGCGGCCGTGACGGGCGCGTGTGTCTGGCACTTCGGCAAGACGATGGGCCCGCGCGGTGCGCGCTCCGCGCACATCGGCGTCACGGTCGCCTTCATGTTGCCGGCGACGATTTATGTTTATCCGCAACGTGGTACGTAGTGATGGCGAAAAGGGTTGATGGTTGTTCGTTTATGGTTTATCGAGGCTGGCAAATCCGAAATACGCGATACGCCATCACAAAACGCATCGGGATGGCAGATTTCGTATTGCGTATTGACGGACCGCCGACTACTTCCGCCGCAGGTAGCCGCCGGGGTTGAAAGTGACGAGCAAACGTTCGCGGTGCTGGTCCACCTCCCATTGACCAGGTGAGTCCGCCAGGTATTGCTGCAGGGCTTCGTGCGGTCCCGGTCCGAACGTGGGATAGACGGGGTGGCCATTGATGTTGGTGTCTTCGCAGATCAGGTAGCAGCCGGGACTGACCAGCGGCGCGTGCAACCGCAGTTCTGCGAGGACGTGATCACGGCGATGGTCGGAATCGAGGATCACCATGGTGCGGCGGCCGGCGGCGCGCTCGCGCGCCAGTTTCGCGAATTCCTCGGATGTCGAACTCATCTCCACCATCTCGACGCGCGGATGACGCCGCACCTCCGGCCGGACCTCGGCCAGCGAAATGTCCACCGCCAGGATCCGCCCGCAGTCCATGGCGTCGCAGACCGTCGCCATAAACCAGGTCGAGCCACCGTAGTTGACGCCGCATTCGATGATCAGCTCGGGCCGTGTCTCACACAGGATTTCCTGCAGGATGCACAAGTCGAACGGGAGCTTCTGGATCGGCACTCCCAGCCAATTCGTCGTGAACCACAGGCCGTCCTGGCCGAGCGGACCGTGGTAATACAGGCGGTGGAATTCGCGGGCGATGTGTTGTTCGCGGCGTTGGCGGCGGGCGTCGCGCAGCCGGCACGCGGCCCGGTAGACGCCCCGGGCGGGGCGGTACAAGAACGGATAGGGTTCGAGCCAGCGGACAATGTCGGATATCATGCGGCTTCCGGATTCGTCGCCGTCGGGTCTGACGTCGAGCGAATAGTACGTCCCTGACCGACATCGACGCCACCGGCCGCGTCTGGCCGCGTCCCGGACAGTTGGACGGACCGCCTGTACCCGAGAGACCTTTCAGTAACTGTCCGCGACACTTCCTGCGCCTTCACCGCATGTCCACCAGCAGTTCCCCAGCCTCCGGTAGCGCATCTCCTGCGCCGCCGCGCGTCAGCGTGCTGCTGGTGACATACAACCATGCGGCCTATATCGCGCAGGCGGTCGAGAGCGTGCTGGCCCAGCAGTTCGACGGAGGCTGGGAGCTGGTGATTGGAGAGGACTGCTCGACCGACAACACCCGCACAATTCTGCAACAATTCGCGCAGCGCGAACCCGGCCGCATTCGGCTGTTTTCGCGGGAGCGGAATCTGGGCCTCGCGGGGAATCTGCGCGCAGCGTGGCGCGCATGCCGTGGTGATTACATCGCGATGCTGGAAGGGGATGATTACTGGACCAGCCCGCACAAGCTTGCGCGGCAGGTCGCCGCACTGGATGTGCACCCGGAATGGTCGATGTGCTTTCACCGGGTACAAGTGACGAACGAAGATGGCCGGACGCCGTTTCTGGAACCGTACGAGGACACGTTTCCAACCGAGTCGGGATTGGCCGACATCCTGCGACGGAATTTCGTCGGCAACGTCTCCACGATGTACCGCCGGGGGATTATTCCCGAAGTGCCCGAATCATTGCAGCGCGTGGTTCAGCAGGATTGGCCCCTGCACGTACTGCACGCGCGGCGCGGGCCGATCGGGTATCTTCCCGAAGTGATGGGCGTTTGGCGGCATCACGGCCGCAGCCTCTGGTCGTCGCAACCGGAGGCAATTCGCTGGCAGCGGATGTTCGAGTTCTACGACCTGGCCGAGGATCTGCTCGGCCCGGAGAATTTAGCGGCAGTTCGTGCGGCCCGGTTGGAATCGGTGCGGCAACTCTGCAGCGACCGCGAGCGTGCGCTGCAGTCGCGCGACTATCGTTACGGTTCGGCACTGCTGCGACCGATTCGGGCGGTGCGAAAATGGTTTATGGTTGATCGTTGATGGTTTATCGACACGAATGTACTTACGCGTCGATTCTGGAGTTGAGAGCACGGCATGAGTTGCATCGATAAACGATAAACCATAAACGATAAACCTGCTCCCCATGTCTGCCGTGTCTCCTCGATCCACCGATCATCCTCCCGGCGCGTTTGAATTCGGCCGCAACTGGACGCAGTTCCTCAGCGTCGTCAACGAGGAACGGATCGCGGCGGCCGTGGACTCGCTCGCGAATCGCCTGGGACGAGATGCATTGCGCGGACGGCGGTTTCTGGATGCGGGCTGCGGCAGCGGGTTATTCAGTCTGGCGGCGCAGCGGCTGGGAGCGAAGGTTGTGTCGTTTGATGTCGATGGGTGTTCGGTCGCGTGCACAACGGAGATGAAACGTCGGTACGCGCCGGACGCAGCCGACTGGGAGATCCTGTCCGGCTCGGCGCTCGATCCGGTGTTTCTCGAAGCGCTGGGGATGTTCGACGTGGTGTACTCGTGGGGGGTGCTGCATCACACGGGGCAGATGTGGCGGGCGATCGACCTGGTCCAGCAGCGCGTGACGCCCGGCGGTCAATTCTGGATCGCGCTGTACAACGACCAGGGGGGCATCAGCGACCGCTGGAAACGGGTGAAGCAAATGTATGTGCAATGCCCGCCAGCGCTGCAGACGGCGTACGTGCTCGTGGTGGGCGGGATCTGGGCGACGTGGCGCGTGCTGTGCCTGCGCGTACCGATCAAGCTGGCCGGGATCGTCCTGGGCAAACCGCGGCCGGATGCAAGTGCTCGACCGACGGCGGCAGGCGCTCCGACGACGACGCCCGCGATGGTCAAAGCCCGGCGCCAACGGGGCATGCACTGGTGGTACGATCTGGTCGACTGGATCGGCGGCTGGCCGTTTGAAGTGGCGCTCCCCGAAGACGTGCTCAAGTTTCTGCGCGAGCGTGGGTTTGAACTGGTCGATCTGATGACGGTCGGCGGCGGGCTGGGGTGCAATGAGTTCGTGTTCCGCCGGACCGGGTGACGCCTCTGCAGCGCGTCGCTAAGCGGTGCGCGAAGCGTTGAGCAACTCAATCAGCCGGTCGACGATGGCGAGTTGCGAGTGTTCGCGTTCGACGAATCGCCGCCCGGCTTCTCCTGCGGCTCGCGCTGCTCCGGGATCGGCGATCATCGTGCCGACATACTTCGCCAACTGGTCGACGTCGCCGTTGGCCACGAAACCGGCGCCGGTCCCAGCGATCAACGGCGTGCTGACATCCAGCGAGGCGATCGGAATCCGCGAGGCCGCCGCCTGCAGGAACAGGTTGGGTGAGCCTTCGTACTCGCGCGAGCCGGTGCTGACATAGACGGCTGAGGCGGACAACAGCATCGGCATTTCTGCGAATGGCACCGACGGAACAATCAAGACGTTGTTCGGCTTCTCAGTGCGAACAGCACGCTCGATCAGTTCGTCGCCCGGATTAAGGACCATGACAAACCTCGCTCGCGGAAGTCGGCGAGCCAACTCGAGGCACAACAGCGGGCGCTTGTGAAAATCGTCTGCACGGCCGACCCACAGTGCGAACCGTTGACCGGCCAGGGAACCGACCAGTTGGCTCGGCGGTGTTGCCGCACGATCCCATTCCGCCAGATCGATCGGGTTCGGCAGCACAACGCCGTCGCGCCCGAAACGCTCCTTCAGCAGCCGCTGCTGCTCTGTGTGCTGACAGATGATTTTCGTCGCGCCGTCGAGTGCACGACGGCACACGTCGCCGCGCTCACCATGGACCGTGACGTACATCGAATCGGATGTAAATCGGGCATCAAGATCGCTGTTCGACGCGAGGGACAAGATCGATATCGCGTTATTTCGTCGCGCCGCCTCGACCACGGCCGCGGACTGCGCCGAGACGCCGAAACAGCATTCCACGTCCGCTTGCCGCTCGAAATAAATGGCTGCCGGCACATCGGGCGCGGAGGGCGGCCCGCTCGCCAGCCGCTGCACGGACAGCAGCGGGGCCTGCCACAACAGCCGCCAGTCCCACTTGTGGAACCGGATGCGCAGCGGATCGCGCGTGATGGTCAGGCTGCGTGCAACGTTGTTTCGCCACGCGTCCCATGGGTCGCCAATGTTGCAGACGCTGATTGCGCCGCACCGCTGCTCCTGGAACCGTCGCGGCGTGTGCACGACGAAGTCGATCTCAAATCCCGGCCGTTGCGCGAGTCCCGTCGCCAGCAGCCACGCGCGAGTTTCCGCCCCGCCGACGCACGCGGAGTCGCGGGCATCAAACAGCGGGTAGGCATGCCAGGCTGTGAACCGGACGCGCATGCTCGTTGGAAAAAGGGGGACCACTAATCAGCGCTAATGGACGCTAATAACAGGGATGTCGTGCCAGGTCTTGATGACCACATTCATTCACTCGTCGCACGCAAAAACGTTCGCCTCCACCTTGAGATCTCGCCTGCCTCGAATCCGAGATTCACAGAATGCCATCCGCTTGCTTTTCCAGATAATGGATGATTAGCGCTGATTAGCGTTCATTAGCGGTTCCTTTCCGCCGTCGCTCGAAGCACGTCCGCGAGTGCGGAGGTCGTTTCAGCGAGTCCATGCTCTCGGACAACAGTTTCTCTTGCGGCCTCGAGCGTTGCGGGATTCTCACCGGATTGCCAGAACTCTCGCAGGCGGTCACACAACGTCTGCAGATCGCCTTGTGCGAAAAAGCCGGAACCGATGTGCGCCAGGAACTCCCCGCCGACTTCCAGTGACGCGATCGGGACGCGCGACAGCGTGGCCTGCAGGAAAACGTTCGGGAAACCTTCCAAGGATGAAGTGCTCACAAATGCCGCTGCCCGAGCGAATACGGCTGGCATTCGCGCAAACGGCACGCTGCTGAGAATCCGCACGTTGGCCGGTGCAGCGCGGCGGACTGTCGAGTCCACCTGGGGATCGCGCGGGTTCATGACCATCAGGAAGTTGAGGTCCGGGCAACGGCGGGCGACGTCGAGACACACCTGCGGACGCTTGTGGACCGACTCCGCGCGGCCGACCCATAGTACATACCGCTCGAGTCCGCCGGTTTCTTCCAACGTTGCCGGCGGAGTGCGGCGCGTGTCCCATTCGGGGACGTCGACCGGATTGCGAATGATGGTCGCCGTGCGGCCGAATCGCTGCTGCAGCATCGCCGCCTGTGCCGGAGTCTGCGCGACAATCGCATCGACTTCCTGCAGGATCCGCCAGCAGACCTGGGCCGGGTCGCCGTAAGGGCTGACGAACATCGAATCAGGGGTATAGCGTTCGTCGAGGTCACCGTCGGAGCCAAGGACCAGCACGCACGGCCGTCCTGCCGCGCGCGCCGAGGCCAGGACCGTGGCAGAGTGCGACTGCACGCCGAAGGTGCAGTAGATGTCGGTTTGCAGTTCCGTCAGCCGCCGGTCCGGTCGCCAGGGGTCCGGCGCTCCGCCGCGCAGTACACGTTCCACCGCGAGGATCGGCAACTGCCAGATCAGCTGCGTCTGCCAGCGATGGAAATCGATCCATGGAAACCCGCTCCGCTTGCCGACGCACATCCGAGCGGCTTCGCGCATCGGGTAGAGCCGATCCAGCAGCGGCACGATCTGCACGCCGTCCACGCGGTCGCTCGCCGGTCGACTGGACAGCCGAACGACGAACTGGACGCCGACACCCTGCCCCGCCAGCCCGCGGGCGAACTGCCACGCGCGCGTCTCCAGACCACCGATCCGGCCGGGGATGTCCGGTGTCAGGACGGGGCCCGCGTTGAGTGCGACCAGACAGGCGGTGAGGGGCCGAGGTGAACTCGTCACAACGGGCGTTCCGGCGGCGGAATTCGACGACTGCGGCTGTCGGTCGAACAACGGGCTATACTGCAGTCAGTCATTATTGGGGGAACCGGCGCACCACTCATGCCTGCCGCACTGCTGGATCGGGACGAGTATATCGAACAGGCGTATTTCTTCCGCATCTGTCGCGAGCGGACGGAAGAAAACTCGCCTGCGCAGGAAGTGCTGCTGGGCCTGAAAGACGAAGTCCTGGCGACGACCCGCCTGCCGCTGGCGATCGACTTCCTGCTGGGAGAGCTGAGCCATGCCGGCAAGATGGGACCGGGAATGGCCCGGCTGGCCCACTACTTCACGTCGTTCCAGTCGTTCGTGATTCAGCGTGCGGAGGACGAGGAGTCTCGGTTCGACATGCGCGTGGCGCTGCAGGTGCTGGAGCACGAGGCGGAGTATCGCGCCAGCGACGCGCCGACGCCGCAGGGGCTGTTCGTTTACCAGTTTGAATGCGTGGCCCGGAACCGCCTGGGGTACGACGCAGGGATGCAGGCGATCGCGGAAGACCCGATCTATTCCGCCGACTGGCGGACCTGGATCCTGAAGATCCGTCGCGAAATCGGCACGGTCGATTTCGCCGATCTGATTTATCTCCGCTCGCAGCATCGCGTGGACTCAGTCCGCAAGCGGACGCACAACCCGGAATATCAGCCGTCGTACCCGATCCTGTTCGGCTCCCAGGAAGGCAAGATCGCCAAGGCCAACCGCGGAAAGGACCCGCTGTACATGTTCGCCGCGCTGCAGCGACAGCTCGGCTACCCGCGCGTTCCCCGTCCGCGTCCGCCGCGCACGCGCCCGCTGTTCGAGCCACACGTGGAGATGCGGTTTCAGCGTCTGGAAAACCGGCTGACGATGCTGGAGGCAGAGGGGAAGGGATCGGGCGTCGATCTGTCGCAGTTCTATACGAAGCCGCCGCCGGATCTTCCGCCAGAGTGAAGTGGAGGATTATCTCTTACTAGCCGCGACCGTAAGGGAGCGTGGAGCGACCTGACCGCTTCCTGACGGGCGCGGCTAGTCGTACGCTCTTGGCAAGGACAACTCGATCCAGGATTTGCCGCCGCGCTGCTGCTCCGATATTGTTCCTCTGGCACTCAAGGAGTCTGTTTAGGAACGGGAGGAACCGTGGCGGAAAAGGTCGTCATCATCGGATCGGGTCCGGCCGCGTGGGCGGCGGCGATTTACACGGCACGGGCGGCGCTCCAGCCGCTGGTGTTTGAAGGACTGCTGTCCAAGGAGAACACCGACATCGGCCGGCCGCCGTTTGGCCAGCTGTTCCTGACAACCGAGGTCGAGAATTACCCCGGCTTTCCGGCCGGCGACATGTCGGCCTATCTGCAGGATTCCGTCAAAGGGTCGCTGCAATACGTCCTGCCGCCGCATGCCAAACATGGCGTCAGCGGGCCGGAACTCATGGTCCTGATGAAACAGCAGGCGCTGAATTTCGGCACACGGACCGTTGGTGAGGATGTCGCGTCGGTCGATTTCTCGAAGCGGCCGTTCACGCTGAATATCAGCAACGGCGAGAAGGTGCAGGCGCAGGCGGTCATCGTCGCCACCGGGGCGCGGGCCAACTATCTCGGCCTGCCATCGGAACGCGAATTCCTGAACCGCGGCGTGTCGGCGTGCGCCGTGTGCGATGGGGCGCTGCCGCGATTCCGCGACCAGCCGCTGGTGGTCGTTGGCGGCGGCGACAGTGCCATGGAAGAGTCGGACTACCTCAGCAAATTCGGATCAAAGGTGTACATCGTTCATCGCCGGGACGAATTCCGCGCCAGCAAGATCATGGCGGAGCGGACGCTCAAGAATCCCAAGATCGACGTCAAATGGAGCACGCTCGTCGAAGAGGTGGTTGGCAACGAGGAGGACGGCGTAACGGGCGTGCGTCTCCGCAGCGCCAAGGACGATAAGACCGAAGAGCTGAAAGTGTCCGGTTACTTCGCCGCGATCGGTCACACGCCGAACACCGACTTTCTCGGCGGGCAACTGCAGCTGACCGACAAGAAGTACATCCAATGGGCGAAGCCATTCCGGACCAACACCAGTGTGGAGGGCGTGTTCGCGGCTGGCGACGTGGCGGATGATTACTACCGCCAGGCGATCACAGCCGCCGGCAGCGGCTGCATGGCGGCGCTGGATGCCGAGCGGTGGCTGTCGGCGCAAGGGCTGCACTGAAGAGCGTGTCCGGGAAGTCGCACCACAGCGGACGGGTGCGATCTTGAGCCGCGAGTGAAGTCCGCGCAAAAACGGCGGAAGTCGAAGATCAGCGGGCGGAAGCCGCGGAAGCCGGCAGTCGCAAAACGTGGGTGGACCACCGGCCGTCGGATTCGAGTTCGATGATGCGATAGGCCGGCGGTGCGTCGTCGATGACCAACTGCTCGGTGCGCGGCACGAACTGGGGTCCGACGGCCGCTGTCGTCAGCACGGTTGCAGCGCCGAGCGAACCCGCGAATTCCTGGTGCACGTGGCCGGTGACGATCAGCCGAACGTGCGCGTGCTGCCGCATCAACTCGCCGAATTCGGCGGCATCCTCAAGACCGATCTGGTCAAGCCACGGGCTGTGGACCGGAATCGGCGGATGATGCAGGCACAGCATCGTCGGTACCGACGACGCTGCCAGGCACTGTTGCAGCCAGTCGAGTTGTTCCGGACCGAGCCGGCCGGGGACCTCCCCCGGTTTGTGGGAGTCGAGACCGACGATCTGCCAGTCCTCAAACGCGTGCTGGAACGTGATGCGGTCAGCCGGTCCGGTCGTGGACTGCGGGAAGAGTTCTCGCAGGAATGCCCGCTGATCGTGATTGCCGGGGATGATGCGGACGCGATTGGACCATTCGGTCAGCGCGTCGCCGGCTGCGTACGTCGGACGTGCTTCGTCGTGGGCCGTGTCGCCGGTGAGGACCAGCAGATCAAAATCCGGGACCCGTCGGCGCAGATCGTTGAGCACGGCGTGCAACCAGGGCGCGTCGCGATCCCGCGCAACTCCTGCCCGGCATCGGCAAACAGATGACAATCGGTCAGTTGTACGATGCGACACGGCATAGCGACGCATCCTAGCGGCTCAGTCTCTCAGCGCGGAGAGCGGCAGCCCGCGTGCGTCGCGCCCTCGCACGCGGCGCCGCCGATGACGACGGCACAGAACCGGGTCGACGTGGCCCGCAGTTCGCGTTGCAGCCGTTGCAACTGCGCGCGAATCGCCTGATCGACGGCCGGCGGCAAGGGCACACCTCGCGCATCGGCAACCAGCACGATGTCGCGCTCCGTCAATTCGGCCAGGGCGCCGGCCGGCAGCGCGGGTCGTCGCAGTTCGGGCCAGTCGAACCCTGCATCGCCTGTGCCCGTGAGTTCCGGCCGTCGGCAAATGACGACGAGCATGCATGGTGCCGTCATGCAGGACAGTTCCGACGAGAGCGGATCGACGAAATCGAGAGCAGACGGACCGGTCCCGGCGTCTCGCCGATCGAGATGAACAGGCAGTCGCCGCCCATCTGCGAAGACGAGCCACGCCGTCCGCGGCGCGCCGGCGGTGTGATCCAGCGCCTGCCGGATCGCGGACGCCAGAGCGGTCGACGGCAATTCGATCGCTGGCGATGCCTGAGACGGCGGCGCAAGCCAATTCCGGACGAGCGCGCCGCTGACCAGAATCGTTGCCAGCACCGCGCCCGCAACAGTCGCGAACCTCGGCCACACGCGGCGGTCCGCGAAGCGTTCCAGGGCCTCGGCAAGTTCGGCGGCCGTCGCAAACCGCTGCGCCGGTTCAGGCGCCAGGGCGCGGCGACAAATTCTCTGCAACGGCCCGGGGACCGGCTGTTCAGGCAACCACTGCGCCGTCGTCCACGACGACCACAGCAATTCGGGCTGAGGCGGAGCGCCGGTCAGCAAATGGAATAGCACTGCTCCCAAAGCATAAACGTCCGTGGCGGCACTGAGGCCACTGACGTCGCCGGCCAGTTGTTCCGGCGCCATGTATTCAAGGGTCCCCTGCGTGCAATCGCTGGCCAAGTCGAGCCGTCCGGCGTCTAGCGGGAGGGACAGTCCAAAATCGATCAGCCGGGTTCGACCATGTTCATCGATCAGGATGTTGTCCGGCTGAAGATCGAGATGCAGCCGACCGGCGTCGTGCACGCACTGGAGTCCGCGGGCGACGGCGGCGATCAGTCGCGCGGCCTGGCGCGGCGGGAGCGCCGGCGCGTTGTCGCCCGCCAGCGGCCGGCCGGCGATGTGCTCCATCACAAGAAACGGCCGCGACGCAGCGATGCCCAGGTCCAGAACCCGCACGACGATCGGGTGCCGGAGTGCGGCGAGGAATCGGACTTCATCCGCAATCCTCCGGGCGGCGCTCGGCCGGCGAGCCAATTCCACATGGGTCCACTTCACGACGACGTTTTCCCCGGTCGTTGGATGCCGGGCGAGATAGACTTCGGCTTGTCCGCCAATCTTGAGCAGACGCAGTATTGCATAGCGGCCGATTTGCGTCGGCAGCGCAGAGCCGGGTTGCGATGCCGGGGTGTCTCCACAGAACGGCCCGGGGAAGACGTCGCGTGCGAACTCGAGTGCGAGATTTTCGTCTGTTGGCGATGCAGCCTGCGGCAACTCCAGGCGGAGGCGGCGCAGCTCGTCGACGCGCGCGGCGCAGCGCTGACATCGTCGCAGGTGCTCGCACGAGGCCGGCGCGACGACAGGATCCGTTGCGGCTGGCCACAAGGCTGACTCCGGAAGGCAGTCGGCCGGATTCACGTCAGGTCCTCGTCGAACTGGGCACTTGTTCCGCAGGCGGGTCCGCACGCGCGAGGCAATTACGTAGACGGCGTCAGGGTCAAGTTGAGACGGTCTGCCACCGCTGCGACGGGCTGTTGCTGCAGGACGTACTGTTCGAAACAGGTCCAGGCCGTGCCGGAGATCTGCCGATGCACGACCGCCAGAGCGTGCTGCAGAATGTGGCGGTGATGCTCGAGATTCCACTGCCGCTCGTCGGTGGCTACGGCCGTTTCGGCGTCGAGCGGACAAGCGCGGAGGTGATGCGATTGCCTCCGTTGCCAGTCGATGATGACGGTTCGGCACACTGCGCACAGCCAGCCGCGGAAACGGCCGCGCTCGGGGGCGTAGTCGAATCCGGGCAGCGCTCGCAACAGGCGGATCAGAATCTCCTGGACGACATCGGGGATGTCCTGCGCCGGGACGCCGGCGCGGCGCGACGCCGCGAAACAATGGTTCGTACAACTGCACGAACTCATGCCAGCCGGTCGGGTCGGCGTTGGCGCGCAGGCGCAGAATAAGCGACGTACGAGTGATAGGCACCCGGCCCCTCCTTGGATACAGGGCCGCGCGCTTCGAGATCGGGCCATAGCCGCCCGAATGAAGAAGGCCGCGGCGCTGACAGGGTTCCTACCCGGGTACGCGTGGAGCCACGCCGTCTTGCAGAAAACACGCTTGCGGAAGGTGATTTTACTCGCCGGAACGGAAAACCGACAAGAGGAGTGCGCGTGGAAAATGTCATCGCTGTGCAGCCGTTGGTTCTGGCAAGCAGCGCCGCGGGCACCTGCACGAGTCATCCGTGCCGGGAATTGGACGTTGCGCCGGCAGACCGGGACGCATGCGCACTCCCTTGCGATTGGCTTCAGCAAGGCGGCATTGCCGCAGCGGAACGGAGATTCCGCCCACTGTTCAGCAAGAGACGTGACGGCTATAGTCGCCGGCGTCCACACGCCCTTGGCGGCGGCGCGTGTCGAACTGAAAGCGGTAATCGCCTGCGGTTCTGGCGAGTCTGAAGGTCGGTCAGCGAATCCCTCGGGAGCAATCGCATGACGGATGGGAATGTGCTGAAAGTGTACAAGTCTGGCCCCGTCACGGTCGTGGGATTCGGCGGCCGGGACGTGTTCGACGACGCCAACGTGGCCACATGCCGCGATGAGATGATGGGGCTGATCGACCAGCACAAGTGCACGGAGTTGCATGTCGACCTGACCGGCGTGCGGCTGGTGCCGAGCGGCCTGCTGGGCCTGCTGGCCACGATTCGCCGGCGCGACATTGCCATTCATCTTTACAATCCCTCGCCGGACGTGCGCGAAGTGCTGGCTGTGACCAACCTCGACAAGCTGATGTCGATCCATGACGTGCCGGTTCCGAAGGATTAGAGGCGGATTCAACACCGGGCGGGTTGGAAAGCTGGCTTGAGAATTCGCGCCGATCGCTCGAAGTGAGGTGCAGCATGGGAACCGGAAGCAATCCGTGTGCGAACGCGTCATCCGACAACCGGTCGTTGCTGGAGCCTGCGGCGTGGCGCCGTGTGATGCAACGGGCCGAACAGTTGTGCGCACACGGCGACTTTCCGGCGCTGGCGCTGGAGGTGCATCGCGGCGGTCGCCGGACGGGCGTGCGAACCTTCGGCCGGGTGCAGCCGGAATCCGGCGCGGCGCTGCCGGAGGACGCGATTTTTCTGGTCGCGTCGTTGACGAAGCCGATCGTGGCCATGGCGGCACTGCTGCTGGTGGAGCGCGGCCAGCTCTCACTGATGGACCGGGTGGTTGACTACGTGCCGGAGTTCAGCGGCGCAGACCGCAAGAGCATTACCGTTCGGAATCTGCTGACGCACACGTCCGGCCTGCCGGACATGCTGCCGAACAACCGGGCGTTGCGGGAACGCCAGTCGCCGTTGTCGGGATTTGTCACGGGAACATGCGGCGTGACGCTCGATTTCCCGGTCGGCCGCGGCGTGCAGTATCAGAGCATGGGCTTCGCGCTGCTGGGACAGATCATCTCCCAATTGAGCGGCATGACGTACGGCGAATTCCTGCAGCGCGAGTTTTTCGAACCGCTGGGGATGCAGGACACGGCGCTCAGTCCGACCGTCGAGTGGCTGCGTGCACCGGTCCGCGCCTCGCGGCTGACCACGAATCGTCTGCCGCCGGATCAGGTCGGACAAGAATCGTGGAACTGGAACAGCGACTATTGGCGCACACTGGGAGCGCCCTGGGGCGGAATGCTGACGACCGTTCATGACCTCGGCCGATATTGCCGGATGATGCTCGGCGAAGGCACGCTCTCCGGCGTGCGGGTGCTCTCGCCGGCCACGGTCCGCGCGGCCACGACGAATCAGCTCGACTGCCTGCATGATGTTCCCGAGGCGGACCGCCGCACGCGCCCCTGGGGTTTCGGCTGGCGGCTGAACTGGCCCGCGCACAGCACGGTGTTCTGCGACCTGCTGCCGCCGGACGCATTCGGCCACTGGGGCGCGACCGGCACGCTGTTCTGGATGGACCGCCGCAGCGATACGGCGGCCATATTGCTCTCAACGCAACCGCTCGACATGGGCAGCAGCGGAGAGCTCACGCGGCTGTCGAACATGATCGCTGCGGGGTTATAAGCCGCAGCCCTCTGGCTGAAGGCACTTGACTCTCGGCTCTCTGCAGCTCGAACGCCTCTAGCCATATTCCCGCGATGCGGCCTATGATCCGCGCCGTTTCCCAGCAGACAGGCACGGATCAGACCCAGGATGGCGCCTCCGTCCCCGTATGACGACCCGGTCCCGCGCGGATGGAAGTTCGTGCAGGGGACGCTGCGGGTCGCGGTGTGCATGCAGTGCGCCGGGCTGGCGCTGGCCCATTTGTCAGGCAGCCAGGACTCCGGTGCGGCAGGATTGCTGCAGTCGCTCTGGGATGCGACGGGTTCGGCCGAATCGGGCCACACCAGGCTGGCGGGATATGGCCTGGCCGTCGCGGCACTGTTCACGCTGCTCCGGCCGAGCTGGCCCGTCCTGGTGTGCGTCGTGCTGTGGTTCGGCGCTGACGCTGCGGCGCCGCTGGTCGATGAGTGGCGCTGGCTGGCGCCGCTGTCCGGTGTGTTGCGAGTGGCGATGCCGCTGGTGCTGTTGCTTATCGACTTCTGGCCGCCGTCGTTATCGTTTTCGATCGGCCGAGCGCAGGTCTCGCTGGCACTGTTGCGGTTGGCGCTGGTGATCTCGGTGACAGTCGGGGGAATCATCAAGCTCCTGGAACTGGACGGCGGCGGTCTGTGGAGCGACGTGATCCGCGCCGCCGCGACGACCGTCGGCATCAACCTGACGGACGCCCAGGTGGCGCAGTCGCTGGCGGTCATGCTCGCGGCCGACATCGGTCTGGCGTGGAGCGCGCTCACCTCGCGGAATCGGCTGGCGCTGGCGGTCCTGGCGATGTGGCTGGTGGCGTCGGCGGCGCTGTGGATCGCGGCGAAGGGCTCGTCCGGGTATGCGGCGTTTCTGCTCGATGCGTCGGCGGCCGGAGCGCCGCTGGCCGTCCTGCTGTTCTGGATCTGCGCAGTGAAGGAACAGCCGCCGGTGATCGTGCCGGGGTGAAGAGGGCGGAGGGGCAAGGCTCAAGGGGCAATCAGCGTGTGATCCTTGCCTGATCGCTGATTGCCGATGGCTGACCGCTGACGGCTATTCGTCCGGCCAGGCGGCGTCGCCGATCAACCGGACAAAGCGGCAGCCGCCGGCGTCGCGAATTTCCGGTCCCTGTTCGCGTTTGGTGACGACCTGCAGTGTTTGCGCAGATTCGTCCCCTACGGGGATCACGAGCCGGCCGCCGACTTTCAACTGCCGATACAGCGGCGCCGGGTAATCGGGCGCGCCGGCGGTGACAATGATGGCGTCAAACGGGGCGCGGTCTGGGCAACCGAGGCTGCCGTCGCCGATGCGGAAATCGATATTTGCGTAACCGAGTTCGGCGAGGAGCGTGCGTGCGTTCTCGGCCAGTTCAGGAATCCGCTCGATCGTGACGACTTCGCTGGCCAGCTCTGCGAGGATGGCTGTCTGGTAGCCGGAGCCTGTTCCGATTTCCAGGACAAGTTCATTCCCGGCGAGCGCAAGCTCCTGCGTCATCAGCGCGACCATCAACGGCTGGCTGATGGTCTGTCCGCCGGCGATCGGCAACGCGATGTTTTCGTACGCCCGATGGTGCAGGGACGGCGGGACGAATCGTTCGCGCGGAACGCGCGCGAGCGCCTGCAAAACGCGCGCGTCGGTGACGTCGCGCCGGCCGAGCGAGTCGAGCAGACCGCGTTTCTGTTCTTCAAGTTCCGACATGGCGGCAGCGGAGCCTCGACCGGTGTTGCGTCCCGGACGCTCACGGCATTACGAGGCGCTGGACGCTATTGTCGGCGCCGCAGCCGCCGGCTGCCAGTCAATCAACTGCAGCTCGACGTTCTCGTAGCCGTTGAACGCATTGAGACTGGGAGAGAAACAGATCGACAGCGCCGAATTGCAGGCGGCGATCTCGTCCGCCCAGTCCCCCTTGCCAAACGCGACGCAGCGGAGGACCGAATTCCCCTGCCGCACGCGCAACGACAAGTGCCGCTCGCCGCCTCCCATCCGCTTGGGGGCGTCGACGAGTTGCACGCGCGACGCCAGCAGCACCGGACGGCGATGTTCGCAGCCGAAGGGGCCGAGCGCCTCCAACTCGCGAACGGCCCGATGCGTCAGGTCGCCGAGCTGGACTTCGGCGTCGACGTGCAGCGCCGGTTCCTCGCAGCCTGCAAGCGTCGCCTCGGCCGCGTGCTCAACGAAGGCGGCACGGAACTTGTCGATCGCCGCCTTGCGGATGTGCAGCCCCGCTGCAGCGCGATGGCCGCCGAAGCGCTCCAGGTGCTCACGACAGGCCGTGAGCGCCGCATGCAGATCGAAACCGCCATGTGTGCGGCCGGAGCCCTGGCCGGTCTGACGCTGTTCGTCGACTGCAATCAGGACCGTCGGGCGCGCGTAGTTCTCGGCAATCCGGCCGGCGACGATGCCGATCACGCCGACGTGCCACTCCGCATGTGCCAGCACGAGCGCCGGTTGTTCCAGGCACGTTGCGTTGCCCTCGACAAGTTCCTTCGCCTGGCGGAACATCTTGCGCTCGACCGACTGGCGGGTCTTGTTCAACTCGTCGAAGTGCTGCGCAATCTGCGTGGCCCGCTGCGGGTTCTCCGTCGTGAGGAGTTCAACGGCCAGACGGGCCTGGCCGAGCCGGCCGGCCGCATTGATCCGTGGGGCGAGCGAGAACCCGATGTCTTCCGCGGTCAGCGTCGGCTTGTCTTTGAGACCGGCGACGCCCACCAGTTCCGTCAACCCGCTCAAGGGGGACTCGCGCAGCGCCCGCAGGCCGTAGCAGACGATGATCCGATTCTCGCCGCGCAGCGGGACCACATCGCCCACGGTGCCCAGCGCCGCCAGCGCGACGGCCGACTTGAGGAAATCCCGCATCCGGGGGGATGCCTTCCGCCCGTCTCCGAGTCGCTGGCTGACGGCCCACGCCACCTTAAAGGCCACGCCAGCGCCGCACAGGTCGGTGAATGCACTGGGATGCTCCGGAAGTCGGGGATGCACGACGGCGGCAGCGTCTGGGAGCGTGTCGGCAAACGTGTGGTGATCGGTGACGATGAGTTCCAGGCCCAGCTCGCGGGCCAGGCGCGCTTCCGTCAGGCTGGCGATCCCGCAATCGACCGTCACCAGCAACCGCTGGGGATCGTCGGCATGGAGTTGACGAATGGCTTCGGAGTTGAGGCCGTAGCCTTCTTCGAAGCGGCAGGGGACGTAGTAATCCACCTGTGCGCCTGCGAGCTTCAGACAGTGCCAGAGAATGCTGGTGCCGGTGATTCCATCGACGTCGTAGTCGCCATAGATCGTGATCCGTCGGCCGCTCTGCAGGGCGGCGACAATCCGGTCGGCGGCCGCGGAGGCGCCGGGGAGGGTGTCCGGGTCGGCCAGATCGGCGATGTTCGTGGAGAGGAGCGATTTTGCCGCGGCACCGGTCTCCACGCCGCGTGACGCCAGGATCTGGGCCAAGAGCGGCGCACACCGGAGTTCACGGCTGAGACGGGAGATTGCGCCGCGATCATGCGGCGTTACAAGCCAGCGCGTCATGGGTGCCCGACTCCGTTCACGATGCGGCTGAGGTGAGTTGCGGCCCGTGATCATGCCGCGGTCGGGACATGATACAAGTAGCACGGGGGAGAAAGCAGCGTCCCGGACACTTGCCGGAGGCAGTCCCCACTGAAAGGACCACGTTCCGTCAACTGTCCGGGACACATACGCGTCAGCGCAACAAAAAAGGCGTTTCGAGTGCGAACTCGAAACGCCGGGATGCCTTCGCGACAAGTGCGGGCCAACGCTTGTCAACTTGGCACAGATACGGCAAATGCACTCGGCGTGCCATTTGCGCCCAAAAAATTCATTTGCGAATCGTGCGGAAATTTGACGTGTTTTGCAGGGAGTTCGCTGAGTGTGTTCGATTTTGCGGCGCACTGATGCAATACGCATCAGGCAACGGGCAACGTCTGGTCGGCGAGCGACCATACTGATATCTGGACAATTGAACCGTATGCATCGCCGGAATATGATCCAGGAGCCGTCAGCGAGATAAGACGTTTGCAGCCGATCGCGGCGCTGATCGCTCACGGCTGACCGCTACCCATGACCCATGCCGATTGAGCGCGCCTTCATCGACTGGAGCGAACCCCTGCTCCCCGCGGTCGCGCGGGAGCTGCTGGCGGACTGCGCGCTGCCGGCCGACTTCAGCGAGATGATCGCCGTCGTTCCGGGCAGCCGCGCCGGGCGTCGGTTCCGTGAGCTGCTGGTGGAGGTGACCGGCGGCCGCCACACGCCGCCGCGGGTGATCACGATCAGCGAGCTGCCCGAGCTGCTCTACGTGCCGCAGAAGCCGTTCGCCTCGGACCTGGTGCAGCGGCTGGCGTGGATCAAGTCAATCCAGTCACTGCCTCGCGCGCAACTTGACGCCGTCGTCCGCCGGTTGCCGGACAAAGACGACACGGATGGCTGGTTCGCGCTGGCCGAATTGATGTGGCGGCAGCACCGTGAGCTCGCTGCCGACGGCCTGGATTTCGCCGACGTACTGGAACGGGGGGGCGCGGTCGAATCGTTCTCGGAACAGGTCCGTTGGCGAACGCTGAACCGGATCCAGCAGGCCTACCTCAGGACTCTGGATGACCTGGGGCTGTGGGACCGGCAGACCGCGCGGCTCGTCGCGCTCGAAAAGCAGGAGTTCGCAACAAACTGTCGCATCGTGCTTATCGGAATGACCGACCTTACGCTCGTGCAGCGGGCGATGCTGGATCAGTTGACCGGTCCGGTGACCGCCTTCGTGCATGCGCCGACCGGTCTGGCAGATGCCTTCGATACGCACGGCTGCGTTGTCCCGGAGGCTTGGGCAGAGATGCCGATTCCGATCCGGGAGGACCAGCTGCTCGTGGCGGAAGGTCCGGCGGAAGCGGGGGGCTGCGTGGCGGCGGTGCTGAACGGGTTTGGCGACCGGTTCCGCGTGGACGAAATCAGCATCGGGCTGGCGGATGAGGCCGCCGCGGCACTGGTCTGCCGGCGGTTGCAGGAGTGCGGAATTGCGGCGCGGTGGAGTGTCGGACGTCCTGTGACCGGGACGCCGCCCGTGCAGTTGCTCGCGGGAGTGGCCGACTACCTCGAGGACGACCGAACCGCCGAGTTTGCGGCGCTCGTGCGTCATTGCGATCTGGGGGACTGGCTGACAACGCAGGGGGCGCGGGCCGGATGGCTGACGGAACTGGATGACTTCATCCAGGAACGGGTGCCGCAGCGAATGCGGGACTGGGCGTCGCGGCAAACAGACGCCGCCTGGAGCCGGGTGTTTGAGTTAGTCGAGCGGTTGGTCGAACCGTTGCGCGGTCGCGCAAAGTCCCTCTCCCAATGGGGGCCGCTGATCACGCGCCTGCTGCAGACAGTCTATGAACAGGCGGCATTCGACCCGAACGAACCGACTCAGTTGGGGACGCTCAAAGGGCTGGAAGCGTTGCACGAGGCGCTCATCGAGCAGGCCGGCGCGCCGGACGAACTCGGTTCGCACGTTACGGCCGTGACCGCCCTGCGTCTGTTGCTCAAGTTGCTGCAAAATCAACCTACGCCTTCGCTTCCCGACGCCGACGCCGTCGACGTCATGGGGTGGCTGGATATTGCCCACGACGATGCGCCGGCGACGATCGTTGTCGGCCTCAATGAAGGGCTGATCCCCACGTCTGCGAACGCCGATCCGTTTCTACCGGATCGATTGCGGGCGGCGCTGGGCGTGACCGACAACCAGCGACGATATGCGCGCGACGCCCATGCACTGCTGTCGCTGCTGCATTCCTGCCGGGACAGCGTGTTGATCGCTGCCCGGCGGGACGCGCGCGGCGATCCGCTGGCGCCCAGCCGGCTGCTGCTCGCCACCGAGGGTTTGGAAACTGCCGAACGAGTCCGCGCGTTTTATCGACCATCCTGTCCTGCGCCGACCGCAGAACCTCCGGCAGCGCCGCTGACCGAGCGATCGGGATTCACGGTGCCGCGTCCGCCCAGGGTTGTCACCCCGCCGAAAGTCCTCAGCGTCACGGCGTTTCGCGATTACCTGGCGTCGCCCTACCGGTTCTACTTGAAGCATGTCCTCGATCTGTCGGCCGTGGAGCATGCCGTCGACGAGCTTTCGGCCGCCGCCTTTGGAGAACTGGCCCACGACGTCCTGCGACGGTTCGGGGCGTCGGAGATGAAGGATTCGCAGGACGCCGGGGAGATCCGGGAGTTTCTGTCGGCGGCGCTGGATGACGTCGCTCAACGGGAATACGGTCCAAGCCCGACGATGGCCATCGAAATCCAACTGGAGCAGGTCCGGGCGCGACTCCAGGCCTTCGCCGAATGGCAGGCCGGCTGGGCGCGCGACGGCTGGCAAATCCAGTTCATCGAAGCAAAGCCCGGCGAGGAGGGGGTACCGCTGCCGGTGCCGGAGGGACAGGAACTGCGCGTTGCCGGCCGGATCGACCGGATCGATCGGCATGCGGACGGGCGGTGGGTGATTTTCGACTACAAGACCGGCGAGGCCGGGGATTCGCCGGACAAGGTGCATCGCAAGAACGGGGAGTGGATCGACCTGCAGTTGCCGCTGTATCGCCGGCTGGCCGAAGCGCTGGGAGTCAGAGGCGATGTCCAGCTCGGTTATCTGCGGCTGCCGCGGGACACGAGCAAGGTGGGAGACGATCTGGCGAAGTGGACGGTAGAGGAATTGGCCGAAGCGGATCGGGCGATCGAGGAGGTCGCGCTCGGCATTCTGCATGGCCGCTACTGGGCGACGCTGTCGGACCCGCCGCGGATCCTGCAGGAGTATGGGCCGATTTGCCAGGACGGCGTCTACGATCGCGAGGTGGTGGTGTGACGACGCCGGCTCGTGATCCCGTTCGTTCGCAGACGGAATCGGCCGCAGCGGCGCACGCGCCGCGGCTGCTGATCCGCGCGTCGGCCGGGACGGGCAAGACGTATCAGCTCTCGACGCGGTACATCTCCCAACTGGCCGGGTCTGCGCCGGAACGAATCCTGGCGACGACGTTCACCCGCAAGGCCGCCGGCGAAATCCTGGAGCGCATTCTGCTGCGTCTCGCAGAGGCAGCGCTGGACGATCGGCAGCGGAGCGCGTTGTCTTCGGGGGTCGGACGCGATGTGTCGCGCGCGGTCGCACTCGCGCTATTGACGGGGCTGGTGCGGAATCTGCACCGGGTCCGCGTGGCGACGCTGGACAGTTTCTTCTCGCGGATCGCGGGGGCGTTTGCGCTGGAGTTGGGGCTGCCAGCGGGCTGGCGGCTGCTGGACGAGATCGAAGACAGCGAACTGCGGACGCGGGCAATCGAGTCGGTGCTCCGCGAAGGGGATCGCCACGATCTGGTGCAGATGATGCACCTGTTGTCCAAGGGAGACGCGCAGCGGAGCGTGACCGGTCTGGTGCGGGAGACTGTCAAGGACCTGTACGCCGTGTACCTGGAGACTACGGTCGACGCCTGGCGGGCGATTGACGGGCCGCATCCGCTGACGGCGGTGGCGCTGAACGAGGCTATCGCCGAGCTGCGCACCGCATCGCTGCCGAACGACAAGAACTGGCTGAAGGCCGTCACGAACGACATCGCGGCGCTTGAAGCAGAGGATTGGGACGCGTTCATCAGCAAGGGGCTCGGAAACAGGATTCTCGATGGCGAGACGACGTACTATCGAAAACCGATCGACGATTCGCTGCGTAGGATTTACGACCGGTTGCTGAAGCACGTCGGCGATCGAATGCCAGGTCCTCTCGGGTCAGCTCACGGCGGCGGGACCTGCTCGGCCGGTTCGACGCGGTGTACCGGCAACTCAGCGCGACGCCGGCGGCCTGACGTTCGACGACGTCGCCCGCCGGCTGGCCGAAGAATTCTCACAGCATGATCCGTCCGGGCTGGCTTTCCGCCTCGATGCGCAACTCGAACATCTGCTGCTGGACGAATTTCAGGACACGTCGCTCGTGCAGTGGACGGTGCTGGAGCCGCTGGCCAAGGGAGTCGCCCATGGTGAGGGAACGACGTTCTTCTGCGTCGGCGACGTGAAGCAGGCAATCTACGGCTGGCGCGGCGGCGTCGCGGAAATCTTTCAGACCGTCACGTCGCGGATCGCCGGCGTGACCGAACGACAGCTCGACGTCAGTTTCCGATCGTCACCACCGGTGATCGAGACGGTGAACAAGGTGTTCGAGAAGTGCGAGTCGTTTCCGGCGCTGGACGATCATGAGGCGACGTTCGTGGAGTGGGCGCGAGCGTTCCCGCCGCATGCGACGCATCGCAATGAGTCCGGCTACGCGTGCCTGGTCGTCGGTCCCGAGCCGGCCGCGGGAGAAAATGCGAAAGAGGCAGTCTATACCGGCGCGGCTGCCCACCTGGCCGAATTGCTGCCGAAGCTGCCGCCGCAGACGACGATCGGCGTCCTGGCGCGAAAGAACGAGGCTGTCGGCGCCATTGTGCGCGAGTTGCGAAAGCATGGATTGCCGGCCAGTCAGGAAGGAGGGAACCCGCTGACCGACTCCGCTGCCGTGCAACTCATCGTGTCGGCCATGCAATTGGCCGATCATCCGGGAGACACGATCTCTCGGTTTCACGTTGCGCAATCGCCGATTGGTCCACTGCTCGACCTGCCGCGTGAGCCGAACGACGACCAGGCCACCGCGGCTGCGGAGCAGATTCGCCGGTCACTGCAGATGCGCGGCTATGGCGGCGTCGTGGACGACTGGATCGAGGCGCTGACCGACCACTGCCACGCCCGCGAACTGGACCGGTTGCGGCAACTGGCCGTCCTGTCGGATGAGTACGATCCGCGGGGGACGCTGCGGCCGGCGGATTTTGTGCGGTTTGTCAAAGCGCGCGGCGTGGAAGATCCCCGCGCGGCACGAATTCGGGTGATGACGGTCCACAAGGCGAAGGGGCTGGAGTTCGACGTCGTCCTGCTGCCGCAACTGGACGAAGACCTGGTGCGGCCACCGAAGTTCGTCGCCTACCGCGAGCAGGGTGCGGAGGCGGCGGTCCGCATCTGCCGGTATCGGAACAAGTCCGTGCAGAGACTGTTGCCGCCGGAAATCCAGGCGGCGTTCCGGCAGACGGCCGACCGGGCCATGCGCGAGTCCCTGTGCGTGTTTTATGTCGCGCTGACCCGCGCCGCGCAGGCCCTGTACATGTTCGTGCCGGCCGGCAGCAAGTCGACGAAATCGTACGCCGGAATCCTGCGCTCGACACTGGCCCCCAGCGCAACAACGACGGCCGGCAGCGTGTTGTATGAGTGCGGCGATCCGCAGTGGCACGTGGGGTCGCCGCTAGCGGCGCCGGCAGTGAAGGCAGCAACGGTGACGCCGACGCGGTTTACACCACCGGCAGGGGTGCGGCGCCGCGGCCGTGAATCGCAGGCGCCGTCGCAGCTCAAGGGGGGACGGCGATTGTCGATCCGGGACGTCTTGCGTTCGGCGGACGACCGCGCCGTCCAGCGCGGGCGGCTGCTGCACGCGTGGTTTGAGCAGCTCAAATGGATCGACGACGCGCTGCCGACCGATGACGATCTGCGACGCAGCGCCCGTCGCCTCGAATGCACCGACGAATTGGTCGCCGAGTGCGCGCGCGAGTTCCAGTCGCTCCTGGCCGCCGACGGGTTGAGTCGCATCCTGTGTCAGGCGGCGTATCGCGAGTCGCTGGGGGACCTGTTCGGTCCCGACTTCCGGGCCGGGGACGATCTGGAGATCGTGATCGAGCAGGAGCGGCGGTTTGACGTCGTGCTGGACGACGAACTGGTGTCCGGAAGCATCGACCGGCTGGTGCTGCTCAAGCGCGGCGGCAAGGTCGTGGCGGCCGACATTCTCGACTTCAAGAGCGATGCGATTTACGGCGACCGCCAGACGGCCGTCGCATGGTTGGTGGAGGCCTATGCGGGCCAGCTTCAGTGCTATGCGCGGGCCGTCGCCCAACTCCATCAGCTGCCGCAAGAGGCGATCCGCACGCGGCTGGTGCTCCTGGCGACGCCGGAAGTCGTCACTGTCGAGACATGACGATTGCACGCAGACGCCCGCTGCTGCACACTTGGGGCGGTTTCACAGCGATGTCTCTCCGGATTTCTGAGGATCACGACTGCCATGCGCTCGATTCTGACTGCGTTCGTCGTTGGAACCTGCCTGTTCGCTGCGGCGACGCTCCATGCCGGTTTTGAAGCCGGCGTCGGCAAGCGGATCATTACGCCCAATCCACTGTTGCCGGTCTCCGGCGGCGTGGGCATCCCGCAGCCGGCCACTGCCAAACAGGGCGAACTCACAGCACGCGCTCTTGTCGTCCGCAACGGCGACACCACGGTTGCCATCGTTCAGCTCGATCTGCTGGGGTTCCCCTCGGTGCTCGGAAATCGCGTCCGCAAGGCCGTGCCGCGCATTCCCGCCGAGAACATTCTGATCGGCTCGACACACACGCACAGCGGGCCGGATTGCTATGGGTTTCCCACCCCGGACGGCGGACACACCGGCGACCTGGACTACATGGACAAGGTGTGCGTGCTCACTGCCGAAGCGATCAATGAGGCGCTCGACCGGATGCAGCCCGCGACGCTGAAGATCGGCACGGACAAAGCCAAGGGCAAGATTGCGTACAACTATTATGCGCCGCAGCTGTATGACCCGCGGATGAGCGTGATTCAGACGCTCGGCGCCGACGGCAAAGTCATCGGCACGCTCGTCAACTACGCGGTGCATCCGGAGGTGCTCGGCAATGAAATCGGCGTGATGAGCCCCGACCTCGTCGGCCCCCTGTGCGACAAGCTCGAAGCCGAGGCGGGCGGCATGGCGATGTTCATGAACGGCGCCCAGGGCGGCATGATCACGGCCGACAATCGCAATCTCGACCAGCCGCGAGATCTCGGCAGCGCCGTGTGGAACGACTCGCGCACGTGGGACGAATGCCTGCGGATCGGCCACCTGATGGCGGACGAAGCCTTGCGGATCGTGAAAGACGCGCCCGTGCAGCGCGACCCTGGCGTCTATTGCACCTTCGAGAACGTCAAGTTCCCTGTCGGCTCCGACATGATGTGGGCGATCGTGACCGGATCGCCGCTGAAGTACCCGTACAATCCGGACAAATCGATCACCGCCCGGATCAACCTCGTCAACCTGGGAAATGCACAGATTCTGACGATTCCCGGCGAGGCGCTGCCGAACATCGGCTTTTATCTCAAGCGCAACATGCGCGGCAAGCACCAACTGCTGTTCGGCCTCACGAACGACGCGTTCGGCTACATTCTGACGAAGGTCGATTTCAACAGTTTTGACCGCTACAGCTACGTCTCGCGGACGAGCCTGGGGGAAATGACGGGCGAGATTCTGATCGAGCACTGTCTGGGGCTGGTGGCCGACGCGCCGCTGCCCGCAACTGAGTGAAGACACTTATACTGCGTGAAGCAAACGGACGCAGATTCTTTGCAGATGTCGCGGATTTGTGCGAGCCAAAACACCACTCAACCACTGACATTTGCCATTGAGATCACAGAGAACACCGAGAGAAGCAGTCGTCGGTTTTCCTCGGTGTTCTCTGTGAACTCGGTGGCAAGGCCTTTTGTTGCGGCAATGGGCCATGATCGAATGGCCACGTGCCTGCTTTTCCCCGTGCTATTCCTCGATCGCAGATTCCAGGCGTCGATCGGGAGTCAGCCAGATCAGGGCGACGAGCACATAGATTGCCAGGGACAGCGCCGGGACGACGTACGCCAGCGCGATGCCCACTGCGTACAGGGCCAGCGACGCTTTGCCTTTCAGGTCGCGGCCGAGCGCGGTCCGCAGTCGGGGGTTCGCGTCCGGGCAGCGCAACAGGGCAACCTGGAGCACGATCCAGGCCAGCCCGGCACAGAACAACACCAACCCGTACATCAGCACCGGCAGCGGCGACAGTTCGTTCTCGCCGAGCCAGCCGGTCACAAACGGAATCAGCGACAGCCAGAACAGCAGATGCAGGTTCGCCCACAGGACGCCGCCGCTGATGTGTTCGGTGACGTGCAGCAGATGGTGATGGTTGTTCCAGTAAATTCCGACGTAAATGAAACTGAGGACGTACGACGCGAACACCGGCAGCAGCGGGCGGAGTGCGGCCCAGTCCGTGCCGTGCGGCACTTTCAGTTCGAGCACCATGATTGTGATGATGATCGCGATGACGCCGTCGCTGAAGGCTTCGAGTCGGGACGTGGGCATGATCGATCGTTGAATTGGTCAGCGGCCATGCTGTTTGGCAGCAGCCGGGCTGCTCGACGCGCCTGCTAACGTCGTCTTTCGCGCCAGTCGCCGTTGATTTCCGGCAGGCCCGCGACGCTCTGGAGATAGATGTACGTTTCTGCAGCGCGCTTGTCGAATGGCGGCTGCAGATGGACTGGAACTCGCGCGTACAGGCCTTCGTCCGTGCCTTCAACTTCATCCAATTCGCGCAGCGTATCATCGCCAACGAGCCATAGCTCGCCGGCAATCGATTGACCGACCGGGTCGGCCACCAGTGCCGGATAGTCGCCGGCGTCGAACAGCCGGTACTCCGGAGTTGTGCGGGCGGCACCGATGAGCGTTGCCGCGGCGAGGTAGCGATGCCGTGACTCGCCGGTCATCAGCGTGCCGTAAACAAACAGGTGCGTCGGCATGCGTGGCCATGTTGCATGAGGGCCGGATGCATCTGGGAAGCAGCCCGGCTACGGTGGATCTGCCGGCGTCGCCCGTCATCGGTTTCTCCGGCTGGCGGGTTCGGGTAGCCTGATCCTACTCAGGCCGCCTCTCGAACCCAAGGAGTATCGATGCGCACGGGCATCTACTGTCTGACCGCTGTGGCCTTGTTCTCGGCGAATCTTCGGTCCGGGGATTGGCCGGCGTTTCGCGGCCCGCACGGCGATGGCGTAGCCACGGGCGAAACCGGTCTGCCGGTCGAGTGGGGACCGGAGAAGAATATCCGCTGGAAAGCCGAGCTGCCGGCGGACGGCAACAGCAGTCCCATCGTCATTGCGGGACGGGTCTTTGTCACCTGCCCGGAGGACGACGGACGCCAGCGGCACCTGTTCTGCTTCGATCGTGCGACTGGCCAACAACTGTGGGTGAAGACCGTCACGTACGACGAGCCGGAGACCACGCACAAGACGAACCCGCACTGCGCGAGCACGCCGGTCAGCGACGGGAAGCGCGTCGTCACGTGGGAGGGGTCGGCCGGGATGCATTGCTATGACCTGGAGGGAAACCTCCAATGGTCGCGCGACCTGGGGAAGTTTGTCCACATGTGGGGTTACGCTTCGTCGCCAATCCTTCACGACGGCAAGGTGATCCAGCTCTGCGGTCCGGGGGAGCGGACCTTTCTGACGGCGCTCGATCTCGAAACAGGCGCGACGCTGTGGGAAACGCCGGAGCCCGGCGGCAGCAACGAAGAGAGCTACTACATCGGCGCGTGGACGACGCCGCTGCTGATCACCGTCGACAACTCCCCGCAACTGCTGTGCAGCCTGCCGACGCGCGCGGCCGCGTACAATCCGAGCAGCGGCCAACTGATGTGGTGGATCGGCGGCACGAGCAGCAATCGGGGTGACCTGGCGTACGTATCGCCGATGCGGGGGGACGGTCTGATCGTGACGGCCGGAGGCTTCCAAGGTCCGGCGATGGCGTTCAAGCTCGGCGGACGCGGCGACATGACGGCCGCGCATCGCCTGTGGCATACCGGCTGGGACAAACAGAACCCGCAACGGATCGGCAGCGGCGTGATTGTCGACGGGCACGTGTACCTGGCGAACGCCGACGACCGCGGCTCGCTGCAGTGCCTGACAGCCGCCACCGGGGAGCAGACGTGGGAAGTCCCGCGCGGATCGGCCGGCCCGCACTGGGGCTCGATCGTCCTCGCCGACGGGCGGCTGTATGTCACCGGGCAGAAAGGCATCACCCGCGTGTTCGCTCCGAACCCGAAACAGCACGAACTGCTGGCGGAAAACGATTTGGGAGAGTCGAGTAACTCCACGCCGGCGATTTCGGACGGGGAGATCTTTTTGCGGACGTTCGGTCACGTGTGGTGCGTGGGAAAGTAGTGGGTCGTTGGCAGGACGAAGGATTCGGGGTTGTTTAGCCGCGACTCGAAGAGGAGCGCGTCGCATGGCGACGTCCGTTTCGGAATCTGCCGCGATTGGGACAGACGTCACCGCGACTGCGACGCGCGTGCGGTGGGTTGTCGCGGCGTGGCTGGCGGCCGTGGCGGCGATTGCGTACCTGAGCCGGACGAGCATCGGGGCCGCTCAGGACGAGATTCGACTGTCGCTGTCGCTGAGCGAGAAGCAGATGGGCCTCGTCATGGGCCCGGCGTTTTTCTGGACGTATGCGCTTACGCAAATACCGACTGCCTGGCTGGGGCAGCGTTTCGGTTCGCGGTTGATGCTGGTGCTGTTCACCGTCGTCAGTTCGCTGGCGGTGGTGGCGTTCAGCCAGGCGGAGTCCTACGTCGCGCTCCTGCTGGCCTGGATGGCGATGGGGGTCGCGCAGGCAGGAATGTTCCCGTGCGCGACGCAAACGATCGCCCGCTGGCATCCGCTGACGGAGCGGGCGCGCTCCACCGGACTCCTCGGCGGATCGATGCAGGCGGGCAGCGCACTGGGCATCGCAGTCGCCGGGACGCTGATCGGCGCCATCGGCTGGCGCAAGATGTTTGTGCTGTTCGCGTTGCCCGGCTTTGTCTGGGCGGCGGGATTCGCACGCTGGTTCAGGAATGAACCGCGCGAGCACCCCTCCGTGAACGGCGCGGAGCGCGAGTTGATTGCCGGCGGCAGCGCGGCGAAAGAAACCGGCGTAGCGCATGATCCTGCTCCCGCCACGCCGTGGCTGAAGCTGCTCGGCAGCCAGACGATGTGGCTGATTTGCGCACAGCAGATTTTCCGGGCCGGAGCGCAGGCCTTTTTTGCGACCTGGTTCGTCAAGTATCTGCAGGAGACGCGGGGAGTGAACCTGACCCAGTCGGCGTGGCTGACGGCGCTGCCGGTCCTCGCCCTGATGACGGCCGCCTTTGTCGGCGGCGGCGTGTCCGACTTCATCCTGCTCCGCGGCGGCAGCCTCAACATGGCGCGCAAAGGGGTCGCAACCGTCACGCTGCTGTTGTGCACCGCAATCGTCGGCGCGGCGTACTTTGTGCAGCAGCCGTTGCCGGCGGTGCTGCTGATCAGTGTCGGCGTGTTTATGGCGGGATTCGGCGCCCCCTGTGCCTACGCGGTGACGATCGACGTCGGCGGTCGGCACGTGCCGGCGGTGTTCAGCACAATGAACATGTTCGGCAACTTCGGCGCGGGGCTGTTCGCGTGGGGGGTACCGCATTACCGGGCGGCAGTTGAACGGCTGGCCGGCGGCAGCCCCGGCGACGCGGTCCGCACCAGTTGGGACGCCGTGCTGCTGCTGTTCGCCGCCACGTATCTGGCGGCAGCGCTCTGCTGGATCTGGCTGCGGATCGAGCCGAATTCGCTCGACCGCGAATAGGCTGTTGTGCAATTCTGCCAGAGCGCACGCTTACCGTTTCTGCCGTGCCAGCCGAATGCACTCCCAGCACAGCGTGCGGCCGCCGTCGCCCGAACGCCGATGTTCCTTCTCAATCTTGCTACCGATGTTGCAATCTTTTCGGCTGTGATAGACGCCGGGTGCAGCCTTCGAATGATATGCGGCCATGCTCACCCCTGTGGATTGATCGAAAACGCTTCGGCCGGCACGTGCTGCGGGTACTGCCACCGACCCACGTTGTCACGCACCCACTCGTAATAGAATCTGATCCCACGATCGGTGGGGCCGGTCCCGTAGCCCCCCATCTCGGCATGCGGCGCCGTCCCGCTGAAGTTCGTCACCCCCTGGATGTGCCCGGAGTGGAACATGAACACCGCGTTCGGTGCGTCGAGATAGTTGCGGCAATTCGCAAAGATCGCTTCGAGGTTCGTCGCGTTGAAGATGCCGTCGTTGTTGAAGTAGTCCTCGCGGACCGGCTCGACGTTCACCACCCAGCCGGTCTGCGGGATCGGCATCGCCTTCTGGATGATCCGCACGTCCATCGTCGGATAGCTGTCTTTCGTCTTCGATTTCCAGTGCGGGCAGACGCCGCCCTCGATCTGCGGTGCGACCGCCTTGAACCACGCCTGTAGCCGGTCTTTTTTCATCGGCCATCGGGCTCGCGTAGGCCGATTGTCCATCCGCAGCGGCGAGTCGCAGAATCAGACAGAGATCGACAAACACATTGCGCAGCGCATTTTCCAGCAGCTTTGCCGTGTTCCTGATGGCGTTCTGGCTGCCCGGTCATCATAGAAGTCCTGTTCCTGCGGAGACAGATGCCGATCATGACTACCATGCCGCGCGCGTCGGCCCGCGGCACATCCACTCGATCCGGCGGGCTACCTCCGGCAGGACTTCGCCGTCGCGGGTGAATCCGTTGAGCCCTGCATCCCCGTTGGGAAACCCGGCATTCACTCCCTGGATGTAGGCCCCGATGAGGTTGATCCCGTGGGCGTTCATGTTGTCGAAGTTGCGGACGAACCGCTCCGTTACCGCGTCATTGAAGAACGCATTACCGGCCCGGATCCCACAGGTCGACCCTGCCCTCCCAGATAGAAGCGCGGTCGCTCTTGATCTCGAACTCCTTCGTCGGCCCCAGCGGTTCTTCCGGCGCGCTGCAATGCCGATTCCGGACGCCTTCAGGTCGTCGAACCACGACTGCGCATCGGCTTTCGACCAGAGGCCGATTCGTCCGAAGCCGCGAATTGAGTTGTCCTCGATCTCGATCTTGATTGAATCGTCGAGAATGCACGCGATCTTCGTCCCCTGCATCGAGATCTGCAGCGTGTGCCAGTTCGTGTCCCCCGGGGCCTTCACGCCGCCGAGCTGGAAATCGCTTGCCGTCGATCACCTTGTAAACCCGGAACGTGTCCTCCAGTGGATTGAACTCGCGCCACGTAATACGTGCCGCCATTCTTCGCCCGCCAGGACAATCCCGCCCCCTGATCGACGATCCCGTTGTTCGCCTTCAGTCGGACGCCGACCTCGACGTTCTCGTACATCACGTCCGGGCGGAAGATCAGGTTGAATACCGAAGTTCCGCGTTCCCGGCCGTTTGTGCGAGGACCTTGTTCTGCCCATCGGCCGCGATCGTCCATTCGCCGACTGCGACCCGGTAGCCGGCTACGGCTGGGCCGACGGTGTCCGATTGAAAGTCCCACATGCGGTCGAGCTGCGCTGGCTCGATGGCGTGGCCGGTGCCGGGAATGAGAATTGCCAGCAAGAACATTACCTGGGCGCCGCGCATTCGTGGAACCTTCGAATCGGCCCAATGGTGCATGCGTTGTACGTCGTGGACTTGGGAGCCGTTGAGTTTTTCTGGCGACGATTGGCCAATCGCCAACAATCCGACAAATCTCAGATTTTGCAGCACGTTCGGCCAACATCCCGGCGAACAAAGGCGTATGACCAAATGGCGTTCCGCGCACGAGCGTCATGCCGCTGGAGATGCTGCGGCATTTTGAGCACGATCGAACAGGCAGCGTCCCCCGCAGCCACGGCTCTTGCAGCGAGCTCGGGACGCCTTGCGACCGTCATTTGCATCGAAGGATCGTCCCATGCGCCGACGTGGTTTCACGCTGATCGAACTGCTGGTCGTGATCGCCATCATCGCGATCCTGATCTCGCTCCTCCTGCCGGCCGTCCAGCAGGCCCGGGAAGCGGCTCGCCGCACGCAATGCAGGAACAACCTCAAGCAGATGGGGTTGGCGCTGCACAATTACGAGTCGTCGCTGGGCCGGTTCCCGATGGCGTCTGTCGTCATCAAGCGACGCGACGGTGCGCTGCAGACGAACTACATGGGGGCATTTCTGCGGATCATGCCCTATGTGGAACAAGCCAACCTCTACAATGCCACTAATCCCGATGCGCTGTACGGTGATTTGACCGCCATCGTGGCGGTTGGCCGCCGGCTGGACCTGATCCTGTGCCCCAGCGATCCCAACCAACAGCAAAAGGTGCACGCCGTCTACGGCACAATCGCTGGCACCAGCTACGGTTGCATGGGAGACTGGTACGTCTGGACCGGCTTCAACAATGGCGACCGGGCTGCCTCCCAACTGGTCGGCCTTCGGCGTCAACCAGAGCCGCAAGATCAGCGAATTCACGGACGGGACATCGAACACACTGCTCATGTCCGAGGTCAAAGCCTACACCCCCTACGTGCGCGACTGTGGTGGATTCTCGCAGATCAATGATCCGAACAACGTCCCTTCCCCGGACGCCGATCCGCTGACCGTCTGTCCCGAATACGCAGCCGGCGGCTGCACGTTCCTGACCGACGGGCACTCTGAGTGGGCCGAGATCGTCCACCACATCGGCTTCACCACCGCGTGGACGCCGAATAAGAAAACTCCCGGCGGTCCCGGCCTGGCGACTCCCGACGTCGACATCAACAGCCAGCGCGAACGCACCGGCGGCCCGACGTTCGCCGCCATCACGTCGCAGCTATCACGTCGGCGGCGTGAATTCGCTTCTCGCCGACGGATCGGGCGCGGTTCATCTCCACCAACATCGACGGCAAAACCTGAGGGCGCTGGGGACGGTGCAGAATGGAGAGATCGTGGGGGAGTTTTGACTTCAGGGGCGCATGTGCGAAGGTTCTGCAGGTGGAATGTTTGAATGTGGTGAATGACCAAATGTCGAATGGAGTACGGACTGGACGCCGAGATATGTACCAGTGTGTTTCGGCTGTTTATCTGACTGTGACGATGTGGATTGCAGGGTGTGACCCGTCGGGCACCAAACTTGATCTGTCGTATGACAGCGGCCGCGCGAAAAGAAGTCCTGATTGACGCCCTCGAAACCCGGGAAGGCCGGCAGCGCACACGCTGCGCAGCCGCAACTCCCCGTGCGACTCGTCGATGACGATCAGCCTGAAGGAGCGCCAAGCTGATGGAGTATCGGCTCACTGATCCGGAACGGCCCGTTCTGCCCTACGAAAACGTGCCGGTGGCACCGAAAAGTCCGCAAAGATGGCGGACAGCTGATCGAGCGGACGACTGTCTATCAGGTCACGCTGGAGCCGGAAATTGCCGTGCTCCGAGCGGAGGCTCGTGCGACGGCTGTGCCTAGCCTGTCAATTAGGCTGGGTCGCGACCCAGCTTTAGTCCGCTCGAGACTACATCGCCGTTTCGGTTCCACACCGCTTCGCCGGGTCCAGACCCGCCTTACCAAAGCGACAACCCCCGTTGACCCGCTTTTCCCGAACTGGCCTACAGCTGCGGCGGATTTCCGCGTTTCCGGCCCGCATGCTGCGCGCGTGGGCGCCGGGGAGCAGCCTGCCATGTGCGGCATTGTGGGGTACGTGGGGCATCGCGAGGTCACCGAGTTCCTGGTCGAGGGACCGCATCGCCTCGAATACCGGGGCTATGACTCGGCGGGCGTCGCCGTCGCTCAACCCAATAACGGCATCGCGATTCGCAAGCGTGCCGGCCGCGTCAGCGAACTGCAAAGGTTTGAGGGCGAGCCGGCCACCGGCAACGTCGGCATCGGCCACACCCGCTGGGCTACGCACGGACCGGCGACGGATGCGAATGCCCACCCGCATATCGGTGGCCACGGCGAGGTCGTCCTCGTCCACAACGGCGTGATCGAGAACTACGCCCAGCTTCGCACCCAGTTGCAGGGGCTGGGGTACGTCTTTCCACAGCGCGACCGGACACGGAAGTCGTCGCTCATCTCGTCGCCCATCACCTCGAAGAACAGTTCAAGCTCGGCGGCAGGGTCGACAATCACAAGACCTATCTCACGGCTGTCGAAGCCACGCTCCGCAAGCTGAAGGGGACCTACGACTCGCAATCCTGTTCCGCGACCTGATCATCGCCGCCCGCAACGGCAGTCCGCTGGTCGGGCGTCGGCGAACGTGAGCACTACATCGCCAGCGATCTCAGTCCGCTGCTCGGCTATACCGACCAGGTCGTCTATCTCGCCGATCACGAGATCGCACTGTTGACCGCCGACCGGCTCGATCTGCGGCATCGCGACACCGGCAAGCCTCTCCTGCGGTGCAGACGCTGAACCAGGTCTCGACCGAAATCGAGAAGGGAGACTTCGAGCACTACATGCTCAAGGAGATCTTCGAGCAGCCGCAGACCATCGAAAACGCGATGCGCGGCCGGTTCGATGAAGACGAAGCGACGGCCAAATTCGGCGGCCTCAACCTCACGCCGCAGCAGCTCCGGCGCATCGATCGGATCGTCCTCACCGCCTGCGGTACCAGTTGGCACGCGGCGCTCGTCGGAGAATACCTGATCGAGGAATTTGCCCGCGTCCCCGTGGAAGTTGAGTACGCGAGCGAACTCCGCTATCGCAATCCGCCGCTGTCCGACCGCACGGCCGTGTTCGCAATCACCCAGAGCGGCGAGACGGCCGACACGCTCGCCGCCATGCGCGAATGCAAGCGCAAGGGGCTGCCGACGCTGGCCATCTGCAACGTCGTCGGCTCGACGATTGCGCGCGAGGCGGATGGGGGCGTGTATCTTCACGCGGGGCCGGAAATCGGCGTCGCCTCGACCAAAGCATTCACATCGCAGGTAACGGTGCTCGCACTGCTCGCACTGTACTTCGGACGGATGAGGCACCTGTCCTACCAGGCCGGCAAACGACTCATCGGGCATCTCAAAGCGATGCCGGAGACCGTCGCCCGCACGCTGGAGTGCCACGACGCAGTCAAAGAGGTCGCGCAGCAGTACTGCACGGCGACCAACTTCCTATACCTCGGCCGGCTCTATAACTTCCCGGTCGCGCTCGAAGGCGCACTGAAGCTGAAGGAAATCAGCTACATCCACGCCGAAGGCTACCCGGCGGCGGAGATGAAACACGGTCCGATCGCCCTCATCGACGAGCACACACCCAGCGTGTTTGTCGTGCCACGCTCCGGCGTGTACGACAAAGTGATCAGCAACATGGAGGAGATCCGCGCCCGCCGCGGGCCGATTATCGCGATTGCGTGCGAAGGGGACGACAACGTCACGGCCCTCGCCGACCACGTGATCTACGTCCCGGAAGTCGACGATTACCTGCAGCCGATCGTGACTTCGATTCCCCTGCAATTGCTCGCATATCACATCGCGCTCCTGCGCGGCTGCAACGTGGACCGCCCACGAAATCTGGCAAAGAGCGTGACGGTCGAGTGATGAGCCAGGTGGCAAGAGCCAGTCCCAATAGCCCGAGTGCTAGCGAGGGAGTCAGTTCCCGACGCAATCCGTGGCAGAATGCTGCCGATCGGGTGTGTGAATTGCTTCCTACCACACAGCCCTGCCGCAAATCTTTGTGGAAGTCTGTTGGGCCGCCCGGCGGCACAGGTAATTCTTCCAACCGGCCGCTTGCAGCGGCGCCCGCCGGACTCGATGCTAAGCCGGCAGCCCATTCATGCTGGGGAACCGCCCGCGCGTGATCGCGAGGGGCCAGCCCGGCAGCTCGAACTAGGAGGAGGCACGTCATGTCAGCACCCCTTTCCGGAAAAGTCGCTCTCGTCACAGGCGGCGGCCGCGGCATTGGAGCCGCCATTTCAAAGGTGCTCGCGGAGGATGGCGCCACGGTTCTGGTCAACTACTCGAAAAGTGAAGGAGCCGCGAAGGAAGTCGTCGATTCAATCAAACGCGCCGGCGGCAAGGCCCACACGATCAGCGGCAATGTCGCCGATCCCAAGGCGGTCACGAAGCTGTTCGAACACATTGACCGCGAATACGGCGGCAAGGTCGACATCCTGGTCAACAACGCCGGCGTCTATGAGCTCGGCACCATCGACGAAGTCGATCCCGCCCTCTATGAGCGAACAATGGCCGTCAACGTTGATGCCGTCTTCTACAGCACTCGAGAAGCGGTCAAGCGCATGGGCAAGGGGGGGCGCGTGATTACGATCGGCAGCGTTCTCAGTGAACGCGCCATCGGACCGGGTCTCAGCATTTATGCGGCCAGCAAGTTCGCCGTCGCCGGCCTCGCGAAGGGCTTCGCTCACGACCTGGCCAAGCGCGGCATCACATCCAACGTCGTCGAGCCGGGACCCATCGACACCGACATGAACCCGGCCGACCCGTCGAAAAACCCGGCGGCTGCCGGTATGGCACAAATGGTCCCCGCCGGCCGCTACGGCAAGCCCGAGGAAGTCGCCGCCGTCGTGCGGTTCCTCGCGTCTCCGTCCGCATCATTCGTCAACGGGGCCGCGATCACTGTGGACGGCGGGGTCAACGCGTAGCGCGAATCAATTTGTGATACGCGTCATTCGAGCCACGGGGCTGATCCCCGTGGCTATTGAAGTTGGTCACTCCACGCTCAGCCGGTAGCACATCAACTGGTCCTGCTCGCGCAGATACAGCTTGCCGTCCACGACGACCGGCTGCGCCCAGCTTTCCGCTTCCTGGAACTCGGGCGTGAGCGTGCCGTGGAGGTGGTAGCCGGACGGGGTGGCTTCGATGAGCGCCACCACGCCGTCCTGATAGCGGAAGATCACGTGTCCGCCCGCGGCGTTGATGGCCGCTGAGCCTGTCCCCGGTCCTCGTTCAGTTCCTCCCCAGGCGACTTTCCCGCTCGCCAGTTCCACGCAGATGGGGAAGCCGTTGCGGTGCTGGTTACCGGCATAGACGTGGCCGTCGATGAGCACCATCTGGCCGTGCTGGTTCTGAAATGTCTTCGAATCGAGGAAATACTCTTCCTTGGCTTCGACGCCGCCATCCTTCGGCACCAACTTGAGCAGTGCCGCTCCCGTTTGATAGCCAGTCGACACAAATACATGATCTCCTCCCACCAGCGGAGTGGAGATATTGGCTGTCTTGTTTGCGATCCGGGCATAGCCCCACAGGAACTTGCCGTCGTCGGCCCGCACCCCAACCGCCCCCGCCCCGATCAGCGTGACATATTGCTTCACGCCGCCGCCCTGAGAAATGACGATCGACGAGTACCCGGCGCCCGACTTGCCGGGGTTAAAGTCAGGAACATCCGATTTCCAGACGACGTTGCCGGTCCGCTTATCGAGCGCAACCAGCATTGCGCCGGGACCGCCGGGGGTGCAGATCACGCGGTCGCCGTCCACCAGCGGAGATTCCGAGTACCCCCAGCCGGACATCATTTTGCCACCCCACTGCTGGAAGTCCTGCGACCAGACGACCTCGCCGTCATCGGTCTTCAAACAGGCGATCCGGCCGTCGGACGTGATGGCATAGAGCCGGTCGCCGTCGATCGTCGGTGTGCAGCGCGAACCGGGATAGCTGTGCTGCGGACTGTCGCTGGTAACGGTCCGACGCCAGAGCTGCACGCCGGAACGGGCATCGACGCAGACGACCCCCTGTCCGTTGTCAAAGTTGCCCGTCGTGTAGAGCCGGCCGTCGGCGATAGACACACTGGCATAGCCCCGGCCCATCCCTGCGACGTTCCACTCGAGCTTTGGCGGATGCCGGGTCCAGTCGGCGAGTCGACCGTGTTCGTGCGAGACGCCGTCCCGGTGCAAGCCGCGCCATTGCGGCCAGTCGTCGGTCCTGCCGGATCCCGCTGCAAGAATGACACTGCCGAGCGTCGTTACTACGCCGATCCAGTTCCGCCCGCTCATCGTCAGCTCCCGTGCTCAAAGCTGTGTACCGCGGCTGCCGAGCGCAGCGGGAGCGATTCTAAGCGGGAGGGGTCGGGAAGCGAAGCCGCTGAGACAAATCCGGTTGCGGACGTGCGCGCGATTGATTCGGACGGGCACGAGCGGCGCCCCAATCCTCATCGCCACTACTCGCTCGGCCAAATTCGCGCTGGAGCAGTGACGACGCTGACAATCGGCGGGTCAAGCAGTGGCACGTCTCACGGGCTGCATTCAGCCAGTGCTTCTTTCGGTGCCTCGCCGATGCCGACTTGTGTCGCCGCCGTGGCGAACGCCTCGTTGAGTTTGTTGGAGAGATTCGTGCGGGTATTGCCGTCCGTCCCGCTGGAAGGGCCGACGCTGTCCCACCAATCGGTGGCGTGCTTGTCGCTCCACTGCGCGGCGCTTGGGCAGCGGGCGAGGAGCTCGGCAAACCGCGTGGCCGAGGCCGGACGCAGATTGGGGTCCTTCGCCAGGCACGACATGATCGCAGCTTCGAGCGCGGCATCGATCGGCCGATCGCTGCGTTTCGACAGAGGAGGCGGCACGGTGCGCACCTGCGCGCGGAGGACTTCCGGCGTTTCGCGGGCGTCGAACAGGTGGGAACCTGTGAGCAGGAAGTAGCCGACGGCGCCGAGGGCGTAGATGTCGCGGCGGGCGTCGGCTGCTTCTGGGACATGATCGCTTCGGGGGCCAGGAACGCTGGCGTGCCGCAGACGCCCTGGTGCTTGCCATCCATGGTGCAGGCGAGACCAAAGTCGAGCACTTTCACGACATCGCAGACGCCGCCGCGACGCGTGAGCATGATGTTGTCGGGCTTGATGTCCCGATGGATCAGGCCGCAGTCGTGGGCTTCCTGCAGGGAGCGGCACGCCTGAATGAGCAGGTGGATCGTGCGCCCGTCGGAAAGCGGGCCGAACCGGTTCACCAAGTTGCTGAGCGTGAGCCCCTCGATGTGCTCCATGGCATAATAGAGCAAACCCTGCGGGGTGACGCCGTAATCGTACACGGCGACCGTATGCGGACTGGTGAGTTGGCAGGTGAGCTGGACCTCCGACTCGAACCGCTGCACGGCGGCCCGGTCGAAGGAGGTGGACTGCAGGAGCTTGACGGCGGCCGGACGCTTCAGCAAGCAGTGCCGCGCCTTGTACACGACCCCCATGCCCCCTTCGCCGATCTTTTCCTCGATCGCATAATTGCCGACCTGGTGATCGAGCAGCGCCGCTTCCAGCCGCGCCCGTCGCAACCTGGCGAGCGCCATTTTTTCGAGACGTCCACACAGTTCGGTGCGACCGCCATAGATGTCGCCGGCCTCTCCGGCCATCGTGTCGACCCGCGCGGCGACCTCCATCCAGACGAATTCCGGATACCGGTCCTGCAGGGTGAGCAGCCGGTCGATGCCGTTGAATGACTGCTGCATGGCGTCCGGCAGCAATGAAGCGACGGCCGTTGCGCCACAGGACGTGCGGGCAAGTTCCGCGTCGTCGAGGACGCGTTCGCCCGCGTGATGCAGGCCGACGCAGGCGACGAGCTCCTCGGGGAAACCCCAGTCGCACATCAGCTTGGCGAGCAATGCGGCGTGGTCCCAGCCGAAGTGCTGGCGTTCAAATTCGACAAGTCCGATGTGCTTGGGGTCGAACTTGCGGTACGTCTCGGTGTACGCGTCGGTCAGCATCGGCAGGAGCAGATCCTGCAACAGGCCGGCCGTGCGGGCGGTTTCCGCATCGCCGCCGATCAGCCGTGCGGTTTCACCGGCGAACAGCGACCGTTCGGCGTTGTCGCGCTGAAATCGCAGCGGATGAATGAACTTCGACGTCGCCCCTTTGAGCACCTGCTGGAGGGCGGCCGTGAGCAGCAGCGTGCGGGTCCGACGGATGCCGATGGCGGCCATCGCACGCGCCACCGACTGGACCTTCCAGCGGAGCCCGACGATGGCCGAGTTCACGTAACGCAGGACTTCGACGACGAGCGCGGAATCGCGTTCGATGACGGCGGCCAGCTCCTCGGTCGTGACGCTTTTCTTCTCGGACAGATGCGAGAATTCGACGACCGAGTGGGGCATCATCGGGAACTGCATCCGCTCGGGCAGAGCGGCCGCTCCCGCGCCCTTCCATTCCTCACAAATGGTAGCCCAATTGACGGACACGCGGACTGCCTTCCGCTTTAAACTGGCCGAGGGGTGGCACAAGCGCCGACGCAACGAATCCGGCGACGAGCGTCGCTTTGACGTGCGCCAAAGCCTAGTGCGCGGCGGCGGTCGGGACGGGGAATTCACGTTTCTTTTCGTGAACACCGAGGCCGCCGAGCCCGGGTTCAACCGCGATCAAATTGACCTGAAAGTGGTCACCGACCGGTTATGCCGGGCATGCCGGCTGCGCAGAGCGACAGTGCTCTCGTAACACCGGCTCCACCAGTGCGACTCGCAACCCCGCGGCATCCGGTCCGGATTTCGACCGTCCCTGAATCCTTCAAGCTGGCTTCCTGCCGATCAGGACGGCCCACAGTTCGCGCCCAGCCGACCCGGACGTCGACCAGGCCTGCGTCCCGGAAATAGGCGAGCTGCACAGCGAGCGTTTCGTGACAATCGTCGCCGCCGACGCGCGGGCCGCCGAACTGCTCGACGTTTCGCCGCCATTTGAGCAGGGCGTCTGCCATCGGCGCCGGCACGCCGCGCGCCCTTCCAGATGCTGCATGCGGGCAGCCCACTTTTCGACGACGGCGCGATACTCGGCGTCGTCGGCCGGCCGGACCTCATCGCCGTTGACGAGCACGCCCCCAGGCGACAATAGACGCACAGCGCGCGTACAGGGCGCGCTTTTCCGCCGGCTCCAGATGGTGAATGGCTGACGTACTGACGATGGGCGCAGGGTGGAAACGGGATGGCGCGCTCCCAATCGTCCTGGAGCGCAACTCATGAAAGGCGACTCGGTCGCCGAAGCGGGCCAGCTTTTCGCGTGCCAGTTGCAGGAATGGGCGCCGATTGGTCGACGAGCACGCGCGACAGTCCGGCCAGCCGCTCCAGGCACCTCTCCAGCAACTGACCGGACCCGCCGCCCGCGTCGACGATAGTCAGGCTGTCCGGAATCGCCGCCATCACTGCGTCCTGGACGGCGGTGTAGTACGGATGCACGATCGGCGCCGACGCGTCATAGCCGGCGGCGACCTCCTGCTGATTCCAGCGATATTCGGCCATGATTCATCCTCGTACGGCAAGCGTCCGCGCTTGCACGAAGTTGGTTCGACTCACGAGCAACGGGTTACAATCGGTCGTCGTCCTGACATCGCAGGCAAACGCGGACATTTTGCCTTACGCATCACGCAGCGCCGCACCATACTCCGCGATGAAGTCCGGCGCGCCAAACCGCCGGATGTAGTCACCATCGATCCACGCCGCGAATGACGTGATGTTCCGAATGTCACGCTCCGCGTACGTCTTGAGATCCGACCGTAGGACGTCGGCGTTCCAGGGAACCTGCACGGCCGGGCGCTTCCATTGGCTGTGCAGCGACGCATCGATCCAGTATTCGAGCACCTGCGCCGTATCGCGCGGGAACACCCCGAGGTTTCCGTCAAGCAGTTCCAGTGTCTGTCCGTGCGAGGTCGGTTTTCGTCCGGCGCCGGTCCGGCCGATGATCTCTTTGTTCGCCAGCGGATGCGCCCATGATCGCTCAATTGGAGCAAACTCCAGGAACAGACCAGGATCCGGCCGCACCTGTTGCGGAGCAGCCAGAGTGCTGACATACGCCAGGTGCGAGAGGTTCGCCTGCGGGTCGACTTTCCTCAGGGCCGCCAGCATCGCGTTTTCGACGATTACCGCCTGTTCGCTATCAGAATACTGGCGGCACTCCGGGCACCGGCAGGTCGGCGCCACGTCATCCGGCCAGTAGAAGTACCGATGCGTCGTCGGCCGCAGGATCTCGGCAAATTTGCCGGCATTCGCGCAGATCACTTCCAGCCCGGCGCGGGAGGCCGGGCAGCAGTTCGCATCCGCAACGCGGTCCCCCCGTTCGTTCATCCGGAACATGTCCGGATGTTTTTCGAAAAGCGCGCTGGGCAGCAGATCATGCATTGCGTGCAGCTCGTACTCGACCTCCAACTGCAGGGCGCGACATTTTTCGAGGAATCGGACGCCGGGTTCGCTGCGTACGAATTCAGCGACGCCGCTCGGTCCGCCATGCACGCCGATCGTCGTCAGGTTCGCGGCGTGGGCCATCTGCGGCCAGTCGACGTCGACAAGATCCGGCGGCAACAGCACAATGCCCCGCGTGGCGAACAGCGGGATGGCTTCGTCATTCGCAGCGGCACGCTCTGTCAGCGCTCGCGCCGCCGCGACTGCAGTCAGCTGCAACCAACGCCGTCGCCGCATCGGTCACCCCGGTCGATCCAATGAGCATTTACTGATGCGGCAGCGAATTCGTTCGCTGCCGCTTGCATCCTCAGCCTGGACATACGCATACTTTAACAGCAGTGTCGCGGACACTCGACGTTTTGAGGCGCTGGTTTCGATCCTCTTTTCTCACGGAGATCTGATGCCATGGCGCGGTTTCTCATCTTTCTGTACGGCGTGTTGTCGATCGCTCCGGTCTTCGGGGCCGACCGTCCGGCGGTCCTGCTGGCCGCCAAAGCCGAATACCTCAAGCAGTCCGCCGCAGCCCGCGGCGTGTATCTGCAGGCGATCGATGCTCAGGCTCAGGCCGGAGATTCGGCTGCAGCGCTCCAGCTCCGCACGCTTCGCGGCGCCTGGTTGCTCGGCGATATCTCTGCGGCAGAATATCGTGCCTACGAGTCTGATGGCGCCGCGCCGGAACTCGTCGCGGCCGTGGATGCGAATATCAATGCCGACGCCGAGTGCCGCAAGACATTGGCCGCGGTTTACCAGCAGATCATCGACGAAGCCAAGTTCATCAAGAAAGATGCCGAAGCGGCCGAGTACCAGCACGAATTGGAGTCGTTCAACGAAGGCCGCTACGTTCCGACCGGATTTGAAGTCCTCAAACCGAAGCCATACGACGTGCGGCGGGTCGCACTGGAGCCGGCCCTGATCCTGTCAGCCACGGCGACGAAGATTCCGGACGAGTTGTTCGTCGAATTCCGTGATCCTGCGTTCGTCATCTCGGGGACCAAGCGGAGCGATTCCGCCAACATCGACGGGACATCCTGTAGTGACGTTGGGAAAGCCGTCCTCTTTAATCTGGCCAAAGATGGACCCAAGCTGTACCGGGGTTATTTGATGATCGGCGTCATGGAGGCCGGCGCCGATTACTCGATCGTCGTGGCCAACAAGACCAAGTTGACGCCGGCGGTGCCACTGAACGATCTGGAACTGGACACCGTATATGAGTGGACGATCGAACTCCGCGCGATGCTTTCCGCATTGAGGTCCGGCATGACGGCGCCTCGATTGCGTCGGAGCGCGTGGCGGCGCCGGCGGGTGCGCTGTTCGGCTTCAGTGCGACGGCGCGCAGCGAAGGTTCCGAGGCGCGGATCGTCGTGGCCGTGGAGTAAGCTCCCCAGTGCCCACCACGACCTCCTACCCCCCGCCGTCGTACATCGATCCGGTCGCGCTGCTGCAGATCGCCTCGCTGGAGTTGCGGGCGCGCGCCGTCGTCGAGGGTTTCTTCGCCGGTCTGCATCGGTCGCCATTCCACGGGTTCTCGGTCGAATTCACCGAGTACCGGCAGTACGTGCCGGGGGACGATCCGCGACGGCTGGACTGGCGGCTGTATGCCCGCAGTGACCGATATTTCGTCAAGCAGTATGAGGACGAGACCAACCTCCGGTGCCATGTCGTCGTCGACAACAGCCGGTCGATGGCGTTCGGCACGCTGCCGCACACAAAGGCCGAATACGCCAAAACGCTGGCGGCCACGCTGGCCTATTTCCTGCACACGCAGCGGGACGCAATCGGTCTGGTGCTCGTCGATGAGGAAATCGACGCCTTCATCCCCGCACGGCATCGCGCCGGGCAGTTCCGGCGGATCGTCCATGCGCTGGAACATCCGCCGGCCGGCCGCGCCACGCGGATCGCCGACGCCCTCGAACAGGTTGCGCAGCGCGTCCACAAACGCGGGTTGCTGGTGTTGATTTCCGACTTTCTCACACCGCTCGACGCTCTGGCGACGCGGTTCATGTACCTGCAAGCCCGCGGGCACGATGTGGTCGCGTTCCAGGTGCTCGATCCGGCCGAACTGTCGTTCGACTTCGACGAACCAACGTTATTCCGCGACATGGAGACCGGCCGCGAGGTGTTCGTCGAGCCGGCAGCGGCGGGCGCGCCCTACCGGCAACGCATGCAGCGGCATCTCGAGGAACTGGCGGCGATTGCCGTCGCACGGGGCGTCGCACTGTATCGTGTGAGCACGGACACGCCGCTGGAGAGTCCGTTGCGGGAGTTTCTGTCCAGTCGCCAGCGCGCCGGCGGGCGCGGCCGGCGCATCGCTCCGACTGGAATCTGATCTTGCCTTTGCGGCCTCCGGCTTGAGCCATGCCTGCGCTGCCCGGAGCGCCGTCACGAGCGCAGCAATTTGGCGAGTCCCGGCAGACCACCCGATTCCCGGCCAGCCGGCAACTCGTCGAGGAGTCGGCGGATGAGGTCGTCGGTCGACAACCGGTCAGACTCCGCGTTGAAGTTGGCAATCACCCGGTGCCGCAGCACGGGCAAGCGCAACGGCACGAACGTCGTCGACGGATGCGTATTCTCTGCCCGCCAGTGCGGCATGAGCCTTCGCGCCGAGAATCAGCGCCTGACTGGCCCGCGGTCCGGCTCCCCAACGAACGTATTGGTCAATGAATTCCGGCGCCGTACCACGCCGTGCACGCGTTGCCCGGGTCAGTCGCAGCGCGTACTGGATCACGTGATCGGCCACCGGGAGTGCCCGAACAGTCCGCTGCAACTCAGCGAGTTCTCCGGGCGCGAGCGCGGGCTGCACGGGCGGCACGGCGCCGCCGGTGGTTCGCCGGACGACCTGGAATTCCTCGTCTTCGGTCGGATAGTCAATCCGCACGTCCAGCATGAAGCGGTCCTGCTGCGCTTCCGGCAGCGGATAGGTACCTTCCTGCTCGATCGGATTCTGGGTGGCGAGAACAAAGAACGGTTCGGGCAGCGGATGCCGTTGGCCGCCGATGGTGACCTGGTGCTCCTGCATCGCTTCGAGGAGGGCCGCCTGGGTCTTGGGCGGGGTGCGGTTGATTTCGTCGGCCAGCACGACGTTGGCGAAGACAGGGCCGGGCAAAAAGCGGAGGCCGCGCGTCCCGCTGACGCGGTCTTCCTGGATGACCTCGGTCCCGGTGATGTCGGCCGGCATAAGGTCCGGCGTGAACTGGATGCGGCTGAAGCTGAGGCCGAGCGTTTCGGCGAGCGAGCGGACCATCAGCGTCTTGGCGAGTCCTGGAACGCCTACGAGGAGGCAGTGTCCACCGGTGAGCAAGGCGATGATCAGTTCCTGGACAACCGGCTCCTGGCCGACGATGACGTGCCGCAGCTGGGTCGTCATCCGGTCGAACGCCGCCTGAACGCGGGCCAGTGATTCGAGCGTGATGTCAGGGGGGTCGAGCGCCACGTGTACAGGAATCAGGGGCCGGGATTCAGGATTCAAGGACCGTCCGATTGTACGCGGTGGCGGAGGCAGCCGGCAGTGGGAGGGCGCCCCAAACGCCAAAGCCCACAGACTGCAGTCTGTGGGCTTGAGATTCGATTGCGCACTTTCAATCACCAGCAGACGCGGTTGCGGCCGGTCCCCTTGGCCTCATAGAGCTTTGAGTCGCCGCGATCAATCAGTTGCTGGCTCGTGATTTCCGACCGGCCGTCGTAATGCGCGATGCCGATACTGATCGTCACGTGGACGGGTCCGCGCGACGTTTCCACCGGCGTATCACAGGCCCCTTGTCGCAGTTCTTCCGCGACGCGGACCGCGTCGGACAGCGAAGCTTCGCTCAACACCAGCATGAACTCCTCGCCGCCGTAGCGGGCAAGCATTTCATCGCCGCGCGTCCGGCGCTTGAATTGTGCGCCGAGTGAGCGAAGGACCTCGTCTCCGACGAGGTGACCGAGTTGATCGTTGACCTGCTTGAAGTGATCGACGTCGATGACCAGCAGGGCCAGCGTACGGCCATGCCGGATCGATCGCAGCACTTCGCGACGGAAGCCCTCTTCGAAGTACCGGCGATTGTGGGTGCCGGTTAGGGCGTCGAACGTCATCATCTCGTAGACGGCCTCGTGGTACTGCACCTCGATGTCGTTGGCCGAGAGGAATTTGTAGATGTGATTGCCGACGCGGAGGCGGTCGCCAGGGAACAGCGCCTGCTCCGTGACTTTGACTTCGTTGACGAACGTGCCGTTCAGGCTGCCACGATCGATGATCCGCCAGCCGTGATCGCCCAATTCGAGCAGGGCGTGGACGCGCGAAATGAAATCGTCGGTAACCTCGATGTCGCAGAGTGCGTCGCGGCCGATTGTCATCCGCGGTCCGTGCAGGTCCACCAGCGTCGTGTTTGCCGACGCAGGATAAATCTGCACCAGCGACGCTTTGGTAGCGGGCGTGGCCTGCATCATGGAGGCCAGCTCGTCGCTGCGAAAAACTGTGGCTGTGCTGGTCATGGTCACAAGACTGCGATCTCGTTCCGGCGGGGGACAGCCGACGGGCCACGGCGCGCCATTGCTGGGCGCAGACCGTGCCCAGAGAAGACTACTGCCTGTCGTCCGGGCCGAATGGGAATTCCCGCTGCGAACCCATAAACTGGGACGAATCGCGCCGAACGTAGCAGCCTGATGTGATGCTACGGCATGCGGACTCGCCCTCACAGACGGCACGCTTCCTACAATCGGCGCGCCTGCTCGCCCGAGCCGGAGTGGCCGGCCCGCTTTGAGAAGGGGCGAAACTTGTTCCCTGAACGGCCCTGCCCCATGTTCCTTTACCCCCTGACGTCGATCCCGCAGAAGCTTCACTGCGTGATGCTGTTGGTCATCTTGACTGCCACCATTGCCCCGGCTGGCGACCGT